>CALCVP010000038.1 GCA_937907705.1 uncultured Prevotella sp. | reverse complement strand
ATTTTGATAAAATGGGGAGCTGCACCCCATTTTATCAAAAATATTACAAGTTGCGAATTTTAGGCCTATCTAAATCTCTTGGATGAACTCAACAGTACAATGGGCATATTGCTGTTCAGAAAATATGAAAATCCATGATATTTCAGGGCGAAAAGGCTACATCAAACAGATAAAACATGTATAGTGTGCAAGTAAAAATCATGACATTTTATTTTCGCAAAATAGCTTTTAAAATGCCGTCTTCAGGCTTTTCCAATCTTGAAAGCACATTATTTTTGCCCATTCTTGAGGCTTCTCATGGCTCATCCGCTGCTTTTAAGCCCCAATTCACAGGTCTAAAAGAGCTAAACCATGGTTTTTTGCGGGCTAAACCTATGGTTTAAGGAGCCTAAAGCAGTGCTTTACAAATTTACGGCACTGCTTTTTACAAGAAAGAAACAACTGACAGATAAACGCATATACTGCAACGCGCTGACTAACAGGTTATTATAAGTAATACTTATTTTTGCGCAAATCCGTCAAACATGTGTTTTGCTCAGAGCGAAGGCAGTTTTGAAGCCTTATTTTCAACAAATTTGTAATAAAAGAAGAAAGTGTGCAATATTTATTTTGACATCTATGTGAACATGTTTTTCCAATCTAACGGAAATATAAAACAATAGATTAATTGATAAAGCAAAGAGAGAAGCCAAGGCTATTGTTTTCCTTGGCCTCTCTCTTTGCTTTATCAATGCATTATATTCTGATAACTATTACTGATCAGGATTTTCTACATATCCTTGATACTGCGGCACAATATCAGCCATGATAGCATCATAACTCTGCTGCATGGCACCTTTGATATTCTCTGGCCCATGCCCCTGCGGAAAGATAGGCTCATGAATAGTAAGTGTAAGGGCATGACGCTTTATCTGATAAAACTTGCCCGTGCGAGGCAACACATCAAACGATCCATTGATAGTCAATGGCACCACCGGCAACTGCAATTCGTCTGCCAGCATGAAAGCGCCTCGCCTAAACACGCCCATATGCCCCGTAAAAGTGCGGGCGCCCTCAGGAAATACTACTACACTCATGCCGTCTTTCAGTGTGTGGCGAGCCTTGTCGTAGGTTTCTTTTACCTTGCTGGGGCCACGCTTGTCTACAAATATCTGATGAGACATCTCGCACGCCACGCCCACAAAAGGTATCTTGCGCAGTTGGTGCTTCATCATCCACTTGAAATTACGGCCCAAATAGCCAAATATCAAGAATATATCAAACGAGCCTTGATGGTTGCTCACAAATACATAAGACTGCCCAGCCTTCAGATGTTCTCTACCGCTGACCTTTACCGGCATCAACAGCACTTTCAGTATGCAAGCCGCCCACACCTTGCCTGGATAATAGCCCCAAAAATGGCCATTGCCCAATAGACAACCAAGAGTAACCGTTACGGAAGTGACAATGGTTAACAAGACTATTACCGGAACGGCTATACACAACAAGTAAACACGATATATATATTGCATAATGGATAATAGACAGATAAACATTATTGTATCTTGGGATACTTGCGGAACCATCCATCCAAACGTAGACGCATCACACCAAAGAAGGCCTCGCCAAAAATGCCGCCACTCATTTTGGAAACTCCCTCGCGACGGTTGACAAAAATAACCGGTACCTCTTTTATCTTAAAGCCAATCTTATAGGCGGTGTATTTCATCTCTATCTGGAAGCCATATCCTCTGAAACGAATTTTGTCCAATTCTATCGTTTCGAGCACCTTGCGTCGATAGCACTTGAAGCCCGCTGTGGTGTCGTGTACCTTAAAGCCTGTAACAAAGCGGACATACTGCGAAGCAAAATAGCTCATCAGCACACGGCCAATAGGCCAATTGACCACATTCACACCACTTACATAACGCGAACCTATGGCCACATCGTAGCCCTCGTCGTGGCAAGCGGCATACAGACGGGGCAAATCGTTGGGGTCATGACTAAAGTCGGCATCCATCTCAAACACATAATCATAGCCATGCGTCAAAGACCACTTGAAACCTGTAATATATGCAGTGCCCAAGCCCAACTTGCCACTACGCTCAACGATAAACAAACGGTCTGAAAACTCATTGTCAACCAATTTATGTACAATATTGGCAGTGCCGTCAGGCGAACCGTCATCTATCACTAAAATATGAAAACACTTAGGCAATGCAAACACTGCCCGGATAATTTTTTCTATATTTTCTTTTTCATTGTAAGTAGGAATAATTACAATGCTATCACTGCTATTCATTGTCTTTCTATAAAAAGGTAAAATATTGTCGTTGCTGTCTGTCTTTGCCTTTACAGCTTCAGCCCCTCAAAGCTGTCGGCATTTACACACTTTATGTTTGCTTTCAACTGTACTGTACTGCTGGCACCTACCAATACAGAGGTAACCGCCTTATGAGACAGTACCCAGGCTAAAGCCATCTCTGCCAAACTCTCATTGCGCTGTTGAGCCACCTCATTGAGTTGCCCCAATTGCTGAAGAAGCTGTGGCGTAAGCACCTCACGCTTCAAAAAGTGGTTCTGAGCCATACGGCTATCGTCTGGTATGCCATGCAGATACCTGTCTGTAAGCAAGCCTTGTGCCAAGGGTGAAAAAGCAATAAAGCCTACGCCATGTTGCCGGCAGACATCCAAGATGCCCTCTGTTATCGGTTCACGGTTGAGCAGATTGAGTTTGCCTTGATAGATAAGCAGGGGCGTATCATGAGCTTTCAGATAATCAATGGCTGTAAGCAGAGCATCCAATGGCCAACGCGAAATACCGATGTACAAGGCTTTTCCCTTGCGCACAATGTCCACCAATGCTTGAAGCGTCTCTTCCAAAGGTGTATTAGGATCGTACCTATGACTATAAAACAAGTCTACGTAATCAAGCTTCATTCTGCGCAAGCTTTGGTCTATACTGGCCATAAGATATTTGCGTGAACCCCAATTGCCATAAGGACCTGGCCACATATCATATCCTGCTTTGGTAGCTATAAACAATTCATCACGGTAAGGACCAAAATCATCGGTCATCATCCTGCCCAAAGTTTCCTCTGCACTGCCATAAGGAGGACCATAGTTATTGGCAAAATCGAAATGGGCAATACCATGATCAAAAGCATAACGAGCTATCTCTCTGCAATGGTCATAATCGGCAGTAGCACCAAAGTTATGCCAAAAGCCAAGACTAACTTTAGGAAGCAACACACCACTATGCCCACAACGACAGTACTGCATGCCTCCATCATATCTTAATTCGTCTGCAAAATATCTATCCATATCTTTATTTTTGCGGTTATTTTATAATATGGTTCTTTTATTATATAATAATGTATGGGCTACTTTCTGTGCTTTAACTGCCACATGCAATGCAAAGATACGAACGAATGAGCGAATGACCAAACAAAATTGTATTTTCATGCAATACCCGAAAGCATTTTCGTGGCATAAGAAAACATCACATACCTTTCCTGAATACAAACGAAACACAAAAGTAGATATGAAGGAATTGACACAATACATATAAGTTATCATGATAAGTAGGTGTTCATGAACTTGCGCTATTAGTAACAAGATACTTTTGAATATCTGCTTATTCCAAACTACTGCATAACATATCTGCCCAACTCCTACCAAGGTACCATTATATGCTCTATGTTTATCCCTCTGCACTTTCTACCTCTATAAGAGGACATAAAAAGACTTACCGCCCTCTGAAAAGGGCCTAAATTAGCCTTTACAGAGGCTAAAAGAAAAAAATGCATCTTTTTCAAAAAAATATCGGAAAACATTTGGCGGTTTAAATTAAAAGCACTACCTTTGCAACCGCAATTGAGAAACAAACTCTCAGTTACTGAGATACAGGTTCTCAAACAAGCAAGGAAGGGAAGTTTGGGTGAGTGGCTGAAACCAGCAGTTTGCTAAACTGCCGTACGTGTTTAACGTACCGGGGGTTCGAATCCCCCAGCTTCCGCAGAGGTAAGCGAATACGTCTGCATAGATGGTGGATTCATCTAATGGTTAGGATACAAGATTCTCAATCTTGGCATAGGG
>CALCVP010000037.1 GCA_937907705.1 uncultured Prevotella sp. | reverse complement strand
GTGTCAAGCGCTTCCTCTGACGGTATGTCTTCTGATACGCTTTTAAGAATTTCCTTACCGCCTGGAGTTGTTATTTTTGCTATAAATTCTAATTTTGCTTTCTTCATTGATGTCGTTCTTATGATTACTACACTATATAACGTAAGGGATGGGCATATATTTTATCATATGGGCTTTTTCAACCGTACAGGGCGAATCTTTTTTTGTACCTTTGCCTTGATGAACAATTTTGTTGCTATTGATTTTGAAACAGCCAACCAACATAGAAGCAGTGTATGTAGTGTTGGCATAGTAATAGTAAAAGAAGGAAAGGTAACGGATAGATTTTATAGTAAGATTTATCCTCGCCCTGACTTTTTTACGTATTTCACAACCCGTATACACGGCTTAACTATGCAAGATGTTGAAGATGCACAACCTTTTCCTGTGGTATGGCATCAAATAGAACCATTGATAAGTGATTTGCCTTTAGTAGCTCATAATAGCAAATTTGACGAATCGTGCCTTAAAGCTGTGTTCAAAGAGTATGGCATGTACTATCCTCATTATCAATTCTATTGCACTTGCAATGCCTCACGCTCCAAATTGCATGGCATTTTGCCTAACCATCAGCTACAAACAGTAGCTGCCTATTGCGGTTATCATTTAGACCATCATCACCATGCATTGGCTGATGCAGAGGCATGTGCTGCTATAGCCTTGAAACTGTTATAAGAGACATAGTATTGACATTATATGTTTATAGTAGCGAGAAATTTATAATGTGCATATGAATACATACTTATCATCTAATAATTTATTCATATTTGTTTGTTTTCTGCACTTTATTACGCCAAATCGTTTGCATTTTAATTATAATATTATTACTTTTGTTCATATATTATCAACTATTATTATGGAACAAAAAAAGGTAGCTTTAATTACTGGCATTACAGGGCAAGATGGTTCTTATCTGGCTGAGTTATTACTATCAAAAGGTTATGATGTACATGGAACTATCCGTCGCTCTTCTGTTGATTATCGTGAGCGAATAGCCCACTTGGAAGGTGTACCCCATTTTCATTTGCATTATGCAGATATGAGTGATTCTATGAGCATTATCCAAGTGATTAATAAGGTAAAGCCAACAGAAATTTATAATTTGGCGGCTCAAAGTCATGTACAAGTAAGTTTTGATTCTCCAGAATATACAGCCAATGTAGATGCAACAGGCGTATTAAGAATTTTAGAGGCTATTCGCCAGTGCGGATTGGCTGATATCTGCCGTATGTACCAAGCATCTACATCAGAATTATACGGTAAGGTTGAAGAGGTTCCTCAAAATGAGAATACCCCTTTTCATCCTTACAGTCCTTATGCAATAGCAAAGCTTTATGGCTATTGGATTGTAAGAGAGTATCGTGAGGCCTATCATATGTTTTGCTGTTCTGGAATATTGTTTAACCATGAGAGTGAGCGTCGTGGTGAAACTTTCGTAACACGAAAGATTACATTAGCAGCCGCACGCATTAAACAAGGTAAACAAGATAAGCTCTATTTGGGAAATCTTGACTCTCTACGTGATTGGGGATATGCTAAAGATTATGTAGAGTGCATGTGGCTTATTTTGCAACATGACAAGCCTGAAGACTTTGTCATTGCTACGGGTGTACAACATACAGTGCGGGAATTTGCTTATTATGCCTTTAAACATGTAGGCATAGAACTTGAATTCCAAGGTACAGGCATCAATGAAAAAGGAATAGACAAAGCTACTGGCAAGGTGCTGATAGAAGTGTCGCCAGACTTCTTTCGACCTACCGATGTTGTAAACTTATGGGGAGACCCTACAAAAGCTAAAGCTAAATTAGGTTGGAATCCGAGTAAGACATCTTTTGAAGAATTAGTCAAGATCATGGTAGAAAGCGATATGGCAAAAGTAGCTGCAGAGGATGCTGGACAGAAAGTAAAATGTAACCTTGCAGAATACTTAGAAAAAGGCATCGTGAAATAACTGATACAGGATATTTTAAAAAACTTTACACTTGGTAGAGGCTATTGAAATATTGTTTTATAAGAAACTTCAATAGACACAACGCAAAGTTGCAAAGTCAGAAATATATATGCTTAAGGATTCCAGACAAAGGGAGGAATATTAATCTATGTTAGACAAAAATTCAAAGATTTACATAGCGGGCCACCATGGACTCGTAGGGTCTGCTATTTGGAATAATCTCACGCAAAGAGGCTATAAGAACTTAGTGGGTCGCTCGCACAAAGAACTTGACTTGACTGACCAATATGCAGTAAAAAAGTTTTTTGACAAAGAATGTCCTGATGTAGTGGTTTTGGCTGCGGCCTTTGTAGGTGGCATCATGGCTAACTCGCTCTATCGTGCCGACTTCATTATGCAAAACATGAAAATGCAGTGTAATGTTATAAGCAATGCCTATTCACATGGAGTAAAGAAATTGCTTTTCTTGGGAAGTACTTGTATTTATCCAAAAAATGCTCCACAGCCGATGAGAGAAGATGCACTACTAACATCGCCTTTAGAATATACCAATGAAGAGTATGCTATTGCCAAGATTGCGGGATTAAAAATGTGCGAGAGTTACAACTTACAATATGGCACTAATTATATAGCTGTGATGCCAACTAATCTGTATGGACCTAATGACAATTTTCATTTAGAAAATAGTCATGTATTGCCTGCTATGATGCGCAAAATATATTTGGCTAAACTCATTCATGAGAGCGATTGGCACAACATAGAAATAGATATGAACAAACGTCCAGTCAGTCCAACTGACAAGCTCCGTGCTATTATAGGTGAAGGAAATGTGGATGGCAGCAACAGTCATGAGCGCATTTTAAAAGCATTGGAATTTTATGGTATTTATAATAATAAAGTAGTACTATGGGGCACTGGAAAGCCTCTGCGTGAGTTTTTATGGAGTAATGATATGGCAGATGCCAGTGTACATATACTTCTCCATGTGGATTTCAAAGATATTATAGGTATAGAAAAATATTCGTCAGTATTCTATGGTGCAAAAGTTGATGGTGCTGTAGACAGAAACAACTCAGAAGGTCGTGGTGGTGCTATACCTTCTCTGGGTGAAATTCGCAATTGCCATATTAATGTAGGCACAGGGAAAGAGCTGACAATTCGCCAACTGTCAGAATTGGTATCGAAAACAGTAGAGTTTAATGGTATTATTGAATTTGATAGCAGTAAACCAGACGGCACTCCCCGAAAGTTAATTGATGTTACAAAGCTACATTCTTTAGGCTGGACTCATAAAGTAGAGATTGAAGAAGGAATTGAAAAGCTGTATCAATGGTATAAAAACGATTTAAAAGGAAAATAGAATGATGACCTGTTTATTTTGATATGGACTCTAAAGAACAATAGTTCTTAATATTTGAGATAAATGCTAAGCGGCTTTACGCTGCCAGCCAAAGAGTTCTTTGATAGTATGACTAATTAACTTTCGGTTCGGTGTGTTCCGACACCTGTCGAAAATTAATCGACCTGTACGGTTGGAAGTGGGTGTTAGGCAACCAACTTGAAATTTACCTTTC
>CALCVP010000036.1 GCA_937907705.1 uncultured Prevotella sp. | reverse complement strand
GCGGCGGTGCTGAACTTGCCGTCCACATACGATTTCACCTTTGCCCACACCGTGGCGAGCCCTGTCTTGTCCAAGAAATTTCCCATAGTCCTTTGTCTGTCTTTAATGATTGATGATGTTGTCTATCGTGTTGTCGGGAATAGGCGTGCAGGCGCATGCGGTGCCGCTTTCCCCCTTTTCCAGCTTTTCCACCCTGTCTGCCAGGCTGTCCGTCTGCCGCTTCACCCCAGCTATGGCAGCGCTGCATTTTGCCGCCTCCTCCTCTATCATGGCCTGAAGGGCATGTATGTTGCTGATGTTGCCCATCTTCAGCCATCCCGGGTTCTGCCAGGCGTATATGTCGCCGTTGTCTGCGGCTTCAGGGTCCTGTCCGTTGTATATGGCCACCAGTTGTCCGTAGCGCAGCTTCTTGCCGTTGGTGGCTGTCGGTTCCGTGTCTGCCGCCATCAGTGCCGCAGAGGCATACACCTTGCGTATGCCCAGCGTGCCGGCGTTGCGCTCCAGGTCAGCCATATACGCCAATGTGTCGGCATGCAGCGCGCCCACCTCTTCAGGAGTGATGCTGCCCACTGCCGTCTTCTGCCGCAGCTCCGCCGCCCTTTTCTGTAAGTTGTATATCGTTTCCATAGCCGTATGCCTGTTTATCCCTGTGTGCATTCCGACAGCTTGAACGTGCCCTTTACCGGTATCACCGGCAGCACATAGCTGTCCTCATAGTAACTGCCTGTACCGCTGGCCAATTGCAGTTGCAGTGCAGGTTCGCCGGGTTCTGAGCCTATGCCTATTTTGTACTCCCTGTTGTCATACACAAAGCTCTTTGTGGTCTTCCTCTTGAAGGGCATGGCCTTTTTCTCGTCTTCTATCACCAGCAGCAGGCCCTTGCTTATTTTGTCCGGTCCCCAGGTGGTGTTGGCGGTCTTGATGTCGAGTGTCAGCATCGTGTCGCCGTCCCGCTCCACGATGTTCACCTTTCCCGAATAGCCGTTGAGCCATGTTACCGCCACGTTATTCCTGGTCTTGTTGGCCTCCATGGCCTGTTCCATCAGGTCGAGCAGCGTCTGCACCTCCGTCAGCCTGTACGCCTTGTCAGCCCCCGTGGCGGTGGCCGCCAGTACAACCGTGGTGGCAGTGGCGCAGGCACGCGTCTGCCCGTCTTCGAACACCCGCCGGTCAGCCTCCCGCGTGTTGACCAGCAGGTACGCCCCCGTTTCTTTGTCCACCTTCAGTGTAGCCCCGTTGAAACTGCACGGCATGCCGTCCACCACGAGCGTGCCGCCTCCGAAAACGGTGGTGCCGTCGCTCTGTTCCTCCTGTTCCACATCCTCCAGCAGGAACACCCCGGCGCCCATGGTGAGCACCTTCAGAAAGCCCTGCCACGCCTTCAGGCTGTTTTGTTGCAGCGTGTCGAGGTCGTCCAGGTAGACGGGCTGTCCGCCCCCGTTGAATTTCAGTCTATTCATAGTCATACAGTTCTATGCGGAAAGTTCGTCCCGCGGGTTTGTAATATCTTGTTATATGTTCAATGGCGTTGAGGTTGACCCCCTTGTATTTGTCTTCGGCAGCATCCGTCGACGTGCACAGGAACGTGGGCACCCACACCACGAAGCTTGTGCCGTAGTCTGCCTCGCCCCGCAGCTTGAGGGTAGCTGTTTTCCCCTCCGTGGCGGCATACATGTAGCGTTTGGCCTGCTGCTCCGCCCGTGTGTGCCAGTAGGGCGGGTTGTCCTGTGTGCCGCTGTCTATCCATATCTGCCGGTCCTGCAGGAAGAATGCCCCGTTCAGTGCCCGCTCCATGCTGATCACGGATGCGGTGGTGTTGAGCCTTTCTGCACTGTCTGTGTGCAGGTCATCCAAAAAGGCCATTTGCCGCCGCAGCGGCAGGGTGAGCACCCGCAGCAGTGCCGTCATGACCTTGCTTCTGAGTACCGGCGGCAGCAGCTGCCGCGCCAGCAGTGCGATGTCAGTTTTCCACCACATAGGCCAACGAGTTGTCCAGTCCTTCCGCCACCATGCTTCCGCCGGCAGCCGTGTAGTTGTTGCCCTCGATGAGCGTCCATGCCGCCCCGCTGTCCTGCGTCTTGTAGAAGCACTGTCCCAGCTCCACGTCCACCACGCCCTCCACCGCCTGTATGGCGTCCGTCAGTTTGGTCTTGTTGAACGTGCCTCCGTAGACAATGCCGCGCAGGTAAGCGTTGACGGCATCGTTTACCGCCTTGGAGCCGTCTGCCAGCCGTGTGCCCTCCTTGCTGAGCACCATGGGGTCCACCCACACCTCAGCCCTGACCATGATGCTGTCGGCAGGTCTGGAGTAGACGTTGAGCACTATGCCCGCTATTTTAACGGTGTTCAGATACTGTTTGAACGCCGTCAGCATATCCCCCTCCAGCGGCACCGGCATGCCGTCCTTGTCGGCGCTGGCCAGTATTTCCACGCTGGTGCCGCGGTCTCTTACCGCCACATACTTCACCGGCTGCTTGCCCTCGTCGGTTGCGGCATAGCCGTACCGCCCCGTGTCTTCGTCCAGCACCAGGCTGTCGCCGTACTGGAAGGCCAATGCCGTCCTGTGGTACCACGGCACGCTGGCCACCACCGCCCTGTCCATGCGCTCGCAGGTCTCGTTGATCCATTGCTCCGTGAGCACCTCCAGCACATGGCAGCAGGCAGCCACCACAAAGAGCAGTATGTTCTCTATGCTCACCGCAGAGAAGGCAGCGTTCCATGTCGTGCCCTCCTTCAGTCCGTACTTTTCCCTGAGGGTCTTGTCAGAGAGAAAAGCATCCGTCATTGTCTTCTTGATTTCCGCCGTAGTCCTTGCCATGTTGTATTGCTTTTATGTAAATTCCCTTGTAAACTCCTCGCCGAATATCCTCAGCCGGGTGCCGTCGCTGTCGTATGCCGTGGCAGGGCTAACGCCGTTGGTGCGGCAGTATTCCGCCGTTACCCTGTTGGCCTTTGCCCCGTCCGGCAGTTGCAGCGGCGTGCCCGCCGCGGGCACCTGCGTCAGGCTCAGCCCGTTGGCCGCTGCCACATCAAGGGCAGCCTCCCACGTGCCGTACTCCTGCACCGCCACGTCCAGCAGCGTCTGTCCGTCTTTTGCCACCGCCTCCATCGCCGTGTCATTTTCGTTGGATGCGGTAAGAAACCGCGGCACACACTGCCAGCAGCAGTACGATGAGCGTTGCCGCCAGCCATTTTCTTGAGTCGGACGTCTGCGGTGCCTTGTCTTCATGTGCCCAGTGGTTCATTGTGCTGTCCCTGGCTGTTAGAATAGAGCCGTGTGCGTTGGTCTGCCTGAGTGCCGTCAGGCTGTTCAGGCTTCCTGCCGTCCTGTCGTGCCACGTGTCGCGGTAGTGCTCCCGGCTGATGATGCGTCCGGAGGAGTCCACCGTCATCACCACGGAGTCCTTCACTGCGGCAGCGTCCTTCAGCCATGCGCCGTACATCATCACCGTAGAGTCTTTCAGCACCACGGAGTCCCTCACTGCCGTAGAGTCTTTCAGCCGGGTGCGCTCAGCGGGCGCCAGCGTCTTCCTTTTGGTGGCACAGCCCGTCAGGGTTACAGCCATGAGCAGCCACAGTACCATTCGTTTTGTCATATCCTTTTGTTTTTGTCGGTTTATAAATCCTTGTATTCTTCCTTGGCGTTGAAGCAGGGGCACGCCTTGATCCACTCGTCGGGCTGTATGGTGCCGTCATGGTTCAGGTCGGGCGAAAAGTCGCGGTGCCCCTGTATCACCGCCTTCGGGTATCGCCTTTTCAGCAGCCTGAGCAGCTTCAGCAGGCTCTTCTTCTGCTCAGGTGTGCGGTTGTCCTCCGGCTTTCCTGCCGCATCGATGCCCCCGGTGTACGCCACGTTGACGCTTACAGAGTTGTAGCCCTTCACGCCGTTGCTCACCTTCTGTTCGTCGAGCATCTGGTGTATGGTGCCGTCGGCGCTCACCACATAATGGTAGCCCGGGTTCTTCCAGCCCTTGCGGCGGAACTCCGCCTCCAGGTCCCTTACGGTGGCCTGCCGGCTTCCTGCCGTGCAGTGCACGGCTATGTACTTGATGTTTCTCATTGTTTGCGTTTCATGTTGTCGAGGGCTTTTTCCACGTCCTCGGGTTTTACGTTCAGTTTGCTGGCTATCTCGCCCACGAGTGCTTTCTTCAGCAGTTGCAGGAACGGCATGTGCGGAAAGCAGATGATCATGCTTGCCGCCGTGCTCCACAGCTCCACCAGAATGACACACACACAGATAACGCTGGTAGAGAGCCCGCCCCCACGCCGAGCAGCTTGTCTATCAGTATGAAGAGCAGTATGACCGAGCCGTACACCGCCAGTTTCGACAGCGAGTCGCGCGCCAGTTCGCTCTTGGTGAACCGCCCCTGTTTCAGGCTGGAGGCAATGCCCCACGCGGCGTCCATCACCACGGCAGCCACCGTAAAGCCCACCATGGTCTCGTAGCCCGTCAGGAAATTGGCCGCCAGCAGGCAGAGGCACAGCACCCAGCCCCACACGGTAGACAAAGCCTCCGTGAGTTTTCCGAAAAAGTGTTCCAATATCATTTTCATTGTTTTTAGTAAGTTGCCTTTATTTCTATTCCCGTTGTCGTCAGTCTCACCCCGCTCACCCGTTGCCCGTCCATTTCCAGCTGCTCCTTGATCAGGGTGCGCCAGTAGATGGGGTCATTGTCGAGCAGCATGTCGCTGATGCCGATGCCCACGGCAGGGTTTTCCTTCAGTTCGCCCTTGTGCAGCATCAGCAGCAGCGCCTGGTTCTGCCTGAGCGTGTCTGCCGTGCACAGGCTGCCGTTTCTGATGACCGGTTCCAGCGCCGTGCCGTCCGCATCGTATTGCAGCAGTATTCCTTTCATGTGTTCAGTGTTTTACCGTTGTGTCTTCGTAGTCCGCCCGGTCAAAGGCGGCTGCCGTGGCTGTGGGCGTTACCGTGAGGAAGGTGCCGCCGGGGTGCGTTACCGTTACCCGGTGCGTGTGTCCGTTGAACGCCTCCACCAGCCTGTTCAGCCGTTCGGTCAGCTGCGCTATGTTGACCAGGCCGCCCAGCCGGCCGCCGTTGACGACGATGCTCTCTATGCGGTCCGCCTTCAGCACCACCAGCTCCGTGAGGTCGCCGCTCAGGCTGCCCACCGTTACCGCCGTGCCCACCTTGGGCGTGACGAGCAGCTGTGCGCTGTCGTCCAGTTCAGAAGCCTTCAGCCTTACGCCCGGAATGCTGATGCCGCCTATCGCCACCGTGCACAGGTTGCCCTGCACGGCTTCCACTATGCCCTGGCAGAGCACCGTGTCTTTCGTTGCTCCCGCCATGCCTTTCAGCTGTTCCCTCAATAGTCTGTACGGGTCCATGTTCAACTCAGTTTAAATCCTATGTTTACCTTTCTCTTTCCTCCGGCAGCGGAAAACTCCGTGCTCACCGCCGCCACAAAGTAGGTGCCGTCCTTGCAGGGGTAGTCGGCATCGTGCAGCGTGGCGCTGTCACCCGGCACGCACGGAGGTACCAGCCATCCCGTTATGCTGCCGTCGTAGCCGTCGAAGCTGCGGCGTTTCACCTCCAGTTCACCGCGCGCCTTCATGGATGCGTCGTCGCCTGTGGGGCAGCGTATCTCAATCTTTTCACCTCCGGGGGTGCCCGTTTCCACCTCCTTTACCGTACCGTCGGGCATGAGCGCCTTGACGATTACCTGTACCCTCTTGTCCTCGGCGCGGTGGTAGGTCAGGCTGTCCTCCTCTATGTTGCGCGCAAAGTCGTAGAAGCGCTCCGTGCCCGTCTTTTCGCCGGGCGGATGCACGTGCAGCGTGCTGCCCTGCAGGTAGATGTCCGCCCCGCACTCCTCCTGCACCTTTTTCAGCACGTCATAGCCCGTGGCGTTGCTGATCACGAACTTGCCGTAGGTCCAGGTATAGGAGCAGTCCACCTCCAGCGACAGCCCGCAGCCCTCCGCCACCTTTTGCAGCAGGTCTTTCAGTGCCACCTTCTGCAGCGTGCCGTCCGGCAGGTCCCTGCGGAACAGGAAGAGGTCGTCTTCACAGTGCAGCCTGAGGTTGCCGCCGTCGGTGGATATGCGCTGCAGCCAGCCCTCAAACTCCGTTGCGAGTCCCGTTTCGCGGTAGCCTATGGCCACCGTTACCCTGTCGCCCCTCTTGAGCTTGTCTTCCACCTGCAGCGCCCTGTTGCAGGCAGTGGCGGGCAGCGTGATGACCGCCGTGTCAGAGAGCAGCTCCACACTTCTGTGTATCTCTACCTTGTCTGTCATGCAGAGACGGTAGCGGCCTATCCTGATGTCAAAGTCCATGGTGTACATAAGCGCATTATACTTGAAGGTCGTCGCGGCTCAGCAGCAGCTTGTACATGTCGTCGCTGTAAGCCTGTATGGAATAGTTCTGGTTGGCGGTGCCTGAGGTAAAGGGCATTTCCCAGCTCTCTATGGCCAGCGAGCCGATGCCGAATATCTCGAGCAGCGGACAGAGCGCCTTCACGTGTCCCGCCTCGCAGAAGCCCCGGAGGCGTTCCACCTGGTCCTTCGGGTAGCTGCCGTCTTCGCCCATCAGTATGCCCTCTATGTGCACCGTGTAGTCGTCCTGCGTCCAGTGCTCCTTGATGCTGCCCCTCACCGTGCCTTTCGACACGTGGCGGCGCACCAGCACATGCTGCCCCGTCAGGCTGATCATGGGCTCCAGCGGAAAGAGCCACTCTTCCGCCCCCGCCTCTTCCAGCCGGAACCTCAGAGGCAGCACCATGGGCACGCCCTGCGCATTGGTGCGCACGATGTCCTCCAGCTGTTCCTCCGTGAGCCGTTCCACGTCAAACCCCGTGCTGTCCGCCACGGTCTTGCCGCCCTGCATGTAGCCGAGGTTCCTGCCGTGGAAGCTGTTCTCGCGGAACAGCCAGTAAGGCGGCACCTTGGCCAGCCCCGCTGCCCTGAGTGCCATGTTCTGCAATATGAACCTGTTGGTCTTGCTCATCTGTCTGCGCTTGTTGCTATGGCCAGCGCACGGTTCATGCACCGGAGCACGGTGCGCTCCAGTTCTGCCGTGTCGGCCTTGTCTGCCATGGTTATCTGTATGTTGTCGAAAAACTTGCCGATATTGATCTGTATGTTGGATGCGCGGGAGCCTCCCGTGGCCAGTACGTCGGCTGTGCTTTTGCCGCCGTGCGTGCCTGTACTTTTGCCTGTGCCTGTCCTTTTGCCGCCTCCGGCAGCGGCCGCAAAGGAAAAGGCGGCAGGACTGCCTTTGGGTGCCGGCTGCGCTATGGTGCCTGTGGCTGTGCTCCTGCGGTCCTTGCGGCTCTCGCGGCTGTAGTTCTGCCGGTACAGGGCAGGTATGCCGCCTGCCAGTTGCCGGGCGCTGCCTGCCGCCTTTCTTCCTGCCTCCGTGCCCGTGATGGCCTTTACACCGCTTACCGCACTGCTCCATGCGCCGCTGAAATCGCCGTCAAACAGCCGCGCCATGGCACGCCCCACCAGCCCGATGCCGTTGAGCAGCCCTTTGAGCCGGTCGGTAACGTACGTCTTGACGATGCCTCCGAAGCCCTTCACCACGGTCCACATGGTAAGCAGAAAGGCCCTGAAGCCAGCGAACCTGTTCCAGCAGTACACGATGCCGGCAGTGAGTGCCGCCACGGCGGTAACGGCCAGACCTATGGGGTTGGCGTTGAGTGCCGCATTGAGCAGCCACTGCACGCCCTCCCACACCTTGGTAACGGCAGCCGCCGCCCGCATGGCACCCGTCAGCCCCCACAGCGCTATGGTGTGCGCATTGAAAGCCACGGTGCCCACGGCAGCCACGGCAGCCGCATAGCCCAATTCCACCCGCCATTTGCCGATGAAGCCTGCCGCCGCCTGCACCGCAGAGAGCAGTCTGCCTATGGCGGCAGCCACGGGAGGCACTACGGCCGATGCCGCGTCCATTGCTCCGAGCAGCAGCGGCTTGATGCTGTCAAACAGCTTGACGGCCTCCTGCCTGACGTTGCCCGTCAGGGTAGAGAACTTGCCGCTCACCGTCTGGCTCAGCCTGTCGCTCATGCCGTTGAAGGCTCCGCCCGCTGCCGTGGCATGGCCTATGGCTGCCGCCACGGCGTCAAAGCCTATCCTGCCTTTGCTCATCATGTCCTGCAGCTCCGCATAGGTCTTGCCGGTCATCTTCTGCAGTTCCTTCAGGGGGTTGAAGCCCGCATTGATAAACTGCAGCAGGTCCTGCCCCTGCATCTTTCCTGCCGACGCCACCTGCCCGAACACCAGCGAGAGGGCACCGAGCTTTTCCTTGTCGCCCATGGCTATGTCGCCCAGCTGCTTCAGGTAAGGCACGGTTTTCTGTGCGCTCACCCCGAAGCCCAGCATCGTCTTGGCGTTGTTTTCAAGGTCCAGCGGCCCGTAAGGCGTCTTGGCGGCAAAGCCGTATATCTGGTCCAGCATCTTGGCGGCCGCCGTCCCGTTGCCCGCCAGTGTCCTGAAAGCCACGCCGGTCTGTTCGGCCTGTGCGCCGACGGACGAGAGGGCAGCCACGCCGGCACCGGCCAGCGTGTAGGGGTTCAGCAGGAAGTCCATGCCGGGCAGCGCCATGAGCGAGGTCTTCAGGCTGGACAGCGAGAACGCCGCCCTGAGCCTGCTGCCCGCGGAGGCGGCCTTGCGCTCTATGGCGTCCAGCTGCTCCGAGGTGCGGCGGGCTACGGACAGCACGTTGCCCTGGTCTGCCTGCAGCTTGATGATGAATTGTAATATGCCTTTATCCATTGTCGTTGTGTTCTGCCTCCTTGATGTCTTTCAGGTAGCGTATGGTCCACGCCCATTCCCCGTCAGAGAGGGTGTCGGGATCCAGATACAGGTTGTAGCGCAGCAGCGTGTCCACATAGAGTATGCCGCCTGCGTCGATGTCGTCTATATCCGCATCCCTTAAAGTTTTTTTATCTCTGCCTCCTTTACCCTGAGCACTTCGTCCAGCTGCGAGCTGACGGCAAAGAACAGGTCGTCGTCGGTCTTGATTTCCGCATCGCCGTCCAGCCACAGCTGGTTGAGTATCGCCTCCTGCATCTTGATGGGGTCTTTCACCACGCTCACGTAGCTGAGGTCCTTGCGTGTGGGCTTGCGCACGATGCACTGCCTGCCCTGTGTCTCTATGAGAAACACCTCGCCGTGCTGCTTCTTCCACTCTTCTATCTTCTGCTTGTCTATCTTCATAACTGTGTTTGAATAATGTTTGAACAATGTTTGGACGGTATCCGGACGGCTTACGCCTTCTTCCTGTCCAGACAGATGAACGGCAGCTCCTTTTCCTGGAACTTGTCGCCCTGTTTCCACTCCGTGTTGTCTTCCGTAAACTCCACGCCCACCAGTATGTCGGTTACCACGGTGTCGCCCTTGGAGGGGTTGCCGTAAGACACCACCATGTCGACGGAGGCGTCGAGCACATCGCCGCCGCAGGCCTGTGCCAGCGCTTCGTATTCGCTTTGCAGCAGGCTTACGGAGCCTTCGTATGTCTTGTTGCCGTGCTGTATGGCATGGGGCTTGCTGCCTTTGGCGTGCAGCGCCTCTTTCTCTTGTTTGGCCGAGTACTTTACGGCGCGGAAGCCCGTTACCGGCCTGCCTGCCAACACCACGCTGATGTCGGCCCATTCGTATTCCCTTGAATTGAACATGTCGTTGCTGTTTTATGTCGTTTCTACCAAAAAGCCCAGATTCACGTCCACATAGCGTGCATAGCCGTAAGGGCGCACCTTTAGCGTCACTTCCACCTTGGAGGTGCTCAGCACGTTCTGCTTCTCGTCTATGTAGCACCGGCAGCCGCTGC
The DNA here is from genome assembly GCA_937907705.1 of uncultured Prevotella sp. Classification (GTDB taxonomy): domain Bacteria; phylum Bacteroidota; class Bacteroidia; order Bacteroidales; family Bacteroidaceae; genus Prevotella. Next base: position 8,613 of record CALCVP010000036.1, on the reverse strand, counting down.
CGTCGTCAGTGGCGCACAGCTCGCCGGCGGCGGTCATCTGCTTGTCGATGCCGTTTTCCACCGTCTGTTGCCAGCTCTTTACCACGCCTGCCTGCAAGGTGCCGTCGGTGTTCACCTCCAGCTCGTCCAGCAGCATGTCCAGCAGCAGGTCATAGGCTATGCGGTACGCCTTGTCTATCACGCGGCGCAGACTCAGGTGGGCATAGTCGTCGGCAGGGCTGCAGGCCAAGCTGTCGTCGGCAAAGAAATAGCCCGTGCGCCCCACATATTTGCGCGGCACGATGTAGCCTTTCCCGTAGATGCCGCTGACGGTGCTCTCTGCCTCGTCTATCTTCTTGCTGCCGACATACATGAGCAGCGGCGCGAGGGCACCGTCCTTCACCCGTCCTATGTTGCGCTGCACGGGTATGCTTGCCGCCCTGCCCAGCAGCGTGCCTATGGCGGCACCTCCGGAGGCGGCGGCCGTGTCGCCTATCAGTATGCCCACGCGGTTGCAGCTTTCTTTCGTGAGGTCTCTGAGCGGCTGTGCCGGGTCATAGTTCCTGCCCTCCAGGATGAAGAACAGCGGGGCGTACATCTGGTCCGTGGCCCATTCTGCCAGCTGCTGCGCCTTGGGCAGTGCCGTCAGCACGTCGGGGTCCATGCCCTCTGCACTGGCGCTTTTCGAGGCGGTGTTCAGGTTGGCTATGCCTATGCCGCGCAGGTTGCCCGTCATGGCTGTAATCAGGTGGCGGGCATGGCCGGCGTCTGTCTTGGTATAGTCGCACAGGGCCGTTACGGCGGTGTCGGGCGACACGGCATAGACAATGAGTCTGGTGCCCGTTCCTGCTTCGTCGTAGAAGGCCGACACATGGCGGTACAGCGCTGCATTGTTCTGCGCCGTTACGCCCAGCTCCGCGAGGCTGTCCATGCCGGCCAGCGTGTAGGCGGTGTTCAGTGCAAAGGTGTCTGCCACTGCCGCCGCACCGCAGATGAGGGCCAGCAGGCCGTCGGCACTTTCGCCGACGGTTCCCAGTTGCCCGTTGAGATACTTGATTTTGACTCTTGGCAATATCATGGCTTCTTGTTTGTGGTTTGACTTCGCTCTATGCCTGTGCACTCTCTATGATGGCTGCTATGCCCTTGCCGTCGTAGCGGCGCGGAGCTCCGCCCGTGCGCACGAGGAACGAGTAGATGTCGCCGTAGTAGGTAGGGTTGCCCATGTCGTCGAACATCTGCACGTCGCCCAAGGCGCGGCTCACGCAGCTTTCCTGCCATGCCAGGGCGGCGGCCAGCTCGTCGGCGGCATCCTCGTCCTCCCATTTCAAGAGGGCGGTACCGGCGGCAGTGGTGCGGAGCACCTTGGAGCGCTGCATCACCTCAAAGCCGTAGAGCCTGCCCAATACGCCGCGCTGTGCATCGGCAGACGCCAGGAAGGCAGACAGCTCCTTGTCGGTAAGGTCGTCCAGAAGGTCGGCATACATCACCGCATCCGCCAGCAGGTAGCGGCCCTCGGCGGGCACGTCGTCTTTGTTGAACTGTATCATCGCCTTCATCACGGCAGCCTTGGTAAGCTTCTTGCGCTTGCCGGTGGCCTTGGATGAGGTGTGCGCATCAGTGGCGGCGCCGGCGGTAAAAATCTTCGTCTCGAGGTTGCCCCACCTGTAGAGCAGCAGCTGGGCAGCCATGGCCTGCAACTGCTGGCGGTCGTTCTGAAGCACGCTGTTGCGCTTGTTGTAGCTCAGCTCCACGGTGTCCGCGTTGGATATGTGGATAGGGTTGGTGGTCAGCTCGTCGATGGTGTAGGACAGGTCGTAGTCGGTGCGCTCGTTGATTTCCGCCGGCTTCTTGCTGCGGTTGATTTCCACGCCGGAAGGGTTGCCGGCGTTGGGCACGTGCACGGTCTTGTTGTTCACGAAGGCTGAGTCGTCCACACTCTTGGAGGCAAACGAGTTGTCGGGATAGAAATTCTCGACAACGGTGTTGATCCATATTTCTTTGTTCAATGCCATTTCTCTGAATTTTTAAAAGTTGTTGGTTATTCGATATAGTCTACGCCGAATTTCTGCCGGTACAGGTCCTTGAACAGCGCGAAGTCCTGCTCCTTCAGGGTGGCGAGGCGGTTTTCACGGTCTATCTCGTCCCAGGTCTTGTTGTGGAACAGCGGCGCGCCCGTCTGCCCGGTGTCTATGTACTGCGCGGCTCTCGGTGCGGTGCGCCCCTTCATGCTGTCGAGCAGCTTCACGGTGTTTTCGCGGTCGCTCTTCAGCAGACCCTTGAAGGTGTCTGCCTGTTCGGCGGTTATCTTGCCCGCCTTCACCGCATCGCCAACCAGCGCGTCGTCCTGCTGCCTGTGCAGCGTTTCTATCTGGTTCTTGTAGCTTTCCACTGTCTTGCCCAGTGCGTCGGCCTTGACGGCCTTGCTGGCCAGTTCCCTGATGTGTGCCACTACCGATGCGTTGTCCGCCTTGTTTTCAAAGCTCGGTATTTGCTTGATGTCATCTATTAATGCCATGTCTACGTTGTTTTGTGGTTTGTTTTCAAACCGGTTATTGAAATAGTTGTAAATGCCTTCGGGGGTACGGGGCGGGTTGTCCACCTCGTCCATGTCGTATATGCCGTCTGCCAGCTTCATGCGGAGCGCCTCCTGTGCCGTTATCCAGTGGTCGGTGCCGTCAAAGTAGGCGGCGGACACCTCGCCGGCGTCCATGCCCATGCGGCGGGCTATCATGTCTGCCAGGTCTTTCTGGAGCGCGTCCATCTGCTCTGCCGTCTGCCGCATCTTGGCGGCATTGCCGCAGGTGCCGCCGCTCACGTTGTGGAGCATCAGGCGGGCATACGGACTCATGTACAGGGGCTTGCCGCAGAGGGCTATGATGGCGGCTATGCTTGCCGCCACGCCGTCTATGTACAGGGTAATGTCGCTACGGGACTGGCGAAGGGCGTTGTAGATGGCCATGCCGCTGAATACATCGCCGCCGTAACTGTTGATGTGCACCTCTACCGGGGCGCCTTCGCGGTCTTGTGCGAAAAGCTCGCTCACTATGCGGTGGCTGTCTACCGTACACCCTTCGCCCACTTCGCCGTAGAGCATGATGACGGTCTTGCCGTCTTGTCTGCTGATGTTGGAAAATTGCTGTTTCATCGCTGTTGTTTGCCGCAAATTTCAGTTTTTTTTCCGCTCCGTGCAAATGGCGCCGTGAGCGTGTAGCCGCAGGGCGTCATCGTGTAGCTCCAGGGTTACACCGTAAAAAGCTGATTTCCTTTTACGTCTGAAATTGTTGAAATTTGCATCGATAAAACATTTGTACATGGCAAAGAACAGCAACATCGACAAGAAGGACATAGCTAAGGAGCTTTATGTCAAGGGAGGCATCACACAGGAGGAAATAGCGCGCAAGGTGGGCACCACGAGGCAGACCGTCTCGCGCTGGGCAAAGGCCGGATACTGGGACGAGCTGCGCGCCTCGGTTACCGTCTCTACCGAGCGCATCATAGCCAGCTGCCAGCAGCAGATCAACAGGATACAGGACCAGGCGCAGCAGCGGCCGGAGGGGGAGCAGGTGCTCACCTCCAAGGAGGCGGACACCATTGTCAAGCTCTCGTCGGTCATCAACAAGCTGCAGAGGGATGCCGGCATCTGCGAGGTGGTCAACGTGGGCATGAAGTTCACCAACTGGCTCAAGGCCTACGACATGGAAAAGGCAAAGGAGTACAACGAGCTGTGGGATCTGTTCATTAAAGACTTGCTGAAATGACACAGGAAGAACGCAAAGCCCTCCAGCGCTGGACGGAGCACCACAAGGCGCTGGCTGCCGACGTGCCCGTGGAAGACGGACTCACCCCCGGCGAAACGGAACGGAAACGGAAACGCCTGGAGGCTGACCCCGTACAGTGGATCAAGTACTTCTTCCCGAAGTATGCCAAATACGAGTTCGCGCCCTTCCATGTGCGTGCCATACGCCGCGTCATCGAGCACGGCGAGTGGTACGAGGTGCTGTCGTGGAGCCGCGAGCTGGCCAAGTCTACCGTGGCCATGTTCATCAACATGTACCTCGCACTGACCGGGCGCAAGCGCTTCTTCGTGCTGGCCTCTGCCACCATCGACTCTGCCAAGCGGCTGCTGGCGCCCTACAAAATCAATTTCGAGCAGAACCCGCGCCTCACGCAGTTCTACGGCAGACAGCCCGTCCTTGGCGACTGGACGGACGCGGAGTTCCGCACCGCATGCGGCGCCAAGTTCGTGGCGCTCGGAGCGGGGTCGGCACCGCGCGGCGCACGCAACGAGGAGGTGCGCCCGGATGTCATCTACATGGACGACTACGACACGGACGAAGACTGCCGCAACCCCGAGACACTGAAGAAGAAGTGGGACTGGTTCGAGGCGTCGCTCTATCCCACGCGCTCCATCTCTGAACCCACGCTGGTGCTCTGGTGCGGAAACATCATTGCCAAAGACTGCTGCATCAAGCGGGCGGGGGCACGCGCCAGGCACTGGGACATCGTGAACATACGCGACAGGCAGGGGCGCTCCACATGGCCGCAGAAAAACAGCGAGGAGCAGATAGACACCGTGCTGGCCAACATATCCGCCAAAAACGCACAGGCGGAGTACTTCAACAATCCGGTGAGCGAGGGAGCCGTCTTCAAGGCACTGCCTATGGGCAAGGTGCCGCCGCTCGGAAAGTTCAAATTCTTGGTGGCTTACGGCGACCCTGCCTACTCCGACTCGCGCAAGAAGGCCAGCTCCACCAAGGCGCTCTGGCTCGTGGGCAAGTACAAGGGGGTGTACTACATCATCAAGGGCTTCCTGGCGCGCGAACTCAACGCCACCTTCATAGGCTGGTACTTCGACATCATGGACTATGTGGCCGGCAAGACCACGGTGTACTGCTACATGGAAAACAACAAGCTGCAGGACCCTTTCTTCAGGCAGGTGTTCATGCCGCTGCTGCATGCAGAGTGCGACAGGCGGCACCGGCAGCTGTACATCAAGGGCGACGAACGCAGGAAGACCGACAAGGCCACGCGCATCGAGGCAAAGCTGGAGCCGGTGGACCGCAACGGCGGATGGATATTCAACGGGCAGGAAAAGGACAACCCCCACATGCAGGAGCTGCTCAACCAGTTCAGGCTCTTCGAGATGCACCTGCCCTACAATGCCGACGGACCCGACTGCATAGAGGGCGCCGTTACCATACTGGAAGAGAAGGCGGCGGCCACGGAACCTGCCGTCGTCATACCCTTTGACGAACTCAACGAAGACAACCCTTACAGAATGTAAAAAAACGATATGGCCGAATTTATTACTACCAATGACTACGACGCCACCATACACCGCGAGATACTGGACGCGCTGCTGCGCAAGGAGGCTGCCACCTACGACCCGCAGGTGGTAGAGATATGCGAAGACCGCGCCATTGCCGAAATGCGCTCGTACCTCAACAAGACGTACGACTGCGACCGCATCTTCAGTGCCACGGGGCAGGACCGCCATCCGCTCATACTCATGTTTGCCGTCGACATGGCGGTGTACCACATCTTCTGCCAGCACAATCCCTACAAGATTGCCAAGATAAGGCAGGACCGCTACGACCGCGCCATAGAGTGGCTCAAGGGCATCATGGCGGGCGACGTTACCGTTGACGGGGCACCGAGGCTGCCCGACGACACCGCAGACGGCAATTCCAGATGGCAGATCACGGCAGACGGGGCAAGGCCTACACTGCTGTAAACATTTAACACCACTACAAGATGAAAAAGAAAAAATACGGACGCCCCGGATCTCAGGGACGCAAAATCATACAGGGAGGACTGCGCAGACCTGCACCCGCCAGCCCCGAACCGGACATCGTGCTGCAGATGCCGGACCTCTTCCTCTTCAACATGCGCGACTATATGGAGTCGGTGCGCAGCGCACGGAGCATCGACTGGTCCTACCGCGTAAGGCTCTACGACATGTACGAGTCTGCCATGCTCGACCTGCACCTCTCGGGCGTGCTCGACAAGCGCCTCAGGGGCGTGACGCGGCTGCCCGTGCAGTTCCTCAGGCAGGGAAAGGTGGACGAGGACATCACCCGGCAGCTGCGCTCGCCGTGGTTCAAACGGCTCAGGAAGGACCTCGTGCTGTCCAAGTTCTGGGGGTTCACGCTCGTGCAGTTCTACACCGACGGGGAGGGAAACCTGCGCTATGACCTCATAGACCGCAAGCATTACGACCCCGTGTTCCGCAAGCTGCTCAAGTACCAGGGCGATCAGGAGGGCATAAGCATTGACCAATTCGACAACATGCTCTTTGTGGGCGAGGAGCGCTCGTTGGGCATCTTTGCCGAACTGCTGCCGGCGGTGCTCTACAAGCGCGGCAACATGAGCGACTGGGCCAAGTTCTGCAACATATTCGGCATGCCCATCAGGGAGTACACCTATGATGCCGGCGACGAGCAGGCGCGCCGCAAGATTCTTGCCGACGCACGCATACAGGGCACCAACGCGGTGTACATACACCCCAACGAGAGCGAGATGAACCTCATAGAGGCGGGCAACAAGACGGGATCGGCAGAACTCTACCAGAAGTTCACCGAATACTGGGACGCGAAGATTTCCATACGCGTACTGGGCAACACGCTCACCACCGATGCCAAGGACAAGGGAACACAGGCGCTCGGCACGGTGCACAAGGAGGAGGAGGACGACATGAACGCCGACGACCGCGACTTCCTGCTCGACATCCTCAACTACGACATGAAAACCATCTTCACCAACCTCGGATTCAATGTGGAGGGCGGCGAGTTTGCCTATGTCAACAACGAGAAGACGGAACCGCAGACGCTGCTCAACATCGTGCAGGGCATGCAGCAGATGGGGCTGCCGCTGGACGACGACTGGCTCTATGAACAATTCGGCATAGAGAAGCCCAAAGACTATGACCGCCAGAAGCAGCTGAAGGAGGAGCGGCGCAAGGCCGTGCAGCAGGCTCTGGAACAGTCTTCCAACGATGTTCAAACGCCGTTGGAACAGCATCCCGGCAAGCCGCGGACAACAGCCAAAGGCAGCATCAGAGACCGGCTGAACGGTTTTTTCGGCATAGCCCCGACAGCCGGGGCGGACACCGACTTCTGATAGACGCCCTCTACTACGGAGGCAATTGCAGCTGCCACCGCCACCCGCAGCGTTTCCGCAATGCGGCAGAATCCGTGCGATTCTCTGCCGATGTGCTGGCGCAGTTTGTCCAGAGGATTTACCGGGGCTTCGACACCGCCACGGGCATAGAACCCGCCATGTGGCGCGAGGTGCTGCGCATCGTCAACGAGGCCACCGTGGAGGGACTGGCGCAAGGCAAGGCAAGCACCCGCGAGGAAAGTTTTCTCGCTGCCCTGCGCCATGCCAACGGGGTGTTTGCCGCCTTCAAGGTGCACACCATGGGGCAGGAAATGGCGGCAAAGCTGCTGGATGCCGACGGCAGGCTGAAGCCCTTCGGCAAGTGGCTCGACGACATCAGCTCCATCAGCAGCCACCAGGTGGGGGCATGGCTGCAGACGGAATACGACACCGCCGTGATACGGGCGCACAATGCGGCTGACTGGCAGGAGTTCGAGCGGAACAAAGACGTGATGCCCAACCTCCGCTGGATGCCCACCACATCCAAGGACCCGGAGTCGTCGCACCGTGCCTACTGGCAGAGAAAGCTCACGCTGCCCGTGGACGACCCCTTCTGGAACGAGCACCACCCCGGCGACCGCTGGAACTGCAAGTGCTCGCTCGAACAGACAGACGACCCTGCCACGCCTGAACTGAAAACTCAGTTTGCCGACGACAGACCGCAGCGCGGACTCGACAACAACCCGGGAAAGGACGGACACCTCTTCTCGCAAGACCACCCGTATTTCCCCAAGTCGTGCAGCAAGTGCCCATTCAACAAGGGTTTTAAAAACAAGTTGGAAACGTTCTTCAAAAATGAAAAGAAGCACTGCTACAATTGCAGCAAGATAAACAACGCCATTGAGCAACCTGAAAAGAAAGCGGCAAAATCAATGGTTGACACTGTGGTAAAGGATATGGTAGCGAGAAAAACGGCTTGCAGCTTTTATTCGTTCAATGCTGATGAAGTGGCAGCCCTCAAGCGGTATGGAGTCAAGTTAGAATCAACAGATGTGTATATTTCCGATGAAAGGATACTTCATGCGCTAAGAGACTTCAAAAAGAGCAAAGGAAAATCAGTAAGTCCTGATGAATTGAAGTTCTTTATCGAAAACATTGCATCATGCAGCATGTACTTTGACACAAACAAGGCTAACATCATCTTTGTTACAAAGCAAAACGAAAAGGTGCAAAAGTTCATTGTAGAGCCAAATTACAAGATAAAAGCAAATGGACACAAATTTGTTGCAAACTCCTTCATCACAGCAGGAATAACACAACAATATAATTTGGATGAAGAGATATATAAAAAAATAAAGTGATAACAACGGTAGGAATCGAACCTACGATATGCGCTCCGAAGACCGCTCAGCTACCTACTGCCATCATCGTTATTATCACTTCTGCCGCAAATATACAACAAAAAAACAAAACACCAAACTTTATGGGAAAGAAAATGCAAAATTACGATGAATTTGTAGAAAAATTCAAGCCGAA
>CALCVP010000035.1 GCA_937907705.1 uncultured Prevotella sp. | reverse complement strand
CCAAAACGCTTAGGAAAGTGAGCTAAATTTGGTACAACGAACTGGACACCCTAATAAATTAGTGATTAAACAAGTGCTTTTGCTGTAAAAGTGAAGCGGTAGGTCAGGTTGCCAGTTGTGGGCAACCTGACTGATTTGCCACTTTTTTACTAACAATTACATAGCTTCCAACCAATGATTACTTATAGCCTTCATTTTGGTCTTCTTGTGAGATGTCTTCGTTTTGGTTGATTTCAGTTTGCGGAATAGGCCATACAGCATTGTAAGCCTGTGCTGTTCCGCTGCGTTTGGTCCATTTATTGTGGGCTAAAGCAGCTTCTATCAGTTTTCCGGTACGTACCAAGTCAAATCTGCGCCAGCGCTCGCCAAACAGTTCCCTTACGCGTTCTGTCATGATGTCTGTGCGGAATTGGCTTTGGCTCATGCTCTCGCTCCATGCCTTGTCGGCAGGAAGATGGAAGTCAAAGGCACGCTCTCTTACCTTGTTCACTTGCTTTACAGCCTCAGGGGTCTGTCCTGTTTCATTCAGGCATTCAGCGTATAGCAAGATAGCATTGGCATAACGAAGATAAGGAATGTTCTTGCCTGAGTTCCACATATTATTAATGCCAAAGCCAGAGAATTGGTCGGTGCGGTAGTCTTCATACTTTTTGATATGAGGCTTTAGCTCGTCATGGTCATCGCCGATGTTTTCCCAAAGGCAGCCGTCTATGTTTGCTTCGATGCCCATATAGGTGTAATCATAGCGTATGGATACTTCTTTACGCAGGTCGCCGTCTTCCCAAATGCCGCCATCTGCTATGCTGCTGTAAGCCCATTCGGTAGGTACGGCTTGGTCGTAGCCTGCAAAGTAGCAACCGTCACCGCCAAATGAGTTTTGTGCGGCACGTGATCCCAACTGAAACTGCAACTGGTTAGGATTGGTCTGAGGGTCAAACTGCCATTCAAAGACAGATTCGCTGGTATTGGGCTTGTTGTAATCAAACAGGTCTGCATAGTTGACCAGCTTGAAAGGACCATTGACAACGATAAGCAGTGCGTCTTTTGCTTTGTTGAAATTGCGTAGGCCCGTTTCTTCAGGAGCAGCCATGTAGGCATAACCTAGCATCATGTTGGCAGCATATCGTGTGGCACGTTGCACCTCGTTCTTTTCGGGACAATACTTGGCGGCCTGCTCTAAATCATTGATAATGAACTGCCACACATCTTTCAATGGCTTGCGTCCATAGCCTAATTCATCGGCTTTTGCAATGTCAATGATAGGTATGCGGCCATAGAGCATGGTCAGTTCCATATTGAGACAGCCGCGTATGAAGCTTGCCTCGCCGTACATTCGCGCCATGTCGGCATTGTGGTCAACATCAGCGTTCTTTAATGAATTGATGATTTTTGCCGCTTCGCCTACTGACGGCCAGCGGTTGTTCCAAGGTTCTGTGATGTAAGACAGGTCTGCAGTGAGCAACGCGTTGTACATATCGAGTGCGCCACGGCGGTTGTTGTCTTCCATTAATGCTTGGAAAGCTCCCGACTGTATTTCATCGGTTCCTACCATACATTCCCACAGGTGGCGGTCTTTGAAGGTGCCTTCCCAGTTAGCGTACAGTTTCTTCAGTGTCGATTCCACCTTTGTGGTGTCTGAGTAAATCTCGTCTTCTGTCAGTGCTGTCTTTGGACCTTCGTCCAAGAAGTCGGAACATGATGCCAGTGTCATGGTAGAAATGGCTGCAACTCCTACGGTGGTTAATATATTTCTGAGTTTCATAGTTTTGTCGTTTTAAATGGTGTTTTGCGTTTAGAAACTAAAGTTGAGACCAACGGTGTATGATCTGGTAGGAGGATAATTATAGTCGCCTAACTCTGGATCAAAGCCCTTGTAGCCTGTAACGGTAAACAGATTGCTTGCTGTAAAGTAGATGCGTGCAGACTTCATGCTGATGCGGCTCAGCCAGTTTTGCGGCAGGTTGTAAGCCAAAGTAAGTGTAGCCAGACGCAAATAAGAAGAGCTCTGTATGTAGCGGTCTGTCTCGCCAGCCTGAAATTTAGAGTAACCTTCGGTGCCTGCCATTACACGTGGAAAGTAAGCCGTGGTGTTGTCGGCAGTCCAACGGTCTATCAAGTCGGGCGAAGCATAGCTCTCGCCAACAGAACTGATAAGCCCTTCGTAGTACGAACTGATGCGGTGTCCGCCAACAGAATAGTTGAATACAGCGTTAAGGGTCAGTCCTTTCCATGTAAAGTCGGTAGAGAAACCACCGTAAGCCTTAGGGTCTGTATTGCCATAAATATAGCGGTCGTAGGTGTTGACCACACCGTCTGGCTTACCTTCAGGACCGCTTATGTCGAGAGCAAAGAGGTCACCCAAGCCTACTGTACGCCCGTTGAAGTCTATGTTTTCCCACAGTTCGCGGTTATTTTCGTTGGCAATGCCGCCCGCCTTGTAGGTATAGATATTACTGAGCGACTCTCCTATAAAGATATTGCCCTGTCGGTCGGTACCATTCAGTATATAATCTACGCCACCATACAGTTTGGTAACTTTGTTGCGGTCGAGTGATATATTGGCACTGATGTTCCATTTGAAGTCTTTCGTGTTGATAGGCATGGCATTGACGGTAAACTCAAAGCCTTTGTTTTGCAGCTCGCCAATGTTTTCGGTAGTATAGGTATAACCTGATGTGGTGGCGAGAGAGTGGCTCATCAAGAGGTTAGAGTTCTTGATAAAGTAATAGTCGAGTGCCATATTTACGCGGTTGTTGAAGAAACCGAGGTCTAAGCCCACGTTGGTCTGCTTCTGTTTTTCCCAAGTAAGGTTAGGTGTACCGCGACGTCCATCAGTTCCGTAATAGGCATTGCCATTGGATTGCATTGGAGAGTAGAGTGTGGCATAGAGGTAATTGCTGATGTCCTGGTTGCCTACAACGCCATAGCCAGCGCGCACTTTCAAGCGAGAGAGAGGTCCGCTCTGTGGAAAGAACTTCTCGTTGGTTACGTCCCAGGCTACTGAGAAAGACGGCATAAAGCCCCAACGGTTGCCGGAAGCAAACTTGGATGAACCGTCATAGCGACCTGTAAATGTCAGGAAGTAGCGGTAGTCATAATTGTAGTTGGCACGACCTACAAACGACATGAGTGCATTGGTCTGATAGTCTGACTCGATACCGCGGGTGTTGGTGTCGGCGGATGCTTGCAGCACGTTATAGCCCAATTCGTTGCCGGCAAAGCGACGGCCGTTGGCTTTCAATGTTCTGTAAGCATAGCGTGAGGCAGATGTACCAACAAAAGCGTTGAGATTGTGTTTCTCCTTTATCTGTGTGTCATAGCTGATGGTGTTGTCCCATTGCCATTGTGTCTCGGCAAAGCGCTGTTGCGTGGCAAAGTTGTCGCCGCCATAATAGCGCTTTGCCTCTTGTATATTGTTGGGAATAAACTGGTTCCAGCTCTGTTCTGCACGGTTAAATGCCAAGGTAGAGCGCAGGTTGAGGCCCTTGATAGGGTTGATGTTGATATAATTGGATGTGGTGAAATGGTAGCGCTCACGGTCTGTCTGGATATCCATTGAGTTGAATGGATTAAAGTTGTTGTTATTGTCGCCACTGTCATGTATGCGCCAATAGGTAAAGAGATAGTAGTCGGTATAGCGCGTAGCCTTGCCCATATACGGTGTGTAGTCAATCAGAGGATTCGACTTTTGCAGCGCATTGTTATAGACAGAGCCGTCTGGCATTTCATCTTTCACATAGGTATAGGAGGTGTTGGTACCAATCTTCAGCCAAGGCTTGATAGTGCTTTCTGCATTGATACGACCATAATACTTGTCTTGCTTGGTGCCCTTTACCACACCGTCAAGGCCGCTGTATCCTAAACTTACATAGAGATTGTTGGTGTCTGAGGCCTTGGAAAAGCTCACACTGTGGTTGTGTTCGATGCCGGTTTTGGTTACCTGCTTGAGCCAATCATAAGTTTTTCCGCTACGATAGCCTGCAAATTCCTCTTCAGAGAAGATGGTGTTAGAGCCCATGATAGTGTTGTCCCAATAGTTTTTCAATTGATCACTGGAAGCATTGGGGTGGTTGTAGGCATAGCCGTTCATGTAGGCTTCGGCGCGCAAGTCGAAAGTCTGTTGCGCTGTCATGGTTTCCGGTCGGTGTCCCATCGACGAGAATGATACCCAACCGTCATAAGATACCTGTCCTTCGCCTTTCTTGCCTTTCTTGGTTGTAACCACGATAACACCGTTGGCACCGCGGGAACCATAGAGAGCGGTGGCAGAAGCGTCTTTGAGTACCTCGATAGACTCAACATCATTTACATTGATAGAGTTGTAAAAGCCAAACTGGTTGTCCATTACCAAGCCGTCTACTACATAGATTGGAGATGAACCGGAATTGATAGTGTTGGTACCACGTATCTTAATGGACGAATCATCGCTTGGCGTTACGCCTTTGGAAATGTTGACACCGGCTACACGACCTTGCAAGGCCTCATTGATATTGGTTACAGGCTTTTCTGTAAGTACATCGGCATTGACATGTGATACGGCTCCTGTAAGATCGCTTTTTTTCATCAGTACACCTACCACTACAACGCCTTCCAGCTGGTTGTCATCACTTTTCAGAATAATTTTCAGCTTATTGGATGCCGTAACTTTTACCTCACGTGTGGTATAGCCTAAATAAGATACCTCTAAAATGGTACCGGGTTTCACGTCGAGAGAAAAGTTTCCGTCAAGGTCTGTGGGCGTTCCTATGGCCGTACCTTTCACTTTTACAGATGCGCCAATCAGTGGTTCGGAACTCTCGTCTAATACTTGTCCTGTGATTTTCGACTGTGCGAAACTCATTTGAGTGCTGAGTAGCGTCAGGGCAAACAAAGATAGAAGTCTACTTTTCATGTTTATTCGTTGTTTGATAAGTTAACGTAAAGTATTTGAATTTTTTATGATTCGCGGTTAATACATCATGGAAGGACTGGCTATTGATGGCTGGCAGATTTCTTTGTGATATTTTCTGATAGCCGTTTTCTTCCTCTTGAATGTCAAGCTGTATAGAATGAAAATGTGGTATGGTTCACATATAATTCTTTGGCTTTATTCTAGCGTTTTTTAGCTTTTTCGTTAGCAAAAGTACTCATTTTGTGATATTAAAAATGAAGTAAATATGGCATAAAATAGTAAAAATAGTTCAAAATGGGCATTTATCGCCTTTTTTAGCACAAATAATCCGTTTTGGCAAAAATAAGGTTCATGCAGATGGAACATGTGGAGAAAGCTGAGAAGCCCTGTTGTAGAGAAAAAACTGTTCCATGTCGGTAATATATGATAATTTATAGGTGGCAAAGCATTTGCTGTGCAATCGCTTTCCAATTGCATTGCTATCGTATTCTGATTGCATAGCTATCACATTCCGATTGCACTGCTTTCGGCATCCGATTGCATAGCTCCGGCGAGCAGCTTCATTGCTTGAGTATTCATTGCTGAATATAAAGGAAACAAAAGATGGCAGACTTGATAGAATAAGTCTGCCATCGTCATCCTGAAACTGATACCTGAATTTACTTTACTTGATTATAGTTGATAAAAAGTGTATTGCTTAAAACTTGAAGGTGTGGCTTTCGCTCTTCTTCATTGTTTGCTTTTGGGCTATGCCCTTTATATAAAAGGTGCAGTCATTGGCAGCTTTGATGGTAGCCGTTTGTATCTTTCCGTGGTGCCATTCCATGTCTACCGTAAGTCCACCTTCTGCGCAAAGTCCTTTGATAGAGCCGTCGGCCCATTGCTGGGGTAGGGCAGGCAGTAGCTCTATGCAGCCATCGTAGCTTTGCAATAGCATTTCGCACATGCCTGCTACACTGGCTTCTGTGGCGTCAAAACTAAAGATATCGTTTTCAGCCATGGCCACTCCTGCCGGCGACACAGTCATAAGATTTTCGCGCGTAAAACGCTTAAAGAGGTTCTGAAGCCATCCATAGGCTATAGGCGCATCCTTTAGTCGGGCGTAGAAACACAACATATTGGCCGTGCTCCACTCAGTGTCTTCCCAGTTGGGAGATGCAGTTTGCGCTTCCAGCCCTTTTCTTGCTGCCGCCATGAGCTTGGCTTCCTTGGCATAAGAAATCTGATTGAGCGGGAAAAGTGCCAGCAAGTGGGACGAATGGCGGTGTGAAGGGTCACTTCGGCGTACATCGTACAGCCACTCTTGTATCTGCCCGTTACTGCCTATTTGCAATGGAGGCAAGCGCTTGATGTCTTTTTCCAAACGTTGGTGCAGTGGCTTGTCCGTATTCAATATCTTGGCAGATGCTATACATGCCGCATAGATATACTGCACAATATCACGGTCTATTGTAGGCATCATGGCCAGACTCAAATGGTTTCCCCGTTTGGACACATAGCCGTTTTCGGGCGATATACTGGGTCCGGTAACTAAATATCCGGTGTTAGGGTCGGTAGTCATATAGTCTATGAAGAACAGGGCCGTTTGCTTGAGCAGTGGGTAGCCCACCTGCTTGAGCCACAACTGGTCTTGCGTGTAGCAGTAATGACTCCACAAATGAGTGGCGAGCCATGCACCGCCCGTAACATTCATGCCCCAACCTACGCCCCATCCAGGCGCAGTATAACCCCAGGCGTTGCACACGGTATGTGCCACCCAGCCTCTGCTGCCATACATCTTGCGGGCTGTTGCGGCACCATTTTTTGCCAAGAACCGGATATAGTTAAACAGCGGCTCGTTGCATTCTGCCAAATTGGTGCGGTTGGCAGACCAATAGTTTTGCTGAATGTTGATGTCGAGATGATAGTCGCAGGTCCATGGCATATTACAGGCTCTGTTGTCATTCCATATACCTTGCAGGTTGGCACACAAGGGTGTGCCGTTAGGGCGGGAGGAAGCTATGAGCATATAGCGTCCATACTGAAAGAACAAGGCGTCAAGTGAGGGGTCTGTGGCACCAGCCTGCACTAACTTCAGGCGAGTGTCGGTGGGTAAAGAAGAGGTGTCTTCATTACCTAATTGGAAGCTCATGCGGCTGAACAGGGCTGCATGGTCTGCTGTGTGGGCAGCTTTGAGCTGTTCAAAGCTTTTGGCTGTTGCCTTTTCTATGTTTTTGTTGCAGGTCTGTGTGTATGCAGTATCGTTATAATCAGTGCGCAAGTCCATTATTATAGTCAACGCATTGGCTTTGCTGATGCTTACGGTCGAACCACTATGAGTAAGCATACCCCCTTCCGGCAGCAATTTGATATTGCCGAAAAAGCGCACGCCGCCCCTTCCATGCAGCGGAAACTCCACTTTTCCTTCATAGGTCAAGCCTTTTGTTGAGGCTGTAACATGAGCTTGGCGCAATAGAGCTAATGCCATGTTCATGCTGATAGCGCCTGGCTTGCTGGCTGTAAGGCGTACGGCAACTACTTGGTCGGGATAGCTGGCTATGTATTCTCTGCAGTAGTCTGTGTTGCCACATGTAAACTGAACACGGGCCACGCCAGTATTCATATCAAGCTGGCGGCGATAGTTGCGGATAGATGTTTGAGGGTAAATAAAGTCCATCACGATATCGCCCAATGGCAGATGTGTGCCAAAAGAACGCCCAAAGCCATTCAAGTATTTGTTGCCCAATTCATTGCCTCGTTCAGGGTCACCTTTAAAGAAGCATTGGCGCATCTCGTCAAGCTTGGCTCTTCCACATAGATTGTTGTTGGTAGAATCTGCCTGTCCAGACCAGAGACTAATCTCATTGAGGGCAATCTGTTCTTTACACGGTCCACCATAGACCATGGCTGCTAAGCGCCCGTTGCCGATAGGCAGGGCTTCCATCCATTTGCTGGCGGGCTGTTGATACCATAGCACATTGTTGGCTATGGCTGTAGTCTGTAAAAAGGCAAGTAGCGTGCAGACAATAAAGTTTTTTATAGTCATGATAATGTAATGTATTAGTGAGGTTTTGAAACGATGGCAAAATTACAAATCAAGCATAGAATGCAGTGTTACAAAATTTCCATAAAATGCTGCTTTTTCGTCAAATGTGTTGTAAAAAACTTTGGAGGGGCTTCTAAAATGAAAAATTTATAGTATTTAGGGGCTTTAGAGCATATTGTTGTCCATTCACTGCACGAAGTACGGCAGATAGAAATATATAAGACACGACCTTGTTGTACTTGTACAAGTTGACAAAATATTTATAAAGATTTCTTCATTTCGTTGTAATATTTCTGTAACATATTGTTCGTACTTTTGCTGCCACAAATCAGAGACAGTAACAGATATGACAAAAAAACAATGGCTTGTGGCCTTGTTTATAGTAGGATTGCCAACTATAGCAATAGCCCAGAGTGATGATAACAAAGCAAAATACATGCCAGAGGTGCATGGAACCATTCGTGGAAAATATGAATATCAGCCCGATGACAAAGAAGGACGCTTCCAAGTGCGCAACGCACGCTTCAGTTTGTCAGGTAAAGTATCGTCTGCTGTAGAGTACAAGGCAGAGATAGACCTTTCTGATGAAGGACAAATAAAGATGTTGGATGCTTACACTCGCTTGAAGCCAACAGACGGGTTAAACTTTACAATTGGTCAGATGCGTGTGCCGTTTACGATTGATGCGCACCGCTCACCCCATCAACAGTATTTTGCCAATCGCTCGTTTATAGCCAAGCAAGTAGGAAATGTGCGCGATGTAGGTGCTACCTTAGGTTACAACTTCAACATAGGTATTCCTGTTGTCTTGGAAGCTGGCTTGTTTAACGGTAGCGGTTTGACCAATCAAAAAGACTATTGGACTAACAGTGTCAACTATTCAGCTAAAGCGCAATTCTTCTTTCCACGGGGCTTTAACCTCACATTGAGTACCCAAAAGATACGTCCGGACCATATATCTGTCAATATGTATGATGCAGGTGTTTACTATCATGGCAACGGCTGGCATTTGGAAACAGAATACCTGTTTAAGCATTATCATAAAAACGCATTTAAAAATGTGCATGCAGTAGATGCGTTTGCCTGCTATGACATAGCATTGCGTAAGTGCTTCTTTAGTAAAATATCGCCACTGGTGCGTTATGATTATATGAGTGACCATAGTGACGGCAAACGATACAATAGCGATGGCAAGGTCGATGCTTCAGGTGTGATGCGCATTAACGACTACCAGCGTTCCCGATTGACTGGAGGCCTTACGTTCAGCATTGCCAAGCCATTTATAGCAGACATACGTTTAAACTATGAAAAATATTTCTATCGTGATGGGGCAGTGGCCAAACCATCTGAAAAAGATAAATTAGTGATAGAATTCATGACACGTTTTTGATTTCAAATTTGTTTGCAAAGAAGCAGGTTTCCGAAGGGAATTTTCCTTTCAGAAACCTGCTTCTTTATGTGCCCTTATTGAAAAATGGTTGTGGATACCTACTTAAAGACTATATTTTTCAACTGTTTTTAAGTTCTTGTGCTAAGAATTTAGGAGTAAATCCTTTTGTGCTTTTAGCCACATCTTCAGGCGTTCCGGTGCTCAGTACTTGTCCGCCACCGCGTCCGCCCTCAGGACCCATGTCAATAATATAGTCAGCCAACTTGATGACATCCAAGTTGTGTTCGATGATAATGACCGTATTGCCTTTGTCAACTAACTTTTGCAGTACCTCCATGAGTATTCTAATGTCTTCGAAATGCAGACCGGTAGTAGGCTCATCGAGTATATAGAGCGTTTTGCCAGTGTCTTTCTTGCTCAACTCTGTCGCTAACTTAACGCGCTGACTCTCACCTCCAGACAGGGTGGTAGAAGGCTGTCCAAGCGTAATATACCCTAATCCTACATCTTGAATGGTCCTTATCTTGCGCAGAATATCAGGCACATTAGCGAAAAACTCTACGGCTTGGTCTATCGTCATGTTGAGCACATCGGCAATGCTTTTACCCTTGTACCTCACCTCTAAGGTCTCTCTGTTGTAGCGCTTTCCATGGCACACTTCGCAAGGAACCATGATATCAGGCAAGAAACGCATCTCTATGGTCTTATAGCCGTTGCCTCCGCAAGCCTCACAGCGTCCACCTTTTACATTAAATGAAAAGCGTCCAGCCTTGTAGCCTCGTATTTTTGCTTCAGGAAGACTTACAAACAGTGCGCGTATATCGCTAAACACACCTGTGTAGGTAGCAGGATTGGAACGTGGTGTGCGTCCTAATGGACTTTGGTCTACATTGACTACCTTGTCAATATTTTCCAAACCTTCTATACTGTCGTAAGGCATTGGCTCTTTCAGTGAACGATAGAAGTGCTTGCTTAAGATAGGTTGCAAGGTTTCGTTGACAAGTGTAGACTTGCCACTGCCGCTAACACCTGTAACCACAATGAGCGTGCCTAATGGAAAGGTAACATCAATATTCTTGAGGTTGTTGCCTTTTGCACCGTGAATAGTTAAGAACTTGCCATTGCCGGGACGTCTTGTGGCTGGAACTTTTATCTTCATCTCACCATTCAGGTATTGACTTGTAATGGTGTGCTGCATAAGCATTTCTTTTGGAGTACCTTGAAATACTACTTCGCCTCCCAGACTACCGGCTTTAGGACCAATGTCTATAATATAGTCGGCATTGAGCATCATGTCTTTATCATGTTCTACTACAATAACAGTATTGCCCAAATCGCGCAGCTCTTTCAGCGAAGCTATCAGCTTGTCGTTGTCTCTTTGGTGCAGACCTATACTCGGCTCATCCAGTATATAAAGCACATTGACCAGTTGCGAACCTATCTGTGTGGCCAAGCGTATGCGCTGGCTCTCACCACCGGACAATGAAGCTGATTGCCTGTTGAGCGAAAGATAGTCAAGACCCACATCGAGCAGAAAACTAATACGCGTTTTAATCTCTTTTAGTATCTCTTTAGCAATACAGCGTTGTCTGTCGTTTAAATGTGTCTCTGCTTCGTCAAGCCAATCTTTTAACTCCCGAATGTCCATGTTAGACACTTCTGCTATATTTTTATCCCATATCTTATAGGCAAGAGATTCTTTTTTAAGCTTCATGCCATGGCATTCGGGACATACTTTCGTTGCAAGAAACTGGTCTGCCCATTTCTGCCCACTGGCACTGTCATCATTCTCAATTACATTTTGCAGATACTTGACAATGCCGCCAAATTCAATGAAATAGTCGCTGGATGTGTGTACCAGTTCTTTTCTGATACGCACATTTTCCATAGAGCCATAGAGTATCTCGTTGAGTGCATCGTCAGGTATGTCATTGACAGGCATCTTCAGTCCGCAGCCGTATTTTTCGAGAATGGCTTCTATTTGCCAAAAAATCATTTGATTTTTGTATTTGCCCAACGGCAGTATTGCTCCTTGCTTGATAGAAAGTGAGCGGTCAGGGATAATCTTGTCAAGGTCGATAGCATTGACATATCCAAGTCCTTTGCAATGTGGACAAGCCCCTTCAGGAGAGTTAAAGGAAAATTTGTTGGGTGCAGGATCACTATAAGCCATCCCTGTTGTAGGACACATTAACCGTTTGCTGTAATATTTGGCCTCATTGGTGTCTTTTTCCATAATCATGAGTAAGCCGTCACCTTGTTTCATGGCCTCGGCAACACTCTTTTTTAAGCGCTCGTCATCTTTCTCCTGCACTTGCAGTTTGTCCACAACAACCTCAATATTGTGGTTCTTATAGCGGTCAACCTTCATATCGCGGGCAATTTCTTTGATTTCGCCATCTACACGAATATAGAGATAACCCTTGCGCCTCATGTTTTCAAACAGTTCTCGGTAGTGTCCCTTTCTGTTGCGCACAAGAGGTGCCAACAGAAAAATACGTTTGCCATTGTATCTGTCATGAATCATGTTGAGCACATCCTCTTCGGTATATTTCACCATTTTCTCGCCTGTAACATAACTGTATGCTATTCCTGCACGCGCATAAAGCAATCTAAGGTAATCGTAAATCTCTGTTGTAGTGCCTACGGTAGACCTCGGATTTTTGTTGGTAGTTTTCTGCTCGATGCTGATAACAGGGCTTAGTCCTGTTATCTTGTCAACGTCAGGTCGTTCCATGCCACCCAAGAAGTTGCGTGCATAAGCAGAAAAAGTTTCAATATAACGTCGCTGTCCTTCAGCGTAAATAGTATCAAAAGCCAATGAAGATTTACCAGATCCACTCAGTCCTGTAATGACAGTAAGGCTGTTTCTGGGTATTTCTACATCAATATTTTTGAGGTTGTGTACACGTGCTCCCCACACGTTAATCTTTTTATCTTCTCTATCCATTGTATTTTTTGCATCTGCATTATAATGCATCTCTTTCGTTAAAACATTTGGCACTTTCTGTTATTCTGTAGCTGTACCACTTGATTCGGTATATCCTCTTAGCAAATTAACATCACGCTTGATGTTAAAGGTGCGTCCATCAGCTCCTTTCGCTTTTACCAATACAAAGTAAACACCTTGTTTTACGTCTTTACCTTTATATTTGCCGTCCCATCCTTCAGCAGGGTCTGTCCATTCATAGAGCTTCTGGCCCCATCTGTTGAAGATGTAAGCATGAAACTCCACAATAGATTGATACCCGCTTTTTGCCTTGTACACATCATTGATACCATCACCATTGGGCGAGAAAGCATTGGGCATTTCCAGCTTGCTTTCACTTATTTTTACCCTCAAAGGTCCTACTTCGTTCCAATAGTCTTGTGTATAGGCAATAGTGTCTTTGCCGTTAATAAAGGTTGCATACAGTACAATGCTGTGTGTACCGGCCTTAACAAACGTATATTCGGTGTTTTCCTCATATCTGATAAGATACGGTGCAGTTTCGCCTTCAAGGGTAAAACGCCATTCATAATTAGCGGTATATGCCCCCACATTTTGTGGATTTGCACGAAACGTTCCTGTTAATGGGGCATTCCCCGACATATCATTGTTCTCTTCTTCACCTTCAGCAGTGGTATAGGTAGCTGTAGGACTGATAGTAGGCACACCATCATTGGTGCTTTGGGCTTGTAGCATAAAAGGAAACAATACTGTCATTGCCCAGATCAGTATATATTGATATATAGTTTTTTCCATTTTTCTTGTTGTTAGGGTGCGGTATTGTTAAAATATTATATAGCACTGCTAAAGGGCAGTAAAAGTATGAAATAGAGTAAACTCGTTTTAAAGCGAGAGAATAATGGCTATGGCAAAGTTACACTTTAACAGTATAACCACTATCTATACTGTGCAAAAGTACGTAATATTATTGAGTTAGTACTCTTTTTTACCTTTTTTATTATAGTATGGATGCTGTATCTATGGCATATACATGTGCGTTGTTAGTCAATATTTTTTACATGCATAATACAGCATGGTTTACCTAATATTTATTTCATAATATCTATTTACTGTTATGTACGTGAACATTAACATATACAGTTGAATGTATTTTGGCATGTTCGTTTTTCTTCTTTTGTACTATAAATACCCATTAAAAGGTCTTGTTTCCATTCGTTTGCTATTGTTTTTTACATACATAAGAATACAGTAACATAATTCTTAAAAAATAAAAAGTAGTAAGTAAGGAACTGTCATTTATTTGATTTTATTCTTTTATTACAACGATTTTAATTAATTTTGCACGCCATAAAGCAAATTATTATAAGTGAATCTAATTATTGACATAGGTAATACCTGCGTAAAATTGGTATGTTTCGACCATAATGAAGTGGTTGAAGAGCTACGTATTGATGCTGGTGAAGAACAACGTCTGGATAGTTTTTGTCATAAATATCCGTTTGAAAAAAGCATATTGTCTTCTGTTGTTCAAGTCAATGATAAATTCTTGGTCACATTGAAGGACCAGTCATTTCCTGTATTGGAATTGAAAAGCGGCATCACACCAGTGCCTATTACCAATAGTTATGGCACCCCTTACACCTTGGGTACCGATCGGTTGGCAGCTGTTGTAGGGGCAAATTATCTTTCGCCTAATTGCGATATATTGGTGATTGACATTGGAACTTGCATTACTTATGATTTTATTACGGCTGCAGGAGATTATAAGGGAGGAAATATATCCTTGGGACCTACTATGCGATTGAAAGCATTGCATCATTTTACTTCAAAGTTGCCTTTGGTGGAAAAGAAAGGAACTTATAGCATGATAGGCACATCTACTGAAACGGCTATAAGGAGTGGGGTGATGATAGGCATAAAGAATGAGATAGAAGGTTATGTCAATGCCTTTGCAGAAAAACATTCTTCGCTTTTGGTTTATTTAACGGGAGGCGTACACCTTGATTTGCATTTTTCAGAAAAAATGCCCATCTTTGCAAACAATTATATTGTCCCTATCGGACTAAACAGAATATTAGAGTATAACTATGAGCTTAAATAAAAAAATCTTAGCTACAGTCTTAATGGCTGCCAGCGTGGTTCCTGCTTTGGCGCAAAGCGGTACAAACTCTCCTTACAGTCAGTATGGATTGGGACAACAAAGCGAACAGACAAGCGGGTTTAATCGTGGAATGAATGGATTAGGGCAAGGCTTTCGTGAGCATAATCAAGTCAACTATATTAATCCTGCATCTTATTCTGCGTTAGACTCTCTTACTTTTATATTTGATGTCGGTCTGTCAGGACAAATTACTAATTTTAGTGAAAATGGCATAAAAAAGAATGCTAATAATGGAGACTTTGAATATGCAGTAGCAGGTTTTAGGGCTTTTAAGCATGTAGGTGTTAGTTTTGGTATTTTGCCTTATACAAATATCGGCTATAACTATTCTACATCTAAGGCATTGGATGCTGACCATACCACAACAAGCTATAATACTTATTCTGGAAGCGGTGGTCTGCATCAAGTGTATTTAGGTATAGGTTGGCAAATTCTGAAAGGATTGTCTATTGGTGCAAATATGGCTTATTTATGGGGCGACATGAGTCGCTCGGTTGTAAATAGTTATAGCGACTCTTATGTAAACACCCTTTCAAAATATTATACAGCCACCGCGAATAGTTATAAACTGGACTTAGGTTTGCAATATTTGCTTAGTATTGGACGCAAAAATAGTGTAACCATTGGTGCTACTTACACTTTTGGACATAAGCTCAGTTCTGAACCTACCTGTATGGTGGTGTCTACCAATCCATCTACCGCAGTATCTGATACTACGCAGTATTCAATTAAAGACGGTTTGGAAATACCTAATGCATTGGCTGTGGGCTTAATGTGGAATCATAATAATAAATGGAAGGTCGGCTTTGATTTTAATTACCAAAACTGGAGCGACGTAAGTTTCCCTGTTTACACCGTAGCAAACAATGTACCTTCTTATGTATTGAATAACAATTACTATTCAGACCGTTATAAGTACACCTTAGGTGGTGAGTATTGCAAAAACGAATATGGTCGAAAATTCTTTGATAGATTGAAATATCGCATAGGTGCTTCATACGCTACACCTTATTATAAGGTGAATGGTAGCGATGGCCCAAAAGAGTATAGTTTAAGTGCGGGCTTTGGTATTCCTATCGTGAACAGTTATAATAATCGTTCACTGTTAAATATATCGGCTCAATGGGTACATTTTGCAGCAAACGGATTGTTGACAGAAAACACATTCCGTATAAATATCGGATTGACCTTTAATGAACGCTGGTTTATGAAGTGGAAGGTTGATTAATATGTTTTATGCTAAGAAAGGCTTTATGGCAATAAAAGAATATATGCGTTACGAGCCTTGCTACATCTATTTATTATAGTATTTATATCCTTGAAATTATTAGTTTACATACTAACTGTTGTATGCTTTCTCACAGCTTGTCAAGAGAGAAAGGAACACATAGCTCCTGCCATCTATCCACGTGATTCGGTAGCACTGATGACATCGTATGGTGTGAACACATTGATTTCAGACTCAGGTGTGATGAAATACCGTATTGTAACAGAAAGTTGGGAGGTTAATCAAGCACGTAATCCTTCAAGGTGGATATTTAATGATGGATTGTTTTTGGAGCAGTTTGATGAGAATTTCCATGTACAGGCTTATATACAGGCTGATACCGCTTTCTATTTTGACCAACAAAAGTTGTGGGAATTGCGTGGACGTGTCAGAATAAAAACTGTTGATGGCATGCGCTTTAGTAGTCAAGAATTGTTCTGGGATCAATCATCGCACGAATTATATAGCTATACTTTCTCGCGTTTGGTTACACCAGACCGTGAATTACAAGGCTCTTATTTTAGAAGTGATGAGCGTCTTACGCATTATTCTATAAGTAATTCTAAGGGTTCATTTGTAAAAGGTAAAATGGGTAATAGTGACAATGATAGTATCTTGTCGGCTCCGGATACAACAAAAGCTAAATTGAGACAGCCTACAACACCTTCAGCAAGAACCGTAAAACAATAAATTAAAATGGAACAAGTAGATCCGTCCTTAATTGTTGGTGTTATTGTTACAATTGTTTTCTCTGCCTTTTTCTCAGGCATGGAAATTGCATTCGTGTCAAGTAACCGCATGTTGCTTGAGATGGATAAAGGAAAGTTAGGGCCTGTAAAAAAAATCATAGATTTATTTTATAGACATTCTAATAATTTTGTCAGCACTATGCTGGTAGGTAACAATATAGCTCTTGTTATCTATGGTATTTTAATAGCGCAATTACTTGACAATACTGTATTTCGTGGCTTCGACCCAAGTGTTTCAGTAACTGCGGACACTATTGTGTCAACGCTTATCGTGTTGTTTACGGGTGAGTTTCTTCCTAAGATACTTTTCAAGAGTAATCCGAACCGCATGCTGATAATTTTTGCATTGCCGGCATTGGTTTGCTATATTGTATTATGGCCAGTTTCGCTTGTGTCAACGATGCTTTCTCATGCATTGCTTTTTCTTTTGGGCATTAAGGTGAAAAGCGATGGCATGGATGAAGAATTTTCAAAAGTAGATCTTGATTATTTAGTGCAGTCCAGCATAGACAATGCGCGTAATGATAAAGATATAGAAGATGAGGTGAAGATTTTTCAAAATGCACTTGATTTTTCTGACATCAAGGTGCGTGATTGCATGATACCTCGCACGGAGATATGTGCTGTTAATGATGAATGTTCTCTTGAAGAACTGATGAACACGTTCATTGAAAGCGGTAAGTCAAAAATATTGGTTTATAAAGAGGATATAGACCATATAACTGGCTATATTCATTCTTCGGAGATGTTTCGTAATCCAGACGATTGGCGCAAGCATATACGGACAATGCCTTTTGTGCCGGAAACAATGACTGCACGCAAACTGATGCAAACCTTTATGCAGCAAAAGAAAAGCTTGGGTGTAGTTATAGACGAATTTGGAGGCACCAGTGGTATTATATCATTGGAAGATTTGGTGGAAGAGATTTTTGGAGACATTGAAGATGAACACGACAATAGTAACTATACTGCAACTCAATTGAGTGAGAATGAATATATTCTGTCGGCACGTTTGGAAATTGATAAAGTCAATGACTTGTTTGGCTTACATTTACCGGAAAGTGAAGACTATATGACTATTGGCGGACTGATATTGCATGAGTATCAAAGTTTTCCTAAATTGAATGAAATAGTAAAAATCGGAAACTTTGAGTTTAAGATTATTAAAAATACAGTTACCAAAATAGAACTTGTAAAACTGAAAGTTTGCAAATAAAGCATTTTTTGATGTAAACATTCATGTTTTTGCATAGTTTTTTGTAATTTTGCGCACTAAATCATGTAAAACATAGTTGAAAGAACAAAAGAAAAATAAATTAAAAATACAAACAATAAAGTAATAATGGCAGCATTAGGAAAAATTAGAAGCAAAGGCATTATTCTGATAGGCATTATCGGATTTGCTCTTTTTGCCTTCATTGCCGAAGAGTTGTTCCGTTCTTGCGACTCTGCTCGCAACGAACAGCGTCAGCAAGTAGGTGAAGTTTTAGGTGATAAAGTTAACGTACAAGATTTCCAAAAGCTTGTTGACGAGTACACCAATGTTATTAAAATGACACAAGGTCGTGATAATCTTACCGATGATGAACTCAATCAAGTGAAAGATGTAGTTTGGAATACATTTGTACAGAATGAGATTATTAATAAAGAAGCAGAGAAATTAGGTTTGAAGGTTACGGATCAGGAACTGCAGAATGTGCTTATTGAAGGTACTAATCCTATGCTTATGCAGACACCTTTCGTCAATCAGCAGACAGGACGTTTTGATGCTAATATGCTGAAAAAGTTCCTTGCAGAATATAAGCAAGCTCAAACAGCTAATCCTCAGATGGCAGAGCAATACCAGAGTGTGTATAACTTGTGGACATTTATAGAGAAATCTCTTCGACAGCAAATTCTTGCGCAAAAGTATCAAGTGCTCCTTGCGGGATGTATGTTGTCTAATCCAGTGTCAGCAAAGATGGCTTTTGAAGGTGAAAATCAAGAAAGCAATATTCAATTGGCTTCATTCCCGTATTCGTCTATTAACGATAAAAAGGTTACAATTACAGAAAGTGATTTGAAAGCTAAGTATGATGAATTGAAACCACGTTTCAAACAATATGAAGAGACTCGTTCTATAAAATATGTAGATTATCAAGTTGTTCCTTCTGCTGCAGACCGCTCCGCTCTAAATAAGTCAGTTAAAGAATATGTAGCAAGTCTTAATAGCAGCGCAGATCCTTCTGAGGTTATCCGTAAGAGTGGTTCTTCTGTAAACTATCTTGGTATTCCACAAACCAAGGAAGCGTTCCCTTCTGATATCGCTTCACGTCTTGATTCGATGGGTGTAGGTTCTGTATCTTCTCCTGTAGAGAACAAAACTGATAATACTATAAATATTATAAAGCTGATTTCAAAGAACGAATTGCCTGACTCTGTAGAATTTAGAGCTATCTCTGTCGCCTCAGATGCTTCAGCAGACAGTATTTACAAGGCTGTAACAGCAGGTGGTGATTTTGAGGCTATCGCTAAAAAGTATGGTCAGCAAGGTACAAAGACATGGCTTACTTCTAATCAGTATCAGAGTGCTCCTTCAATGGACAATGATACAAAAAATTATATTGAAGCAATCAATACATTAGGCGTAAACCAAGTAAAAGACCTAAAGATGTCGCAAGCTCATATCATCTTACAAATAACTAATCGTAAGGGTATGAAGACCAAGTATGTTGCAGCTGTCATCAAAAAGCCTATTGAATTCTCAAAGGCTACTTATAATGCAGCTTATAACAAGTTTAGTCAGTTTGTCAGCGAGAATCAATCGCTTGAAAATATGCAAAAGCATGCTGCAAAATATGGCTATAAGGTGATGGAAGCATCTGATGTTCGTAGTTCAGACCATTATGTAGCAGGCATACATGGTACTCGTGAAGCAATGAAATGGCTTTATGATGCAAAAGAAAATACAGTTTCACCTCTCTACGAGTGTGGCAACAATGACCATTTATTAGTAATGGTATTAACTAAAATTAATAAGAAAGGTTACCGCTCTTTGGATGATGAGAATGTGAAAAACTATGTGCGTCAAGAGGTGATGCGTGACAAGAAAGCTGAAATGATTATGGCTAAAGTTGCAGGAGTGAAGAGTGTTGCTGCTGCAAAGGCTAAAGGCGCTCAAGTTTCAACAGTTAATCAGGTAACATTTGCAGCTCCTGTATTTGTTCAGGCTACTGGTGCAAGCGAACCTGCATTGAGTGGCGCTGTTTCTGCAACAGCTCAAGGAAAGTTCTCTGCACATGCTGTAAAGGGTAATGCAGGTGTTTATCTCTTCCAGGTGGTAAGCAAAAAGAACCGTCCTGCTAAGTTCAATGAAAAGGAGTATGAGCAACGCTTGAAGCAAAAAGCTCTTCAGTATGCTGGAAACTTTATGCAAGAACTTTACATTAAGGCAAATGTAAAGGATAATCGTTATTTATTCTTCTAATAGCGTTGTATAGCTAAAGAGAATTAATATTATATTATACATAAAAGAGGTAAAAGTCATAATGGCTTTTACCTCTTTTATGTATAATGACGTTTTTTAAGATGTAGTTTGCGAAGTATTAAAGTTCAATGCTTTCTATACGTAGTTTTAGTGTGCCGGCAGGTACTTTTACCTCTACAGTTTCGCCTGCTTTTTTGCCTGTTAAGGCTTGTGCGATAGGTGATTTAATAGATATCTTTCCTTCTCTCATATTAGCCTCATGCGGGCTGACAATCGTATATTTCATGCGCATATTGTTGGCAATATTGGTTATTTCAATTTTGCTTAATAATCCTATGCTATCACTTTTTAATAGTGCTTTATCTATAACACGTGCATTTTCAAGTACTCTTTGTAAAAAGCGTATTCTACCTAATAGACGTCCTTGCTCGCGTTTGGCAGCGTGATATTCAAAGTTTTCACTCAAATCGCCTTTGTCGCGTGCTTCAGAAATAGCATCTCTTACTTGTGGCAACTCAACACTTTCCAGATGATTGAGTTCATTGGCTATCTTATCAAAGCCTTCTTGTGACATATATTCCATATCTCTTCTTGTTTATAGTTCATTTTTATATGTTAGAAAGGAATTTAAATCAAGTATTCACTTGAATAACTTATTATATACCTATTCTCAGAACCTACAAAGTTACAATTATTTTTGATATTGGACAAGATAAACTTTCTTTTCCTATTTTGGATATTAAAATGTCGAACCTTGTCTAAAGTGAAAAGTAATTATCTTTTAATGCGTTTGAATGGCATTAGAATGGTGTTTTAATGGCATCTGTTTATTATAGGATAGTAATAGAAGTGGACAAAATCAGGCGTTTCTATTCCTTGTAATAAAACTTTTAGTATGTTCCTCCTTTTTTAAATATTTTGCTTTTTGAATATTACTATATTTGCTATATTTTGTTTTTCTTGAATTTAGATAGAAAAAATATAGTGTTGCTATATTTTTTGCAGCATCGGATTTGTTTATTTACTCAAGTTCCAAATATATAGTTGTTTCTTTTCATAAATTGTGAAACAGTTTCCTTATTTTTTCCATTATTTTAATGGCCTTGCCTGTGAGAGGTTTTAGGATGTTGATGCCCTTAATCCTGCTGTCCATCATTTTTCCGATCAAATCATAGCGAGCAGCGGCAACTTTTTCTACTGTTTTCTTGCTGATGTTTGGTGCAGCACTGATAGCTGTAGTAGCTCCTTTGGCTGTGGTATCAAAAATATATGATTCATAGCCCTCTGTAGTGGCTTCTGTTTCTGCATTGGTACGGCTGTAGTAGCCATATCCAACAATGTAGCGTCCATCTGCAGATATGGCACACGGTTTATGCCCGCGTATGGCATCGAACTCAGTAAACTGTTGTACTTCAGGAAAAGCAATAGACAGAGATTGAGGTTCTGCGCTTCCTGCTTTCCATATTGCACTTTCCTCTTCGTTGAATCTTCCGCTCCAGCCAGTCATTGTATCATCGTTAGCAATACAGGCAGAATGACATTCGCCTACAGACTCACCATACCAGTATTCTTCAAGTTCGTCTGTTTCAAGGTTGTATCTTTCCAAGCCATAGATAGCTCCCCATCCGTCATCTGCATATTTGGCAATAGTGCGAGCAAGCCATTTCCCGTTTTCGCTCATTGCTGTTGATGTGAAAGCAACATAGTCGTTTCTGCCGGTTCCGATATTGTCAGGATTGGAGCAAAAATAGTTGCGGCTGATGAAGTCTACAGAGTATGTTTTGCCATCTTTGTTCTGTCGCCATATTACAGCAGGATAAGTGGACAAAGGGCAATGACATATCCGGCAATAATGGATTTGTCGCTGGAAACGAAGTCGGCAGAGCTTCCGAATATTACGTTGGGGTCGTTAGGATCAGTGGATAGGATCAGTGGAAGACCATCCAGCCCATTTTGTCGTAGGTTCCGGAAGAGCTACTGTATTCTTTCCGTCGAAATACACTGCATTCCAGTATAAACCACTTTCATCCATTTTAGCACCAGTAATAAAATTGCCGTCGGAAGTCATGCCTTTTGTCATTCCTGTCTCAACGACCTCGCTCGTACCATCGGAATGTGTATCCTTCTACAAATCTGCCGTTAGGCGAAACAGAAAACATGATTAGACACGCCAATTTCTGGAGCTGGAATAACTGTGTAACCATTGTCTTTTGCTGTCTGTGCTTTCATTGTACCTACTGCCAGAAGAGCAGCCGAAAAAAGTAAAGCCTTTCTCATAATCAGATTTTTTAGTGTTTGTATGTTTTTATTACAATGCAAAGATATATCATTTATTCGTAAAAAATGGTTCTGCGGGATTTAGTGTGAATTAACATGCCGAATCCCGCAATTAACGGCATGAGAA
>CALCVP010000034.1 GCA_937907705.1 uncultured Prevotella sp. | reverse complement strand
TTAACGGGTGATTTCAGCATTTGTTTTTCGGAACATCTAACTGGACACCCTACCTTTTTAAGCAAGTTGCCCTACTTGAATGAAAACCGATATAAAGCAAGTCTTCAAAATCAACCGTACATATATATGAAACCGTTATGATGAATGAGATGCTTTTAAACAATCTTGTCTTAAATTAATTGTGAACACCTACTTACATGTATAACAATACATTCAAATACCCGTTAATGATGTACATTTTACTTCTTTTCTTTTGTATTACCAACAGTTTGCTGTAACTTTGCAGTGATATAAACAATGATATACCACAATGAAACAATTAGTCTTTACTACCGATTGGGAAAACAAGTTAGTAGATATCATCAGAAAAAACAAAGTCTATGACGACTTTCCTAAGTTTGAAGATTATCATATTACAGCAGAAGACTTCTATGACTATATTTCGGAGAAGCAATTTATATTGGACCGCATTGATAACCGCAAGCATCAATTTGTAGTACCAGGCATGTTGCTGATACTGCCTATTATCATACTCTCTGTATTTTACAATAATCTATATGGACTGATGGGAGGAGTGGGCATCGGACTGGTATTATGTGGACTTTATTATCTCATTGCCAATAATATTGACAACAGCAAGCTAAAGCGCCTGCACAATGAAGCGATGGAGCAGTATGCCACTGCGGTATTACAGTATTAAGACTTGGAATTGTCCTTCAAAAGACTTAAACCACCTGTTTTTGAATATTAAGAACCTATTTATTTTGCGCATCAAATGGATTTGACAAATCAAAACAGTAATGTTTTAGTAAGCTTTATCATTACGTGTTGTAATCCCAATACCGATGAGCTGATACATAACATTGGCCAAATACTGAAATTATCTCTTAATGAAAATGAGCGAGAAATTATCATTATAGATGATGGTTCCACCCATTGCATACTAAATCAACTAATGCCTTATGCTGACAATATTACTTATTTGCGCATAAGAAAGAGTGGACTAAGTATAGCACGCAATAGGGGTATCAGCATTTCAACAGGAAAGTATCTGCAGTTTCTCCGCGCAGAAGACACGCTCATTACAGAACCTTATGAGCATTGTCTTGATATTGTGAGATATAATCATCCCGACATGGTACTGTTCAACACCACGGATAAAGACAAGAAAATGCAAGTCTTTTATATGCCAGATGCTGAAGACGGTGCTCATTACATGAGGCATAATACCCTGCAAACATCAGCCTGTGGATATATCTTCAATAAAGACTTGTTGCTTAATCTGAGATTTACTCCTGGCCTCACTAATGAAGACGAAGAGTTTACTCCATTATTGCTGTTAAGGGCAGACAATATTTACAGTACTGACCTTACGGCATACAAATATGGTCAGCTACCCGACAAGCACACCTGCATGGACAGACGTAGCATGGTCAAATATCTTGACGATACAGAAGCCATACTCTTTCATCTCAACAGCAAAGCCGATGCCATGACCGTAGCAGACCGCCTGGCACTAAGAAGACGAGTGGCTGAACTGACTATGGAATATATCTTTGACATTATCAGGTTAACACACTCTTCAAAGCAATTGGAAACACGCATTTCTTCATTACAGAAGCAAGGGCTTTTTCCACTACCCGATTATAACTATACAAAGAAATATACCTTAATGCGCAAGATTATCAAGAATAAAATCATGCGCCGGCTGGTAACCTTTGCATATAGATAAACTCACTAAATAAGCGCTTCAAAAGAAGCGCTTATATTCATTTTCAAAGTTTGGTGTAAACACACCTTTACCTATATTCTCAATAATAGCTTCCTTAGACCAAAAGCGGCCACCTGAAAGCTCTGTCTTATTAGGATTTATTGCACCATCATAAATGGTCTTAAACACATAGACAAGCTCATGTTCCTGTTTACCCTCAAACACATAATGGCCTAACGAAACAGGTTGAAACCGGGTAATGCCCAATTCCTCACGCACTTCTCTATGCAGAGCTATGTCTACACTCTCTCCCAAATCAATATGTCCACCTGTTGCCGTGTCCCATTTTCCCGGTTGGATGTCTTTCCATTCAGGACGCTTCTGCAAGTACAGCTCACCTTTACTGTTAAACACATGCAAATGCACCACAGGATGCAGCTTCATAGAACCGCTATGGGCCTCACCACGTGTGATAGCACCTATTATATTACCTTGACTGTCAACCCAAGGCAACATTTCTTCTTTATTATCCATTTTCTATTCTATTAAGTAGATGTTAAGATTTGATTTAAATAAAATCCTGCTTTATTCTTAGACCGTATGTAGCAGCTGAAAGAGGGAGTGTAGCTGGACTACACGACCGATGGCAACTGAACATACAGGCAAAGAGAAAGTGCAAGATTGCTTAATGAGTATCTCATTACCAATAAAAGTTGATATATACGTTTCATTTTAAGCACCTACTTATCGTTTAACAGGAGGTATTACATAGGTCGCACAATCACTGAAAGTTTTCTGCAACTGACAAGGTTTATTGCTAAAGAGGGCAAACAGTGCGCTGCCACTGCCACTCATTGCTGCATAAACAGCCCCTAATCCGTACAGTTGTTGCTTAATCTGACCTATAACAGGATACTGAGGTATCACGCTTAGCTCGAAATCATTTATCAATTCATTGCGCCAAGTTTCAATAGGCTGTAACACAATATCCTTGCAATTCTTTTCCGGACAATGCACTTGAATATTGGCAAAGGCTTCTTTAGTGCTAACGGCAACAGGAGGCTTTACAATTGCCATATAATAGCTGTCTATATTCAATGGCAATGGCTGCAACTGATTGCCTATCCCTTCGGCATAAGCAGGTTGTGGCTCTATGAAAAACGCACAGTCTGCGCCTAATTGTGCTGCCAGATGCATCAATTCGGCCTTGGAAAGCCCTAATGAGAAGAGCGTATTGAGTGCCGTAAGCATGTAAGCACAGTCGGCAGACCCCCCTCCCATGCCTGCTTGAGTAGGTATGCGCTTACTCAGATGAACCTTTACAGGAGGCAACGGTCTGTGTTCATTAAGCAAATGATAGGCTTTTACTACAAGATTGTCTTGCACATCACCTAAAATATCAAGACCGTCTACCGTAAGTTGACAACTGCTCTGTCCTACATGGTCCAAAGGCAATGGCTCTACTGTTAGCTGGTCATACAACCGGACAGGATAAAATACCGTCTCCAAATTATGGTATCCATCACTGCGTTTACTCACTACATTCAAGCCAAGATTTATCTTTGCACAAGGATTTACTTCCATATACTATTTATTACAGGTTATTCTATTGTTCTGTTTTTATTACAGATAGGCGTTTTAGGCTAAGCCATTAAAAGACTATTCCATGCATATCTTTTATTTTGACTTCTTGCTGATCATAAACAAGCCTAATCTATGAGTTATTCCTTTTTTGTTGAGAGAATAAGCATAATAATAGCCAGGGGCAAGATGGCTGATGCTAACTCCCTTATCTTTCACTATCGACTTTATACTGACAGTGCGTCCCGTCAAGTCTTTCAGTAGCGCCATAGTCTCTGATGCATGACGTAATTTCAGCCATATACCATCATTTGGCAAAAGGCCTAAGACAGACATGCCTTTCGGTGAAGGCTGCTGCAAGGCAACGCTCTCATTACCATAACTATCCATAGCTGTAACAGCCCAATATTGATAGTTTGCACCCTCTATTGTCATGGAACACCGAGACTGTCTGACAGCTAAAAGGCACTGCGGATTATCAACATCTACTGGCCACGAATTGCTGGCATATACATTATAATATAAGGGTGTAGAAGATTTCTGTTGTGGCTCGTTCCAAAACAAACGAATTGTAAGCCCCTTCATAACCTTCAAGTCTACAGGTGGTGCTACTGTAGCATTATGATATGGATTAACGGGCAATAAAGCTGGATAACGATAAAAGTGATTGGCTACATAAGTATAAATGCCTTTCACGTCATCTGTCAGAAATTTAGATCGGAAGAAGGCTTGGCCCAATCCAAGTCTACGGCTTACGTTCAACTGTCTAACTACCTCGTCTATGCTCCAATTAGCCTCAGAAGGCAACAATTGATAAATACCTATACCTGAGGCTATTGGGTAAGCACCGGTCTCTCTCCAATCTGCTGCAAAAGGATAAAACTGGTTGTCGCGAAAATACATCATAGGATATAGTTCATCCATATATCCCTGTTGCAGCCATTGCTTGGCGTCTTGGTAGCCACGATTATAGGCACTCCACCCCTTACTGGAATAGCGCGTCAAATCGGCATATTTACCTATGGGCGAGCTACTCGTCTTTACCCAGGGCTTGACATGCTTTACCGTTTTGTTTACCTCTTCCACTATTGCTGTAATATTGTGCCGGGCTACATCAGCACCGATTGCAAGATGCCAAGTCTCCGGATACCGGATATAATCAAGATGTATGCCATCTATATCATACCTGCGCGTAATCTCGGCACAAATATTAGCTAAATAGGTCTTTGCTTGCGGAGATGCAGGATTTATATATCCTTCGCCCTGCACTTGAACTACCAGATGGGGATGTTTCTTTCTAAGCGTCTTACAACCCAATGCGTTCCATCTGCCTACAGGAACAGTTACAATCCAGGCTTGCAACTCCATACCACGTTTATGACATTGCTCAATGGCAAACTGCAACGGGTCATAACCAGGACTTTTACCAGGCACGCCCGAACAACACCCATCCCATGGCTCTATGGCAGAAGGATAAATGACCGTGCCCCTAATACGTGTTTGCAGTAATACGGTGTTAATGCCTGCATGATGCAGTTTATCAAGTATAGTAATAAGTTCAGCTTTCTGCTTCTCTATCGAGTATCTGCTTTGCGCGTAACAGTGCGGCCAGTCAAGCCCTCCTATGGTCGTAAGCCATACTGCACGCTGCTCACGTTTAGGCCAGTGCTGATCATATAACGAGCCTACCGCCTTAGCCGAATATGCAGACATGCATAAAAAGATAATCAGTAAACCTAAACGATACAAATATTTAAAATTCATTGATTGTATTAAAATTTATTTTCACCATGCTGTATTACCTATGAAAGGCTTGTCTCAGCATTGCAAAAGTAAACATTTTTATTGACTTGTAAATGTAACAAGTAGTTATTATTTATTAATTAGGCAATGTTCAAAATTAATTTAAATAATATTGTGCTTTGTTTGATGGTTGAATGCTTTTTTATTTCTTTGGCTGCCTTTTGATGTTTCTTTCTTTTCATTAGCGTTGCGCTTGTCTTGAGCAATAGCTTGTAAGAACGATGATGTACCTTTGCCATATTATTAGTTAGGGTGTCCAGTTCGTTGTACCAAATTTAGCTCACTTTCCTAAGCGTTTTGGT
>CALCVP010000033.1 GCA_937907705.1 uncultured Prevotella sp. | reverse complement strand
ACGGACATTGCGGATAGGGTTTCTATGCTATTTTGAGTTTTAGCGGACAGCAATAGTTACGAATAGGTAACGTTCCTCTGTATCATCTTGTCGTATTCCCGTCTTCGTCTGTCCTCGCCACTTTTAACCAAAATGAGGAAGTAACTGATTGCCAGTAAACTTTCCTCATTCTTCTCTCAAACACTTTTTATATGTAGTTTCTTACCGAAAAAGTTTGGAGTATTCAGAATTTCTTATTAATTTTGCAGCAGGAAAAAGAAATAGACCGTATTGGTTCGATCGGGATACTCATCAATTTAAAAACGAAAACCGAGAAGACTTCTTTTGCTAATGGCGGGCCACATTGTCGCAAGGCATAGCTGTAAAGCCGGTGGATTACAAAGGCGGAGAGCTCTCAAATCTTATATAGCTCGGAGTTTCATCACATCATCAGTACGGTCTTTTTAAACTATAAGGGCAGGAAGTTTTCCTGCCTTCTTTTTTATCTGTTACACATTAAAATTTTTACTTATGTTTTCTGGAATAATAGAGGATTTTGCTATCGTAAAAGAAATAAAACGCGATAAAGAAAATATTGACTTTACTCTTGAATGTAGCTTTGCTCATGAATTGAAAATAGACCAAAGTGTTGCCCATAACGGCGTGTGTCTTACAGTAGTACATCTTGACGGCAACCGATATACGGTAACAGCCATGAAAGAAACGCTGGACAAGTCAAATTTAGGGCTACTTAAAGTGGGCGACAAGGTGAACGTAGAACGTTCGATACTGATGAACGGACGCTTGGATGGTCATATAGTGCAAGGGCATGTAGATATGACAGCAGAGTGTGTAGCTAAAGAGGATGCAGACGGCAGTACTTATTATACTTTTAAATATGCCTTTGACAAAGAGATGGCGCACAAGGGCTATTTCACAGTAGACAAAGGTAGCATTACTGTTAACGGTGTCTCTCTGACCGTATGCACCCCTACCGTTGACACTTTCAAAGTGGCGATTATTCCTTATACCTTTGAACATACTAACTTCTGCGACATAGAGGTTGGCAGCAAGGTAAACATAGAATTTGACATCTTAGGCAAATATATTGCCCGTCTGCAACAGCAGGCAGAACCTATAGAAATGTTTAGATAGAGTCAATTTTTTTGTTCATTTAACATAGAAATGGCAGCTGTAAGGTAATATTGCAGTTCGCAAGAGAGAAAAGACAGTATAGACTTTGAATGAATGTAAAAAAAACAGGAAGACCAACTAAGAGCCGTTAACAAGAATATATGTAGTGTTAAAAGAGGACAAATATTCAGACAAATTGGCAGTTTAACAAATTTTGCGTCTATATTTGCAGCTAAATTTAGAAAATAAGAATATTATATATCTAAAAGATAAACAATATGAAGAAGTTATCTAACTATTTTTGTGTTGCAATGTGTTCAATGACACTTGCATTCTCTTGTGGTTCTTTTTCCGAAATATGTGCAGCCGCTCCAGTGGTGGGGCAACCTGTAGACTTGACTTATGCTGCGGAAAAAGCTCTTCCATCTGTTGTTCATATTAAATACGTACAAAACAGCAAGGTACAGACTGTAGATGTTCAAGACGATCCATTTGGCGATTTTTTCGATCCTTTCGGGGGATTCTTTGGTAGAGGCAATGGAGGATCACAAAAGCGACAGATACAGACTCCAAAGCGTGAAGCTACAGGTTCGGGCGTCATTATTTCTGCAGACGGTTACATTGTAACCAACAACCATGTAGTAGATGGTGCAGATGAGTTGACGGTAACACTTACTGACAACAAAGAGTATTCAGCCAAGATTATCGGTGCAGACAAAACGACAGACTTGGCTCTTATTAAGATAGATGCAAAGAACTTGCCCGCTATTACCATAGCCAATAGCGATGCAGTAAAAGTAGGTGAATGGGTATTGGCTATCGGTAATCCGTTGGGGCTGAACAATACGGTTACAGCAGGTATCATCAGTGCCAAAGCACGTTCATTGGGAGCTAATGGTGTAGAGTCATTTATACAGACAGATGCAGCCATTAATGCAGGTAACTCAGGTGGCGCATTGGTAAATGTAAAGGGTGAGCTGGTAGGTATTAATGCCATGCTTTATTCTCAGACAGGTTCTTTTAGTGGTTATGGATTTGCCATTCCTACAGCCTTGATGAATAAGGTAGTCAGCGATATCAAAACTTATGGTACTGTGCAACGCGCACTTTTGGGCATTACAGGTGGAGATGTGAAGAATTATGTAGATTCTCAGAAAGAAAACGGCAAAGAAGTAGATCTTGGCACAATGGAAGGCGTTTATATCAATTCTATTAGCGATGACGGGTCTGCCGCTTCTTCAAACATGAAGAAAGGCGATGTTATCATAGCTGCTGATGGACAGAAGATTACCAAGTTTGGAGAGTTGCAAGAGATTATTGCAAAGAAGCGTCCAGGCGACAAGGTGACTATTACCTATCTGCACGACAAAAAAAAGCATACAGAAACTATTGTATTGAAGAATGAGCAAGGAAATACAAAAGTGATAAAGAATGCAGATCTTGATGTACTGGGTGGCAACTTCCGTGAGGTAAACGAGTCAGAGAAGAAACAACTCTCGATCAATTATGGTCTTGTAGTAACGAAAGTGAATGGCGGTGCTTTCAAAACGGCTGGTGTCAATCGCGGATTTATTATCCAGCGTGTAAACGACAATGCTATGAAGACTGTAAACGATTTGCAAGATGCAGTAAAGAGCGCATCACATAGCAAAGACCCGGTATTGTATATTCAAGGTATTTATCCTACTGGAAAGAAAGCATATTATGCAGTACCGTTAGAAAACAACTAAGTAGTAAACAAACATGTATTTCCTTTTTGCCTTTTTATAGGAAAGCAAGTATCAAGTATAAGATAGGCGACTCGACAAACCATGTTGAGCCGCCTTTCTTATGTTTCTATAGGCCCAGTGCTAATAATGTGTAATTGAATTTTTTATTTGCAAAATAATGCAATTAATCAAGTAGGATAGAATATCTTTTTTATATTGTTTGCTAAAAACTAATAATTAATAAATATTTTCTTCAAAATGTTTGTATTTAAGTTGGAAATACATTAAATTTGCAATTGCTTAAATTTATATGCTACATGAGACAACTAAAAATCACAAAATCAATAACTAATAGAGAGAGCGATTCTTTGGACAAATATCTTCAAGAGATAGGTCATGAGGAGTTAATAAGCACAGATGAAGAGGTGGAATTGGCTCAACGTATTAGGAAAGGTGACCGTAAGGCACTTGAAAAGTTGACAAAGGCGAACTTGCGATTTGTTGTGTCTGTAGCAAAACAATATCAAAATCAAGGTCTTAGCTTGCCTGATTTAATTAATGAGGGAAATGTGGGCTTGATAAAAGCAGCGGAGAAATTTGATGAGACGCGTGGATTTAAGTTTATATCCTATGCTGTGTGGTGGATACGTCAAAGCATTCTGCAAGCTATTGCAGAGCAAAGTCGTATTGTTCGCCTTCCGCTCAATCAGGTAGGATCTGTCAACAAGATTAATAGGGCACTGAATAAATTTGAGCAAGAGCACGAACGTCGTCCCAGTATAGATGAAATAGCAGACAAGGTAGACATTCCGCATGAGAAGATAGAAGAGGCCATGAAGGTAAGTGGCAAACATGTGTCGGTAGATGCACCTTTTAATGACGGTGAAGACAACAGCTTGTTGGATGTATTGCCTAATACAGATTCTCCAATGGCAGACAATTCTTTGGTGCTTGAGTCGCTTAGAGAAGAAATCAATAGAGCTTTAAGTACTTTGAATGATCGTGAGCGGAATGTTATAGAAGCTTTTTTCGGCATTAACCAAAGCGAGATGACATTGGAAGAAATCGGTGACAAATATGGGCTGACTAGAGAAAGGGTACGGCAAATAAAAGAAAAAGCTATTAGACGGTTGCGTCATAGTACAAAGAATAAGTTGCTCAAGTCTTATTTGGGTCAGTAAGTTTATTTACTTGCAAGTGTATCGGTAAGTAATAAGTGTATCAGTGAAATGGATAAATAGGCTTCATGTACAATTTGACTGACACGACAATCAGGGTAATAGAAATGATAAAGATAATAATGAAATCGAATAAAATTAGTATTTTTGCCATTTGTGCAGTCATGCTGCTGATAAGTGTGACTGCTATGTCTGCAAAAAACAAATGTGTTCCCAAGCTTTATGCTTTTGGAATAGCCTCTTCATTCAACGATTCAATCGTATATGTTACAGAGGTACAAGAAATAGACAGCGCATGGATTAATGAGAAAAACAAGTTTCTGATAGGAAGAGACAATTATTCATATCAGTTGAAACAATACTTCGAAAATAAGGGAATGCCCCATAGGACCTGTTGTATTTGCTTTAATTTGAAAAAGAAGGATATTGACAAGAAATACAAGAAGATTATAGCTCATTATCAAAAGAAAGGGCTATTTAAGATTAAAGAAATAAAGCAAGGTGAATTTCATTTCTTGCCGATTAAGCCCGAAGAATAAAACTGGCTTGATGGCAAAAAGATAGACCTTTAAAAATTAACAGGAATGGCAAGCAAGTATGAAGTTATACTTTGCTTGCCATTTTTGTATGCTCGGCACGAGCATTGTCTAACGAGTGCAAGTATCGGGTGGACTCACGCGATAAATCAGGTGGATTAAGCATCTAGTTTTGTAAGTCTGAAAAGAAAAATCTTATATCAGTTACTCCGGTTCTGTAGATTTTTAATGGGGAGAAGCAAATAAGTTAGCAATGTAGCAGAGAAAAGCACAAGTGAGCTTTGATGGCAAATCTGCTGTCTTTAATTAATTGTCAACAAGTGTTAATGTATTTTCTTGATATCGAAGAATTGAATAATTATTTCTACTAATCGTTGAAGCACATATATAATATTTTCTTGTAATTTGACTAATATTTATCTTTGCAAGTGTAAAATGTAGAAGATATGAGAAAAAACGTGTTATTATTAGCTGCTGTATTATTCACTACAGGTATGATGGCTCAGGATGTCCAAGGCAAATGGACATTGAAAAATTGCATTGATTATGCCATGGCCAACAAT
Source organism: uncultured Prevotella sp. (assembly GCA_937907705.1). Taxonomy (GTDB): domain Bacteria; phylum Bacteroidota; class Bacteroidia; order Bacteroidales; family Bacteroidaceae; genus Prevotella. Next base: position 6,806 of record CALCVP010000033.1, on the reverse strand, counting down.
ATTACGCTGAAAAAATCGCAGTTGAATAAGCAGATAGCTCAGGAAGACATACAGCAGTCCAAGGCTGCTTTGTTGCCTTCGTTGAGTGCTTCCACTTCACATTCATTGGGCTATCGCCCTTGGGTCAATGGAGGTATGTCTACCGTAGCCAATGGAACGGTGGCTACAAGTGTAGACAAGAGTTACTATAATGGTAGTTACGGTGTAAATGCCAGTTGGACAGTATGGAATGGGAATAAAAACCGTAATACGGTAAAGTATAATAATCTTACTGCTAAGCAGGCAGAGCTTGATTCTCTTACTTCTGCCAATAGTATTCAAGAAAGTATTGTGCAGCTGTATGTACAGATACTTTATACCAATGAGGCTATTAGTGTAAACAAACAGAGTTATGAAATTAGCCAAAAAAACGAAGCACGAGGCAAAGAGATGGTAGCTATCGGTAAGATGTCGAAAGCAGATTTGGCGCAGCTTACAGCACAAGTGGCACAAGACCAGTATAGTGTTGTAGAGGCAGAGTCTAACCTCTCTAAATACAAGTTTCAGCTGAAGCAGCTCCTTGAGCTGACAGGTGATGAGGAATTTGATGTAGCAGTTCCTGTAGCAGACGACAGTCAAGTGTTGTCTGATATTCCGACACTGGTGTCTGTATACGAGGCTGCATTGGCATCCCGTCCAGAGATACAAAACGGGAAGTTAGCCATAGAAAGTAGTAATGTTTCTATTGATTTAGCTAAAGCACAGCGCATGCCGACGGTAAATTTGACGGGTGGGGTAGGCACCAGTACTACCTCCATGTCAGACAGAGGATGGGGAAATCAGTTTAAAACCAATTTTGACACTTCATTAGGTGTCTCTGTCAGTGTGCCGATATTTGACAATAGAAGTGCAAAGACAGCTGTCAATAAGGCTATGATACAGCGAGAGCAGAGTGTACTTGATTTGCAAAGTAAGCAAAAAGATCTATATTCAACGATAGAAGGATATTGGATAGACGCTTGTACCAATCAGGCTAAATACAAAGCAGCTACAGCTTCTGTAGAAAGTGCAGAATCCAGTTATGAACTGCTGAGTGAACAGTTTAGGTTAGGTCTAAAGAATATTGTAGAGTTGATGAATGGTAAGACCAACTTGCTTACAGCGCAGCAGAATAAGTTGCAGAGTAAGTATATGACTGTACTTGACTTACAGTTGCTTAAGTTCTATAAAGGGGAAACCATGAATTTATAATTGTATAAATCTTAAAAACAAGTAATACTCATTAAATATGAAGAAAATAAGTAAAATATGGTATAGTGTGGCCATTGTAGTAATTATAGCCTTGGTAACATGCTTTTGGCCCAGTGGTAAGAAGAATAACGAGGTTGAGTTTAAAACAGCTAATGTTACATTGGCCACGATACAGAACAGCATCACTGCTACTGGTACAGTGGAGCCAGAATCGGTAACGGTAGGTACGCAGGTTTCTGGTATTATTTCAAAGATATATGTGGATTATAACAGCATAGTCAAGAAAGGTCAAGTAATAGCGGAGCTGGACAGAACCAACTTAATGAGTGCGCTCAACACGGCTAAAGCACAGTTGGCAAGTGCGCAGAGTACATTAAAGTATGAGCATGCAAACTATAAACGTTATATTATTCTCTACAAGAAAGGATTGGTTAGTGCCGATGATTACGAGAATGCACAGCTTAACTACAATAAGGCGAAAGAGGCAGTAGCCACTGCTCGCGAACAATTGCAACAGGCACAAACCAATTTGGGCTATGCTACTATCACCTCTCCTGTAGATGGTGTCGTGCTGCAACGTTCTGTAGAGGAAGGTCAGACTGTGGCTGCCAGTTATAGCACTCCAGAGCTGTTTACAATAGCTAAAGATCTCAAAAATATGCGTATCATAGCTGATGTGGATGAGGCTGACATAGGTGATGTTAAAGATGGCGAGCGTGTATCGTTTACCGTAGATGCTTATCCTAACGATACATTTTACGGCACTGTAACACAAGTTCGCCAAAATGCCACCACTACCAATAATGTAGTAACTTATGAGGTGGTAATCAACGCTCCTAACGAAGACTTGAAGTTGAAGCCAGGACTTACGGCTAATGTTACCATTTATACTGCAGAGAAGAAGGGCGTTCTTAGTGTACCCTCAAAAGCCTTTAGATTCTTGCCTACAGTAGAGACCGTTGGCAAGGATAAGAAGATTATAGATTGCAATGGAAAGAACAAGGTATGGACTTATGACGGGAAAACCTTTAGAGCGCATGCTGTACAAACAGGCATGACAGATGGTATCAATACAGAGATTTTAGGTGGCTTGAGTAAAGGTATGACTATTGTTACAGAGATAAAAGCTGCTACCACTGATGAAAATCAAGAAGAGAATGCTTCAGGTGAAACATCTCCATTTTCCCCAGGCCCTCCAGGAAAAAATAAAAAGAAATAATATCTCTTAGCCAATAGCAGACAGATGCTCAGAGTAAACACTAAGACATCAAATAATCATGTTTATGATTATATTCTGTTTATATTGAGTATCTGTATGGACGGGACAAAAAGGCAAGAGTTGTGTTACTTCCAACAAAATAGAGAAAAATAGAGATGACAGATAATAAGAAAGTTGTTATAGAATTGCAAAATGTAAAGCGTGAATTCTTGGTGGGAGATGAGATGGTGCATGCTTTGCGTGGAGTATCTTTCAAAATATATGAAGGCGAATTTGTTACCATTATGGGTAAGTCAGGATCAGGAAAGTCAACTTTACTCAATCAGTTAGGTTGCTTGGATACCCCTTCCAGTGGCGAGTATTATCTTGATGGCGTATCTGTTCGAACCATGTCAAAAGCACAGCGTGCAGTGTTGCGCAACCGTAAGATTGGTTTTATCTTTCAGAATTATAATTTGTTGTCCAAGACAACCAGTATAGAGAATGTAGAGCTACCTTTGATGTACAATGCCAATGTAACTGCTACCGAGCGCCGCCAGCGGGCTATTGAAGCCTTGAAGGCAGTAGGATTGGGCGACCGTTTGAATCATAAATCCAACCAAATGTCGGGTGGCCAGATGCAACGTGTAGCCATAGCCCGTGCGCTGGTTAATAACCCTGCAGTAATATTAGCCGATGAGGCAACGGGTAACCTTGACACCCGTACCTCTTTTGAAATATTGGTGCTGTTTCAGAAGCTCCATGCAGAAGGGCGCACTATCATATTCGTTACGCACAACCCCGACATTGCCAATTATTCCAGCCGTAACATCATGTTGCGTGATGGTCATGTTATCAGCGATGAGTATAATCATCATATATTATCGGCAGCGGAAGGCCTTGCTGCTTTACCCCCAAATACAGATGAGTAACCATGAATTATAGTAATTTGTTTAAGATAGCTTTGCGTGCCATTGGTGCCAACAAGCTGCGTTCTTTTCTTACAGCCTTGGGCATTATCATAGGCATCGCTTCGGTTATTACGATGTTGGCTGTTGGACAAGGTTCCAAACAGAGCATACAAGCTAATATAGCCGAGATGGGTTCTAATATGATAATGATTAGTCCTGGTGCTGATATGCGTGGCGGTGTACGCCAAGATGCCTCTTCTATGGAAACGCTAAAGATGACCGATTATCAAGCTCTGAAAGATGGCTGCCATTACATATCAGCCATCAGTCCAGTGGTGAATAGTAGTGGTCAGTTTATTTATGGTAACCAAAACACTCCTTCAACTGTGTATGGTGTTAACACCGATTACCTGACCATTCGCCAGTTAAGTGTGGACGATGGTGAGATGTTTACAGATGCAGATATAAAAGCCAGTGCAAAAGTGTGTGTGTTAGGTCAAACAGTAGTTGACAACTTATTTCCGGATGGCAGTGATCCAGTAGGCAAAGTGATACGTTTTAACTCTATACCTTTCAGAGTGATAGGTGTATTGAAGAAGAAAGGCTATAATTCTATGGGTATGGACCAAGACGATTTGGTATTGGCCCCTTATACTTCGGTGATGAAGCGTATTCTGGCACAGACTTATTTGGGCGGCATACAATGTTCAGCCATAACAGAAGATGTTACCGATAAGGCGACAGCAGAGATTACTGACATTTTGCGTAGCAATCATAAGCTGAAAGATGCTACTGAGACCACAGAAGCAGATGACGATGACTTTAATATCCGGTCGCAGGAAGAGTTGGCTTCAATGATGAACTCTACTACCAACATGCTTACAGTGCTGTTAGGTTGTGTGGCAGGCATTTCATTGATTGTGGGTGGTATTGGTATCATGAATATTATGTATGTCAGTGTTACAGAGCGAACTCGTGAGATAGGTCTTAGAATGAGTGTTGGTGCGCGTGGTATAGACATTCTTAATCAGTTCTTGATTGAGGCTATACTGTTGAGTGTTACCGGTGGTGTCATTGGCGTGTTGTTGGGTGTTGGCGCATCTTATGCCATAAAGTTTTTTGTGCATTGGCCTATTGCTATAGAACCATGGACTATTGTCATGAGTTTTACGGTATGTACTCTTACCGGTGTGTTCTTTGGTTGGTATCCAGCCAAGAAGGCTTCGCAACTTGATCCTATTGAGGCACTTCGCTACGAGTAACTTAATGTAGCAGATATTTTATGTAGGTGCTCAAACAATGTGAAAGGTTAGGTGATTGCTGTCTTTTGACAGATAAGCAAATGCCTGTTGTTTTGAGCACCTGCTTGCTATCAGAACCAAGAAAGTAGAGTATGGAATATCTGTTACCTTATTTTTCCATTTTTATCTGGACATCACCCATATTATACTTGTAAATGTGTATATTTGCATCATAAGGTGGTGTAAATATATGCAGTATATCTCAAGGGAGAAATTACAGTACGTTTAAAGGTGCAGTTAAAAAATGCCATCTAAAATGTTTTAAAGCTATTTTCTATGTTGATAAGCAATAACAATTTGTCTCATTCCAGATACCTGATGTTTGTTTTCCATTTCGTGTGTTGGCTTATTGTTGTTTTGCCTGCGGTTATTTTTGTTCCCCAGCATGAGCAGCGCGATATGGTATCTTTCTTGTTGCACGTTAGTGTACCTATGCTGATGTGCATTATATTCTATGTCAACTATTTATGGCTTGTGCCTAAATATGTTATACCTCGCAAGTTCAATGCCTATATTATAGGCAATGTGGTATTAATAATAGTCTTTGCATTGCTGATACAGTGGATTATGGATTTCCAGCATAGCCGTGAGTTGTTGTTACGCCCTGTTCGTACCTGTCGCAGAGAGTTATTGCCCATTCCTGTAATGTTGCTTATTTTCTTCTTTCGCAATGTATTCTCATTGCTTCTGTCAGCAGGTGTTGCCACACTGATACGTATTGCTTTGCGTTGGCAACAAGCTGAAACCGAGCGCAAGGAGATGGAAATACAGAAGACCGAGGCAGAACTGCGTAATCTGCGTAATCAGATTAACCCTCATTTTCTGCTGAATACCCTTAACAATATTTATGCGCTTATAGCATTTGACCAAGAAAGAGCCCAGAAAGCTGTATTGTCGTTGAGTGCGTTGCTGCGCCAGATGCTCTACGGCAATCAGGATAATGAGGTATTGCTAAAAGATGAGCAAACCTTTTTGGCCAACTATATTGACTTGATGAAAATCAGAACTGCTTCCAATGTTACAATAGAGGTAAACATGCAGTCTCCGGCAGCTTCGGTAAAGGTGGCTCCTTTTATCTTCATCTCATTGGTAGAAAATGCTTTTAAGCATGGCATCAGTCCTACGCAGCCCAGCTACATTTCTGTAGATATTTCTTCAGATGCTGATAAGATAATATGTGTTATCAAGAACACCAATTTTCCCAAGTCCGCCAATGACAAGAGTGGTCATGGCATCGGTCTTCAGCAGGTGGAGCATCGCTTGCGCTTGTCGTATGCAGATCATTATGAGTGGATAAAGGGAGTAGATACTTCCAACAACATGTATATTTCTAAAATAATAATTTATGATACTAAATTGTGCAATAATAGATGATGAGCCATTGGCAGCCGACTTGTTGGCCAGCTACGCTAAAAAAATTCCAGAGTTGAACCTCATAGGTACTTTTAACAGTGCAGTTTCTGCTATGAAGATATTGCGTGAGAACCCTGTTCAGTTGTTGTTTCTTGATATACAGATGCCTGAACTGAGTGGACTTGAGTTTGCCAGTATCTTGCCTAAGGAAACCCGTATCGTGTTTACTACGGCTTTCGACCGCTATGCGGTAGAGGGATATAAAGTCAATGCCATTGACTATTTGCTGAAACCTATCAGTTATGACCGCTTTGTGGTAGCTGTAAACAAGACCTTAGACTGGTTTACCATGTTCAATAAGCAGCAAATCATGTCAGAGGATAAGTTTATTTATATCAAGAGCGAGTATAAACTGGTTCAAATACATTTGAGTGAAATACAGTATGTAGAGGGATTGAAGGATTATATCAAGTTCTATCTGACGGATGGTAAAAAGCCTGTGCTCTCATTGATGAACATGAAGACGTTGGAAGATTATTTGCCAAAGAATATGTTTAAGCGTGTGCATCGCTCCTATATTGTCAACATGGGTCAAATAGATATGATAGACAGGGGTCGCATTGTAATAGGTGAAACCTTTATACCTATATCAGACAGTTATAAGGATGATGTGCAGGGCTTTATAGACAGCCACATGCTGCAATAGTCTCAATAAAAAACAAAAGAAGCCATATCAATGAGATATGGCTTCTTTTGTTTTTGTAGTGGATAGGGGAATCGAACCCCTATGCCAAGATTGAGAATCTTGTATCC
>CALCVP010000032.1 GCA_937907705.1 uncultured Prevotella sp. | reverse complement strand
TCGCTGCAGATTTCCGTATATTGGTTGAGTGGTTCTGATGTCATGTTACTTTAAGTTTAGAAAACTATAAAGTTACTGATAATCAGCCATTTAACCAAATTTCATTAGTTATATTACGTTAATAAACTCTCTCATTTTCAAACGATTACATGAGAATTAGCAGAGTATTAAATTAACTGTGCCAATGCTAATAGTCCTTGATTATTCATGGCATAAAGGTATAAATTTTCTGTAGAACCAAAGTATCTTCCCCCTGGGTTTATCGGGTGAGCCTGTTTTCCCCGGAAAATAAGTTTACAGGTTATAACCGTACAAAAGAAAGAGCTGTATCAAACTCTGTTTGGAGTAAATGATACAGCTCTTTCTTTTTTGTACGTATGGGATGCGTACGCTTCCAATCAAAAGTACATCTGTTCCGGAATTGTATTTATAACACCCGCTTGTGCGTTGTTCCAATGCTGTGACAAATGACTGCCCATTAGAATGGCAAATCATCTTCACTCTTGGCATTGGCTATTCCCAATGAATCGTTGCTGCTATCTGTTGCAGGTGCAGCAGACTGTGTGTAAGGATCAGCTGGCATGGGCTGGACATTGTTGGCGTTAGCGTCAATGCGCTCTACTTTCCATGCACGAATAGAGTTAAACCATCTGCCCTGATATTCATGAGCGTCAATATCAAAACTTACTTTTAATTCTTCGCCCACTTGTATTTTGAACAGGTCAATACGGTCTGCTCCAAATACATTGAAGCAGCATTTTTTAGGGTACTGTTCGTGGGTCTCAATTACATAATCTTGTGATTTCCATTGAGTGCCTCTTGCTGACACGCCTTCTCTTGCATCAAGGACAGCTATGATTTTTCCTTCAATTTCCATTTATTGATATTTAAATATAGTTTATTTGTTCGCGAAATTACTAAAATACTTCTGAAAAACGAAATTTTTTATTTATTTTTTTTTGTTTACGTCTTCTATTTTTGTATTTTTGTAGCACAATAAAGCGTAAACAATAACAATTAGAAATATTTAAATATAATGAGATTAACTATATCAAGTAGTTTGTTGGCAAGTCGTTTGACGGCATTATCCAAAGTATTAAACAGTAAGAACTCAATGCCTATTTTAGACTGCTTCCTTTTCAATGTCCAAGGCAATACATTGACGATAACAGCTTCAGACAACGAAAACGTGATGACAGCGCAAGCCCTTTTGGGCGAATCTGACAGCGATGGCGTTTTTGCCATTAATAACCGTATGATATTGGACGCTGTCAGAGAGCTTCCTGAGCAGCCTTTGACATTAGACGTTGATATGGATAGCTATGCTATCAAAGTAGTTTATCAAAACGGAATTTATAACTTTACCGGTTTGAGCGGTGAAGAATTTCCTTCATTTGAAATACTGGATGACAATGCGCACGCTGTAACGATAGATTCCAAGACATTCAGCGGTGATATATCACGTACGATTTTTGCGACTGCCAATGAGGAGTTACGACCCGTAATGAACGGTCTTTATTTTGACTTGAATAGTGAAAGCCTGTCTATTGTCGCGAGTGACGGTCATAAGTTGGTGCGTACTCGTAACGCGAATATTACATCAGAAGAGCCATCTTCATTTATATTGCCAAAGAAGCCTGCATTATTGCTCAAAAACACATTGCATAAAAATGACGATGATGTAGTGATTCGTTTTAATGAAAGAAATGCTTCCTTCATGTTTACAGACGGTACCTTGACATGTAGATTGATAGAAGGACGCTATCCTAATTATAATTCCGTCATTCCTCAGAACAATCCTAATCAACTGACGATAGAAAAAGCGGCATTGCTGGGTGCCATAAAGCGTGTGTTGCCATTTGCCAGCGACAGCAGCTTGCTGATAAGGCTGCATATGGAGCAGGATAAGCTGATCGTTTCTTCGGAAGATATTGATTTCTCTACAAGTGCAAAGGAAGAACTTGTATGTAGTTATGACGGCAATACAATGGACATAGGATTTAAAGGAACTTCTTTGGTGGAAATTCTTTCTAATCTTGATACGCAAAATGTAATATTGAAGTTGGCAGATCCAAGCAGACCTTGTCTTGTCATTCCAGCAGACCAGCCAGAAGGAGAGGATGTGTTGATGCTTATAATGCCTATGCTGCTTAATGACTAAAAACTGTGCAGCTTGGGGTAAAAAAGTGAAGGAATAAAGGAATTAAGAATGAAATTGAATTTGAAAAGACCGTTAGTCGTTTTCGATTTGGAGACGACAGGTTTGGATTTGGTGAAGGATAGAGTAATCCAAATATCATATATAAAAGTATATCCTGAGGGTAAAGAGGAGAGAGTCAATCAATTCGTTAATCCAGAGAAAACAATTCCGGATGTGGTTGTGGAATTGACAGGAATTACAAACGAAACAGTAAAAGACGCTCCTACATTTAAAGATATATCGAATAACTTGGCAGAGACCTTTAAAGGGTGTGATTTTGCAGGGTACAATTCAAACCACTTTGACATACCTATGCTTGCGGAAGAGTTTCTGAGAGCCGGCATAGATTTTGACTTTTCTAAATGTAGATTGATAGATGTCCAGACCATTTTCCATAAGATGGAGCGTCGGAATCTATCTGCTGCATACAAATTCTATTGTGGCAGAAAGATGGAAGAAGACTTTGTAGCGCACAGGGCGGATGAAGACACTGAAGCTACTTACAGGGTGCTGCAAGGGGAGCTGGATATGTATTCTCCTGAAAGACAGGAAGAGCCAGAGCGACAATTGAACAACGATATGGATGAACTGGCTGCATTTTCAAAAGTAAATGACAATGTGGATTTTGCGGGGCGCATTGTTTGGCAGGAGAAGAAAGATGCAAAGGGTAATGTTTTAAAAGACGAAAAGGGAAACCCGATAAAGCAAGAGGTCTTTAATTTCGGAAAATATAAAGGTTGGAGTGTCGCAGATGTTTTACATCGTGATCCTGGATATTATAGCTGGATATTAGGTGGCGATTTTACGTATAATACAAAGCAGGTATTGACAAGAATACGTTTAAGGGAATTTTGTAACAATAAATAATCACATTATGCTAAGAGGGAAAAAAATAGTTATAGGAATAACAGGAAGCATTGCAGCCTACAAGTCTTGCTTGATTATACGTGAATTGATTAAGCAAGGTGCAGAAGTGCAAGTTGTAATTACTCCTGCCGGAAAAGAGTTTATCACTCCAATTACATTGTCTGCCTTGACTCATAAGCCTGTTATCAGTGAATTTTTTTCTCAGCGCGATGGAACCTGGAACTCACATGTTGATATAGGCTTGTGGGCAGATGCCATGCTCATAGCTCCATGTACCGCCAGCACATTGGGGAAAATGGCTAATGGTATAGCAGATAACATGCTCGTTACAACTTATTTATCCATGAAGGCTTCTGTGTTTATCGCACCGGCAATGGATTTGGATATGTATAGACATCCTTCTACGCAGCGAAACATGCAACTTCTTCAGTCTTATGGAAATCATATTATAGAGCCTGAGAGCGGTTTCTTGGCAAGTGGACTTGAAGGAAAAGGGCGAATGGAAGAACCGGCTGAAATAGTTCATGTCCTTGATAGTTATTTTAAGGGAAATACCCGTCAGTTGCAAGGAAAGGATATTATGATAACAGCAGGACCCACATACGAGAAAATAGATCCTGTGAGGTTTATAGGAAACTATTCAAGCGGTAAGATGGGATTTGCGTTGGCAGAAGAATGCATGCGCAGAGGTGCAAACGTTACGCTTATCAGTGGTCCTGTAAGTCTGTCTTGTTCAAAGAAGATACATCGTATAGATGTAGAAAGCTGTCAGGAAATGTATAATGCGGCTGTTGAATGTTTTAAGACAGCAGATGCGGCTGTGCTGTGTGCTGCCGTAGCTGATTTTAGACCATCGCAATTGTCAGAGACAAAGATTAAGAGAAAAGACAATAATTTAGAGCTTAGTTTGTGCCCTACGCAAGATATTGCACGGCAGTTGGGAAAGAACAAGCGGGACAACCAAGTCTTGGTCGGTTTCGCATTGGAGACCAATGATGAAGTCGCAAACGCGAAAAAGAAATTGTTAAGTAAGAATTTGGATTTCGTCGTATTAAATTCAACTCGTAATAAAGGAACAACGTTTAAAAGCGATTATAATCAGGTGGACATTATTTCCAATGAAGAGAGCTTGGCCTTTGACAAGAAAACGAAAGATTTGGTAGCCGCAGATATTATAGATGTGCTGGCGAAGAAAATGGCTCATATCCAGAACGTTGACAGATAAGATAAAGAGAGGCGCCTGATGTGGAATCCTCGCTGCAATTTTGTGCATGTTGTTGAATGAAAAGGCTTGAAATAATTTTAGGTTACAGATTATGTTTTATCGACGTATTATTATAACATGTAAAATAGGGCTTGTCTTAGGTCTTTTGCTAAGCTGTAAGGCTCATGTATGTGCACAAGAATTATTGGCAAAAGTTGTCATTAACCACAATCAGATACAGGGTACTGATGCCAGTGTCTTTGATAATCTGCAACAGACCTTGGAACAATTTGTCAATGATACACAGTGGACCACTCTCAGGTTCCAAAAAAATGAGCGCATCAATTGCAGTTTCAACATCACCGTTACCAAATATGACCAGTCAAACAATATGTTTACTTGCAATGCTTTGATACAGGCGAACAGGCCTGTTTATAATGCATCCTATACTTCTGTATTGTATAACAATAAAGACGGAGACTTCAATTTTCAATTTGCACAATTTGACCAATTGGCTTTTAATGAAGAGCAGATAGACAATCAACTTACAGCACTTATCGGTTATTATGCATATCTCATTATTGGTCTAAACCTTGACAGCTTCTCGCCGATGGGAGGTGAAGATGTGCTGCAACGCTGCTTGAACCTTACGAACAATGCGCAAAATCTTAATTTTCCGGGATGGAAATCTTTTGAAAATTCACGGAACAGATTTGCCTTTATCAATGATTATATGGAAGGAGCGATGAAACCATTCAGGCAACTTCAATATGATTATTACAGGTCAGGACTGGATGAAATGTCTACTAATGCAGAAAGAGGACGAACCAATATTTCTACATCAATAGAAACGAATCTCAAGAAGGTGCACGAAGACAGGCCATTAAGTCTTTTGCCCCAAATCTGGACAGACTACAAAAAGGATGAATTGTCCAATATCTATAAGGGAAAAGGCACACAAAAAGAGAAGAATGCCGTTTATGATATTCTGTTCTCTATTAATGCTTCTCAAAATAACTATTGGGAGAAAATAAAGGAATAAAAGTTGATTGGACAGTTCCTGTTAGTAGCACAATGGCGGAGTTAACTTGCGATATTTCAGCTTGTTAATTCCGCCATTGTGTAACATAAGCAGTTATATTCTTGCTATTGGAATGGATAAAGTTACTGATAAAGTAGGGTATTATAAGTTATTCAGTTTCTTTAGCAGCAACTTGTTAAGCGTCTGTATATGTTTTCCTTGTTTCGTTAAATCTGTCTTGATATTGGTTATGTCATTAAACAGGTCACTAAAAGCGCTCTGCACCATATTCGGTTGCCTTTTTGCTTTATTGGCGTATGGGTTGACAATGATATTGATGCCATTATGAACAACTCTGATATTAATGTCTTTGCCTGCCATGATAGGGTCGCCGTCGTAATGAATCAAGCCTTCAGACTGTCTATGTACAATGATATGCTTTGAACGGAAAGTCTTGATTTTTGAATTTTTATCAAGCGTTTTGTTGAACATGTCAATACTGATTTGCGGTGCATCAAGCATATCAAACGGTTCCATAACGATTACGTCCAACAGTCCATCACTCATTGAGGCCTGTGGCGCAATATATGCATTGTTGCCATATTGTGAAGCATTGGCACAGGAAATGAGGAATGCTTTATAGAGCATGGTACCGTTTTCATCTTGTATTTCGTAAGTTTCAGGCTTGTATTTTAGTCCCTCTTTTAAGATGTTTTCCAGATAAGTAACAGGTCCTCTTTTTCCTGCTTCTGCAAATTTCATGCTGATAAAAGCATCAAAGCCCATACCGCACGTACAGAAAAAAGGATACTCGTTGATGATACCGTAGTCAAGTGCATGAACATCGTGGAAATTGATGATGTCTATGGTTTTTTTTATGTCAAACGGCAGCATCAGGTGTCGAGCCAATCCATTACCGGAGCCACAAGGTATAATGCCAAGGGCTGTATTGGAATTGACAATGCTGCGGGCAACTTCATTGACGGTTCCGTCTCCTCCTATGGCTACAACAAAGTCTATACCGTCATCTTTTGCTTTTTGGGCAATTTTTGCAGCATGTCCAGCATATTGAGTTTCAATGATGGAATACTCATAATAATCTTTATCAAGATACTTCTCAATAAGTTGTGGAATGCCACTTTTCTTGATAGTACCTGATATGGGGTTCATTATAAATGATATTCTTTTGGTAGGCATTTGTCTTGATTTGGCTATTAATGAAGAGTTGTTTTAATGTTGATACTCTGATTAATTGTGTAATATAAAGTTAATGGAAAACACAAAGAAAACTTTTGTTGTTATGGAATACCTCTGCATGTTTAAATAAAATGTACGTGTGCTTCTTCTTAAATGAAGAGCTGACCGCACCTTGTATTTAAACTTATCCCCATTATAGATATGATTTCTTGTTTGTATTTCATCTTCCTTTTGTTGCTCATCGGTATATTATATTGGCATATGGAAATTCCAAATGCAAAAACTGATAATAAAGTTTTGTAATATATACATATAAATCAGTAATATACTGTTTCATATTCATTAAATATGAGTATATTACACTTTTGAACCAACTGCAAAAATACTATTTTTTAGTTGAAATGCATTACATTCGCGGATAATATTTTTTGTTTTAGACACTTTTCCAAAAAAACATTAATGATTTGCACATTTTTTTGTATCTTTGCAGCCTATAAAAACAAATGTAGAAAATCTACACCTATATAAATATGGGACTATTACAAGAAAGATACAAAAATTATCGCATTCCGCAGAAGTATATGGCTGCGGGTGTTTATCCTTATTTCCGTGAAATTACAGGTAAACAAGGCACAGAAGTTGAAATGTCTGGACACAAAGTTTTGATGTTTGGATCAAATGCTTATACAGGTCTTACAGGCGATGCACGAGTAGAGGAGGCTGCCAAGAAGGCGCTGGATAAGTATGGAACAGGATGCGCAGGTAGTCGCTTCTTGAATGGTACACTTGATTTGCATGTAAAATTAGAAAAAGAACTTGCAGAATTTGAACATAAAGATGACGCTCTTTGTTTCTCGACAGGTTTTTTTGTGAACTCGGGCGTTTTAGCAGTAGTTTGTGGTCGTGAAGATTACATTATCTGTGATGACCGCGATCATGCAAGTATCGTTGACGGTCGTCGCTTGTCTTTTGCAACATGTCTTAAATACAAGCACAACGATATGGAAGACTTGGAAAAGCAGTTGCAGAAATGTCGTCCAGAAGCAATTAAATTGATTGTTGTAGACGGTGTGTTTTCTATGGAAGGTGATTTGGCGAACTTGCCTGAAATAGTAAGATTAAAGAAAAAATACAATGCATCTTTAATGGTAGATGAAGCTCATGGTCTTGGCGTATTTGGCAAAGAGGGTAGAGGCGTTTGTGACTATTTCGGTGTCACGGACGATGTAGACCTTATTATGGGTACCTTCTCAAAAAGCTTGGCAAGTATTGGCGGATTTATTGCTGGCGATAAAGATACCATTAACTATCTTCGACACAATTGCCGTACCTATATTTTCAGTGCGTCAAATACTCCCGCAGCTACAGCTGCTGCTATGGAAGCATTGCATATTATCAGAAGAGAGCCGGAAAGAATAGCACGTCTGTGGGAAGTTACCAAATATGCATTGAAGCGTTTTCGTGAGGAAGGATTTGAAATTGGCGATACTGCAAGTCCTATCATACCGCTTTATGTGCGTGATGTAGAGAAAACTTTCTTGGTAACAAAATTAGCTTTCGATGCAGGTGTATTTATTAATCCTGTTATACCTCCTGCTTGTGCTCCTCAAGATACATTGGTGCGCTTTGCCCTCATGGCAACCCATACTAATGAACAGGTTGAAAAAGCAGTGCAAATCTTGAAAAAGATATTTGTTGAGCAAGGTATTATAAAATAATACAATATAAACAATGGTAAGTATATACTTTATCTTACCTACTGTTTTCATTCGGAATTGATTTCGTGGTGTAGTGCAGCCCGGTAGCACTCCTGATTTGGGATTTGTGGTCGAAGGTTTGAATCCTGTCGCCCCGACAATTCCGATTGAAAGTGAGACGCATCTGACAAATTGATGTGTCTCATTTTTATTTTTAGGCAATAGCTTCTTATTGTCTATTGAAGTAGCCTTATAATCTATGATAAAATGAAAAAACACTTGTTATTATTAGTATTCTCACTGATGCCATATTTAGCTCTTTATGCACAATTGAAGAGAGAGTGGGAACAATACTTGTTTGATTTAAGTACAATAGAAAATATGGAATCTTCTTCTTGGCAATCGTATTATGATTTGTTGTATGATTTAGAAGAGAATCCGATGAATATCAATGCAGCTTCGCGTGAAGACTTGGAGCAATTGCCTTTCTTGTCTGCGCAAGATGTAGAGAGTATTCAAGAATATATATACAAATATGGTCCTTTTAAAACATTAGGAGAGTTGGTATTATTGGAGAATATTGACTATAACAAGCGTAAACTCTTGTTTTATTTTACTTATGCAGGTGAGGTGAGAGAAAAACACTATCCTGAGTTTTCCAATATATTGAAATATGGAAAGTATACTGTTTTAGCATCGGGGAAGGTACCATTTTATACACGAAAGGGCGATCGCGAAAAATATTTAGGCTATAAATACAAACATTCCATTCGATATGATTATTCCTATTCCGATTATATGAGATGGGGTATCGTGGGTGCTCAAGATGCAGGTGAACCGTTTTTTGCAGGGAAGAACGCATGTGGCTATGATTATTATTCATTCTATTTTCTTATTCGTAATTGTGGGCGGTTAAAGTCTTTAGCGATAGGAAAATATAAATTAAAGTTCGGTTTAGGTTTGGTTATGAACAAAAGCCTTAATTTCGGCAAGTTGTCCACATTGTCATCAATGAACAGTATGTCTAATAATATACGCCCTCATACATCATCAATGGATGTCAACAGCTTACAGGGAGCAGCGGCTACTGTAAACCTGCTAAAGGGACTTGATGTAAGTGCGTTCGTATCTTATGGAAAAATAGATGGTACCTTGGATGCAGATGGTAATGTGTCATCTATTGTTACTTCAGACTATCATCGTACGCCTTTGGAATTATCCAAGAAAAACAATACTTCCCAGTTTGTGACGGGTGGCAATATTAATTTTAAATGCAAAGGTTTTCATATAGGAGGAACTATAGTATATACAAACTTCAATAGGAACTTGACACCTAATAAGTCAGCTACTTATAGAAAATATTATGCAGAAGGAAAAGATTTCTTTAATGCGAGTATTAATTATGGCTATATATGCCATAAACTATCATTTAGCGGAGAAACTGCTGTTGATAAAGACAGGAATATAGCAACACTTCATACTCTTGATTATAGAGTTAACGAAAGAATGGATTTATTTGCAGTTCATAGGTTTTATGATTATAGATATAATGCTCTTTTTTCAGAAGCTTTTTCAGATGGAGGAACTGTGAAGAATGAAAGTGGAGCATATATAGGGATGAATTATAAATTAAGAAAGCACTTATTGTTGTCTGCATATGCCGATTTCTCTTATTTTGCTTGGCCGAAATATCAAATATCTGTTGCTTCTCATTCTATTGATAATTTTCTCAAAATAGTTTATACACCACAACATTATGTTTTATCTGCACAATATAGACTTAAATTGCGACAAGCTGATAATGAAGATAAAACGGATTTAATAAGTAAAATAGAGCATAGGGCTCGTGTTTCCATTGCATTGCAATTAGATAGTATGTTGACGACAAAGACACAATTGGATGCTGCATATTGCAGTTATAAATCAAACAGTAAGGGATGGATGCTGAGTCAGTCAGTTTCTTGCCAATGGCTTCCTACCGTTAATGTAGGTGCTTCTTTATCGTATTTTGATACAGATGACTACAATAGTAGACTTTATCATTATGAGAGAGGATTATTATATGCTTTTTCTTCGCCTTCTTTTTATGGACAAGGAATACGTGCATCTCTTATAACGAATTGTAGTAAGATAAGAAATATACTTATCATAGGAAAGTTAGGCGTTTCTAAATATTTTGATAGACATGTAATAGGTTCCAGTTATCAGCAGATTAACCACTCATCAGCTACAGATTTAGAATTGCAGCTACGTTGGAAGTTTTAATAAGCAGGTGTTCATAATTAAAAGTATCCTGTCAAATAATGAAGGTTAATATATACGATTAATTTAGAACACCTACGTTAGCTAACCTCAAACCTGTCAGTAGAAAAGATAAAGAAACTATGTCTATTGGCTGGTTTGAGGTTGTATATACTATCATTATTTACTTGGGATCTTGCAAATAATTTATGCTTCCATCTTTCCACAGATGTTTTTATAGGTACAATATTGGCAAATATTAGAATCAGAAGTAGTGTTGAATGATTGATTGGGGTCAAAAATCCTATCTAATACCATCTGAAGTTGCTCTTTAAATGTGTCCGATATGGTGCCTACATCGTTAATTCTTTGTTTATTAATATATAATGTGCAGTCATAATTCTTTGCGCTTGCTTTTTGGATAAATAACAGTGCTGGACTAACTGGCAAGTTGTGAGCATTATAATTGTCGTTTACGATGATAGCATAAAGCATGGCTTGCAGATAATAATCAGCATGTTTCTGAGGCAATGGAGGAGAGACAAATATATCTTCTATATTGTTAATAGGTGATTTAATGTCAGACGCACTTGTCTTATAGTCCACAACTCTAATGGTTTCGATACCTGTTTCCTTATCAACGACCTTGTCAAGTCTGTCTATTCGCCCGCCAACTGTTATGTTTTTGGTTTCGTTGTTTATCTTGACAGGAATTTTAGTGTACATTTCCTGTTCAATTCCTAATATGCTGAAAGGCGCATTTTGCATGTCAATCTCAATAAGCGTATATAGATACCGGATAATAACCTCTCTGTTGATGATTTGAAAGCCATTGAGTTCAGGCATCTTGTCTTTGTCTGTATCTATATTAAACACTGTTTTGGCAAGGGCTTTATCGACAATACGTTCTAATAGTGGACGATTTTTTCTAAGCTGTTCAAGTTCGCTTGTGGTTATTATGCGATGATTGTCAATGTATGGTCTGTATAATAATTCAGCGGCTTCATGAAAGATATTTCCAAATAACCTCTTGTCTATTTCATCATCTTCCATTTCATCCGGTTCTTTTATTTTGGCTATTGAGTGGAAATAAAATTGCAGCGGGCATCGCAAATATCTGTTAATGGCTGTTGGTGAAAGATAGTTGATTTGTGATAAAGACAGGTTTACCGCATCGTCTTTTTCTATCGTTTCAATATTAGAGAATAGCATGTCTTGCCCTGCCTGCAAGTTTATTTGCTTTATATGCTGATTACTTTCAACCATTAGTTGCAGCATAAATCTACTTTTTTCACCTGTATTGCCTGTACTTGTGTTATTGTTATTGTAGACTATTGTAATATCTTCAGCCCTTTGCAAGAGCCTGTTAAAATAGTAAGCGTAAATAGCTACCTTGTTGTCTATCGTAGTTAGGCCATAAGCTTTTCTGAGTGAATATGGTATGAAAGAAGAATCATTTACCCCTTTAGGCATATTGCCTTCATTGCATGAAAGAATTAGCAGATGCTTAAAATCGAGATTACGCGTTTCGAGAACACCCATTATTTGTATGCCTTCTATAGGTTCACCATGAAAAGGTATGGAGGTAGTGCTGATTAATTCGCCGATAAGCTTTTGCAAGGTAATAATATCTACATCTAAATCACCAGATGATACGAGTTCTCTTAATCGGTTAAATAAAGTGTACATTCTAAAGAGTGACTCCTGAAAAAGAGGGTCTTCTATTTGAGCATTGTGTGCAATAATCTTTAAAACGCTTGTAATCCATTCTATTAAAGACAGATTATCTATTGGCATTTTAAATAAAGTGCTTAACGCAGTATCTATCTGCAGTTGTGATAGGGTAGGGTAATAAACTTTATTTTGTCTAAGTTGCTGTGATAAAGTACCGGTTAATGGTGAAATGTATTGTATGAGTGGATGTGAGAGCACTCTACACACAGCTTTGAGAGTATATCTTCCTTTTGCATGTGAATAACCATTGATATGTAGGGAAAGAAGTTGAGATATTAATGATGCAATGGGAGTGTTAGAGAGAGGATAGCCAGTTGTTACATTAATTTTTTCTACTTCGGCAGGTATATTGTGAATGACGCTTTCAAGTAATGACTCATCGCAAAGAACGATAGCTGTTTGTCGCCCTTCTGTATATCTGTCATTTTCTTTTAGCCATTGCGCCACATATCTGGCTTGTATGTTCTCGGTAGTAGCACTGGCAAAAGTCATGTTTTTTTCTTTCTTCATGTTGTGATAGATATTGGTATCATTAATATCTAATTCATTGGGGAAGTCTTTTAGATATTGAGATATATAGACGCCAGCTTCATTGAAGAAGCTTTTTTTCCCTGTTTGTGGCATATAATATTGGTCAAAATCCCAATAAAAATGTGCTTTACCTTGTTTTTTTAGTTTAGAAAAGATTTTCTGTTCTACAATTTGCACAACATTAAATCCTATAAACAGATAATGGTCGTACTTAAAAGACAGGCTTTTGTCGTTTACAACATCCCTGTATAGCATACCTTCATAGGCTATACCTTGTTTTCTTAATGCATCTTTGAAATCATGATAGATATCTCCATAGTGAGCCCAAAATGTGGTGAAACGCTTTTGTATTTCAGATTCTTGGATGTCATTGAAACTGTTAAAGAATTTATGTAACAGTGTTTTTTGTTCATCAGTTAGATAGGAGAGATCATCCAATTGATGAATGTCTTTTAAATTACAGAATACTTTGTCTGCATCTGCCATATTCTTGTCAATGTCATCAAAGTCTGCCAACAGTATTTGTCCCCATCCGTAAAAATGGTCAAGTGTTTCGTTCTTGTATAATCCTTCTGCATAGGTTTGATAGCATTTGTACATTTCGCAAATCAGCTTAATAGGATCTCCTACAGTTAGCTTAGAGTGTTGTCTAAACAAATCACTGATGGTGATATAGGAAGGAGACCATATAGGTCGTTGAGCTATTTGAGCCAAATAGGTGTTGAGAAATAAAGAGGCACGTTTGTTAGGGAAAATAACGGCTACGCGTGTTAGGTCATAACCGTATTTTTGGATAATATCCTGTGCTACGTATTCTAAAAAACTTTTCATTGCTGTTGATGTCGTATCTTTAGTAGGTTTATGAGGTGAGATAATAAAGGCGTACAGAATTGCACTTATACTGGTACGATAGTGTTAGTGTATACATACCATAAGTAGCCCATAACATGAGGATATCCCATGGATTTCAGAAGCTGAATGTACTGCATTACTTGTGCTTTATGCTCTTCTTTCGATTTTCCAAATTTGAAGTCAATGACTTTCATTTCTTTACCGTTATAAATAACCCTGTCAGGTCGTCGCTCCATTAGCTCACCCGTTTTTTCATTGATAGATAAGATACTGCATTCATTGAAAACTTGCCATTGGTCATTGAACCAATCTGCTACTTTCGGATTTGACAATCTTTTTGTGAGTGTTTCTTTCATTTTGGCTGCTGTAATATCTTCATCATATAGTATACCTTCAAATTCTAACTCCTTGATAACATTTTGAATGTCGGCAGTAGTGCGTATGCGTGAGAATAGGTTATGCAAGATATTGCCCATTTTAATGTATGATTTGTGTTCATCTTCGCAATCATTCTTAGCGATAAATTCCTTGCTTTTATTACTTTGTTTAAAGTTTACTAATAGGTCAAATGTACCAATATGAATTGTTTTGGGATATACTGGCTGCAAGAATACATTCTGGGATGGCTTTTTGTCTTTCTTTTCCTTAATGTATATTTGTCCATATTCAAAACTTGTTGGACTTTGAAGGTCCTCATGGCCTGTAAGTGTAGCACCATCAAGCATTTGCGTTAATTTGTCCAAGCTTTCAATGATGATGGCAGACCGCGTTTTAGATGCGGCTTTTCCATTCTTATCGCATTTGGTTCCTATAATCATCAGGTTTTTGCTTGCTCGTGTAAAAGCTACATAGAGAAGATTCAGATTGTCAACAGTGTTTTGTAGATGCTCTTCTTCATAATCTTTGGCATATATTGTTTCAGACAATTGCTTGTTGTAATCTATTGGCACTAATGGAAGTTGGTTAAAAGGACTAAGTGTAGGCTTGCACCATATAAGGTTATCTCTATACCTCTCTAAAGTCCAATTACAATAGGGAATGATGACATTATCAAACTCTAAGCCTTTGCTTTTATGAATACTGATCATGCGTATTCCGTCAATCTCAGCAGCCTGTATGGCTTGCGAATGTAAAGAATCGTCCCATTCATTGATAAATCCTTCTATATTATCCATCTTGGTCTTTATAAAATCAGAAAGGCCATCGTAGAATGCGCAGATATAAGCTTCTTGATTATCAATATTTTCAAGTTGAAAGAACTTATATATCTTTTCTACAATTTCGAACAGAGGCAATAAGGTTAATTTACTCATGTTCTCGACAAAAAGCTTTGGGAGATACTGGTTAAGGTGATTTTCGTCAGCTCCGTTTGTTAATATATTGCTGAAAGAGATAGCATCATTATGCATAATTTTCTTTGTATAGCTAACCGCTAAGCTGGCCCTGATCAAGATATTTGCAGGGTCAACAAGTAGTCTTAGAGCTTGAATGATGATATTGACTGAGAGAGAAGCTTCCAGCTTGAAAGCCTCATCACTCACTAATTTAATTTCAGGTCTGTGTTTGGCAAAGTAATCAGCAATCACCGAGAATTTCTCGTTTTTCCGTAGTAGAATAGCTATTGAATTATACTCGGCTCCATTGTCATGTAGCTTGTCTACACAGCAGACAAGTTCTTGCATCATGTGCTCATCGTCATTTTCCTGTCCCAGCAATTTTATATTGACATATCCTGTATTGGGCTTGTTGTCAGGCACAGTTTGGTATACATCGCTATAAGCTTTTTGAATCTGTATAGCTCCATTGGAATTTATTTCTTTCTCATGTTCATATTCCAAGTTGGCCGCTATCTTAAAAAACGCATTATTGAAGTTTATAATTCTTCTTTCTGACCTGTAATTGGTTTGAAGAGTCTTTATCTCAAGTGATTTCTCCGGTGTTTCAAATTCGTCAGAAATATTATTAAGTAGTTGCCAATCGCCTGAACGCCATCTGTATATACTCTGCTTTACATCGCCAACAATCAGATTGTTGATAACATCGGTATCTTTATTTTGGCTCATACATTCCTTTAATAGCACTTTGAAGTTGCGCCATTGTATAAGTCCTGTATCTTGAAATTCGTCTATCATGATATGCTCCAATTGGCATCCAATCTTTTCAAACACAAATGGAGAGTCGCTATCTTTAATAAGCTGATTTAATAGAAATTGAGTATTGCTGAGCAGAAAGCAGTTATTGTCATTATTGATTAGATTAACCTCTTCTTCTATACTATTGAGCAATCTCAATTTATCCAAATGTCGTAGGGTAACAGTAGCTGTATTATACAATACCCATAAAACCTTCCGTTCTTCTTCAGCGTCATGAAGTAGTTTGAAAAGCTTGTCATTTACAACAGACAATATTACTTCTCTCTCTTTACTGCTCTTGGCTGCCCAAGCATCAGGCGTATCCAGACATTTCGTTAAGGCACTCTTGATACAATTTTTGTCGCTGAAATCTGTCGTTTTGAGTTTTCTGAAATAACTTGCAATGCCATTCTTACCACCACTGTACGATGCTGGTGTTAATCCTGCTTGCTGTGTGACAGATTCAAATTCATCGGCATAGTGAGTCATCTTGTTGGTAGCAAGTTGCTTGGTTTCTTTTAGCATTTTGGTATATTTGCTAAAGAAATTTTTATTGTTGAATGTTTGTTGCAGGTTATTACTCTCGCTTTTATAAAAATCTTTAAAGATAGTGAGCCCGAAATTTTTTATGCTTCCTATTATGTTCCATCCTTTCCCGTCGTCAATAGTTGCATTTATATAACTCATTAACCATTGCAGAATGATACTCTTTTCATTGAGAGAATCAATGAGTGTGTCAACAGCTAAATTCTCTATTTGGCTGTCATTAAGGGCTATACGCATATTGGCAGTAAGATTTAGCTCTCTGGCAAGATTGCGTAACACTGTTTGAAAGAAAGCATCAATGGTTTGCACTCTGAAATAATTGTAATTGTGCATAAGGTAACTAAGCGCCAGACCTGCTTGCTTGCTGGCTATGCCTTTATCTATGTTCAGAGCTGAAGTTATTTCATCAATATAGCTTGCAGAATCGGGCAAGAGCTTCCATATTCCATAGAGCTGGCTGATGATTCTTGTTTTCATTTCTTCTGTAGCTTTATTGGTAAAAGTTACAGCTATAGTGCTTTTAAAGCACAACGGGTCTTTAATGAGCAATTTTATGTATTCTGTAGTCAGTGTGAATGTTTTTCCACTGCCTGCACTCGCTTTAAATATTGTAAGTGGTTTCATAATAGAGCAATAATTATAATGGCATTTATAATGGCATTCAAATGGTGTACGAATATGGTTAGAATGAGAGCAAAACTACCAATCTCTGAATAGCTCAAAAGAAAAGCGGCAACCTACACCATAAAAAGACTGATTGCGTGCTGCGCAGAAAAAGCCTATGGATAAATATCTGTTTGTAAAGCCATATCCACATTCAGTGTATGGATGAAGATGGTCAACAAAAAGTATATTGGTGTATATGCGTTCTGTTTCTATAAATTTTCCAACATAAGGTATTTTTGACAGCAACATAAGTGGAGATTCGTAAGTAGCGTTCATTCTAACATAATATTCGGACGCGTTGTACCAGTTGCTATTGAGTAATTGGAAATCACCGGTCCAATCATCATTCCACCCATTGGGAATATTTTGTTCTCTAAAGTTAGTATAGTCCAAGAAGTAGGCTTTATCGTTTTTGGTTGTATATAAGCCACAGCCAACTCTTAATGAAAGTACTTTTAATGAGTATAAATTTTGCCGTAATGAAGCATCTAACTCTATACGCTCATACTCCATATCTGCCTTTCCAACACCGTTAATGCCTCTTTCATAATCACTTGTAAATATTATGCCATTCCATCCCCACGGTCTATATTGCAATTGTATGGTTGGGGCGAATGAGTAGTAATTTATGGGGCGCTTGGCAATTTCAAAGCCAGCTTTGTCAACGGCAGAACGGCGATGAAATATTAATCCTAATTGCACTCCTACCTTTTCGGAAAAATCATAATTGCTGATTATTTTTATTTTAAAGTTTTTGAAATAGTCAAGATTCATTTTATCCCATTGAATGGAGTCTAATGTTTCTTGTTTGAGTTGGGCTATAATGCTTGAATTGATAATTCTGTTGCCATTGCCGATGGCTACTTCTACGTAATTGTTTTTTTCTTTGTTAAAAGTATATCTTATCGGCAAGTCAAAGTAAAACTGATGTTGCTTAAATGAGTAGCCACCTTTCATGCTGACAGAAAATTCCTTGGTGGAAGTAAAAGCATAGCTGCCTCTTAGAGACATTTTATAGCTAATACCTTTTCTCTTGCTATAACTGAGTTGTAGGGGATTCAATATAGGCGATATTCTAAACGACCCTTGTTGCCTTACGCCAAAACTACCTTTAGTGCGGTTAATGAAATAGTCTTCTACTGTATTGGCCAATATCTTGTCCCAGCGTTTTTGGCTTTCTTTGAGTAGCAGTGAGTCCTGTCTGTTTTTTATATCACGGGTTAAAGCCATTTTATGGTCATGATATAATCTGTCTATGTTATATGGCAAAGCTTTTGGCCTTATAAGATTCATGATATCCATAGCCTGTTGCTTGTATTGCAATGTATCTGGTAAATCTACAGGATTGTCAAAAAGAGCATAATAATGAGTAGTAATCTTGTTGCCTAAGAATCTGAATGTAGCAGTTATATCACTCTCCTTGGGCATAAGAGAGTAAAGGCCTTGTTTTCCCATTGTAATATTAGCCGTGAAACTTATCATATCATGTTCACCTATGAACTTGATTTTGATAATTCGTCCTTTCTTGAGGTCTACTATAGCGGCTCCATTGATAAGTTGTGTATTACGCCTTTTAGGCAGGAATATAATTTCCGCTCTATTATCAGTTAGATAGGTAATACTGTATTTATAGAGATTTTTGTTATGATTGTTGAATGGTGACAATATCTGCCCGTTAATCATGGCAACGTTGTAAAGGTTAGGATTAAGGTAGTTTAGCAATATAGGCATCGTTTCTTTATTATTGGGAATGGTACCTACACTTATTTGTTGCTTACCATTTATAATCATGTCTTTTGTCAAGAATATCTCGGAGTAAGTTTCACCTGCAAATTCTTTTTTCCCCTTTGATATGGCATACATGGTTGGAATAATGGCCAAAGCACAGTTGCGCTTGTCAACATCCAAATAATATCTTAAATATATATTGCTTTTGAGCGTATCATTTTTAGATGGCAAATTTTGGCAGTAGTTAATGACACGTTGCAAAAGGGTGGAGTCTGAAATTTGCTGACTGCATGCAGATACAGAAAAGAACAAAAAGAAAAATGCAAATAGGGAAACCTTACAATAGGTATATACTCTTTTTGTATAGATATCTCTTTCTTGTGTTTGCTTGTACCTCTCTTTATCCATAATATTTAGGCATGCTTTGCTCAAATTGTGTATAGCATGCTCTTTCTTGTGATTATGGTTAAAGATATTCATTTGATAGTTTAATCAAAAATTTATACTTGCATATAAAACTTGTATATAAGAATGTAACTATTCGGTGGATGTTATGAAAGAATACTTTTTCATTCACCGAATAGTTACGTTATAAAATGTTTTTAGTTTCACTTTTATTGAAACTAAAAATACTGTATTTAGTTAAAATAATAAAGGAAAGTGGCAATGCCTTCCAATGCCTTTTTCTTTTGATCCTTTATTTCAATAGAAAACTTTATCTCTGCTTTTATAGTTCCTCTAAGGTTGGCAATAGAGTGTAAATCAGCTACCAATCTTATCGACTCGCCAGATTTGACGGCTTGGCCGAATTTCATTTTATCCATGCCATAGTTGACCATCAATTTAAGATTCTTTACTTCAATAATTTGATTCCATAAGTAGGGTAACATAGATAAAGTAAGATACCCGTGGGCAATGGTAGTCTTAAATGGGCTGTCTTTTTTCGCTTTTTCCTGATCTACATGAATCCATTGATGATCAAGAGTTGCATCAGCAAAAAGATTTATTCTTTCTTGGGTTAACTCTACATAATCAGATGTTCCAATGTTTTTGCCTAATAAAGCTGCAAATTCGTCATAATTATTGATAATTAGTTTGCTCATATTTTATTTTCTTTAAAATTAGTAGACATGTAATATTGTAAACAGTGAGTCGTTGAGTGCCAAACAGTTGCCTTGTAATGGCTTGCATGACTCTATATGTTACTTGTTTTAGTTTCACCAAAACTAAGGAAGTCTCTTTGTGATATAAGGCAAAGGTAAGCATAAAATCTGAGAAACTGCCTATTTTGCGGCATTTAACTTTCCTTTGTTCAAAAAATTATCAAAAAGTCCAAGGATAGCTATCTGGTTTTAATCAAAAAATCATGTTGTAAAACCAATGAAAATGGAAACAAATAAGGCTCATAATTAAATTTGGGCAAAAACAATATATTATACATTACTTGATTAAACATTTTTATATTTGATACGTCAAATCAAATAAAGAAAATATCTATGAACGAAGATACACTTCTTGGAAAAATTGGAAATGAAAACCATTTTACGGTTCCTGATGGTTATTTCGATAGCGTAGAGAGTCGTATTATGAGCAAATTGACACCTCTTGGAACAGAAATAGGGGCTGACAATGCGCTTGGAAAGTATCGTATATCGAGATGGCGTAAGGTCGTGTCATGGGCAGCTTGTACGATAGTGCTGTTAACTTCAGGTGCCATTTTTTATTATTATAACCAATCAAAGGGCATTGATTATTCGCATGCTGCCAACCAGCAGTCTATTGCTAACCATTACAATGAAGATATGCTGATAGATAAAGTATCTGATTGTGCTATGATAGATAATGGAGACCTATATACTTTTGCTACAGATGAGAAAAATTAAGTATTTACATATAAGTTGTTTTAAATGTTTGTTGGTGTGTCTGTTGGCTGCGCATATAGAGGGCTGCGCATGCAATATGCAGCATGATAAAGATACATTTTCCCCCAATCAGTTCCAAATGCAAATGGAACAATATATCACAACGCATGCTTGTCTCAGTCCACAAGAGGCAGCCGCTTTTTTCCCTGTTTACAGTGAATTGCAGAAGAAGCTACGTGTCTTGCATGAGGAGCTAAAAAAAATAAGACGCTTTAAGCCTGTTTCTAACGAGGAATGCAGAAAAAACATTCAACGCATCGATAAGATTGAATTGGAAATGAAGCAGTTGCAGCGTCGCTATCACGAGCAATTCATGAAGATACTGTCGCCAAGTAAAGTTTATGATGTTATCAAAGCAGAAGACAAGTTTCACAGACAAGCTTTCAAGAAGATGATTAATGATATAAAAAAAGGAAAAAAGAAAAGATAAAGTTTTTCTTGTAAGTAGGTGTTCAGATTAATTAAAAAGGATTTCATACATACGATTCATTTTGAACACCTGCTTAAAGTGTTCAAAGAATGTCTCCTTTCATAGGTCTGTGCCCCTTGTTCTATGGGCATTACTGCCTTTTGCAGTGAGAAAACAACACTATTGCTGGAAGAAGGACCAATGAGAAACTGCCTATTACCTAATATATGCATTAAACAATTGTTTAAAAAGAATAGGTATGAGGGGGTAATTCTAAGTATATATTACCAAAAAGCGGAAGATGAGGGATTCAAACCCCCGATACCAATAAGATGGTATACCGGATTTCGAGTCCAGCGCATTCGGTCACTCTGCCAATCTTCCTTATTGCAGATGCAAAGATACGTATATTTTTTGTTACGAACAAAAAATATCGGAAATATTTGGGTAGCTACCTTTACTTGTTTAACCATTGTGCAGACAATACAAGAATAGGCTCACTTGATAAGCAGTATTTATGTCTTATAAAGTGAGCCTGTTGTTATGCGTTTCCCTCTATTGCACTATTTTAAAGCGTATGCGAAAAGACATTGTTGCCTGGTCCCAATTCGTTCCTAATAGTACAAACTTTCCTATCTGTCCCGTAGAACGTACATGCTTGCCTATGCATGGACA
This sequence comes from uncultured Prevotella sp., assembly GCA_937907705.1. Lineage (GTDB taxonomy): Bacteria > Bacteroidota > Bacteroidia > Bacteroidales > Bacteroidaceae > Prevotella. The sequence continues at coordinate 6,806 of CALCVP010000032.1, read as the reverse complement.
AACATCATAATCGCCGATATACACTAATCTTATTTTTTCTGAGGTGTCATGAGGTAAGTTGACTAAAGACACTCCTTTGGGTATCTCATTGCGATTGACAAATTCGTATCTAACAGGCAAGTCCTCTTGGATTAACTCATTCATCTTGTTTTCTATCTCTTTTTCTTCCTGTTTGGAAGGCTTGTGGTCAAGTATATAACTGATTTTGCTTTTCTTGCGCTCTATATGCGCATTGGTAGACCTGTCGCATCCAAACATCCTTATCATGGTCTGATTGAGCAAATGCTCAGCTGTATGGGCAGGAGGAAAATCTTCTTTGTTGCGCGTGTTTAATACATATTTATCATCGTCCATAATGTACTGTTATTTAAATGCAAACTTTAAGATACTTGCAGAATTTCCATTGATGTGTACAGGTATGTAGCCATCGGGCATAAGAGAGAAGTGGCAATTGGTTGAAGAAAGCAGCTCTTTCGCATCAAAATCTCCCTCTGGCAATTGAAGATAATCAAAAGCATGTTGTGGAAGACGCAAAGAACACTCCTTTTCATTGGCAGAGAAGTTAGCCACTACTATGAGCATCTCATCTTTATACTTCCGTATAAAGGCATATAAAGAGGCTGCATCAAACTGGCCGTTGTTATAGTTGGCATACATGACATCAAAGAACAAACCGTCAGAAACTGATTTCTCAGTTTTTGCTATATTCAATATCTGCGTATAAAGGGCTTCTAATTGCTTTTGCTCTGTGGTCAGTTCTTTTCTGTTAATGTAGCCGGCAAAGAGACTCTTTACGGTCCAATAGTCAAAAATGGTAGTACGCCCGTCCGTTCCACTGAAGCCTTCATGGTCCATTCCCGGTTCGCCGTATTCCTGACCTGCATAAATCATGAACGGGTTCTCGCGCATGAGCGCATTGACAGCTACCGCCGGTATCGCTTTCAACGCATTGCCGGCAAAATAGGGGCTTGCTATGCGTTGCTCATCATGGTTTTCCAAAAAATATAGGATATGCTGGTGTATGTCGTCCACGGCTTGCCATTGTGGAGTAATGGCTGAGGCTGGCTGGCGATGACAGATAACTTCTTTCATGCAGTCGTACATGCCTACCTTATCGTAAAGATAGTCAAAGCCACTGGCTATATACGTTCGGTATAAAGAAGGATTGTACACCTCACCGATAAAGACGATGTCAGGGTAGAGCTTTTTAACTCCTGCTATAGCCCATTTCCAGAACTGCCATGGAACCATCTCTGCCATATCACATCTGAAACCGTCTATGCCCTTAGCTGCCCAAAACAGCAGTATTTTGCGCATCTTGAACCAGGTATCGGGTATAGGAGAAAAATGCTCCGACTTGCCTCCTGCATCACAGTAATCAATGCCATAATTAAGCTTTACGGTTTCATACCAGTCATTCATGTCAGGAGAGTTGTTAAAGCAATCATTGCCTGTTGCCTTGGCTGGAAATTCTGTATAAGGCTCTGCTTCTCCTGCATAAAGGTCTATATGGGGACTGAAAGGGGCGTTGGTGCAGTAATAGAAATTGTTATTCACAGAGAAGTGCATATTCACATCGTCTTTCTCCCCCAAATCTATTACACCTTTTGGCTTTTCTATGGAGTGGTATTGGCGGGCAACATGATTTGGCACAAAATCTATAATAACTTTCAAGTCTGCCTGATGGGTGCGTTTTACCAAGGCATTGAACTCGTCCATACGCTTGTCTATGTGGTCTGCCAAATCCGGGTCAACATCATAATAATCTACTATGGCATACGGTGAGCCGGCGGTTCCCTTGACTATGGCTGGATGCTGCTTGGGCAATCCGTATTTGGCATAGGAAGTCTTGGAAGCATGCCTGATGATGCCTGTGTACCAGACATGGGTAACACCTAAATCCTTTATTTGCTTCAATACATCTTTGTCAAAAAAACTCATTTTTCCGCAACCGTTATCTTCATAGGTTCCGTTTTGCTTGCACGTCTTTTTCTTATTGCCAAAGAGACGCGTAAATATCTGATAAATAATTACTTTACTCATAAATATTCTTTCGTTACTTTAATGTTGAAAGTCCCTACCTGCTATGAAAGTGTGCTTTGATACGATACAACGACTATGCAAAAAAGGTATGATTGACATCATCCTACATCATCAATCATACCCTTCTTCCTTAATGTCTATTAATAAATATTTGTTTATGCAATATTCATTAATACTAATCTTTTACACCTGCTTGTTATGCAATGCCATGAACAGAAACAGTCTTGTCTATTCTGCCAATCATGCCTTGCAGAGCCTTGCCGGGACCGCATTCTGTAAAGTCATCAGCACCGTCTGCAATCATGTTTTGTACACAAGAAGTCCAACGGACACTGCTTGTCAATTGGGCAATAAGGTTAGCCTTGATTTCAGAAGGATCAGTGTGAGGCTTGCCGTCAACATTTTGATAAACGGGACATTTTGGAGCAGTAAACTCAGTATGCTCAATAGCTGTCTGAAGTTCGTCTTTGGCAGGTTGCATCAGTGGAGAGTGGAAAGCGCCGCTTACCTTTAATGGCAGAGCACGCTTGGCTCCTGCTGCCTTCAGCTTTTCGCATGCTTCACCGATAGCCTCTACATTGCCGGAAATAACCAGCTGTCCTGGACAATTGTAATTGGCAGGAACAACGACATGACCCTCTTTGTTGATTTCTGCACAAACCCTCTCTATTGTATCATCTGGCAGACCTACAATGGCAGCCATTGTAGAAGGGGCCTTGTCGCAAGCTTTTTGCATAGCCATGGCACGGGCATAAACAAGCTTCAATCCATCTTCAAAGCTCAATGCACCGACAGCTACAAGTGCGGAGAACTCACCTAAAGAGTGGCCGGCTACCATCTTGGGGTCAAAGGCATCGCCTAAGCAGAATGCGCTGATAACGCTGTGAAGAAATACAGCAGGTTGTGTAACTTTAGTCTGCTTGAGTTCTTCATCGGTACCGTTAAACATGATATCTGTAATTCTATAACCTAAGATATTGTTGGCTTTTTCAAAAAGTTCTTTTGCTAACGGATTGGTATCATACAAATCTTTACCCATGCCCACAAACTGAGCACCTTGACCGGGAAATACAAATGCTTTCATAAAATTGTTCTTTATTATACTTTATTTTTATAATACGCAACAAAGGTACTACTTTTTTTTTATCCTACAAAATATTTGGCATTTTGTCATGGATTGCATTATGCTTGATGCTTACGTAATTGTCTGAAAATATGATACTTGATAGCTTCTGTGAATAAACTGCGCCAGACCAGATATTTGATACCTGTCAAGTCTTGCAATGTGTAAAGCCGAGCATCGCAAGACCTGTCTGTACATCAAGCCCTGTGCAACGGTATTCTATAAGCATACATAAAGTTGTGTAAAAGTCCTGCGTTGCTGTCTCGTATCGAACGAAATGAAAGCTCACATCGAACGGTACGAGTGTTCATATCGTTCGATGTGAGCATGCGTACCGAACGTTACGAGACAAAATAGCGGTGCTTTTACATGACTTTGACTATGCTCTGGCAATATATTAGCTATATTATATGTCCATGAAAACAATCTGACATATTATTATAATTATATGCTGCATGTACCATGTAGTCCATGGCCTTCAAGTATGGTAAGTCATCCCATGCTTCAGTTGTGGCTTATTACCACAGATACCTATCTATTGCATATCTCTATATGTAAAGAATAGGTAAAAATACGGCATTGTAAGATTGGATGAAGAAAAATTCTATAAATCATGTTATATAACATAATATTGGCTGCATTATAAGTTAATTTATAATAATTTGCAGAAGAAAGTTTGCAATAATATATATATATACTATATTTGTCAATCAATACAATGGGGATGAGAAAGAAGTGAGTCCAAACATAATCAACAGTTAAAACTATTTTCTATGGAATTATTAATTTTTATATGGATAGTAGGCGTTCTCTTTAAATGTGCGACAGGTAAGTAGTATGGTAATTTCGCATATATATAAAGATAACGAGCATTGGATAATCCAAACCAATGAAGCGCATACCGCTGGAGTTGCAAAGCTGGCATCGGGCTTTGCAAGTGAATTTGGCATGCATTCTTGGGGAAAAGTATTAGGGACACTTCATGATCTTGGAAAACAATCAAATGCATTCCAACAACACATTAAAAAAGAAAGTGGGTATGCACCAAAGACTAAAGTTACAGGTGATTACCATCATGCTTATGTTGGTGCGATTGTTGCGAGAAGATTATATGGAAAGACGGCAGACAATTTCTTTGTAAATCAAATTCTATCTCACCATTCAGGTTTGCATGATTCGGATGAATTGGATGGAAATAATAGTGAACTTAAAAAAGAAATACCAGCAGAAATAAATACCGAAATAAAGAAAAGCAATTTGGAAAAGCCATCATTCAGATGTGAATCCAACGATTGGCATCACTTGGCGCGTATGTTATATTCTTGTTTGGTAGATGCCGACTATCTCGATACGGAAGCTTTCATGGACAAAAAATCTTCGAATTTGCGTTCAATCAAAACTGCATTGAAAGATTTACTTCCAATGTTAGAAGATTATTTTCGTGATTTAAAAGAAAATGCAAAAGAAACAGAGGTTAATCATATTAGGAATGAAGTGCAACGACTTTGTATTAATGCCTCAAGTTCACAAGTGGGTTTTTACAGCTTAACTGTTCCAACAGGTGGAGGAAAGACTTTGTCTTCTTTAATATGGGCCATGAAACATGCTATATATAACGGTCAAAAAAGAATTATTATAGCGATACCTTATACCAGTATTATTGTACAGACTGCCGCTATATTGAGAAGTATATTTGGAAACGGAAATGTGCTGGAGCACCATAGTAGCGTAGACCCTGAACATATAAATGACGAGGAACTCAAAGAACGGATGAAGTTAGCTACCGAGAATTGGGATTACCCTATTATTGTTACCACCAATGTGCAATTGTTTGAGTCTATGTTTAGTAACAAGCCATCAACTTGTAGGAAATTACACAACATAGTAAACAGTGTTCTCATATTGGATGAGGTGCAGACTCTTCCCATGGACTACTTGCAACCTATAGTTGACTCTTTAAAGACATACAACAAATTATTTAATGTTTCAGTGTTGCTTACGACAGCGAGCCAACCTGTTTTGAGTGGAATCATAGAAGGGTGCAATCCAAAGGCGACCTTTATCGGGATAAAAGAAATCAAGGAAATTGTTCCGGAAGGACTTAAACTCAATGAGAAATTAAGACGAGTAAAACTTAGTATAGATAACAATGGAAAATCGTATGATGAAATTGCAAATACACTGGTGAAGCATAAGAGGGTTCTTTGCATAGTAAATACCCGAAGAGATGCAAGGGAAATATTTGAACGATTGCCACAAGAAGGGATAACTTTGCATCTCTCCAAAATGATGTGCCCCGCTCATATAAGTGAAACCATTGCTAAGATAAAAGAAGCTCTCAAAGATGATAGGAATGAAATTATCCGTGTGGTATCAACTCAATTGATAGAAGCTGGAGTAGATATTGATTTTCCTGTTGTATTTCGACAGGAAGCAGGATTGGATTCCATCTTGCAGGCAGCAGGACGATGCAATCGTGAGGGAAAACAAGGTATCTGCACTACATTCGTGTTTAGTCTTGCTAAAGAACATAACCTGCCTAAGGGGTTGATACAAGATGGCAATAATGCAAGGCATCGTTTAAATGTATTATCTGATTGGTTTGCTCCAGAAACAATGACCAGCTATTTTAGACAATTATATAAGGGTACAGATTGCTTTGACCAAAAAGACATGAAGCATTATCTATACGATGTCAAAAATATGTATTTTGCACGTGCAGCGAAAGAATTTCAACTGATAGAAGATGCAGGGCTAAATGTTTTTATTCGCTGGAAAAACAGTACAGTGCTGCTACAACAGTTAATACAAGAAGGTCCATCGTATCTTTTGATGAAGAAACTGTCTCGATACAGCGTAAACATATATCAAAGGGATTTTGAGGCTTTGTGTAAAATGGGGGTTGTCTCTGAAAAGATAGCGGGAATCTTTGTTGTTGATTACAGCCAACAATATGACGAGTATATAGGTTTGCGTATGGATAACGAATGGACTGATGAATCGTTAATTATCTAAACAATATAGACAATAAAAGACAAATAACAATATGAAATATACCGACAAAGAATATTGCTTGGAAGTGTGGGGCGACATGGCTTGTTTCACCCGACCGGAACTGAAAGTAGAGCGAGTAAGTTATGATGTCATAACACCATCTGCTGCCCGTGCTATATTTGAAGCTATATTTTGGAAACCTGCCATTCATTGGCAAATAACTAAAATAGAAGTGCTAAATCCTATAAAATGGACATCAATTCGTAGAAATGAAGTAGGTGCAGTTGTGAGCAAATCACCTATTTATATAGAAGAAAAGAGGCAACAAAAGAATAGTCTACTGCTGAAGGATGTTCACTATCGTATTTGGGCAAGAATGGAGTTCCGCTCTGTAGCTAAGAGAAAAGTTGAAGGCGATTTGTTCGCCCATGAACCTGGCAGTGATGAAAATCCCATGAAATATTATCAAATGTTTGAGCGTAGAGCGGGGAAGGGGCAATGTTTTAACCAGCCATATTTGGGCACTCGTGAGTTTTCTGCTTCATTTCGTCTTGTTGATACAGAAAAAGAGAATATAAAACCTGCTTTATCATCAGAACGAGGTGGGGACAGAAATCTTGGAATAATGCTTTACGACATGGATTTT
>CALCVP010000031.1 GCA_937907705.1 uncultured Prevotella sp. | reverse complement strand
CGTGGAAAAGATACGCTCTGATGCCGATTGCACCGCTATCGGCTTGCAAAAGCACTGCAACCACAGGGCGATAACGGTGCAATCGAAGAACGATTGCTATGCTATCGCAGGGCGATTGCATAGCAACGGAAAAGCAATTTCTAAAAAATAAGAAAATAGGAAAATATACCCTATTGCCATCCGCTATCTATGGAACACCACTAATCAGCGGACGAGAGAGTGGGGAACAGAAGTTGCAATAGGGTATAATTACTAAGCTGAAACGAAGCTGTGGCGGTAAGTCCACGATAAATGGGCTGACGGTTGAGGGTAGCCGGCAGTGGCACTGTAACCGCAAAGCAGTTGCCTACGGCACGCTTTACAGGAACGGGGGACATGCCAGACACATGGCTCACTATGGGAGTATCGCTATAGCCCTCTACCGTTACCATGGCTTTATGCGGATGGTTGAACAGCTGCTTATACTTATACGGAACATACAGCAGCGCCTGTACACTGTCAGCCGAAGAACCAGTACGTATGACCTGTCCTTCTGCCTCTACCGTAACAGGATAGTGTACATAACAGACAGCCACGAAGAGCAGTGCCATAATGAGGGTAATGGCTCCCGTGCCCACATTGACAAGCAAGGGAGGCACTCTGCCTATTACATGACGCATACGCTCACTGCGCAATTGTATATTACTGTTGGTTTCCATCCTGTTCCTTTCTTCATTGTTCTGTTACTATGCGCCCAATTCCAGTTGGTTTTTTACCAAATGGTAGTAAGCCCCTTGCTGCTTGACGAGTGTATCGTGGGTGCCCACTTCCACCACTCGTCCGCCGTCAAGCACCACTATCTGGTCTGCATTCTTTACCGTACTGAGCCTGTGTGCCACTACCACTACGGTCTTGCCATGATAAAAGCGGTCAAGATTTTCAACGATGCACCGCTCATTGTTGGCATCGAGCGAATTGGTGGCCTCATCCAAAAAGATGAAAGCAGGATTTTTATACACTGCACGCGCTATGAGTATGCGCTGCCGTTGCCCCTGGCTAAGCCCTACCCCATCGCGCCCTATCTTGGTATCGAAGCCCAACGGCAATTGCTGTATATAGTCTTTGATGCAGGCTATCTCGGCTGCATGCAGCAAAGCGTCTTTGTCTATGTCGCCATCGTCAACGGCAATGTTGCGTGCTATTGACTCTGAAAAGATTGCACCATTCTGCATCACCACACCACACTGGCGGCGCCACCACCGCAAGTCAACAGTGGCAATATCGGTATCACCAATCAGCAGCTGCCCACCCGCTGCGGGATAATAGCCCAGCATAAGCTTTATCAGTGTGGTCTTGCCGCTGCCCGATGCCCCCACAATGGCCGTTACCTTGCCACAAGGCACTGTGAACGACACCTGATCTATGGTCTTGACCGGAGCATGCGGGTCATACTTGAAGTCTACATGAGACAAGCGGATGCCCTGCTCCATACAGATAGTGTCTGTTTTTGTATGGCTATCGCCGTTCTCGTCTACCATGCGATGTATCTCGTTGATGCGCTCCAAGCTGATTTTCACATCTTGCAGAGAATAGCAAAAGCTGAGCAAATCGTTGACAGGCGAGTTGAGTTGCCCGATTACATACTGTATGGCCAGCATCATGCCCAACGTGATGTTGCCATGAATAACCGCCGATGCCGCCATGACGGTAACCGCCATATTCTTCAGTTCGTTGATGAATATGCTGCCCGCCTCCTGAGTTTGCTGCAACTTCAGACTCTTCATCTGCACATCAAACAGGTCTGTCTGCACATCTTCCCACTCCCATCGGCGGCGTTGCTCGCAATTCTGCAACTTTATCTCCTGCATGGAAGTGATGAACTCATACGTCTTGTTACTGTTAATGGCCTGCTTTTCAAACAGTTTATAGTCCAACAGCTTGCGGCGGTGCAGAAACAGCATCATCCAAGCGCCATAGAGCAAGCTGCCCACCATAAACACCGCCAACACTGGCATGCTGTAACAGCACAGCACCAATGAATAGACCACAAAGGTGATAGCCGAGAACAAAATGCTCAGTGTCTGCTGCGTAAGAAAGCTGTTTACCCTGCTGTGGTCGCCCATGCGCTGCATCAGGTCGCCCAAGAGCTTGGTGTCAAAAAACGACATAGGCAAGCGCAGCAACTTGATAAAGAAGTCGCTTAATAAAGAGATATTGATGCGCATGTTGACATGCAGCAACAGCCAGCGCCTGATAAAATCGAGCGAAGTTTGCCCCAATGTAAGCACCAGTTGCCCGATAAGCACTAACCACACGAAGCCTATATCCTGATTGCGTATGCCCACATCCACAATGGATTGCGTAAGAAACGGCAGTGCCAACTGCAACACACTGCCCACTGCCAGACCCAACACAATCTGGAAAAACAGCCGACGGTACTGCCTGATATACCCCAACAGAAACTTGAACGACCGCAACTGTGCAGGCGGCACGGTATTGTCTTTACACTGTCCGAAAGCCGGTGTGGGCTTTAGAAACATGACCACGCCCTTGTCGCTGCCATTGGTATGTGTACTGATCCAATGGCTCAAGAACTCGGCACGGCCGTAAGTAACCAGTCCCTTGCCAGGGTCGGCTATATAATACTTGCGGTTGCGCTTTACCCTATAAAGCACAACAAAATGGTTTTGGTTCCAATGCAAGATGCACGGCAATGGGGCATCAGCCAATGTATCAGCCTCCGCTCTGCCGCACACCGAAGAAAGGCCCAGTTGTGTAGCCGCCTCGCTAAGGGCCAAGAGCGACACGCCCTCAGTGGTAGCGGCACACTGTTGCGAGAGAAAATCGAGAGAGTAATTGCAACCGAAATGCCTACATACCATCTGAAGACACGCCACGCCACACTGCATGGCATCATGCTGAAATGTAACATGAAAACCTCTAACCATCTTTTCAGAGCAAAAAAAATGCTACTGCCGCCTCTGCAAAGAGGCAGCAGCCGCATGCTACCAATTTCCTAATCTGCAACTCCCGTTAAAGCTGCGTGTATCACGCCACTTGTTGGAAAGCGTATCCTTTCTAAAGGTACTGTCGAGCCTGTGCTCATTACAGCTGCACTTGCCACAATTCACATTCTTGTATCCCTTGCCTTTCTTCACCGCCACTTTCGCTTTGGCGCAGTTGATGTTGGTAACATCCGCATCCAACGATGCCAATGACACGAAATCGAAACCGCCATGAAGCTGGTTTTTCTCGTCTTTTTTCAATGGCTCTATGTTTATTTCACTTAATTTCATAGCTCAATATTTTAAAGGGTTACACCCGTATCTGTTTCAAAAACCACTTACTGATAAAGGCTGTTCCCGCCTGATTTATACTGCTGCAACTGCTCTGCCGTTCTACGCTCCTTGACAGCCTTGCCGCCTTTGAAGGTGTATCGCACAGTCAGAACAACTGATGAATTGTCATTATGGCGACGACGTGAATATATTCCTGGCTTATCAATCGTTACGACACGTCCGTTGCCATAACCTCCATTCAATTTCAGCATCAATTTATTATTGAAAAAGGTTTTGTATATATGCAAAATCATGCAATAATTCGTATTCCACTGCATGTCATATACCTTTCGCTTGGGATCAATGAACATGTTCAGTCCTCCGCCAAAGGTCTTGCTAAATCTGAATACATTGTCTGTGCTTACCGTCCAATAGAAAGTTTTCTGCTTCATATCATACAAATGGTCATTGCTGATATAAGATTTAGCATACAAATTCATTGTCCACCATTTTGCCACATTCTTTGTCCAAGATGCATACAGCTCATGTCTTATAGCAAATTTGCTGTTGCGGGCAATGGAGCAATAAATCTTCGCATTGTCAGGGTCTGTCTCTGTATTTAAATAGACGATGTTGCGGTTATATACGAAAGCATAGCCTATGCTTAACGCATTAAACAGCTTTAAATCCAAACTCACACTCTCTGCACTGTTGTTTTTTAGAGACGGGTTACCGACAGTATAGTGTGTATCACCGTCATATATTTTAAAATTGCTCACATACTCATAAGGCATAGGACTTTCGATATGACTGTACGAGAGGGCTATGCTATTCCCCCTTTTTTTGTTCCATTGATAGGTCAGGCGCGTGGATGGCTCAATGCCCCAATACTCCAGCTTGTTTTTAACATTGCCTTGGTCTATGTTCATCTTGTTGTACTGTGAGCGCAACTTGGCAAACCACATCCATCTCTCGCCAAGCGAGCAGCTGTAAGAGGCATATACAGCGGGAGCATAACTGTTTACTTTGGCCTCCACGACAGGCAGGTTGATGCCGTTTACAAAGTTCTGCCGGTACCCTATATACTGATAGTCAATGCCGCCTGTCCAATAGTTGCCGCCTTCCAGTACGCCCGTATAGTTGGCTTGCAAGCGAGCCATATATGTATTTTTATGATTGCGCTGGAAATCATTGTCTTCTGTATCGTCTACCGTATAGAATGTGTTCATGTAGAGCTTGCTGTTCGTATTGTACTTTATTACGTCTCCCTGCGCCGTAAAACGTGAACCTTTGTCATCGGTCTGCCAATCGTAGAAAGCCATCACCTCTGCCTGTGTGTCGTTGCTTCTGTCATCATAATTGCTCTCATAGTTCTGAGCCCGGTCAAGTGCACCTCCTTTGGAATGTGTGTTTCGCCCTCTTATGTTTTTTGATCCAAACAAATATCCCGATATGCCAACTGTCTGTTTGTTGTTAATCTCATAGGAAAGGCTCAGCCAATCATTCCCCAAATAAATTCTGCTAAACTGATTTTCTTTTAGTTGAGCCATATCAGCAGCATTATTCATGCGTCTGGCTTCGTGATACTGAGTTAAAAATTGACGACAGCCGTAAGAACTGGTATTATAAATGGTTAACTTGCCTATGCTGCCGGAAAAGGAATTATAGAAATCCTGAATTGGCTTCCAGTTCATAGACCAAAAACTGGTTATACTGCTTATTGAATTTTGAAATCCCTTTTCTTTTTTCAGCCATATACGCAGCACACCTCCGTCATTGCCCATGCCTTCCGAACCGGGGTTTATGTAACTTACTTCTACCTTTGCAATCATTTCAGGTTGCAAATCAAACAATATTTTAGTATCGGATATCTTCACGTTGTTGATATAGACAGCACTTACGTCTTTGTTTTCAATTGATATTTTCTGGTCTTTTATATGGATATCGGGCAACATATTCAAGACACTTTCCATGGTATTGCCTTTTACCAAATTGCTGTTCAACATGCTGAGCGTAAAGCCATTGGGCTTGTAACTAATGCGCGATGCCTTGACCACCACTTCTTTCAGACTATATTTCTTGGCTATGGAGTCTGTCTTGGTGCTGTCTGCCGCCACCGCTTCCAATGAAGGTGCAGCCAAAGTTGCCAAATGGGGCAACGCTGCCAATAATCCTACCGTTATATATCGTTTCATAAAGTTCCCCTTCCTCTTGTTGGTTTACAATTAGTAATATCTTGTTTTATCAAAGAATGCTTTTATTCTCAATGCCTTTATTCCTGGCTAAAATAAAGGCATTGAGTAAATATAGAATTAACAGATTGAATTTAAAGGACAATTATTATTAGAACAATTGTCATTACGTGTTACTGGACAGTTGTCGTTTTTTATACAAAGACCATTAGTACCTGCATCTTCTAATTTAGCCAAAGATACGAAATCAAATCCACCATGAAGCTGATTCTTCTCGTCTTTTCTCAATGGCTCAATTTTCACTTCATTTAGTTTCATAATTTTAAATTTTAAGAATTACACATGCTATTAATTACTAACTGCTTTTATTATTTATAAAAGCAAAACAAAAGAATACAAAATCAGCCTTTACTCATAATATCCATTCTGCAAAGTTTGCTTCTGCTGCAATTGTGTTGCCGTTTGACGCTGTTTGACAGACTTGCCCCCTCTAAAGGTGTATTGTATAGCCAATTCAATAAGTCCTCCATCGTTATGGCGGCGGCATGAATAGATGCCTTTCTTGTCAATCGTTATTTTACGGCCGTTTCCATAACCTCCGCTCAATCTTAGCAACAAATTATCTTTAAAGAATGTCTTGTACAAATAAGCATCAACATTATAAACTGTATTAAATTCCATATCAGCTACCTTTTGCTTTGGATCAATGCTCATGCTCAACCCACCGCCAAAGGTATCGGTAAATCTGAAAGTATTGTTGATGTTTGTGGTCCAATAGAATTGCTTCTGCTTCACATCAAATAAATGGTCATTGCTGATACGAGATTGGGCATATAACTTCAAAGACCACCATTTAGCCACGTCTTTGAACCATTCTGCATATATCAGATGCAGAATGCCAAATTTGCTGTTGCGCGCAACAGAGCAATACACATTTGCATTGTCAGGGTCTGTCTCTGTATTAAGGTAAATCGTGTTGCGGTCATATTGGAAACTGTATCCCACACTTAGTGCATTGAACAGCTTTAAATGCAAGCTCACACTTTCATTATAGGCTTTCTTTAAATTCGGATTACCGACAGTATAATGCGTATCACCGTCATACATTCTGAAATCGCTGACATAGCTGTAAGGCACATTGCTTACGGTATGGCTGTATGAAAAGGCTATACTGTGTCCCTTCTTCTTGTTCCACAGATAGGTAAAACGTGTGGACGGCTCAATGCCCCAATAGTCTATGGTGTTTTTCACATTGCCTTGGTCAATGTTCATTTTGTTGTACTGCGAGCGCAACTTGACGAACCACATCCATTTCTCGCCAAGTGAACAGTTGTAAGATGCATACACTGCAGGGGCGTAATTGTTTACTTTTGCCTCTACGACCGGCTGATTGATACCGTTTATGAAATTTTGGCGATATCCTGTATAACTGTAGTCTATGCCACCTACCCAATAGCTGCCGCCTTTCAGTGCACCCACATAATTGGCTTGGAGACTGGCCATATATGTATTGTTATGATTGCGTTGGAAATTGTTTTCCTCTACATCATCTCCCGTATAGAGCGTTTTCATATAAAGATTATTGTTCATATTGAACTTCAGCACATCTGCCTGCACAGTAAGACGAGAGCCTTTGTCGTCGGTCTGCCAATCGTAGAAAGCCATCACCTCTGCCTGCGTGCTATTGCCTTTGCTGTCATAATTGCTCTCATAGTTCTGCGCCCGGTCAAGTACACCTCCTTTGGAATGTGTGTTTCGTCCAGTTGTATTGTTACTTACAGGTAAGAAGCCCGATATGCCAATAGTTTGCTTTTGGTTGATTTCGTAGGAAAGGCTCAACCAATCGTATAGGTTTCGGCTTCGGCTGAATGTATTTTCTTTCAGTTTCGCCATATCATCAGCATCATTCATGCGCCTTAACTCTTTATACTGAGTCAAGTTTTTACTCCATTTATAGGACAGGGCATTGTAAATGCTTAATTTGCCTATGCTGCCATAAAAGACATCAGCAATGCTCTCATTAGGCCTGTCTTCAACAATGCGATAGGTTGTTTTGCCTAATATCGTATTCTGAAAGCCTTTTTCTTTCTTCAGCCATATACGCAGCACACCACCATTGCTGCCCATGCCTTCCGAACCGGGGTTCATGTAGCTCACCTCTACTTTCGATATCATATCCGGTTGCAAATTCAGCAACACTTTATTGTCGGATATCCTGATATTGTTGATATATACAGCACTTACGCCCTTACCTTCGATTGATATGCTTTCATCTTTTACCCGGATATCGGGCAACATATTCAACACATTTTCCATGGTGTTGCCCTTTACCAAATTGCTGTTTACCATGCTGAGCGTAAAACCGTTGGGCTTGTAGGTAATGCGCGATGCCTTGACTACAACCTCTTTCAAGCTATACTTCTTGGCTATGGAGTCTGTCCTGGTGCTGTCTGCCGCTACCGCTTCCAATGAAGGCGCAGCCAAGGTTGCCAAATGAGGCAACGCAGCTAATAATCCTACCGTTATATATCTTTTCATAATGTTCCCCTTTCTCTTGTTAGTTTACATACCGTTATATCCCTTGCATTCAAACACATCTCTATCTCAAAGCCTCCAATTTACGAGTATTGATATTGCAGCTTAAACCTGTCTACCAGCATATCGTGTATCACCTTTCTCTTTTTTGAGGTTTGCTCACACATCTCGTCTTTTATGCCCTCTATTCGCTTCTGCACACACACAGTGCACAGGGGCAACATTTTGCATTCATCGCATTCTGCATAATAGCGTCTGTCCTGATATAGTATAGCATTGGAGGTGTCTATGACAGTGCCATCCTTAGCAAGTGTTCCCATTCTGCCTTCATGCTTAAAGTTGCGGGCGGTACATTTAAACACATCGCCATTATAATTTACCACATACGACAATGCATAGTCGGCATAGCATGGGGTCAATATCTCTTTGCCTGCTGTCATGCTGCCATAGCCCAACTGCTTTATCAGCGCAGAAAGGTCTCTTACCTTGCTCCACAGTTCATCGCTGACAGGAGCCTGCCATATCTTTTGGAGCGAAAAGCCTAAATGGGTATTGTTGGCATGGGACAAAGCTGCCACATCTCTGATCAAATCTTGAAACGATGCTACCGTATCCAAATCATAATTGCATCTTACCGTTACATTCATGCCGACAGACAGCATATAATCAATGTTGGACAGCACTATATCGTAAGTGCCTTTCTTGTTTGACAGAAACTTTACTTTATTGTGTAACTCGCGGTTGCCGTCAAACGGTATTTGGAAGAAGGCATGGGGTGTCTGTGAACAAATCTTGTCTACTACATCTTTTGAGAGCAACACGCCATTGGTGGTAAACTGCAAATGGAACTCTATATCTTTCTCATCACACAGTTGCTTGACATCACAAATCAGAGGCCATGCTATGCTGTTGAACTTCATCAGTGGTTCGCCGCCAAAGAAGCTCAAGCTCACCACTTTCAGCTCTGGGCTTGCCATCTGCTTGGCAACAAAAGCCATTATACTCTCCATCGTCTCTCTGCTCATATAGCACTGCTTGGTATGCTCCTCATAACAGTACCAGCACCTCAAGTTGCAATCCATAGTGGGATTGACGGTCAAGAGCAGTTCAGACTTCCTGTCAAAACGCTGCTGCACCTGCTCTTTTACATGGGCTACTTCGTCATAATTGTCATCCAGCAAGAAGCCGCGCTGCACCAGTGCTTTGTAGAAATCTGGATGCACAGTAGACAATGCTTCTATATCAGCCTTATACTTGTTCAACAGCTCAAACAATTCATTGCTTAAAAACAAGGCACCGTCATTGGCATAATTATAAAGCACCACTTTATCGGCATCCATACGATGAGTAATATAATAGTTGGTCCACTTCATAGATGATGTATTTTAAATGAAAGTCTATCAGAGTATAAAGTTTATCTGATAGACCTTTAATAAATGATTCATTCAGTTACCAAGCATTTTGAATTGCAACTTGTATTAACTATTATAGGCTTCAATGGAGTACCATCACCTCCAGAATTACAAGAACATTTACTACAATTTACATTTGAAATAGAACACTGTCCATTTGGATTTGCTGCAGATGAATTAATACAATTATAGTTGGAAACTATCACATCCAATGATACCAATGACACGAAATCGAAGCCACCATGAAGTTGGTTCTGTTCATCCTTTCTTAAAGGCTCGAGTTTAATTTTTTGCTTTTCCATAATAAATAATATTGATAGATAAATGTTTTCCCATCCTAATCGAAGGATTCTGACATAGAGGTGTGGGGAATTGCCTCTGCAAGTTATCAAAAAAAACTTGCCATATATGTCTTTATATTTTTTCTTTCTGTATATAAAATCAAACAGAAATGTTGTTTTTTGTTTGCAAATATATGAATTTTATAGCTAAACGCCAAACTTTAGCCCCCCCCTAAAAGTTCGCAAAAACTTCACAAAGTGTTCAAAATAGTAAAAATTATAACGCTTAAAGTCATGTAATTAGCTGTTATATAAGCATTTGGCTATTCCATACTACAATGAAATTGTAACGCATAAATAAAGGCGAATATGAGGGAATGATGCTGATTTTTGTAAATATCCAAGATGCCTTTAATCATAAAAATACATCTCACCGTAATATGTAAACTGGCTATCTGTTATTTTTAGCGTTACTCCATTGCTTAACCAACGAGGTAATGTCAGCTTTTCCATATCCATAGATAACCATGCTGAATAAACAACTGCATCGCCATCCATTATCTCCAGCAAGCTGCTGTCAAACTGGTTGTAAAGCCACAAATCATGACCAGCCAGCCCCACAACTACCCGTTTTGGGGCATGCGGCTTATGACCGTGCTTTATATCATTATTAGCAACAACCTTTAAAGGCAACTGCTGCACAAGAATAGAATCTTGAGCTGAAATGGTAGCGATAAAAGTAAAGAAGAGTAAAGCTACACATAAAAGTTTTTTCATTTTTCGTTTCATTGTAATTTATTTTTCGCAAAAATAGATTAGTTTACGAAACTATGCAGATTAATTTATTCGCAAAAACTTCACAATATATAAATTTAGACAACAAAAAACGGTATAAATAAACTATTTATCTATTAGCGAAATAAAATAGAGCCGATAAAAGACACCCGCTGGCAGAATTAAATGAGCTAATATATTGCTATTTGACTCCACCAACAGATTAAAAAATATAAAATTATTCTATTTAAAATGGCGAATAAAAACATCAAAATCCTTAGAGCTTCCCTTTTGCCCTGTTACTTTATACAGCATACGAGTTCGCATCGTTGATACATCTGAAGGTTTGCGACCAGTTAATGTTGCTATTTCGGAAGGTCTGAACATAATGCGAACCAACAGACAAATTTCGTATTCACTATTGCTAAACATGTCTTGGCGAGCAGCTAAAGTAGGTATTTGTTCATTTACAAACAGCTTCAACTCTGCCCATTCAGCCAAATTTGGTTTCTGGTTGTTTTTAGCCAATTGATGAAATTTCTTGACTATACTTGCTGTCAGCAGTTGTTCGTCATCATTTATAACAGCATTTGCTTCGTATGTGCTTATCTTTTGCTGCAACAACGCTATCTCTTCAGATTTATGCTGGATAGATTCTTTCAACTCTTCGTCTTTTAACTTCAAAAGTGCATCAAGTTCTTTTTTACGTTTATCCAACATTTCCATTTTCTGCATTGCCAGCAAATGGCGTTCACTCAAATTTCGCAAAAGAGATTGTACCGTTATATTTCTCCGATAAAACAATGCAATAGCTAAAGCAAGCAGCAATGACAAAACTAAACATACCATTATTGCGTTCCATCTTATCTGCTGTACTTGCTCCTTTTCATAATTTATTTGCTTTTGCGCATTATTATAATTATATAATGTATACATTTGTATCAACTTTTCAGTAGACATTGATGCATAAGCAGAATCTGCGGTATTTTTTGACAATACTGCATACTTTACCACCGAATCTTTCTCATTCTTTATTTTGTATATCTGATACAGTCCATTATAGACTTTAGACAAAGTAGGAAGAAAGCTTTTGGGAGTTATAAACTTATAAAAATAATGTGCTGCGGAATCTAACTTCCCTATTTGTTTGAAATAAAGACCTTTATCATAATAGTAATCTATTTTACTCCCCTCTATATTACCATCTGCATCAAAGTATCCTGACTTAGACTCATAATCTTGCATAACTTTATGAGCTTCTGTATACTGCTTTGTTTTTACTAAATCTGTAAATAAAGTACCCTTCGTTATTGCTGCATCTTTTGAAAAACCATATTTAGTGAAAAGATTTATATTCTGCCGAGATAAAAATATGGCAGAATCAGGTTTGTTCATATCTTCATACGCATAAGCCTGTACTTCACGGTACACGATAGCATCAAAGGCATCTTTGGCTTTCCATGCATAACCCTCAGCCTGACGAGCCTCACGTAAAGCCAATTGCGGAAGCTGTTGCTGCAACATGAGCCATGCCCGCTGCCCATACACACGCGCCAATAGCTCAAAATCGCAATTGGCAGCAGTGGAATCTACCGCATGAGCAGCATCATCAAAGGTCTGCAAGGCTTCGGGCGAATAGCCCAATTGCATCTCTACCTTTGCTATCCAGAAGAGACCATACATGCGGTCGTTGCCCTGCAAGTTGTCTTCTACATTTTGTTTTATAATATTGAGCGTGTCGTAAGCCGTAAACTTGTTGCCCTGCTCCATGCGTATCAAACTCTTGATGGTCCACAGTAGCTGACTGTCTGCCACAGAAAGCCGTTCATGACACCGCAAGCTGTCAATATAAGCCAATGCCCGGTTGCCATCGCAGGAAGACAAACTGTCTGCCTTCTTGATTTGGGACATATTGCGATAGCTGTAAGAACACGATGCCAAAGTAAGCACCGCAAGCACAAAGCCAACCCATAACAGCAGCTTCATACCTATCACTCTGCCCCACAATCTCGCTAAACCACTATTCATAGGTGCAAAAATAAGAAAAAGTAAGGAAAAGGACAAAAGTGCCTGCCGATAAAAAGCGAAAAGTGCCTGTCAAACTAATTGACAGACACTTTGATATATAGATTAACGTATTGTATCGTTATCTACACGAGGTTAACAACAAGTCATGCCCCGTTTGCTTTTCCGCTGATTACTCAGCACGAAGAGTGTAGCGTTTGAAAGCTACTACGGTAAGCTCCTTGTCGGTAGCTTTGAGGTAGTCGGCAACACTCATCTTGGAATCCTGAATGAACTCCTGATTCAAGAGACAAGACTCCTTGAAGAACTTGTTCATACGACCCTTGGCGATGTTTTGTACCATCTGCTCAGGCATATTGGCGGCCTTCTGCTCAGCAACTTCCTTCTTGATCTTGCGGATTTCTTCAGCCTGAGCCTCAGTGATATTGCCTTTAGCGATGCCTTCAGCAATGTGCTCCTCATTTTCAGCAATGTAAAGGTTGAAGCCAGCCTTCTTGAGAGCAGCCTCTACAGCCTTGTTGATTTGCTCTTCCTTAGTCTTCTCGATAGCCACTTTCAGCTCAGTGTCTTTCACTTCCTGAGGAACGCTTTCTTCGTTAAGAGCTACAGGGTTCATGGCAGCTACCTGCATAGCGATAGCGTGAGCCTGCTCTTCAGCAGGTTTGTTGGTCTGAACCATGGTGCAAAGGAGGTGCTTGTTCATGTGGTCATAAACAGAGATGTTCTCACCCTCAAGATAGAGATAGCCATCCAACTCTGTCTTCTCACCGGTAATACCAGAGCGAGCGATTACTTCGTCCTGAACAGTCTTGCCATTGAGAGGCAAAGCCTTTACCTCATCCAAGGTCTTGGCTTTAGCGGCAATGGCAGCATCGAGGATGCTCTGTGTAAGGGCAATAAAGTCTTTACCGTTAGCCACGAAGTCTGTTTCGCACTTGAGGGCAATCATGGCAGCAAAGCCATTCTCAGCCTTTACGAGTACACAACCATTAGAAGTTTCGCGGTCGCTACGCTTAGCAGCAATAGCCTGTCCCTTTTCGCGGATGATTTCAACTGCCTTTTCGAAGTCACCGTCAGTTTCGGTGAGGGCTTTCTTACAATCTGCAAGACCTGCACCGGTCATTTTGCGGATTTTCTGTATGTCAGCTATAGATACAGCCATAATGATGTATAAATTTCTTGATTAATTAATAAAAAATAGTATCTGTATAAAAAAGCAATAAGGAAGTTAAAGGAGTCAGTAGCCAAGGGAAGCAGAGTCCGAAGACCCTCCCCTGCCAGCCAAACGACAGTTCCTTTAACTTCCCCATCTAATATATGTCAACGGTATTGAGCCGTCAATTAAGCCTCTGCGGGAGCTTCTGTTGCAGCTTCTTCAGCTTTTTCTGCCTTAGGAGCATCTTTACGAGCCTTGCGGGCAGCAGTACGCTTTGGTTTGTCCTCAGCAGCTTCAGCCTGCTCTTTGGCAGCCTTCTCGTCAGCCTTTTCAACCTTGCGCTCCTCAAGACCTTCAGCGATAGCGCCACAGCAAGCGTTCAAGATAACCTCGATGCTGTCTTTAGCGTCATCATTAGCTGGAATCATGAAGTCAACGTTGTTAGGATTAGAGTTGGTATCAACGATAGCGAATACTGGAATACCAAGGCGGTTAGCCTCTTTTACTGCGATAGCCTCTTTCATTACGTCTACTACGAAGAGAGCAGAAGGCAGGCGAGTAAGGTCGGCGATAGAACCGAGGTTCTTCTCGAGCTTAGCGCGCTGACGTGAAATCTGGAGAATTTCGCGCTTAGAGAGGTTAGAGTAAGTACCGTCGTTCATGAGCTTGTCGATGTTAGCCATCTTCTTTACAGCCTTGCGGATAGTAGGGAAGTTGGTGAGCATACCACCTGGCCAGCGCTCAATTACGTATGGCATATTAACAGAAGCTGCCTTTTCAGCAACTACATCTTTAGCTTGTTTTTTAGTAGCAACGAACAGGATTTTCTTTCCTGACTTGGCAATCTGCTTCAAAGCCTCTGCTGCCTCGTCGATTTTAGCAACAGTCTTGTGAAGGTCGATGATATGGATACCATTGCGCTCCATGAAGATATAAGGAGCCATTGCTGGATTCCATTTACGTTTGAGGTGGCCAAAGTGGCAGCCAGCCTCCAATAACATATCAAAATTTGTTCTTGACATTGTCTTTTGTTTTAAATTGTTTTGTTTACTTTCTTTTTTAGTTTTGTTAGAACCAACCGACAGGTAACCAGCCTTTGGACCGGGTCTTACCGGTTTAGATGCTAAACAGTGGCTGTGAGTACTCACACTGTCTGTTCCCAATCCCGATACAATTGGCATACGACAGAACCATGAGTGCCCACAAGAGCGACATTAACGCTTGCTGAACTGGAAGCGACGACGAGCCTTTGGACGTCCTGGCTTCTTACGCTCAACCTCACGAGAATCACGAGTAAGGAAGCCGTGATCCTTGAGAGCTTTCTTGTCCTCTGCATTAACCTTTACGAGTGCGCGGGCAATAGCAAGGCGAAGAGCTTGGCTCTGACCTGTAAAACCGCCACCGTCGAGGTTAGCCTTGATGTCATATTTTTCTGCTGCTTCAAGTGCCTGAAGAGGCTGCTTAACAACATACTGAAGGATTGCAGATGGGAAATATTCTGTAATGTCTTTCTTGTTTATAGTGATTTTGCCTGTACCCTCGCTAAGATAAACGCGTGCGACAGCACTTTTACGGCGACCTATTGCATTAACTACTTCCATTATTGCGTAATTTATTTATACTGGTTAATATCAATTGCTTTCGGAGACTGAGCTTGCTTGTCGTGCTCTGTTCCGTTGAAAACATAGAGGTTATCAATTAATTGGCGTCCCAGACGGCCTTTAGGCAGCATGCCCTTTACAGCGTGACGGATAATCTTGTCCATACCGTCCTCGCGCTTGCGAAGCTCGGCAGGAGTATTAAAGCGCTGTCCACCTGGATAACCAGTATAGCGAGTATAAACCTTGTCTGTCTCTTTCTTACCTGTGAATACTGCTTTTGCTGCATTGATAATGATTACGTTATCGCCACAGTCTACGTTAGGTGTGAAGTTTGGTTTGTACTTTCCGCGGATAATCTTGGCAACCTTAGAGCAGAGACGACCAATAACTTGGTCTGTTGCATCGATAACAACCCACTCCTTCTTTGCTGTTTCCTTGTTAGCGGAAATAGTCTTGTAACTTAAAGTGTTCATTTTAATTTTTAAAATTTACTACTAAAAAAACGTTTTTAACTCATCTTTGAACGGCGATTCACTAACCGTCGGGCTCGGCCAAAGCACAACTATTAACACTCCGTTCGTGGGGTTCTAAGAGTTATCCCCTAAATAATCGGACTGCAAAGGTAGTCTTTTTCTATTAACTATATAACAATCAAGTTATTGCAGTGTATATAATTTATATTTATTTAACACTAAAAGCGCCCATCGTGCATTTCCATTCCACTTTATACAGTGGAGTAAGAATAGCGGAGAATATCGGACTTCAGTGCAATCGCCACCACTTCCAAACGCGCATGACACCCTGTTTTATCATTGCCAGCTGCACGTTTCAACAATGATTGGAGTTCAATTCGCAATAAATTTCATAGTGTTTATACTTTATTATAATAAAAAGATGTAAATTTGCACACATTTTCGGTGTTCTTGTCGCGCCATAGTTGTAGCAAATCATCCGTAGACAGGGGCGCCTTCAAATAAGTAATTACGTAATAATGAAGTTTTTAAGTTTTCCCAAGAGGTTGCTCACAAGCCTTTGGAAGTTGCTGAAAGGCCAAGGTGCATTTATTGTTTTCATGTATGTTTTAGGCCTGGTAGTAACTTATGCTTTAGTGCCAGACAAGCGTGGCTACCATGCTTACAGTCTGGCTCCTGTTGAATTATTCTTTGATGTTACGCTGTTGGCCTTGCTGTTAGGCCTGCTGCCTGCCCGCATAGGATGTTGGCTGAAGCGCATCTGCTATACAATAGCCTATCTGTTGGCCATTGTCGACGTCTATTGTTTTGTAAAATTCAGCTCTACCATCACGCCTACCATGCTGTTGTTGGTAGGCGAGACAGATGGTCGCGAAGCCTCGGAGTTTCTTTCTTCATACCTCACCTCTGATGTACTGTTCACCCGTTTAGGCTGGGTAGTCTTGGTATTGATGGTCCATGCCGCATGGTATTTTGTGTGGCGTTACCGTGCCAAGATAAAATATTGGATTAGTGCACGTTTCCCCAGCATGGTCTATAACCTGAAGAAAGCCACCTGTATGAAGCCCGTTGCCAGCTTGATTGTTGCAATAGCATGGATAGTCTGTGGCTGCTTCAGCTGGCACAACAAGGAGGCTATGGTCCGCTTGCTGTCTTACGACAATATAGGCGATGTGGAACACGAGTTGACAGAGAAGCATTGTGCAGTACTGTACCAGCCTGTCTACCAGCTGGTGTTCAGCATCTATGCCAATGAGCTGACCGCCAAGCAGATTACAAAGCTTACTGCCAATATCAATAAAATCGAGGTAGACAGTTGCAGTTACCGCAGTCCTAATATCGTGCTGATTATCGGCGAGAGCTACAACCGCCACCATGCAGGCATGTATGGCTATCCGCTCAACACCACGCCACGGCAGGCTCGCCGTGCCAAAACAGGTGAGTTAACCCCGTTTACCGATGTAGTTGCGCCCTGGAATCTTACCAGTTTTGTGTTCAAGCACCTCTTCTCGCTCTACGCCGTAGGCGACAAAGGCGAATGGTGCGACTATCCTCTGTTTCCTGAAGTATTCCGCAAGGCAGGTTATCACGTTACTTTCCTGACCAACCAGTTTCTGCCTCAGGCCAAAGAAGCAGTCTATGATTTTAGCGGTGGCTTTTTCTTGAACAACCCACAGCTGAGCCATGCCCAGTTTGACACACGAAACACGCAACTGTATCGCTACGATGACAAATTGGTAGAGGAGTATGACAAGCTCAAGAACGAAGACAAGCAGCACAACCTTATCATCTTTCATCTGAAAGGACAGCATGTAGATTACCACACTCGTTTTCCAAAGAAGCAAGCCAAATTTACGGCAGACGACTACCACCGCCCCGAATTGGGCGACAAGGAGCTGCGCGTATTGTCTGCCTATGACAACGCCGTGCTCTACAATGACTCTATTGTAGACCAGATTATCCGCCGCTTTGAGAATCAAAACGCTATCGTTATTTATGTGCCCGACCATGGCGAAGAGTGTTATGAGGGCAATGTCCACTTCTACGGTCGCATGCACTCCACCGAGATTACGGCTCGCCTGGCCCGCGAAGAGTTTGACATTCCATTCTGGATTTGGTGTTCACGCAAATACAGGGCTACCCATCCCGATGTGTACCGCGCCATCCGTGCTGCCAGGAACAAGCGATATATGACTGATGCCCTTGCCCATACTCTGCTTTACTTAGGCGGCATCAAGACGCCCTACTATCGTCCTCAACTGGATATCTTGAGCAAGCAATACAACGAAAATCGCCCACGCATACTGAAGCATACAACCGATTACGACAAATTAAATGTAAAGAAGTAGTGGCAGCACGGATCTACCGGTTGCTGCAAGCAGCCATACCGGTACCGCATATCTCTGCCACAGCCCTCCAACAACAACAAGAAGATGAAAAAAGAACTGTTAAGCATGGCCCAATCCAAGGCACTAAGGGGTATTGCCATCTTAGGCATTATCCTGCACAACTACTGCCACTTTTTGGGCTTTGCCGTGAAAGAGAACGAATACACCTTTACTGCCGACAAGCCTCAGCAGCTGCTCAGCAAGGTCATGGCTATCGACAGCAACCTGTTTGTACACTTTTTCTCTTTCTTTGGGCACTATGGTGTGCCCGTATTCCTGTTTATCAGCGGTTTTGGCTTGGTCTACAAGTATGAGCAGCACACGCCCGGCAGGGTGCGCACGCTGCCGTTTGTAGGTTTCCACTATGCCAAGCTACTGCGTCTGATGTTTTTAGGCTATATAGGCTTTGCCCTTGTCAGCTATCTGCATCCACACGGGTATCATGGTTACACCACAGGTCGTGTGGTGGCACAGCTGTTCATGTATATCAACCTGCTGCCCGACCCCGACCACATTATCAAGCCCGGTCCCTACTGGTTCTTTGGCTTGATGCTGCAACTTTATATCGTTTACCGCATCAGCATCTATCGTCGCTCCTCATGGTGGGTGGCAGGCTGGATTGCCGCGTGCTGGATAGCACAAGCCATCTTCACCCCTACTGTTGACCCCGACGGCGAGACACTGAACCGCATACGCTACAACTTCATAGGCGGCATGTTGCCTTTTGG
Source organism: uncultured Prevotella sp. (assembly GCA_937907705.1). Classification (GTDB taxonomy): domain Bacteria; phylum Bacteroidota; class Bacteroidia; order Bacteroidales; family Bacteroidaceae; genus Prevotella. The sequence goes on along the minus strand of CALCVP010000031.1, from coordinate 300,744 downwards.
CGCGGGTGTGCTCTATGCCCGCCATGGGCAATGCCTCCAGCCCAGTGGCTATGCCTTGGTAGCTGTCGTGTCGGCTGTGGCTGTCGTGGCAGGCAGCTTTTGGTTTCAGTCGTGGCTTTGGGTGCCACTGTTTGTGGTAACAGGGGCTGTAGCCACTGTCAAGTTACTGCCCACAAGGGTTGTTAACGCCTGTGTATGGTTTGGAGCCATCAGCTCTGCCCTCTTTGTAGCCCATCCCATCACCCGCGAAATCATTATCCGCATGTCTTACCGTGGCTATATTTATAGCGGCATAGTCATCTATTTGGTAGCCAGCGTGCTGTTGGCATGGCTCTTCAAGTGGCTGTTCCGCTATCTGCCCAAACCCAAACTACGCGTATGAGAAAACCTATTTTGCTGTCTGACCTCAGTACTTACCGTTCCCAACTGATGGGCTTGGCCATGATTTTCGTCATGCTGTTCCATGTCGGCATGCCACGCAGCAATCCGTTTTTCGGTTTTAACCGCTGTGGCAATGTAGGTGTAGACATGTTCTTGTTTCTCAGTGGCATAGGTCTTTGGTACTCATGGACACGCAACAGCGACCTCAAGCACTTCTTTGTTCACCGCTACAAGCGCATCTATCCTGCCTGGCTGATTATGGCTTGTGCCTTCTATATACCCAACTATCTGCAAACAGATGGCGGAGGTTATAGTCCCGATGCGCTCAACTTGGTGCTCAACATAGCTGTCAACTGGAGTTTTTGGCGTGTCGACGACCTTTCTTTTTGGTTCATCCCTTCCATCATGCTGATGTACACCTTTGCGCCAGCCTACATGCGGTTAATCAGTCGCCACCCTGCTTACCAGTGGTTGGCAGCCGTATTCATGGTGGTAGCGGTCATGGTGCAGTATTTTCCACCTGTCCATCAAGCCGTAGGACACTTGGAGATATTCTTCAGCCGTATTCCCGTTTTCCTCATTGGTATCAACTTCGGGCAAGTGGTAAAGCGGCAAGAGCAGCTCAGCGGTGCCACCATTTGGCTGCTGCTGATTGCCTTTGTGCTGAGCTTGTCCATGTGCGTAGAATTCGAACGCGAATGGCGCGGCCACTTTCCGCTGTTCTTGGAGCGCATGGTCTACATACCGTTGACACTCAGCAGTCTGATACTTTTTACACAGTTGCTGCACCGCACCCCCCTGTGTATCAACAAGATGTTAGCCTTTATAGGAGGCATCAGCCTGGAGTTGTACCTCATACACATACATTTTGTGCTGCGCTACCTTACGCCCTACAAGTTAGGCTATGCAGCCACGGCAACGCTTATGGTTGCCGTCAGCATACCGCTGGCATGGCTGCTGCACACACTGATAGACAAAACATTGTTCAAGAAGAAGCAAAAGAGAACCTAACGCCCAGCCAAGGGCTACACTGCAAAAGACTGATGCGTGGCCAGAAAGGCTACTTTAAATGGCTGCAAGCCTCTTGTTGCTTCATTATTTTATCACCATTCAAAAAACCGTTGCCTATGTATCGCAACATGCTAAAACTTATCCGGCCCAAGCAGTGGCTCAAGAATGTATTCGTGCTGCTGCCCATGTTCTTCGGCGGTAGCTTGCTCGACCCTGCCGACATCAAAGCCTCTGTCGTCAGCTTTATGGCATTCAGCTTTATAGCCTCGTCCATTTACTGCTTCAACGACATCATAGACATGGATGCCGACCGCCGTCATCCCGTCAAGTGTCATCGCCCTATCGCATCGGGTGCTGTCAGCGTTGGGCAGGCCTATGGCTTGATGGCTTTCATGGTAGTACTGTCGTTGGCATCCCTACTGCTGCTGCCCGACTGGCAGCACACACAGTTGGTGGGCCTTATCATTCTCATTTACTTTGTACTGAACCTGCTCTACTGTGCCTGGCTCAAGCAGCATGCCATTGTAGACGTGTGCATCATAGCCTTCGGCTTTGTGCTCAGAGCATTGGCCGGCGGTGCCGCCACCGACATTGTGCTGAGCAACTGGCTGGTGCTGATGACCTTCTTGCTCACACTGTTTCTCTCGTTTGCCAAGCGCCGCGATGACGTGTTGCGCATGAACGAGACGGGTGAGCCACCCCGGAAAAATACCATTCGCTACAATCTCACGTTTATCAACCAGGCCATTACCATCACGGCATCTGTTACACTGGTGTGCTACATCATGTACACGGTATCGCCGGAGATTACCCAGCGCTTCCACTCAGACTTGCTTTACCTTACCTCGGTGTTTGTACTGTTGGGTCTGCTGCGCTACATACAGATTACTGTGGTAGACAAGAAGAGTGGCGACCCTACCAAGATGATGCTGCAAGACCGCTTTACACAGGCAGTGGTGGTGTGCTGGGCACTCACCTTCTTAGTGCTGATCTATATTATCCCCATGTTTAAATAGACAGGTATCATGAGCGATTTCAGCAAAAAGATTTATGCGTTCGACTTTGACGGAACGCTCACCAACTGCGATACGCTGATAGGCATCATACGCTTTGCGCGGGGCACCAAAGGATTGCTGCTGTGCCTACTGCGCTTTTTGCCGCTGCTGGTAGCCATGAAGATGGGTTTGTACAACAACGGAAAAGCCAAGCAACGCGTGTTTGCCCACTGCTTTGGAGGCATGACTCTTGAAGCATTCAACGACCTCTGCCGCCGCTATGCCACACAATATGCCGCCATCATGCGCCCGAAAGGCGTGGCCATGCTGCGGCAAGCCATGGCCGAAGGCAGCAAGGTGGTAGTGGTAAGTGCCAGTCTCAACAACTGGGTGGAACCGTTTGTGGCTTCTTACGGTGTAGGATTTGTGTTGGGCACCATGCCTGAAGTAAGAGAAGGGGTGCTTACGGGCCGTTTCCTTACACGCAACTGCTACGGCAAGGAGAAGGTTACGCGCCTGCTGCAACTGTTTCCCGACCGCAAGCAATACTATCTGGTGGCATTTGGTGACAGCCGGGGCGACACCCAACTGCTCGACTTTGCCAATGAGGCTTACTACAAGCCATTCAGAGATTAAGCAGGACAGGCTTATACTTTAAATGCTGTCCATTTATCCATCATACAAGTAATTACAGACTATAAGAATATGAAGAAACTGCTACAACTGTTACGTGTCAAGCGTGAAGAGTGGCTCTCGGCAGCCATTGCATTAGTAGTGCTGATAGGACTGCACACGTGCATCATCGCAAAATTTTTCAAGTTGTTTACCCATACGGGCACCGGGCATTGGAATGTGTTCGTGAAGAACTTCACCATTTCGGGTTTCGACCCCATCACCTACTCTATGGTAACTTACTGGGAGGCCAACTATAATGTCTACCGCCACCCGTTACTCTCGTTTATGGTGTGGCCGTTGTCTATGCTCAACAAGTGGTGCATGTCCACATTTGATGTCAATCTGGTACAGTTTATCGTGGCTGTGCCCCTGCTGGTGTGTGGCTTCTACGCTTACATTTTTCTCTACCGCACCCTGCGCGAGGTAGTTCAGCTGCGCCGCTTCGACGCCACTTTGCTCTCGGCTCTGTTCTTCTCGTTCGGCTATATATTGGTAACACTCATCGTACCCGACCATTTCTGTATATCCATGTGTCTGCTGTTGCTGTCTGTTTATCTGGCAGGTCGCAAGATGCAGCAGGGCAAGCCGTTTACCGTCAAGCAGACATGGCTGCTGTTTTTCATCACAGCCGGCGTTACACTGAGCAATGGCATCAAGACATTTCTATACGCACTGTTTACCAACGGCAAGCAGTTTTTCAAGTTAAAGTATTTTCTGTCGGCCGTTATTCTGCCTTCTGCCCTGATATGGGGCTTTGCCCGCTGGGAGTACCACACCTTTGTGTGGCCCCATGAGATGGCACGCCATACACAGAAAGCAAAGAAGGCGGCTGCCGAGAAGCAGAAGAATTTCCAAGCCTTTGCCGACACCGTGGGCATCAAAGACACCACAGAGCTGAAGAAAGCCTTTGACACCGAGATGAAGAAGCGTGCCAAAGCCAAATACAAAGCTGACCACAAGCAGCCTTGGAACAAGCATACCGGCAAGCCTATGGGCAACGGTGAGTTTATGAGGTGGACCGACGAGACCACTTCACGCACGCAAACAGCCATAGAAAACTTGTTTGGCGAATCCATACAGCTACACAAAGACCATCTGCTGGAAGACACCTTGCGCTCACGTCCTGTCATAGTGCGTTACAACTGGGCTGTCAGCTATGTGTTAGAAGGCCTTGTCGTAGTACTATTTTTGTTGGGAGTGTGGTGCGGCCGCCGCTCACGCTTCTTGTGGATGGTGCTGTCTGGCTTTGCCTTCGACATGCTGTTGCACATGGGCTTGGGCTTTGGCATCAACGAAGTCTATATCATGGCTGCCCACTGGCTGTTTGCCTTGCCTATTGCTATGGCTTATCTTGTCAAGCAGGTGCAGACCACCAAGTGGGCCACAGGCTTGCGCTGCCTGCTGCTGTTGCTCACCTTGTACCTCTGGATTTACAACGGCACACTGCTTGTGGGCTATCTGGTGGGCTAAGCACCACGGCACATCAATAGGGACATGACACCACATTTCATACACTCACATTAGCAATCTTATGACCGTTTCTGTACTTGTGCCCGTCTATGGGGTGGAAAAATACATAGCAAGATGTGCGCAATCGCTCTTTGAGCAAACTTATAAAGACATAGAGTACATCTTTGTCAACGACTGCACTCCAGACCGCAGCATCGCCCTGTTGCGTGAAGTGGCTGCGCACTATCCGCACCGCCAGCCACAGATACACATCGTCTGCAATGAGCGCAACATGGGGTTGGGAGCCACGCGCGCCAGAGCGGTCAGCCTGGCCACAGGCTTTGCACTGATGCATGTAGACAGCGATGACTGTCTGCCCACCGATGCTGTGGAGCTATTGGCCAGACAGATGCAAGCCACAGGGGCAGACATGGTAGACGGGGCGTATCAAGAGGTGGGCAAGAAGGGGCTTTCCGCAACCACGCCTCCTACGCCCATAGGCAATCCCCGCAAGTATCTAAGGAGGGTGCTCTGCCAAAACATTGTGGCCAACCATGTGTGGGCACGTCTCTACAAGCGCACACTCTACACCGGGCATGGCATCAACATGCTGCCGGGCATCGACTATGGCGAAGACTACTCTGTCATTCCGCGTCTGCTGTTTTTTGCCCAACGAACCACGATAGACTGCACGGTGTACTATTACAACACCGCCAACCTGTCGTCTTACACCAACAACATGTCTGAGAAACATGCCGTATCATATCTCAAGGCCAATCAGGTAGTGTATGATTTCTTTACCACCCACGACACGCAAGCCACTTATCGCACTGCCTTACACATAGGCATGCTGAATGCCGTACGCACCATTCGCCGCAATCAGTTGCCCATGCAATTGGTCAACACATGGCTCCAGTATCAGCCAAAAGGCTGGATTTGCCGACTTATCTGGCAGGCTTTCATGCGCCCATGGCCCTATAAAGTAGCCAATGGCCTGTATCTGCTATACAGAAAATTATATCTATTAACACATTAAATCATTGTATATCAGAATTAATACATAATTTTGCGCCCATCAGAAAACAGTGTTTTCTGATGGGCGTATCAACCTTTATATGTATAATTAAATAGGTATTAGTTTATGAGTATTATCGGTTTTATCAAGAAATGGACGCTGCCTTGCTCCATGCTTTTTGGCGCGTGTGTCTACCTGCTGTTTACTTTCACGCCCCCATTGGAGCCTTTTGGACTTGCAGTAGGGCCTTACATACTGAAACTGCTGCCAGTGGTTATCTTCTGCATGCTTTACGTTACCTTCTGCAAGATACAGATAGACGACCTCCGTCCGCGCGTATGGCACTTCTGGTTGCAGGGCATACGCACCGCACTGTCGGCACTGTTGGTATTTGCCATCACGCTGACCACCGACCCCGAAGTAAAGATTATCTTGGAGGGAGTATTCATCTGTGTCATCTGCCCTACCGCAGCGGCAGCACCGGTCATTACAGAGAAGTTAGGCGGCAGCATCGCCTCGCTGACGGTCTACACCATTATTGCCAACATCGTAACCTCTATCATCATACCGTTTTTCTTCCCTATGGTGGAAAAAGGGGCAGACATTACCTTTGCCTTTGCATTCTTCATGATACTGAAAAGAGTGGTAACCGTACTGCTATTGCCGCTATGCCTGGCACTGCTCACCCGCAAATACCTGCCCAAAGTGGCCAACAAAATCAAGCAGCAGAAGAACTTGGCATTCTACATGTGGGGTTTCAACCTGTCTATCATGATGGGACTCACCCTGCATAACATCCTGACATCGGCTGTATCGGGCGGCACAATGGCATGGCTTATTCTTCTCCCCATCCTTGTTACTGTCGTGCTCTTCAGCATTGGCAAGGCTGTGGGCCACTGCTATGGGCAAAGCATCAGCGCAGGACAGGCGCTCGGACAGAAAAACACCATGGTGGGCATTTGGCTTACCATCACCTTTCTTAATCCTACTGCTGCCGTGGCACCTTGTGCTTACGTCATTTGGCAGAACCTGCTCAATGCCTGGCAACTGTGGTACAAAGAGAAGTATGGAAGCCTGAAGTGGTAAACCTGCTTGGACTAAACCTCAAACAATGACATATTAACATATAAACAGCCCCGTAATCATTAAAATATTTAATCATTACTGACTATTTGTCAATAATAAAAGACATTCTGACAACATTTGTCTATGGCACACCTTTTGCATAATGACAAGTGAAAGTTCTGAGCAACAGCAAGGAACAATCAAGGAAGGCAGTTGGCCAAGGGCAAGCAACCTGAAACCAACCACACCGCAAAAGCAAAACGAAAGCAATGCGAAGCGGCAAGCAAAACCTTCCAAAGATAAATAAAGAATAAAATAAAACGGAGGATTTATATTATGTCAACACTTATGAATAGAAACACTTGGATGCCTGATGTATTCAACGACTTCTTTAACAATGATTTCATGGTAAAGGCTAATGCTACAGCTCCAGCTATCAACGTAAAGGAAACCGACAAAGACTATACAGTTGAACTTGCCGCTCCTGGAATGAAGAGTGATGACTTCAACATCAATATAGACAATGAAGGCAACTTGCACATCAAGATGGAAAGCAAAGCCGAAAAGAAGGATGAGAACAAGAAAGAGCACTATCTGCGTCGTGAATTTGCTTACAGCAAGTATGAACAAACATTGCTCTTGCCTGATGATGTAGACAAAGAAAAGATTGCAGCTAAAGTTAACGATGGTGTTTTGACTATCGACTTGCCTAAAGTAGAGAAAGCTCCTGCTGAAACAACTCGTCAGATTGAAGTGAAATAAGCTGACAACTATCATCTTTAACAGCTTATACGCAACAACCGACAATGCTTTGACGCAGCAATCAATACGAAAGGTCAGTTGATAATAAAAGCAAGGCTGAGACTCATAAACATGGGTTTCAGCCTTTTTTTGTGCCCTTACCGCAAAGGCATATAAAAGTTGCCGCCGCACAAGAGCATAGCTGTCGCTGCCCGATTGCATAGCTATTACAAACTGATTGCATAGTTATCGTCATCCAAGAGCATAGCTGTCGCAAACCAGTTGCAGCCCTCTTGCCACACAAAAGAAATATCCTTGAAATGCCCCTTCATTGACTACAAAATATGGCAACAATTCGATAAAAGCAACATTTTAACAACATAAGTTGTTCAATTACACATTGTTACATTCTGAAAGCATTATGTTAAAGTGTTGATAAAGTTGTTAACAAGTGAACAACGTACAGTTTTTTTTACTATCTTTGCAAAAGTTGTGATGAAAACGTTACCGAAGAAAGGTGTTCCTTTCCGTCTGTTTTCATCTTTGTGGAAACCCGCCACCATCCTATTTACTAATAAAAACAATATTTATGCGTTTAAGAAAGACTATAAAAACTTTTGCTATAACAACTTTTTTGGCACTTACTGCAACCTGCGCTACTGCACAAGACCTGCTTGCAAGACAGGCCCCCATCGACAAGAAAATGAAAGCAGTAGACACTTTCGCACTACAAAGCATCATCAATAAAGAACAAGCTGCCGCACCTTCGGCACAACTCTACAACGAGTGGAACAACCGCTACGCTCACAGAGCAACCCAACTGCCAGACTCTTTCCGCATAAATCTCAAACACTTCTGCATGCCTACTACCAGTAGAATTATCACTTCCAACTACGGAAGCCGTTGGGGGCGCATGCACAAGGGCCTTGACATCAAGGTATATATAGGCGATACCATCCGTGCCGCATTCAGTGGCAAAGTAAGAATAGTAAAATACGAAGCACAAGGATATGGAAACTATGTGGTAATACGCCACTACAACGGTTTGGAAACTATCTACGGGCACATGTCCAAGCAGCTGGTAGAGGAAAACCAGACTGTAAGGGCGGGCGAACCTATCGGTCTTGGCGGCAACACCGGCAGGAGCACGGGTTCCCACTTGCACTTTGAGACACGCCTGTGTGGCGTAGCACTCAACCCGGCCTTGCTCTTCGACTTCAAAAACCAGGATGTAACAGCCGATGCATATATGTTCCGCCGCAGCTCATACAACAGAGAATCTGAGTTGGCCAACAACAATAGCGGTAGAGTAAACGATACCAGCATGCCTAACTTGACAGACAGCAGATCGGTAAGAAAGTCTCAAAGCGAAGTGGCTGAGACTGCCGAAATACGCTATCATAAGGTTAAACGAGGCGAGACTTTGGAAACAATCGCACGCGTGCGTAACGTATCTGTGAGCGACCTTTGCCGCCTTAACCACATCACCAAGAGCATGCGCATACGCCCGGGACAGATTCTCAGATACTCATAAGCACAGCGATGAAATCATAAACGCAGACGAATATTATTGATAGATAAAAACGACGCCGCTTGAAGGCTATTGACTTTACAGTCAGTTTGCTCTTCAAGCGGCGTTTCATTTTGCCGTATTGCGTAGCGCAACCGTTACTTCTTCTTGCAGCAATCAGCAGTTGCCTTAGCGCATTTCTGTGCATTTTCAGCACACATTGCTACTTTGCCGGCGCACTTTTGTGCCTTGTCGGCACACTGCTTGGCATTCTTGGCACACTTCTTGGCGCATTTCTTTGTATCCTTTACGGCCTTGGCAGCCTTGCAGTTTTTGCATTTCTTTTTGGCAGCTTGTACGGTACTGCCCGTTACAGCGTCAGCTACCTTAGCCTTGCAACACTGCTTTACAGTGCCGTCTGCAGCACATTTGGCACACTTCTTTACAGCAGCGGCCTTGTCATCCTGCTGATGCTGCACAGTAGCAGCAGCGGCCTGCATACCAAAACCAAGGGAAAAGAGCATCAAAGTGCTCATCATTAGCTTTTTCATCATTATGTTTCCTTTCTTTAGTACATTGTTAATAAACAGCTGCAAAAGTAGGAGTTTGCCCATAGAAAGCAAAAATTATTTAGTTAAAAAAGCTTTGTTTTCATGGGGCATTCAATTATAATAACACCCCTTTATCAACGTTTAATCACAGCCCTTACTACAAACCATGCATGCATGAACAGTGTGCTTGGCAAGCCATAGTGATGGCACATGATGTGGAAACGCTCTATCAGCGATGCCCTGTGGTGCTCTGTCGATTGCCCTTCACGCTGATAGTTTGCCACCACCTGGTGTACATTGACCAGCGGCAAGCCTGCTTGCTGCCCCTTCTTCATCACCCGTATGCACCAGTCTACATCGGCAGAGAAGCGGTAATGCAGGTCATAAGGGCACTGTCTGGCTATGTCTGTACGGGCGTAAAAGGCCTGATGGCACACTAACATGCCGTGTCTGAACGAGCGCCAGGTGAGCTGTGGCGGAGCCTGAAGGCGTCTGCCACGCAGGTAGTTGCCCTCATTGTCCATCCAATCGGTATCGCCATAGACCACCGCTGGCAGCGGCTGCCCTTCGGCTTCCAACTCATTGAGGTGTGCTTTGGCTGCTATCTCGCCCAGAGTGGTAGGTTGCGGGTAGCAGTCGCCGGCATTCATATAGACAATATAGTGCCCTGTGGCCAAGCGCAAGCCCTTGTTCATGGCATCATACAGCCCCTTGTCGGGTTCCGACACAATGGTTACAACGTGCGACGGTGCCTCTTTCAGGCTGCGTTCGCGGTAGTCTTGTGCCAATGCCACGGTGTTGTCTTTAGACGCTCCGTCAATAATAAGATGCTCTATGCAGGGATAATCCTGCTGAAGCACACTGTTGACGGTGCGTTGCAGCACCCTACCGGCATTGAAAGTAATGGTTACTACGGTAAACTTTATCATATTTTATAATGTCTAAAAGCAAGCGCATGGTTGTACACTTCTATGTACTTGAGCGACACTGCCTGCTGAGAATAGTTGAGAGACACCTTTCTTACGGCATCGGCAGCTAACTTTTGGTGGTCTGCCTCATAGAGCACCCAATACATTCCCGTGGCAAGGTCGGCGGCATCTCTGTATTTTGCCACATAACCATTGCGCTGATGGTCTATCATTTCGGGTATTCCGCCCACATTGAAGCCTACACACGGCACGCCACAAGCCATGGCCTCCATGATGGTGTTGGGCAGATTTTCCGACAGAGAGGGCAGCACAAAGGCATCTGCAGAGTTGTAAATGTCTACCATCCTGCGCTCATCGTTGACATAGCCCAAGGGTATTGCCTGGAAAGGAAGGCGGCCTTCAAAGTCTTCGGCATGGCCTCCCAGTATCGCCACACAGGTTTCCCGGCACATGGCAGGATGCTGCTCTGCCAGCTGTTGACATGCATCTATGAGGTAGTCCATTCCTTTATAAGGGTTGGTGGCACGCTGTGCAATAAACAGAATGATGCGTTTGTCTGCCGGCAACTGTGCTCTCAGGCGTGCATCAGCCTTGTTGTGGGCAGGTGCAAAGAAGCGCGTGTCTATCGGGTTGGGTATAGCCGTAATCTGCTGTCCGCTGAGCAGCATGCTCTGCTTGGCCTCGCCAGCCAGCCAGCGGCTGCAAGCCACAAACGAGATGGAGTGTCCCTTGAGCAGGTTTTGCTTGCGCTGCCAGGTGCGTCGTGCCAAATCCGCGAGATGAATGCCTGTCGGCATATAGCGGCATTGACGGCAACCGTTGCGGTACTTGCGGCAATCAAAGGTCAGATGGCAGATGGCCGTGGCGGGCCACATGTCGTGCATGGTCCACACCACAGGCTTTCCGCTCTGCAATATCTTGCGTATGCCGGAGAGAGAAAGCATGCCTTGGTTGATCCAGTGCAGATGTATCACGTCGGCCTCTTTAAACTCGCGCAGTGCGGTAACATCATAGCCGGAGTTGGCTATGTCTACATCAAAGAGGTGTTTGCGCTGGAAGTGCAGATGACAAAAGATGTACCAGCGCTCCCAAAGGAAGTGCCACTGCTGCCGGAAGCCCTGCTTCAGTCCCACCACTGTAATGTCGTCTGTCTGTTTGTCGCGCGTCAACATCTTGGCTTTCACGCCGTTATTGTTCAGTGCGTCTACCAAGCGCTTGGCAGCTACCGCTGCTCCGCCGCTCTTTTCGCTTGTGTTAATAATCAATACACGCATAATGTTACCTTCCGTTATTTGTCCTGCTGCCTCATGGCCAGATGCCGTCAGCAGCCTATTTTACGGCAAAAGTAGTAAAAACATGATAGATAAGCAAGCATGCTTTGCCTTTTTTATGATTACAGGCATCATGCACGGCTACCCGTACCGGCAGACAACTGCCGGGCAACAAGTATGGATACAAGATGCACTGAAGCATGCCAAGCAGAGGTTCTGCATTCACCGCAAGTAGGTTTTCATGCTTACTTTTGATTTTTTAACGCTCTGTCAACTATCGGCAGACACCATTTATAGGTCTATAAATATTGTATTTCTTCCATAAAAGCAGTAATTTTGCCCTTCATTAATATACTGTTCATTACTATACAATACGAAAGACGAAAGATGATACAAGGGATAATGATTTGGGATTTTGCCACTTATATAAGCTGCGGAAGCATCTGCTTGGCCATAGCAGTCTGTCTGTTGTCTATCAGAGTGGTGTCAAATGTACAGATACCTGTTTACAAACATGCACGCAAGATGCTGGCTTTCAGTGCGCTTATCAATGTATTGATTGATGCTGCCACTGTCGTTATGCTGCTGAAAGGCCACGACCACTTTCTGCTTTGCCAGTTTTACACGCCCGTATTGTTTTACATCCAGTTTTACCTGACACGCATGTCCATCCTCTCGCTGCTGCATTCACAGTGGATTAGAGACGCCAGGTGCTTCTTCTTTTTGGGCATCATTCTGTTTATCTGTCTGGTTTATGTAGGCTGCATGCTGTTTTCGGGCTACACGTTTGCCGCCCAATCATATCTGCTTTTCCTGCAAACGCCCATTGCCCAATGGCTCACGACAGTGCTTTATGCCGTTATCAGCACCAGCGTTGTCATCGTATCCTGCGGCATGTGGCACGAGACACAAGTGTTCCGCCACAAGCTGGAAAGCTATTTTGCCAACCGTCAGGTCACAAAGGGGCTGCACATCAACCTTATTGTCTATTTCTTCATCATCTATTTTGTGCTCGCCACCTACAACTACTTTTTCGTGTCAGACACGGGCACGTGTGTAGTGCTCACATGGTCGAGCACCATACTGTTTATAATTTTAGTAATCATCGTGTCCAACCTGCAAACGCTGTGTACGCAGATTTCGGTCGGCATAGCTTTTCTTGACAATGAAAACATTGCTGACAAGGAACAGGCAGAGGCAGCTTCGCCTTATATCCGGCATGCCGCAGAAAAGGCTTCTTCTGCCAGCGGCACTGCTCCAGCCGCCAAACCCGGTGTTGCCATGGACAACGGCAGTGCCATAGTGGACACCACCCCCAACCCAAGCGACATTGCCGTAAAGATAGAAGAGTGGAGCAGTCTGCCACAAAAGCTCTACATGCACGAAGGCATCACGCTCAACAGCGTGGCCAACGACATTGGCGTGCATGCCCGCTTGCTGTCGCATTACATCAACAATGTGTACCACATCAACTTCAACAGTTGGATCAACAGGCTGCGCATACACGAGGTGTGCCATATTTTGGAAACCGACCAAGACATCACCATGTCCGAACTGGCACTGAAAGCAGGCTTTACCGATGCCTCTGCCATGACAAAAGTGTTTAAACGTGAAGTGGGCGTTACGCCTACTGTCTACCGCATGCAGCACGCTGCATCATAGCAGAAGGGGGCTGCCCTGCAAGGCCATGCCCTGCTTTGGGCAGATGCATGGTTGTCAGAATGCCCGCCAATGCAGCTTTTCATACTGCGCATTGACGGGCATCAGTTGTGTTGTACCAACTTTTCCCAAAAGCGCTGCAATCGGCTTGCAACAGCAGTGCTCTTGCAACACTGAAAAGCACAAATCAGTCTATCAGTATAGATTTTTCATATTGCTTATAACCAAGCATTTACAATGCGCTTTGTAAATTTACGCACATAAATTTACCCTTATTGCCATATACTTGTCCTTCTACCGCCTGTAACAATATGCCTATTCAGTAAATACCTGACACGATTTTACTATAAACTTTAGTTTAAAACCTCTATCTTTGCCACCGTTTTTTAAAAGGTATAAAAAGATTGTTAAGATTGTATTCGTGCACACTACTGGTGCCTTAGCTTTATTTTTCAGTATAGATATGAGAATTTTAAGATTTTTGACGATGGTTGCAGTTGTACTGCTTGCCGTGGCGGTCAAAGCGCAAAACATTGCTTTAAAGAGCAATTTGCTCTACTGGACCACTGCCACTCCTAACCTTGGCGTGGAAATGCAGGTATCCCCCAGACACACCATACAGCTTTTTTACGGTCTCAACCCATGGAAATTTTCCGATGGCAAGAGCCTTCGCCACTGGACACTTCAACCCGAATGGCGCCATTGGTTCTGCCAGACTTTCAACGGATGGTTCGTGGGTGGCCATCTCATGGGAGGTCAGTTCAATGCCGGGGGCATCAGTCTGCCCTTCCACATTGTCAGCGATTTCAAAGACCGCCGCTATGAAGGGTGGTATGCAGGAGGCGGTATCTCGGCAGGTTATCAGTGGCCCTTGTCGCGCCATTGGAACGCTGAAGCATCACTCGGTGTGGGCTACGACTATATCAGTTACGACAAGTTCAAGTGCGGCGAGTGCGGCGACAAAATCAAATCGGGCCACACCCACTACATCGGACCTACCAAGGCTGCCGTCAGCCTGATGTACATGTTTTAGCAAGAGCCGTGCCTTTACGGTGCAGAAGCTGTTGCATCCCTTTTATATACAATAGATACTGATTGTCAACAATGAAAAAATACACTTTTGTTTTACTGTTTATGCTTTTGCTGCAAGCCGCTTTGCAAGCATCAGCAACCACCCGTCGCCCACTGCGCATTGCTCAACGGGGCATTCTGATACAGCAAGTGAGTGTCCAAAAGGCAGATGGACAACTTGCCATATCCATGCAGTGGCTGATAGACTCGCTGCGGCTGTCGGCACAGCAGCGCATTGTGCTCACCCCCATGCTGGTGGGCAAGCACGACAGCATCACGCTGCAACCTGTGGTTATCAACAGCAAGCGCCAGCAGATTATGTACAACCGCCGCGACTACAAGCGCTATCCGCATGCCACAGTGATGGAAAGGGAAAAGGGCGGCAGCCAGCATCTCACCTACAACATGACCACCACCTATCAGCCATGGATGCGCAATGCAGACTTCACGGTGCGCGAAGACCTCTGCGGATGCGGCAACACCGAAGACCAGCAAGCCACCGTCATCAAGCGGTTCAGACAGCCACAGGTGGCTTACATACAGCCGCAAGCCGCAGCGCAGAAGACGTATGAGCTGAAAGGAAGGGCATACATAGACTTTCCTGTCAACCGTACTGAGCTGCACCCCGGCTACCGTCAGAACCCACGAGAGCTGGCAAAGATTGTCGATACCATCAATATAGTAAAGGCAGACCGCTATATGACCATTACCAATATAGACATTCACGGCTATGCTTCGCCCGAATCGCCTTACACGCACAATGCCTATCTGGCTGAACATCGTGCCGCCACACTGAAGAATTACGTGCGGCAACTGGTCAAGCTGGACGACAAGCTCTTTACGGTTCACTACACGCCGGAAGACTGGGACGGCCTTTGCCGCTACATAGCCGGCAGCAATCTTGACCACAAAGAACAGCTATTGGCACTGGCAAGCAATGACAGCATAGTCCCCGACGAGCGCGAAGCACGCATCAAAGCAGCCTACCCACAGGCCTACGCTTATATGCTGGCCACTTGGTATCCCGCCCTGCGCCACTCAGACTATATCATCAGCTGTGTTGTTCGCCCCGTATCCACCGATGAAGCCAAGCAGCTCATCAAGACAAAGCCGCAGCTGCTCTCGCAAAACGAGATGTACCGGGTGGCACAGACCTGCCAGCCTGGCTCCAAAGAGTTCAACGAGGTGTTTGAGATAGCTGTGCGCCTGTATCCTGACGACCCCACTGCCAACCTCAATGCTGCCTGCACACGGCTGCAGGAAGAACGCTATGACGAGGCAAAGCCTTATCTCGACAAGGCCGGCAACAGCCCTGAAGCCAACAATGCACGCGGCATCTACTGTCTGGCAACAGACAACGAGGCGCAAGCCATCAGCTACTTTAAATCAGCAGCACAGGCAGGTTGCCAAGAGGCACAAGCCAATCTGGACAGTCTGCGCTAAGCCTTCCCGCTGAAGGAAACATGCTGTCATGCAGCAGAAGCCGTGCCATACGACAGCAACAAGCCTTTTGCACAGCAAAGGCGACAAGCCTTATAGACAACAAGAAACAAATAATCAACATTTAGCATCAATAAAATTTAGGAACTATGCGTATGTACAAGTTTTTCTCTTTAGCACTGGTTGCCTTGGCACTCGGTGCTTGTTCATCAACAGATGATGTGGACAACAACCCCAATGGCGGCAAACCCGGTGAAGACCGCTACCTTGCTGTCAACCTCCAGAATGTGGGCAGCACCCCAAACTCACGTGCCGCCAACGGTAGTTACGAAGACGGCACAGAGGAAGAAAGCAAAATCAGCAAGGTACGTTTTTACTTCTTCAATGCCGATGGCTCACCTTACCTGCTCAACAACTCTACCAACACAAGCGGAGAGCATGTCAACTGGCTGGAGCCTGCCAATGACTACAACACCGGTACGGGCGATGCAGACCACACCATTGAGCAAATTTCAAAGACCGTACTGCTGATCAACGGACAGACTTCGGCTGCACCTTCGTCTGTCATCGCCGTAGTCAACCCTCAAACGATGACTGCTTTAGGTGACGGTCAGCACGAACTGGAAGAGGTAAAGACAAAAATTACCGACACGAAGTTTGTTGCCAACGACAATGGAAGCCTGAGCAACTTCGTCATGAGCAACTCGGTCTATGTCAATGCCAATGAAGCAGTGTGTGCAGCACAGGTATCCGGACATGTTACCACTACCGCCGAGGCCGCCCAAAAGGACCCTCTCGACATCTATGTGGAGCGTGTAGTGGCTAAGGTTACTGCCAATGTAGACACCGAATACAAGAAAGACGGTGAGGCTGATGCAGCATGGCAAAAGGGCAACGGCACCAACTGGGACAAAGACAAGTTTGGTATCCAAGTGGGTGTCATCAACTCCGTAGAGCCTGTCTACGCCGTGGTGGAAGGCTGGAGCGTAGCCGACGAAGACGGTGAAGCTGAGCTTGAGAAGCAGGTTTCCACCGCATGGAACTCTGCCGACTTAGGCATCAACCCTTGGACTACTGCCGACTATCACCGCAGTTTCTGGAGCCAGTCTGTGCCGTTTCTCACTGGCGGCAACCAACCTGTCAACCACAACTACACTGCCATCAGCTCTTCTTTCGGGCAAGCTGTATATACCCTGCCCAACACACCTACCA
Source organism: uncultured Prevotella sp. (assembly GCA_937907705.1). Lineage (GTDB taxonomy): Bacteria > Bacteroidota > Bacteroidia > Bacteroidales > Bacteroidaceae > Prevotella. Next base: position 283,769 of record CALCVP010000031.1, on the reverse strand, counting down.
AAGTATCAGACTTTGCCAATATCAATGACAACACGTTGACCAAATTCATCTTGGCCACCAAGCTGGTGTATAAAGACAAATCCACCCAAGAATGGCGTCCGGCAGAAATCTGTGAGTACAAAGGAATCGAGTACTTGGGCGAGGGATCGGTTGCCAAGATTATAGCAAAAGAGAACAGCAACATCTATGTAAAGAAAGGCGAGACCTACGAAACCCTGTCTGACAATGACATAACATTTACTACCACCAAGCTGGAAGGCAGCCAGTCATACAACGGGTTCAAGGACTACAACGTGATAGCAACCCTGAAGGACGCTGCCCGCCAAGACCTCTATGTAGACAAAGGCACTGGTGACAACCACGATTGGCAGTCTATCTCTGCCGCTGACGTTAACCTGAAGTTGGCCGCTACCGCTGCCGAGATACGCAAAGACGGCATGGCTTACTACTACACTCCTATCCGCCACCTGGGCACCGACCCTCAGAAGGTGGGCTACTACGGCATTGTACGCAACCATGTGTACAAGATTAACCTGCAAAACATCAAGGGATTCGGCACTCCTGTCTATGACCCGAGCAAGGTGATAGACCCAACCGTACCTTCTAACGAACAGACTTATTTGGCTGCCCGCATCAATGTATTGCAGTGGCGCGTGGTAGCTTCCGATGTCAATCTGGACCAGACAGGCAAGTAGCAGATTGCCTGCACAAGCTTAACAGGCGTAAGGCAGCTTCCCGGAAGGTTGCCTTACGCTTCCGCTTACTGATTATCGTTACTAAAGTAAAATACTTGCTTGCCGCCTGAAAGGGAATTGCCAGGGGACAAGAAAGCATCGCGCCGGCAGATGCAAGAGAGATGCCGACACTCGGAAACACTGTTCCGACACTTCTTACAGACAACTACAAGTGGCCTGTATCGGCTACTACAATATACAACAACCATTTATGATAAGCTTTACACACCGTCTTTGGCACGCCGTTTGGCACACATCACTGCTGGTGGCAGTATGCTTGTGTGTCTCAGCTTGCAGCATGATGCACGACGATTTGGACCACTGCAAGACACAGCTGCGGGTCAACTTCAAGTATGACATGAACATGAAGTTTGCCAATGCCTTTGAGCATGAGGTAAAAAAGGTTACGCTCTATGTCTTCAACAGCGACAACGGCCAGTTGGCTTTTACCAAAACAGAGACGGAAGAAGCCGTCAACAGTCGTGGAGGTTACATGGAGATAGACGGTTTGGAGCCTGGACACTATGCACTAAAGGTATGGGCTGAGGGCGAAGAAAGGCAGCTCGACAGCTACACCTATGGGCAACCGGGCAACACGGGTGATGCCATTGAGGGACTCAACTGCCGCATCAGCCGCACCAATCGCGACGTGAAGCATGACCTTACGCCGCTGTTTCACGGCTATATAGCCGATGCCGACCTGACGGATTTGTCAACAGGAGAGGTCAAGACCGTTACTGTGCCGCTGATAAAGGACACCAACAACATCAAGGTGGTGCTGCAAAACATGTCGGGAAGCAGACTGGATGCCAACGACTTTGTATTTACCATTGACGACTGCAACGGTTTCTTGGGCTACGACAATGCCGTACTGCCCGACGACTCTATCACTTACCACGCCTGGAGCCAGTATGACGGCATGGTGGGCAACGAATCAACAGAAGCCAGCAGCAGTGGTGCAACGCGCACTGAAGAGAGCACGGTGTCGGCAGTAGTGGCAGAACTGACGGTCAACCGCTTGATGGTCGGCGGCACACATCCCCGCCTTACCGTGCGCAATACTGAGGGGAAAACGGTGCTGAGCATACCGTTTACTGACTATGCACTGCTGGTAAAGGGCAACTATAACCGAAAAATGACAGACCAGGAGTATTTGGACAGGCAAGACGAGTATAACTTCATATTCTTTCTTGACAGCAACCAGAACTGGCTCAGTGCCAGTATCATTGTCAATTCCTGGCGTGTGGTGCTCAACAATACCGACCTCTAAGCCACCCGCAGCCCTGCTGACAGGCGTCAGCCACAACAATTTGTATAAAGAACAACGTAAAAAATGCTGAAAGCCACCCATACAACACATTGCCGCACCGCATGCAAAGCCGTAGCCATACTGTTGGCAATGGCTCTGCTATGGGCGTGTACGGCCGACAACGATGCGGAAGACGAGAGCGCAAAGCGCGACCTTCGCGTGGCTTTTACCATGCAGATAACGCAAGCGTCGCCACGCAATGCCAGCGAAAACTGGGGCAACTATGCTCCGTCTACCACAGGTTCTGCGACAGAGAATGCCATCAATCCCAACACCTTAAAGATTATGATATGCAATGCCGAAGGACAGGTGATGGCACAGGTGGAGCAGATAGAGATGACCAAGAAGTCGGACACGGAGTATGCCATCACGGGTACATGGATGAATGCTGCCGACAAGCTGTCGTTGGCAAAAAAGATAATGGTGGTGGCCAACAGTCAGGAAGCCATAGCAGACGGCAATCTGCAAGCGCTGGCCTTTAACCGGACTGACACACAAAGCTATCTGCCCATGTGGGGAGTGGCCACACTGCCCACCCTTGTTACGGGCAAGAGCAACAACATTGGCAGTATCAGCATGCTCAGAGCAGTGGCAAAAGTGCAGGTAAGTCTGCGCAACGACATGGCAAAGAAGGGATTCTCGATAGCCTCGCTCGCTGTCAACCGCTATAACGCCAAGGGCTATGTGGTGCCAGACACTTATAATAAGGTGGCGCAAACCACAGACATTGGCTTTGAAGGTTCGCTCCATGCCTACGATGCTTCTGCCACAGACACGCCACTGTATTTTACCGATGAGCAACAGATTTACCTGCCCGAATACACCAATGTGGGCGCAACGGCACCTGCTACCATCAGCGTAGAACTGAACCGCAACGGTCAGCATGAGGGCAACTATACCCTATATTTCCGCACTTACGACAGCGACGGTGCGCCTACCGGTGCACCCTACAACATACAGCGCAACCATTATTATCTCTACACGATATACAAAGCCGGCGACCAACTGATTGTTACGCTGCACGTGAAGCCGTGGAATGTGCGGCAGCATGACGACATCATCATGTAGCACAGCAAGCAACAGGCTTTGCAAGAGCAGTGCAACAGGCTTCTGATTGCATAGCTATCAGAAGCCGACAACGGTGCAATCAGGTTGCGATAGCTATGCAAACGGAAGCCGATTGCATAGCTATCGCAACCCGCCACCGGCAGTATAGCATTATTATCAGCACGATTATGAAGATTTACAGCAAAGGATACTGGCTATTCAGCCTATTGTTACTCTGCCTCGCAGCATGTTCTTCGGGCGATGAGAGCACGCCCGACACTGCCCATAGCGAGGTAACGGTAAAGCTCAACCTGTCTGCAGAAGCTACCGATCTGCAAACATCAGCAGCCCGAAGCACTCGCCATACTGCGCCCAGGCAGGAGGGCAAAAACACTGTGGCAGACTGGGCAGACGCCAACGCTACTGCCGATGAACTGATGCACCACTGCTTTGTAATGGTGGTGCAAGGGGGCATGATACAGCATATCATTGAAAGTGCCGACTATCAGGAGCCGCAAAGCTATGTGGGCACACTGACGGCACGCATCAAGACGGGGCAAACCACGTTCTACTCGTTTGCCAACATGCGACCGCAAGACTTGGGACTTGCCCCCAACGCCACCTTGCCTGCCCCACTGCCCGATGGCTTTGACCAACAGTATTACGGCGTAAGGGGCAATACTACCAGCACAGACAGCTTGGCTGAAGGCATACCTATGAGCAACAAGCAGGTGATAGACATTACCGAAAAGACACAACAGGTAGACTTGGAGGTGATCAGAATGATGGCTAAAGTGAAGCTGCGCATCTGGAACGATACCTCTGCCGACTTTAAAGTGAAAAGCATATCGCTCAGCGACATTACGCAAAACCAAGACAACAACATAGCGCTGCTGCCACAGACAGACGGCAACCAACTGGCTCCCGCCATCAATCCGCAAGCCACAAAGGCTGTCTACACCGCACAGTTCGGCGAGGGCAAGACGGTCAAGGCAGGGGGAACAGCAGCCACAGACTTTGTGTTTTATGTCAACGAGAGCACCGCCCGACAGCCCAAATACTTTGTCATCACACTCAATACCGACCAAGGCCACATCAGCAAGCGCATGGCTCTGACCGCATGGAACGAGATAACACGCAACGATTACCTGATAATACCGGTTCATCTCAACGACTACCGCATGGCGTTTGAGGTGGAAATGTTTACCGCCATCGGTGTGCTGCCTAATGTAGAGACCAACGACTCCATGCTTACCGTGCGCTTTCATGGCTACGGCGACTTCCATATCAAGCCGCATGTCTACCGCATCAGCGACGGCACCGAGCTGACACCGGGTACCGACAGCCCCAATGGCTGGACGCTGCAAGGCTGGAGTCTGCTGGAGGCCATGCCGCAAGGGCCTGACGGAACCTGCATTTATGACCGGTCGCCATGGGCAGACGGATCGAAAAAACTGATAGAAGGAACCATCGGCAACCGTTCTGGCTATGCCCTGCACGAGTTGCTCTTCGGCATACATGGACTGGACTACCAGATTCCTTTCAAAGTACAAATCATCAAAGAGTAAGGAAATGGGCAAAAACAAAATACGTTTTTTCATCATTGCAACAGGACTACTGCTCATAGGCTTCAACCTAAAGGCACAGACCTTCAGCCACTACACAGGCCATGCCAACACGGCATTTGACAGCAACGGCATGCAGCAGGTGGCAGAGGTGCACTATTATTACTATGTGCCTGCCGACGGAAGCGGCATACAGTTGGCACTTCCTATACAGAACTATTTTGCCAACGGCAACGACACCGAACCGCGCAACTACTTCCGCTGGTATGACTACAACACCGACAAAGGCACCAACCGTCTTGCTGCCAACGGCAGCCAGCTGCGCACCGTCTATGATGCCAACGGCACAGACCGCGGACTGGTGGCCACCAACCTGGCTTCCAAAAACTACAATCCGAGCCACAGCACAGTGGGCGTAATATACAATCCGCCCAAAGAAGCCACACAGCAAGACAACTGGCAGGGCGAGGTGATAGCCTGCGACGTAAGCCGCTACAACGACTTTGGAGGCACAGGGGGCGAAATGAAGGCAGAACCTACCCTGTCGGTACGCTACATCTTCCATATCAAAGCCGGCAAGCAACAGGCTGAAAGTATCGTCAACGCTTCCTCTGCAGACCGAAGAGGAAAATATGGCAACCTGACCATAGAAGACAACAAACGTATCATATTCGGCATGAAAGACGGTTCGGCGCTGATACACCTGCGCACCGACAACCCGCAGGAACGCTACTTCTTCTACAGGCTGAAGCAAACCAACCACCATGTGTACGCGGCAGACTCGGCACATCTTATCAAGGCAGTCGACTTTGACACCTCCACACTCTACCAGTCCAACTACATCTACTGGCGCGTCTATGACCCCACACGCACCATGTACACCGACATGTTCTCTGCCTATCAGCAGATAGCATACTTCAGCATGACCAAAATACAAAACAACGGCAACGGATGGAAAACGCTGGACGGCAAGAATGCCGGCAAGAAACCTTCGCTGACCTATGGCAGCACCGTATATATAGTGGCGTTTGCACGGCACGACAAGACCGGACCTTATGCCCCGATAGCCAACTTTGAGCTGCAATTTGTGGGCACATACCCAAAGACACGGCAAGAGGTAATAGCCGACGGCGACAACCAGCGCATGGTATCCTACCTCAGCTCTCACTACCAAGCAGCTGCCAAACCTATCTCTTTCGACGACGACAACAGCGAGCAGGACCTGCAACAGCCTACCTCTGCCGACAACAACATGAGTCGGTTGCCCTCCAAATGGGACCGCCGTACCTACGGGTTTACCTACTATGAGCTGAAAAACTTTACGCCTTCAAACAACTGGTGGCAGCCGCACACACCACTGCACGGTGAGTACGGGCTGTACAAAAGTGCCAACGTAAAGGGCATTTCCGACTTTAAGGCAGGCTACAAGTGGTGGGTCAACAACACTGTTTATGACCGGACATACGAGCTGACGGGCGGAAAGCAGTACGGCTACTTCCTTTATGTGGATGCATCTGACGAAAGCCGGCAGATAGCAGCTGCCGACTTCAAAGCCAACCTCTGTGCCGGCACGCGACTGATATTTACAGGGGCCGTGGCTGACTTTACCTCGGGAGGCACCAAGCCCGAAGTAATGTTCAAACTGTACGGCATTACACGCGACGAAAATGACGAGATAACAGACCAGCAACTCATTACTTCGTTCTCGTCGGGCGACCTTTCTACCAACACGAAAGGACTGACAACGGGGAAATGGTACCAAGTGTACACCAAGTTGGTACTGCCCAAAAACTCAGGTGTTGACAACTATACAGACTTCCGCATCGTAATGGACAACATGTGTATGAGTACCGCCGGTGCAGACTATCTTATCGATGACTTGCATCTGTACATACAACCAGACAAGGTAGACGTGCTGCAAAGCAAGCCTGTATGCCCCGACCAAGCCAACAGCCAGACTGCTCCCAACGACATAACGCTAAAGATAAGGGCTAAATACGAGAGCATTGCCGAGCTGGTTGGCAATAAAGCGTCAAAGCTCTTCTACCGTTTCTGCGACTTGCAGGGCAACCCTGTGAGCGGCATTGACTACAACGGAGACGGCACGAGCGATGCATACGGCACGGCAGAGGTGCCCGCACAGGCAGACACCACAATGGTATTGCCCGCCGGATCGGCTGGAGGCAGCACGCAAACGAAGATGTTTGAGACCGACAGTGAGAACGATGTGTACCTGGTTATAGCCAACCGCCACTACGATTTGCAGCAAGGCAAACAGTATTATCTGTCTGTGGCGTATCCTGACGAGGAGCAACCGGACAGCCCCGGCACGTGGGGAAAGCCCACAAATGTATGTTCCACTTACAGCCAGACATTCGAGATAGTAAAGCAAAACGTGGTGATTACCGATGCCAACGGCAACGTTGTAACCGACATTCGCGTGTCGTGTGATGCCAACCGCACCCCAAACGTAAACATCAATGCCAGACTTTCCACTGCCGATTTGGTGAACGGGGGCAGCGTGGAGCTTACAAACATAGCCTTTGACTGGTTCTTCAGCGAAAACGGAAAGGCCAACGACTTTACTGCTGTCAGCGGTCTGCAAGAGGCACTGCGCCACTATCGCGATGCTTATCCTGACCGCACAGACCTGGTGGCATGGTATCCGTACAAGCAATTCACAGAGGCAGACTACCAAGTGCTCAAGACTTACGTTGACAACCACCGTCTGCTGCTTTCTGCCAGCAACAAGATAGAGAACTACCGCTTTGAAGTGGGCAACTATTCGGTGGCTGCCATACCGATAGCCTCAACGGTTACAGCAGGCAACCAGACGTATGAGATATGTCCGGACCCTATGTATTTCAACCTGAGAGTGCTGGAAGACGGTCCTAAGTTGACCCTTGGTTTCAAGCAAGTGGCGTACCCTACCGATGACAGAACGGTGAGGATAGGACTGCCGCAACTGCGGGCAATGGTGGCAAAAGGCAAATACCTGCAACTGCCTATCGCCCTGCTGGAGAGTGCCAAGGTAGTTACTTTCAACGATTCTGCACGGGTGTTTGTGTCGAATACAAACGACCCTACCTGGAACAGCACCCAACAGGTGGTGGGAAAGGTGGTCAACGCCGAAGTTACACAAGGACAAAGCCAGTGGCTCAACATAGCTTTCGACAGCAAGGTGCTGACCTCTTGGCATGAGGGTTACTGGTATGAGCTGAACTGCAGCTACCAACAGAAGCTGCAAACGGGTGAGCAGACAATATCGTGTCCGGGCAACCTGTTTGTAACTTTCAAGGTTGTGCCGGAATACTTGACATGGAACTCTTCGCCTGAAAATGCGCTCAACGCCAACTGGAACAATGACCTCAACTGGTTGCGCTCTACTGCCAAGGAGCTGTATAAGCCCGACTATACCGACTACGGCACTGAGGCTACCTGCCAAGACAACCCTACCGACCGGGGCATAACACGGCAACGGGCCTTCACGCCGATGAAGTTTTCCAAGGTTACCATTGCCGACCAAACGGGAAAGGTATATCCTGACCTCAACAACATTACCTACCGAAGCGGCGACAAGATAGCCACCAAATTGGTAAATGACAAGGGCGAGGGTGCCACAGACAACATAGCGTATGACATGTGCACCAAATGGACTGCCACCACTGACGACCACTCTGACACGGGCGACGGGGTATTCAGCTGCGAGACCTTTAAGGGCAACCTGTGCGACCAACTCTATCTGAAACCACACACAGAGATACTGAACGCCTGCTACTTGGCTTACAACAAGGCATACGCCGAAAAGGAACTGAGCACAGGCCAATGGTACCTGATGGCATCGCCGCTGCACAGTACGTATGCAGGTGACATGTATGCGCCAAAGACCAGCGGCAGACAGGAGACCGAGGCTTTTGTGCCGATACGCTACGATGAAGCTGCAGACAGCCGCACGGCACTGCCTGTGTATCAACGCAATTGGGACCGCTCAGGACAAGAGGTAGTGGACCGGTGGAAGCATTACGAGGCGTACCATTATGACGACTATGTGTATCGCATTGACACCATATCGGATGCCTCGCTCAACATAGCATCTGCCTATTGGAGCCACAGTTACAACAAGATAGACGAGTCGTATGAAGGCGGAAAGGCCTTTGCCGTCAAGGTGGGCGATGCTTATACTACTGCCAACAACATACCTGTGGCACTGCTGAGACTGCCGAAAGACGATGACCAATATGCCTACTACAATTATGACGGCACGGCTTCGGGACTGACGGCAACCCTTGACCGCAACAAGAATTACCGTCTATTGGTAGACTACAGCACAGCAGACGGTACCATAAGCCCTGTCAGACAGACACTGGAAAAGGGCGTACACGCCAAAGACAAGTACCGGCTGATAGGCAACCCCTACACTGCATCGCTGAGCATGTACCTGTTTTTGAAAGCCAACACCATGTTTGAAAACAAGGTGTGGACCTTGGAGGGCAACCAGGTAAAGGCATACGCCATTGCTACGGATGCCGCCTACAACCGCAGCAAGGATGTGCTGGTGGAACCGATGCAGGCATTTATAGTGAAAGAAAAGGAGGACGCTGCACCTGAAGAGGCCTACTTTACCACACAAATGACGGTAGACCGCTGGCTGACCGGCGGCACCGGCACACAAGCCTCTGACGCTGTCATCACGCTGTCTGCCCAAAACGGCAGCATGGGCAGCTGTGCCACTGTTACCGTAAAGGCTGATGCCAACAGCCAATATGATGAAGCTGAAGATGCCGAACTGCTGGAGTGTGCCGAACTGAGCGACATTCCACAGGTGTATACCGTAGCATCTGACCGGGCTGTAAGCCTCAACACCACTACTTGTATAGACTTGATGCCTATCGGTGTGGTGGCAAACAGCAACCAATCGGTAAACGTAAACTTCAGCATCAATGCCAAAATGAAGCAGCCACTGTGGCTACTCGACAGCCAAACGCTCACATACACACCGATAACTGCGGGCAGCACGGTAAGCCTGATGGCCAATAACCACGGGCGTTACTACCTGACCACCACGCAATATGACCTTAACAAAGCTGGCAAGCAGGCACGCATCAGTTGCTATCAGCCCACCAACGGGCAGCTCACCGTGGGCTGCATAGGCAGTGAATTGCGGTCTGTCAGCCTCTACCATGCTGACGGCACACTGGCAAAACAGGCTGAACAGACAGGCAGCAACAGCATTACGCTGAGCGTAAGCCCCGGCATTTACATTGTAAAAGCTATCACTGCCAAGGGACAGCAGCTATCGGTAAAAGTGTATGCACACTAATATTGGCAAACGATAGCTATGAAACGGGGTTACGACAGCAGTGCTTTCGTCAGGTGAAAGCACTGCTGTCGGTAGCCGACAACGGTGCAATCAGTGAGCGATAACAATGCTATCGCTCACTGATTGCACCGTTATTACCAAACCTATAAGATTTGATGGAAATGAGGTTGCGCAGAAACGGCAACCCTATAAAAACAATAATGCGTTACGACTCTCTTCGAGCTGCAACGCATAAATTTATGTTTAACTAAAAAACCTTTTTCGATTCGAAAGACAGTCTCACGACTCTCTTTGTCATCCCAAATAATCATGAAAACTTTACCTTAAACTAATACTATTTACTAACCTAAACAATTTATTAACCTTTTGACGCTGCAAAGATACGACGAAATGCAAAATTTCGCAATAGGAAAGCACTGCTTTTAGTGAAAAAACGGTGTTTTCTTGACGCAAATCAATAAGCTGTGTGCGATAACAGCAGTGTTTTAGCCACACAATATCAGCATTACACATACATAAGTATACAAAACACAAAGAATATGTTGCACTTTGCTCAAAAGCCATTCTTGTATATTGGCAGAATAAAAGCAAGACAACAAGAATAATAAAAACATGAAAAAAGCTTCCGTCTGTACCGCTAAAAGGGCACAAACGGAAGCTACGAATTACTAACAATCCTACCTAAGCAGGATAAAAAGGCAGACTATTGCTTGCCGGCACGCACGCCTTCTAAGATGCCTTCCATGGCAGGTGTGCAGTAGACGGCTAACTTGGCACGGTCGATAACAGTCATGGTAGGCTTCTGACAAGAGTTGATGTCCCACACGAAAGGCACGATGCCGCAGCGTGCGCCTTGCTCATTGATGGTCTTGAAGTAAGCCTTGATGGAGGCATCATGCTTGGCTTGGTCGCCACCGACAGCCGACATGTCGCGCCACTGTGCGCCATACTCGCCAATGACAACCGGTATATTGTTGTCTACATACTGTGCCTTGAGCTGCCCGAAAAGCTTTTTCACATAGCTCTCTTCATACTTTGACTCTGCGTTCCGGTTGCTGCCAGCCACATGGTTGTCGGCACCCCAATAGTAATGCTGTATGTATGAGCCGCTGCCATCTTCGGTCAAGCCTGCAAACTGCCAAGGTTCATAGTAGTGAACCTCCACCATCAGGCGTTCAGCCACATTGTCTACGGGGAAGTTGCTGCCCTTAAAGAGCTTCAGTGTCTCGCTGATATTGGTCTTTGGACCTTGCACCACGAGGGTACGTTTGGCGTTGTTGCCGCCCGTCTGGCGCACTGCATCAATGAAAGTCTGCTCATATTTTACCAAAGCTTTCATCTGCGCAGCAGTCATCTCGCCGCTATACTGGCTTTGGTTAGGCTCGTTGAGTCCGGCAAAGAGCAGATGCTCGTCATAGTTCTTGAAGTGATTGGCTATCTGCTTCCAAATCTTGGCCAGCTTGTTGCAGTTCTTTGTAACGGCAGCATCGCTCACATCGCCGAAGCTTTCCTCTAGCCAGCCACCGTCATAATGGTCGTTGAGCACTACATAAAGGTCGTTGGCAATGCAGTAATTCACTATTTCCTGCACACGGTTCATCCATGTGGGGTCTATCGTAGCGTTGGCAGCATCGGTGATATGCCCCATTACCCATGAACAAGGGATACGAACCGACTTGAAGCCTTGGGCTTTCACAAAGTCAATCAGCTGCTTGGTAGTCTTTGTCTTCTGCCAAGACACCTCTGTACTTACACCAGCGTTCTTGTCATTATTACTTGAACTGCCCGCCTCCAACGTGTTGCCGAGGTTCCAGCCCGGCAGCATCTGTGCAGCTATCTCTTTGGCTGTATGGCTCATATCGCTGCTTTGGGTTGCCCCAAGCTGCTTGACGGTTACGGTTTGAGTAATTCCCTCCAGTGCGAAAGTAATGGAAGCCGTGCGGTCTGGACCAAAGTTGGCATCCACCTGATATGTATGTACACACTCGCTCATAGGCGAACGGGAATTGACAGCTGTCAACCAGTTGACACCATCCTGCATGGTAGTGGTGTAAGAGCCGTTAGCTTTTAGCTTTACCACTACCGAACCACCGGCAGCAGGCACCTCGATCGGTTCCACACTCTCTACGATAAGTCCCCAGGCAGCGGTTTGCTTTACCTTCACGCTCTGCGTGTTGGCACCCGCGGCAACCGTCAATGTAGCCTCACGGTCGTCGGTATCAGCATTTGGGTTGACCTCTATCTTAAATCTGTGCGATACTGCCGATGAAGACGCCTCTTCCGACACCTGGCACCAAGTCTGGTCACTTGCCACCGTAGCTTTGGCACCAGAGCGCACATACAGATAGGTAACGCCACCCTCCAACGGCATTTCCACCATCTCTGCCGACACCGCAAAGTTGGTATTCGTGCCGCTATTGTCTTCATCGTCAGAGCAGGCTGCCAGCACAGAAGTAGCCATACAGACGGTCAAGAGCAGTAGGTTGTAGAATAGATTCTTTAGTTTTTTCATATCGTTAAATATTGTTGATTAGTTGTTTTTTGTTGATGAAGGATATACAAGCACAGTTCTACCGTGATACAAGCCATCCTGTTCCAAACTACATGCAGACTGGCTATCCATGTTGAGCCACAAACCGGGCCATCGGCTTGAGCTTGCTGATAAGGCAACTCAGCATCATGCCACACTTGAGATACTTGTCATGGTCGGCCAGTTGCCGCCTGTTTGCACTCACATCATAGTTGCCTGTCTGCTCATTATAGTAGGCATAGCACTCACGGAGGTTGCTCTTGCCACTGTTCTTCATAGAGTAAGCCACCACCACCTCATACATAACGCTGTCTTTCTGCGCCATCAGCCGGCGGTAAGTGCCCTCAAAATCATAATGCTGATCCATGAGAAAAGCGGCATACTCATTGACCATGCCAGTGTATTCTGCCTTCAGCTGAGCATCAGCATCTATGCGCCGGTGCTGCAAAAACACGATACTGCGCAGACTGTCATACTGCTGGTGCAGCTGTTGCAGCACCACTTTACGCTTGACAGTGGCCATGGTGTCAGGCTTGGAAATACCTTCCACCTTGTTGAACTGCCCCGGTTGCTTGAAAGTTTGCGCCACATAACGGTCTACGGCCGCTGTAACCTTCTGCTCACGCGACCGGCAAGCGGTCAGCAGAAATATAGGAATAAAGATACAAAAGAGTCTTTTCATTGTTCGACTTAATGTCTTTTTACCAAGAACAAGCAGTTAGACAGGTTTTCATGATTTATGACAATGATTCTGAACAGCTACTTATTTAGTTCTTGAAAGAATATTTTTAATGGTTAAAAGGATACTTGTTGATGGCTAAAAGATATTTATCAAATGATTGAAAAATACCTGTTAGATGGTTGAAAGGAAATGAAAAGTTCCAAAGTCCTTTTCATTTCCTTTATAACAAGAGCCATTATCTTCTGTGATAACGGCGAGCTGCCTTGCCGGCACCACCGTTGTCAATCAGCATGTGCATCACTTTACGCTGGTTGCCTTCCTTCTCCAGCCACTGTGGACCTTTGGAAGCGTCAGATGCGTCAGGAGTACTGTTGCCGTTGTCCATACCCAACCATACGCCAACCACATTGCCTGCGGCATCCAGATCCCAGTCATAGATTTCCAACCACTGTGTAGTAGGCATCTTGGCATTGTCTACCGGCTTCTGGGTTTCCCATCCATACCATGCTCCTTCAGCAGCAGGGAACTTGAAGTCCATGTTCAAGTCTGCAGGGAATACAATCAAAGGCATGCCGTAGAAGTCGGCAGGTGCGCCATAAGTCCATGTAGACTGCGTGGCAGTACCATCGGCAAACACTACATCAAGCTTACCGTCGCTGTGGAAAGTGAGGCGGAATGTGCCTGCATGAGCCTTGTCGGCATCGCTGTAAGTATAGCCCGTCCAGTCTGGAATGGTGCAAGATGCATAGTTCTCTTTCTTTCCGTCGGTCAAGTTATCATAGACATGGTTGTTAGCCCAGGTAGCAGGTATGCCGTTGATGTCTACCATCCATGTGCGGGAAGAGCTTCCGGTAAGGCGGTCTTTGCGCACTTGGTTCTCGTCAACAGTAGAAGCTGAACCTGAACCCAACACGAAATGGTAAACCTGATACTCGTCTTTCTCATTGGAACGCTGCCCCAAATACATGTCTGTTACATTGCCAAACACATCGGTAGCGGTCTTCAACAAGCGCAACTTCTTGTTGTTTGTGGTCAAGTAAGCACTTGAAGTCCAGCCATAGTCGCTCTGACTAATCAGCGCATTGAGGTCTTCCGAGAAGGTAATGTCATTGTTTTTGTCCACCGTATAGGTACCTTCCACCTTCTTGGGGTCGCTGTATGAGGTAAATGTAAAGCTGCCCTCATTGGCTCCGGTAGATGTAAAGGTAAACGAGGTAGCCTTGATCATATCGGCATTATAAGCCGCCCAACCCGTTGAAGTATAGTCAGAAGCACTCTTGAAGCCATTGAGCAAGTTGCCGTTAAGGTCGGCCCAGTCAAACGGAGAGTCAAGAGAGAGCGTCCAAGTCTTGCTCTTGCTGGTAGTCATAATGTCGTTGGCATTGCCGTCGATGGATGGAACCGGGTCTGGAACGTCCTCAGGCACATAGCTGTCGGCATACTCTTTAGAAACGAAATTCCACAAAAGCCACCACTCGCCCTCACCGGATGTGTTCGGATCACGCAGCACACCGATAGTCAGACGGTTGTCGGTGAGCTTCAATATCTTCAAGTTCTGGCGCCAGTTGGGCGTTTTGTAAGTCCAACCGTAGGTGTGCAGCATGTCAACATCGGTGAAAGTAATGGTCATGTTATCCAAATCAAGCATGAAAGTACCCTTTGCATCGTCAACAGTACCGTCGTGTGCATTCTTCACTTCCACGTTAGCGCCACCGTCAAGACTAAAGGTCATAGAGCTGTTAAAGTACTCATCGCTGCCGTCAGTGGTATGCTTCGGGCCCGGTTCCCAGTTAGTAGTGTAGTTGTCATACTCCTGAGTAACGCTTGGGTCGGCATAATCCATCTCGCCTTTGGCCTGTCCGTACTGTCCGTTATCAGGTATCCAGGTCTTTGATTTGCCCACACCACCGGTTATCATTGTCCACTTCTTGTCGTTCACGAAGTCTGCACAGAAATTGTCAATCGTGAAGGTTGAGGGGTTACCATACACGGCACCGCCGTCTGTTTCCACACCGAACGTTACGTTGTAAGTGCCGGGAAACGGTATTTTCAGGGTAACATCGCTGGCTTGAGAGCGTCCTTGCGGGTGTTCCCAAAGGGTAGTGTATTTCTTTGAAGTTATCTTGTCGAGCGTGCTCTTCAGATAAACGATATTGGGATTGCTTTGGTCATGGGTCACGGTATAGGCAATGCCTTCCACCAAGTCGTCCTTGCTTACATCCTTACCTCCCATCTCATAGGTATCGGGAGTACATGAAGAGATGCCCAAAGCGATGGCTGCGGCAGCCATGAAAGCATAAAAATATCTCTTGATTTTCATATTGCTGTATTTTTAAGGTGCCGCACTCGCTGCATGGCAGACTGTTTTGCCGGTGCTGCCGGCGAGTGCGTGCTGTTCTTTAGATTGCTTATGTTATGCTTATTAGATAAAAGTTTACCAGCCTGCGTTTTGCTTATACACGCCACCCGACATGTTAATCTCACTGGTAGGGATTTGCCAGAAGCCGCGTTTAGAGCGGATATTGCTTTCAATATAGGTGCTTTTGATATTCTCGTCCTTCACTGTATTGTTGTAAACATCGATAGATGAGCCAGACACAAGGCCGTTTGTGGTAGCCTGTGCCAGCTGAGCGGTAACGAAAGCGTCTATTCCTTGACGGCGCAAATCCCAGTAGCGGATGCCTTCGCCCATAAATTCCTTGCGGCGTTCGTCCCATATCTGCTGGCGTGTAGGAGCCGACTGGAGGTTGTGGTCGGTAGCTCCTGCATAGGCACGCTGGCGCACTTCGTTGAAGTATTCCATGGCATTAGGGCTTCCAAGCTCTGCTGCCATGAGCAGTACGTCTGCATATCGCATCAGCACCCAGTCTTGGTCTTGTGAAGTTTGCATGTTGGCACCGTCCACTGTTGCCTCAGACGCAGGAATAGAGGTGCCGTCTGTGAAGATGAGAGGACAGTACTTTTTGTTCACATAGCCCGTATAGTCCATGCAGTCGGTAGCTATCTGCTCGTCATAAGCTTTTTTTCCGTTGTCGTTTGTTACGGCACGGCAGTCTATAACGGTAGCTGTGCCGCGCTGGTCGTCGGCATCAAAGAGGCTTTGTGCATACGGAGTAACAGGACATGCGCCCCAACCATTTCCGTAAGGAGCATAGGAAGACACGTTACGCATGCCGAGATTGACGATGAAGCGGTTGCCATTGTAGTTCTTGTTATTCCAAGTTTGGTCGTTGTTAAACTTCATCACAAGCATCAACTCGTTGCTGGTTTCCTTGTAGGTAGTCTTCTTTCCTGTCTCAGGTGATGTTCTCTCGGTGCAAGCTGCGGGCCAAAGGTCGGCAAATTCCTCTTCCAACGAGAAGAGGTTTTCGGCTTTTGCTTTTGCAATAACATCCTCACAATAGCCCAAAGCCTCTGCTTTGGTCAGATTGCCAGGCATTTCCTTGAACTGGTTATCATTGTAAACGCCATCGTAGAAGAGGTAAACGCGTGCCAACATGCCTTCAGCGGCATACTTGGTGATGCGTCCCAAGTTCTTCTCTTTATCGGTATATTGGTCTTCCGGCATATTCTGTGCGCAGAATCTGAGGTCGTTTACCACTAATTTATATACGCTATCGGGTTCTGCCTGTGGCACGACATCGCTGCTGGGAGCTGTCAACAGCGGCACGTTTTCAAACATACGCACGAGGTCGAAGTACATGATAGCACGCAATGCGCGCGCTTCGCTCTCCACCACTTTGCGGTCTGTGTCGGTCTTCCAGTCTATTCCGTCAAGCGAGTTGATTAGCAAATTACAGTTGTAAATGCCTTTATAATAGTCTGTCCACAGCCCACTGAACAGGTTTTGTTCGTCGGGCTTGTAGCTTACATCAAAGCGATCCATGAGTCGGTCGGATCGGTCATCGGGTCCGCCACCGCCGAGACAGTCGTCCGACATGGTTTCAACAGCCTGGAAGACAGAAGGCCAACTGCCGCTGGAAACGGTGCGTTGATACATTTCGTAGCAGCCAACCACTGCATAATCGGCCTGTGCTTGTGTCTTGTAGAACGACGTAGAGTTGAGCGTTGTCTTTGAAGACGTGTCAAGAAAGCTGTCGGTGCAGGCAGTTAGCATGACACCGACAAGGCCTAACATTATTATTTTCGATTTTATGTTGTTCATAACTTTCATGTCTTTTTAATAGAATTAGAATTTCAAGTTAACACCTACGAGTATTGTGCGGGCATGAGGGTAGGAACCTGTATCGATGCCCGACATCCATGAGTGCTGTCCAAAGCCCACCTCCGGGTCCATGCCTGAGTACTTGGTAAAGGTGTAAAGGTTCTGCACCTGGAAGTAAAGGCGTGCCTGAGAGAGCACCTTTGCCTTGAGCAGTTTGGCAAAGTCGTAGCCGACAGTGATGTTGGCGATGCGCAGATAGTCGCCGTCTTCCAGATAAAGTTCAGAGAAGTTGGTCCAGTTGCGGTCTATATTGGTGAGTCGGGGCAATGTATTTGACGTGCCTTCGCCATGCCAACGGCCGAGGAAGCGCTTGGTATAGTTGCTCTGCAAGGAGTTGCCCCAGTTGCGGTAGCCACCGTTGGTAACCTTGAAGCCGGCAGCTCCTGACCATGTTGTAGAGAAATCGAAGCCCTTATAGCTAAATCCGAGGTTGAAACCGAAGTTGAACTTAGGTATGCCGTTGCCCAAGTCTGTCTTGTCCTGATCATTGATGACACCGTCTTTGTGCAGGTCTACAATCTTCAGGTCGCCAGGCTGCGTGCCGTCGAGTATGCCGTTGCCTGCTGCCACCCAGTCGTCTATCTCCTTTTGGTTCTGGAAGATGCCTGCTGTTTTATAGCCCCAGAAATATCCCATGGCGTGTCCTGCCTCACAGCGGTAGAACTCTGTCTGGTTGTTGAACATGACATTGGCATTGGTCGAGCCTTCTGCATAGCCATGGATGATGCCGCCTTCGGTAGAGGAATATTGTTTACCTCGTTCTTGTTGTAAGACACATTGGCACCGATGTTATATTGGAAGTCTTTGCCTATATGGTCGTTCCACGACAGTCCAAGTTCAATACCTTGGTTTGTTACGTCGCCACCATTGATGTAAGGAGCGTCAGCTCCCACGGTAGCAAGCACCGGTGACTTGACTATCCAGTCTTTGGTCTTCTTGTAATAGTAATCGAAGTTGAGTCCTAAACGGCTGCCTATAAAGCGTGCGTCAAAGCCAAGGTCGGTTTGTTCAGAGGTTTCCCACTTCAGTTTGTCGTTGCCGATACGGTCTGAGACAGCACCGTTGGTATTGTATTTGGTGCCTTTCCCTTGTCCGAAGTTGACGCCTACGCCATCGAGCACCACGGTAGAGGTATAGAGATAAGCGTCGATATTATTGTTGCCTACCTGTCCCCAGCTGGCACGAATCTTCAGGAAGTCGAGCCAGGAGCTGGTGTTTTTCATCCAGTTTTCGTTGGTGATAACCCATCCTGCCGATACAGAAGGGAACCAGCCCCAGCGGTGTCCGGCTGCAAAGCGTGATGAACCGTCGCAGCGCAGCGTAGCGTTGACCATATAGGTATCGTCGTAGTTCCATCCCAGGCGGCCGAAGTAAGAGATGCGCCGGTATTCGTTTTCAGGATAACCTGCCACTGTTCCCACATGGCTGTTGGCGTCATTGCTCAGATAAGCGTGGTTCCAGTCGTCATAGATAGAGAGCAGAATGTTGGAGCCTTCCATCTTGTCGCCTTGGAAGCGCTCCACTTCCATACCGAGCATGGCGTTGAACGCATTCTTGCCCAAGGTCCAGTCGTAGGCAGCAGTATTGGTCCAGGTCAGTGTCCAGTTCTTGTATATATTCTGACTGGTGGTAGACCCTGTGGTCTGCATATCGTTGGTAGTTGACGTGTAGTTAGGTTTATAGGCGCGATAAGTGCCCACATTCTGGTTGAAACCGAGCAAAGTCTTGATGCGAAGGTTTTTGACAGGCTGCAACTCGGCAAATACGTTGGCCACCCAGTTCTGTCTATCGCTGAGATTACGTCCGCGATAGAGGGCTGCTACGGGGTTTCCGTCATACTGATACCAGTCGTTGGCAGTAGAATAACTGTAGCCGTTGTTGAGGTCTTCGCGACCATCCTGTTGCAGATAGAGTGGCTGCAAGGGTGAGGTGGCATAGGCACCGCGCAACTTGTTGTTATACATGTTGCCTGTGCCGAGGTCATTGGTCTTCACATAAGCAAAGGATACGTTTTCGCCCACTTTCAATATGTCTTTCACGATGCTCTGCTCCAAATTGGTGCGAAAGTTGTAACGCTCATAGTTGGAAGCGCGTTTGCCGCCGATGATACCCTCCTGACTGTAATAGCCAAGCGAGATAGCATAGGTTGAACTCTTGGAACCACCGTTTACACCGACAGTATAATTCTGTGTAGGAGCATTGTCCTTAAACATGAGGTCCATCCAGTCGGTGTCTATCACATTGCCGTTGGTATCATAGATACCGGGGTATGCGCTCCAGTTGTACACGCCATTGCCAGAGTTAAGGTTCTGCTCGTCCATGAGCATCATGTACTCCTGAGCGTTGCACATCTCTATCTTGCGTGCTGCTGTCTGCCAACCCATATAGCCGTCAAAGGTTACTTGTGTGCGGCCTTCCTTGCCACTGCGTGTGGTAACGATGATAACACCGTTGGCAGCCTGTGCACCGTAGATAGCGGCAGAGGCGGCATCTTTGAGCACATCGATGCTTTCGATATCAGAGGGGTTTACCGTTGTGATGTCGGCACCTGGTATGCCGTCTATCACATAGAGAGGCTTGTTGTTGGTGTTGGAGCCTTGTCCACGGATAATTACCTTCATGTCGGCACCTGGCTTGCCGCTTTCCGAGATGATATTGACGCCGGGTGTCTGTCCCTGCATGGCCTGCAAGGCGTTGTTGGTGTTGAGCTTGGAGATTTCGTCGCCCTTCAGCTGCACGGTAGCTCCGGTTACCAGCTTCTTTTTCTGCACGCCGTAGCCTATCACTACCACGTCTTCAAGTGAGTTTGACTCTTCTTTCAAGCTCACATTGACAACGCTGGCTGTTACTTTTACCTTCTGTGTTACATAGCCTATATAACTGAACACAAGGGTCTCGCCATCGTTTACCTTGATAGAATAGTTACCGTCAAAATCGGTAATCACACCGCCTTGTCGGCCTTGTACGGCTACCGTGGCGCCTATCAGCGGCTCACTGTCGGTGGCAGACACCACCTTACCGGTAACGGTCTTGGCGATAAGGGAACCTGCTTGAAGTACATTCATTGCCGGAAAGAGTAGAAACACTACCATGGCAATCTTGCATAGAGTTGAACTCATGCAACTGTTGGAATAGGTCTTTCCCATAGTTAGACAATTAAATTTTTAAAGTTAGTAATTATTGTAAAGTAAATATTATACGTAGTTTATTGCTTTCATGGCTGCTGTGTGGCAGCTCTATGTTTTTCTTCATTAAGATGTTAACGGCTGCAAATCTACTAATAAAATCAAAAAAATGTCTTTTAAAGTCTAATTTATAACTGCTCAAAATGTTTTCAAAGCATGTATAAAATGTTGCATACATCATTAATGCATTGACTGTCAATACGTTGTAAAACTTCATAAATGATTCGTCCATCGCCAAAACAGCCACAGGCAACAGCAGTGCTTTTACGTTTTTCATTACTTTCTTGCCCCATATCATACCGCAGCACAAATTTCATTACCTTGCGCTGCTGCACTACATCCTTTGCAAAAGCAGTGCAACCAGCCTGCAATAGCTATGCTGTTGACTGCCGATTGCAGCCTTATCGGCCTGCAATAGCTATGCAATCCGCAAGCGGTTGCATAGCTATTGCAGACAGGCATTTGCGGGCAGTTGAAAAAGAAGGGATACCGCATGCTGCCCATAGAGCTGACGATGGGTCTGCAACCATATCTGCAAGGCACTTATATAATAAGGTATAGACCTGTTTACTTAACAAATTATACACCGATTGACAACATTACCCACCTATGCTTTTAGGCGCATACAGCTTGCATTTATCATATTATTGCTAACTTTGCAAGCAGAATACCATGTAGCGAACACGGTGCAGCCATGAGCTGCACACCAACCGATGAACCAAGAAGTCTGAAGCTACTCATTCTTTACCGCACGCCATGCTGCAAGCACAAGTGTGGACAAAGAGCACTACACCTATGCTGACATTACAATAAAACATAAACATATATGAAGAACATAAGAACTTATCTCTCGGCTATTCTGCTGGTAGGTGCCTTGTCGGCACAGGCTGCCAACCCTCTGACACAGGGCAACGGCATTATCGTAAAGGTAAAAAATGCTGCCAACAATGGTGCCAAATTAGTAAGGGTAGAACTAATCAATGGCAATATTATACGTGTAAGGGCTACTTGCGAAAACGAATTTCCGCAGAAAAGCAGCCTTGTCATAGTGCCGCAAAAGCAGAAAGCTGACTGCACCGTGAGCCAGCAGGGCAGCCTCATCACCGTGAGCGGAAAGAATGTAAAAGCCGTGGTAGATGAAAATACAGGTCATGTGGCTTTCTACAACGCTGAAGGCAAGCTGCTGCTCAACGAGACGCAAGGGGGCGGAAAGACATTCTTGCCCTATACTGTGCCGACAAGCGACATCGGCGTGGGCACACTTACCGACAAGGAACGTACCGCCTGGACCTGGCATGCCACCTTTGACAGCCCGGCAGACGAAGCTTTCTACGGTTTGGGACAGCATCAGGCTGAAGAGTATAACTATAAAGGTAAAAACGAAGAGCTGTTTCAGTATAATACGAAAATATCCATTCCCTTCGTCATGAGCAACAAGAACTACGGCTTGCTGTGGGACTCTTACTCGCTCTGCAGATGGGGAAATCCGGACGATTATCTGCAACTGAACCGTGCGTTCACCCTCTACGACCGCGATGGGAAACCCGGTGCGCTGACAGGTATCTATACAGACAAGGACGGCTACCAACTGGTGCGCCGCGAAGACTCGCTTTATTATGAGAACTCGCGCATGATACCTAACCTGCCCAAAGGCTTCAAGCTCAATGGCTCCAACGTGGTGTATGAAGGCTGGATACAGGCTCCTGAAGACTATCTTTACCGCTTTTTGCTATACTATGCGGGCTATGTTAAAGTATTTGTTGACGGCAAAGAGGCAGTGGCAGAGCGCTGGCGCACGGCTTGGAACCCTAATTCCTACAAGTTTAATGTGGCACTGACAAAGGGCAAGAAGACGCATCTGCGCATAGAGTGGCAGCCTGACGGCGACGTGTCTTACTGCGGACTGCGGGCTGCCAAGCCAGTAAGCGAGCAGCAACAGCAGCAGGTGTCTATCTGGAGTGAAATGAGCCGCGACATGGACTACTACTTCATAGCAGGTCAAAACATGGACCAGGTAATCAGTGGCTACCGCACTCTGACAGGCAAGGCGCAGGTAATGCCGAAATGGGCTTTGGGCTTCTGGCAGAGCAGAGAACGCTACAAGACCTCAGGTGAGATAGAGCAGACACTGGCAGAATTTCGCAAACGCCATATTCCAATAGACAATATCGTGCAAGACTGGAACTATTGGGCTGAAGACCAATGGGGTAGCCACCAGTTCGAAGCAGCCCGCTATCCCAACCCGCAGGCCATGCTCGACAGTGTACATGCCATGCACGGAAGGTTCATGATATCGGTATGGCCCAAGTTCTACTGCAATACCAAGAACTACAAAGAGTTGGACAGCCACGGATGGATGTATCACCAGGCTGTGAAAGACTCTATACGCGACTGGGTGGGACCGGGCTATGTAGGCTCATTCTACGATGCTTACTCGGCTGGAGCACGCAAGATGTTCTGGCGACAGATGGACGAGAACCTCTATTCAAAATACAAGCAAGGCGTGGATGCCTGGTGGATGGATGCCTCAGAACCTAACGTGCGCGACTGCACACCTATCGACTACCGCAAAGCTCTCTGCGGACCTACGGCTTTAGGTTCCAGCACCGAGTATTTCAATGCCTACTCCATTGTCAATGCAGACGCTATCTACAACGGACAGCGAAGCGTCAACAACAACAAGCGTGTGTTCCTGTTGACACGCAGCGGCTTTGCAGGCTTGCAGCGATACAGCACCGCCTCATGGAGCGGCGATATAGGAACACGATGGGAAGACATGCGCGCACAGATGACGGCAGGTCTCAACTTCTCTATGAGCGGCATACCTTTCTGGGGTATGGACCAAGGTGGCTTCTGCGTGGAAAACCGTTATATGAAAGCACAAGGCTACTATAACCAGACGGGCATAGAGACCGAAGACCTCAAGGAATGGCGCGAGCTGCAAGCACGCTGGAACCAGTTTGGATGCTTCATCCCGCTCTACCGCACCCACGGACAGTGGCCCGAACGCGAGGTATGGAACATTGCGCCGGAGTCGCATCCTGCCTACAAGGCCATTGTATACTACGACAAGCTGCGCTACCGCATGATGCCTTATCTTTACAGCATGGCGGCATGGGCACACTTCAACGACTATACGCTGATGCGCGGACTGGTCATGGACTTTGAAAGCGATCCTGCTGTCAACAATATAGGCAACCAATGGATGTTCGGACCTGCCTTCATGGCTTGCCCGGTGGGCTACTACAAGGCCCGTTCGCGCCAGGTTTACCTGCCCAAGCAGTGTGGCTGGTACGACCTGTACACAGGACGCCACTATGAGGGCGGACAAAATATCATGGCTGATGCACCTTACGAAAAGATGCCGGTGTTTGTGCGCGAGGGCGCTATCGTGCCGTTCGGGCCCGAAATGGAATGGAGCGACCAAAAGCCCGCCGAGCTAATCAACCTCTATGTCTATACCGGCAAGGATGCTGCCTTTACGCTCTACGAAGACGAAGGTACAAACTATAATTACGAAAAGGGCAAGTATGCCACTATTGACATTCGCTACAACGAGGCCGACAAGAGCCTGACCATCGGGCAACGCAAAGGCTCGTTCAACGGCATGCTGAAGAACCGCCGCTTCAATATTGTGGTGGTATCGCCCGACAAACAGCAACAGCTCGACCTTGACAGTCCGCAAGGCACCTTGGTCAACTATAACGGCAAAGCCCTGACGGTAAAGCTATAAACGGCAAACAGCCCCTTGTTCCAAGAGAAAAGGACAAGGGGCTACAGCCGTTGCCCAACACTCATCCTCCAAAGCCCGGCTAACAGCCTACTTATTATCAAACTTTACACTGTATGAAAAAACTGTCCATACTCTCGTTTTTCTTGTCATTGGCACTCGTCACACATGCGCAGACCAGACAATGTATTGATGCGGATTGGCGCTTTGCACTGGCAGACTCTGCCGTCATGCTCCAACCTACTTATAACGACCATGCTTGGCGGCTGCTTGACCTGCCCCACGACTGGGCAATAGAAGGCGACTTTCTAGCACAAAACCCGTCGGGCGCCAGCGGTGGAGCACTGCCTGGAGGCGTGGGATGGTACAGAAAGCAACTGTACATTGACCCTGCCACCGCTGCATCCAACCGCTATTACATTGACTTTGACGGTGTGTACATGAACGCCACCGTCTATATCAATGGGCATAAGTTAGGGCAACGGCCTTATGGTTACAGCAGTTTCAGATACGAACTGACGCCCTATCTCAGCAAAGACGGCAACAACACGGTGGCCGTAAGGGTAGACAACAGCGACCAGCCCAACAGCAGATGGTACAGCGGATGTGGCATCTACCGGCATGTGTGGCTGGTAAAGGCGGCATCCGTCAGCATTGCCCATTGGGGCACAACGGTCAGCACTGCCCTCAAAGGGCGCAACAAGGCCATTGTAACCGTTACCACACAACTGGAAAACAGCACGTCCAACAGCGCCAAAGCCACAGTAAGACACACACTGACAGATGCCAACGGCAACGCAGTGGCGCAGCGGCAGCAAACCGTCAATGTGCCTGCCAGCACCTACTTCACTTATACTGACCTGACAGACGGCACCGCCACATTGGCAGCCACTGCCCAACAGCTCAGCTTCAGCAACCCACAGCTGTGGTCGGTAGACCGCCCTTATATATATAAGGTAACGACAGAGGTCATCGTAGGCGGGCAAGTGGTAGCCACAGATACCGTCAACACGGGAGTAAGAACCTTTCATTTTGACCCCAAAACGGGATTCTCGCTCAACGGTAAAGCCATGAAGTTGAACGGTGTATGCCAGCACCACGACTTGGGATGCTTGGGGGCTGCACTCAATGAGGATGCACTCTACCGCCAACTGCGCACACTCAAAGAGATGGGATGCAACGCTATACGCTGCACCCACAACCCTCCTGCCCCGGAACTGCTCAACATGTGCGACACCATGGGCTTCGTGGTGATGGACGAATCGTTTGACATGTGGCACAGGAAGAAGACGCAAAACGACTATGCACGCTTCTTTGACAAATGGTTTGAGCGCGACTTGTCCGACTTGGTGCGCCGCGACCGCAACCACCCGAGCATCATGATATGGAGCATTGGCAACGAAGTGTTGGAACAGTGGTCATCTGCTGATGCCGACACACTGTCTGCCGAACAGGCCAACTTAATCCTCAACTTTGGCCACGACGCCTCTTCGCTGGCTCAAGACGGTGAAATGAGCGTCAACTCGCTGCTCACCAAACGACTGGTTGAAGTGGTAAAGGCACACGATGCCACCCGTCCTGTTACCGCAGGATGCAACGAACCGGACCCCAAAAACCACCTGTTCAAGAGCAATGCACTGGATATCATAGGCTTCAACTATCACCACCAGTGGATAAAAGACGTGCCCGAAAACTTTCCCGGCAAGCCTTTCTTGATGACAGAGAGCGTGTCGGCACTGCAAACACGGGGCTTCTACACCATGCCCAGCGATGTAGTCAAGACGGCACCGCAGGAATGGTGGATGCCGTATACAGACCCTTCTTACCAATGCAGCAGCTATGACAACTGCCATGTGCCATGGGGCAGCACACATGAGACCACTTGGGACGTGGTAAAACATACGCCATGGTGTGCCGGTCAGTTTATATGGACCGGCTGGGACTATATAGGCGAACCTACGCCTTATGCCTACCCTGCCCACAGCAGCTACTTTGGCATCATAGACTTGGCGGGGTTCAAGAAGGATGTATATTATATGTATCAGAGCGAATGGACCGCAAAGACCGTGCTGCACCTCTTTCCGCACTGGAACTGGCTGCCCGGACAAGACATTGACATGTGGTGCTACTACAACAATGCCGATGAAGTGGAACTGTATATCAACGGCAAGAGCCAAGGCATACGGCGCAAAGCTGACAGCCACCAGTATCATGTGGCATGGCGGGTGAAATTTACACCAGGCGAAATAAAGGCGGTATCGCGCAAGAACGGCAAGACAGTAGCCACACAAGTGATACGCACTGCCGCACAGCCAGACCGCATCAAGCTGACGCCAGACCGCACTGTAATGACGGCCAACGGCAAGAGTCTGACTTTCGTTACCGTGGAAGTGGTAGACAAAGAGGGCAATCTCTGCCCGCATGCCGACAATCAAGTGTTCTTCCAGCTGGAGGGTAACGCCACCATAGCAGGCGTTGACAACGGCAGTCAATGGTCGCTCGAACGATATAAAGACAACAAGCGCCGCGCGCTCTACGGCAAATGTATGGTTGTAATACAGGCTGGCAAGCAACCGAGTAAGGTGAAACTGACTGCCAAAGCCTACGACCTGAAAGACGGAAGCACTGAAATAACAGTAAAATAAGGCAATAACAAATTTTCAAGCAGGTGCTTGTTCGCCTGTCATGAACACCTGCTTATTGAACAACACTTTAAAAAACATACATTAACCAACTAATATTTTAGCTATAAACATGAAGATATTACTATCAGCTACCTTGGCTTTGGCACTGGCCGCAACTGCCTCTGCACAAACCCCAAAACCCGTCTATCTGGACCCTAACGCCTCAGTAGAGGCACGCGTGCAGGATGCTCTGTCGCGAATGACTACGCATGAAAAGATACAACTGCTCCATGCACAAAGCAAGTTTACGTCAGCTGGCGTGCCAAGATTGGGCATCCGACAGCTGAACATGAGCGACGGCCCTCACGGAGTGCGCGCAGAAGTGGACTGGAACACATGGGAAACAGCCAACTGGACCAACGACTCTATCGTGGCGTTTCCTTCATTGACCTGCTTAGCTTCTACCTGGAACAGAGACCTTAGCGCAGTATACGGCAATGCCGTAAGCGAGGAATTTGCCTTCCGCGGCAAGGATGTCCTGCTCGGACCTGGCACCACCATAGCCCGTGTTCCGCTCAACGGACGCAGCTTCGAATATATGGGCGAAGACCCGTATCTGGCAGGCGAAATGGCTGTGCCCTACATTCAGAGCGCACAGAAGAATGGTGTGGCGTGCTGCCTGAAGCACTTTGCACTGAACAATCAAGAGTGGGACCGCTTCACTGTCAATGTAAACGTGGGCGAAAGGGCACTCAGAGAGATTTACCTTCCTGCCTTCAAGAAGTGTGTGCAGCAGGCTGGCGTGTGGACAATGATGGGGTCTTACCCTATATGGAACGGTCAGCACCTCTGCCACAACGACTCTCTGCTCAACAAGATACTGAAAAAGGAATGGGGCTTTGACGGTGCAGTAATCAGCGATTGGGGCGGAGCACACGATGACTGGCAGGCTGCTACTTGCGGACTGGACATAGAAATGGGCACCGATACCAACGGAAAGACCGAAGACAAGAGCAAAGGCTACAACACCTATCACCTGGCAGACCCCTTTGAAGCATTGATAAAGGAGGGCAAAGTACCCATGAGTGTGCTTAATGACAAGGCTGCACGCGTGCTGAGAACTATCTTCCGCACAGCCATGAACGCCAATAAAGTGATTGGTTCACAATGCTCTGAAGCACACTATGATGCCTGCCGGAAGATAGGAGAAGAGGGTATCGTGCTGCTGAAAAACCAAGGTGGCATACTGCCATTGCAGTCCAACAGGTATCAGCGCATATTGGTAGTGGGCGACAATGCCACAAGAAACATGAGCGAAGGCGGCGGATCGTCTGAACTGAAGACCAAGATGGATATCTCGCCGCTGCAAGGTTTGAAAGCTGTTTACGGTGACAAAATAGACTATGCGCAAGGTTACTATACGGGCAGAGCACTCTATGCCGACCAGGAAAAGCTGAACCCAGACTCGCTCAAGAAGCTTAAAGAAGAGGCGTTGGAGAAGGCACGCAAAGCCGACCTTATCATATTTATAGGCGGACTCAACAAGAATGGCTACCAAGACTGTGAGGCTTCAGACCGCAAAGACTACAATCTGTCGTTCGGGCAGAATGAGTTGATAGCCGACTTGGCAAAGATACAGAAGAACATCGTGGTGGTAACATTTGGCGGCAACGCCTTTGCTACACCTTGGATCAACAGCATCAAGGGTATGCTTCACTGCTGGTACTTAGGCTCCATGTCCGGTACTACCCTGTCAGAGGTCATCTCCGGCAAGGTTAATCCAAGCGGCAAGCTGCCTGTTACCTTTGCCAAGAAGCAAAACGACTACTCATGCTTCGTATCAGGTAAGCGCAGCTATCCCGGTGTGAATGATACAGTCTACTACGATGAGGGCATCTATGTGGGCTACCGTTGGTTCAACACCAAGAAGATTGAGCCTCAATTCCCCTTCGGCTATGGTCTGAGCTACACCACATTCAAGTATGGAAAGCCTTCGCTCTCAACCTCTACCATGAACAAAGACGGCAAGATAACCCTGTCTGTTGCCGTTACCAACACAGGCAAAGTGGCTGGCAAAGAAGTGGTAGAACTATTTATCGGTGATGAAAAATCTGCTGAAGAACGCCCAGTAAAGGAGCTGAAAAACTTCCGGAAAGTGAGTCTGAATCCCGGCGAAACCAAGACCGTAAGCTTCGACATCACAGGTGAAGACCTGCAATACTGGTCTACCAAGACCCACAATTTTGTGGTAGAACCGGGCAAGTTCAAGGCTTACGTTTGTGCCAGCGAGACCGATGTAAGAGGAACAGCTACCTTTACTTGTGAATAAAGGACACGATACAAGTGTAAAGACACAAGTAATTATAAAATGACAAGATGCAGACTCAAGTGGCTTTGAATAGGAAGAGAAAGCCACTTTGGTCTGCATCTTTCTTTTACAAGCACCTAAGCAAACTTGGATAAGCCGCAAACCAGACACGCAACTTTATTATTTCAAATAAAGCAACAAACAGTAAACGCAAGATAACAGACATTTTCCAATTAATATAATTTAACTTAACAAGCATGGAACTAATCTATGTTTTTCTTAATTTTGCAAACAAATACCTAATTATCAGATACCTATAATTCTATAAACTGATTTCATCTATCGTTAATATTTCATACAAAATGCCCTGTTTAAGGGGGAAACCAGTGAAATAGAATGACAACAAAAATGATATTTGAGAACAATTTAAACATTACAATTACAATGAAAGCATCTAAACTTATTGTCCTCATGGGCTTGGCAACAGCCTTGTTTGCCAGTTGTAGCAGCGACAACGATGTAATTGAAGCCGGTGGTGTAAAACCTGACGTCTTGGGTTCTGCGGTGGTTTCAAACAGCAACGTGGCCGACTTAAACTCGCGTGTAACCAACTACAAGTCAAGTAACACAGCCAGGAAAGCTGCTGACGCCACCCTTTTTAAGGATGTACTCGGCATGCCTACCGAGCCAACCACGGTTCCTGCTTCTGCCAAAGCATTGAAGATGGGCGACTATACCGGATCTAATGTTTGGGACTTACCGGCCGGCGAATACTATATACCGGCTGGCGAAACCTATCAATATAGCTCTAATTACAGCAACTCCACCATCTATATAGCCGGTACATTCAATACCGGTAACGGTGTATATTGCAACGCAAGCACAAAGATTGTGGTGCTGAAAGGCGGCAAACTCATTCTCGGTGCCGACACTAACCCGCTGCATGAGGCTACTGTTGTCAACTTTGGCACAATAGACTTCTCCGGCATTACCTCCAAATTCCAGATTCAAGGCCCTTTCTATACCATAGGCGATGTTGACTTGGGCAACAACAGATTCGATGTGCAAAGCCAATGCTACATAGGCGGAAGCCTCAAGGCAAGTGCCATGGACAACGCCGGGGCGGTGCTGAACATTGTCGGAGACTGCACCCTTTCCGGAACAGGAGAGTTCAGAGTAAACGGTCCTGCCAACGAATGGGACACATGGACGAAACCTACTGCCATGCACATTGGCGGCAAATTCTACACCAATGGCGATATGAGCATGAACAGCGGAGCCAAGTTCTTCAACGAGTGTAGTGCCACCATCAACGGCAATCTCAACATGAACAGTGGTTCAAACATCGAAATCAGCTATTGCAAAGCCAAGAGCTTCGTGCAGAGTTCTGGTGCTAATGTAGTGCTCTCAGACCAAAGCATGATTGACGTGGAAGGCGAATATGCATGCTACAACCAAGATATAGCCAAGACATACATCAAGGGCGACAATGCCAGTGCATACGTAAGGGCAGGCCAATTCAACTTCAACAATGGTGCACAAGAGGCAGACGGCACTTACAGTGTTGACTTTTTCGGTGCCCCCGGCGACAACTCTCACGTGGTGGTTGACGGCAAATTCTATGTCAACGGCAACCCTGTCGGCGTGAACTTCAACGGCAACAACGTACACAGAGCCGATGCTTCCGAGGCGGCAGCCGTTATCGTCAAGAAGAGCGATTGCAACAACAATACGGGCTACAACGACAAGCCCACTACCCCTTCAGTGCCTACCTTCGACCTGATTTCAGGCATTGACTATGACCACACCCATGATATCTCGGCTACATGTGTGGCTCCTTACAGCGAGAAAGACAAGATGTACATGTCTTACCACACCCGCGGCAACTCACAAGGTGCCTGCCTGGAGGTGTTCCAACCGGTAGATGCCAACAAGCAAGTGAAGCTGTTGCAATACCTCAGAGACAATGAGGATATGCTTGATTACAACCATATCATGATTGACAAGACACGCGACCGCATCTATATGGCCGGCAACCACGCCAAGAAAGGCGGCATGCTGGCTTATATGGACATTGACCCGTCTACCGGATTGCTGAAAGACGTGTCTTCGGTAGCGGAAAACGCGGAGGGCAACACCTATGTAAAGCAGCCTTTACAGATAATGCCTTTGGATGCAAAAGCAGGCAAGTCTGACGTCAACTGCGTGGTACTGGACAATGAACCCAGCAAGGCAAAGCACCTGCTTACGGCAAGTACAAACGGATATGAGTGTTACAGCAACGATGACACTTATGCACGCATAGACCAAGCCAAGAGCGGCAAGGCCAAGCATCTGTGCGTAAGCAACAGCAAGATCTTTGCACTGGTGCTCGACCGCCGCACGAATGACCCTGACGAGGCTATCGATGCTTATGTAGAAGTGTTCGACCGCGATGCCGACCCACAGATGCAAGGCACGCCAATGCTGCGCTTCAAGGCTGGACAGGTTGAGCCTAACAACGGTAAAAATGTAATAGCCGTAAGAGACAACCGCATCTATGTATGCTTGGGTGCATCTGGCGTAAGATGCTTCGATGAGGCAACAGGCACAGAAAAATGGACCTTCCAGATAAAGAATCCTATCAACAAAGACGGCAGCTACAAGGCTTACGCCAACGGTTGCTGTGTAACTGACAACAATGTGTTTGTGGCTTACGGTTCATACGGTCTCGTAGCACTCGACTTGAACGGCACAGAGCTGACCCACCGCGAGTGCGGCTACTCAGCCAACTATGTAACCGAATACAACGGTTACCTGTATGTAGCTTACGGAAAGAGCCGTTTGCAAGTATTCAAATTCAACAATGCGAAATAAAGATACACATTAAACGCTGATAAAAAACAGTAAAGAAAAACGTTGATTCCTATCTGTACAATTGACAAGAAAAATACAAATTTCTGTAAAGAAAGTACAAGAAACACACGGATTTCCATACAATATGACAACAAAGAGAGAAGAACTTGCCTGTTCTTCTCTCTTTTATTTTTCCCGAAACAAGCAGCATTCCATCATCCTTTACAGTCAAGACAAAGCATGAGTTGCTTTCATTTCAGGGCATAACAGAAGCCCGGCTTTTCGGTATAAAGGCAAGGCAAAGACAAAAAGATGCCGCCGCAGCTATACGAAAGCATGCTGTCGAAGGGCTTGACAGCAGGACTTTTCGAAGCAAAAGGACTATGCCCGCTGAGTGCCCAAGGCGTGGGCACTCGATGCCCAAGGCGCGGGCAACAGGTGAACACAGCGTGGGCATCAGCCCGTTTCAGTGCAACCAGCCCACAGCAGCAACCGTTGATGGCTGAAGGAAAGAGCCAACAGCTTAACTCTCTGAGCCTCACGCACCAACTAAAAAAGCGAGAACAAAGAAAAAGTAAATTCATTTCATATACCAATTAAATTTATTTAACTAAATAACCTTATTATAAATACAAAATTTACGTATATTTGCAAGCGAATAGTCTGATAAAGTAACGTGTGAAAGAAAACTTCTATTGAAAAAACAAATGCTTGGAACCAATCACTATCCAACAGCACATAAAGCATTTGCTGCATTCTATCATCTATTTAACCCAGCCACTGTCAAACGGCGACCCAACATTTAAATACTAATTATCTGAAGAAAAGAGTAGCACATTTTATTATTTTAGAGACTACCGAATGATTATTGAAAGAATATGATACGTATAATTTAATCAATCATAAGAATGAAAACATCTAAAGTAATCGTATTAATGGGACTGGCAGTAAGCTTGTTTACTGCTTGTAGCAGTGATGACAACACCCAGCCAGGTGTTACCCCCGACATCACTGGTCTTACCCTCAATTCAAGTTCTGATGCTACTTCTTTGGCAGCACGCGTAACCAACTACAAGACATCTTCAGCCAACAAGGCTGCTGACGCAACCCTCTTTGCCGGTCTGCTCGACATGCCCGCAGAGCCTACTACTCCTGCAGAAGCCGTAGAGCTGACAGATGCCAACGCTGCAACAGCAGGCACAACCTACTATATTGCCAAAGGAAAGACAGTAGAATTTGCCACTTCCAACAAGCTGAGCGGCTTGACCATCTATGTGCAGAAAGGCGGTACACTACGTTACAGCGGTACCAACAGCAACAATACCATCTACGTGTTGACCGGCGGTAAGCTCGACTTCACAGGCACAGGTCTCTCAGCAAGCCTCACTGCAAGCGGTGACAAGATTTATTGCTATGGCGATGTAGCTGTGGCAGACCGCTTCGTGGTGCACAATGGCGGATACTTCTACAAGAAAGGCAACTTAAGCATTGCCGACAAGATGGCAGACATTTACTCTAACCTTTACGTAGACGGATCTCTCAGAGTGTCTGGACTGAGAGTCAGGAACAATGCCAAAATCAATGTAACAGGCAAAGGCTTCATCACTCCAAGCGCTACTGCCGATGCCAATATCGAAAGCTGGGAGAAGAAAGCTGAAATAGACAACGAGGCTGCTGTGCACTTTGGCGGTGCATTACTGGCAAACGACCTTGACCTTTACAGCGGCAAGCTCTATACCGACTGCTCTGTAACCGTAGAAGGTGCGCTCAACTTGAGCGGTACAGCCGTATTGCAGACCAACTACCTGAACGTCTACAACAAAGGCGTTGGCACTGTAACCCAGAAAGGCAACAGCCAGATTGTATTGGGCAACAAGGGCGGCATCAAGATGGGTACCTATACTACCGACAACACCAACGGACAAATCAAGCTCAACGGTGACAACGCTGTGGCTTACGTAAAGGCAGACAAGTTTATCTATGCCGGCAACGACCAGATCAACAACTTTGCCACTCCTAATACCAACCAGGCATTCTTGCTCGAGTTCAACGAGACCTACAAGAACGGTGCCGAGGCTGCTGCCAACAAGGTAGACTTTGACGATTTGGACATCACAGCTTCTTACCTGAAGTATGCCCGCGCCGGCGTTGAAGTAAAGGAAACTGCCGACGGTTGCGGTTACGGGATGAATACAGATCAGGTTATCACAAAACCAAAACTCGATGTTGTCTCTTCCATCGCTTACGACCATACACACGACATCTCTGCCACTGCCGTACAAGAGGGTGCAACAGGCAACTTCTATGTATCATACCACACCCGTGGCACCGGTCATGGCGCTTGCCTGGAGTACTTCACACGCACCGGAAACAACGTAGAGCTAAAGCAATACGTGGCTGACTCAGAGAACGACCTCGACTACAATCACCTGTTGGTAGCCAACAACCAGATTTATCTGGCAGGCAGCTCATATACAGAAGGTGGCATGCTCGGCAATATCGCCCTCAGCGGCAACACTATCAGCACCGCAGACAAGGCGCTCAACATTGTCAACCTGGCCAAGAAGAACGTGGAGAACGGCTTCGATGCCAACTGTGTAGTGCCTTATGGCGACAACATCATCGTGGCAAGCACAAGAGGTTACGAGGTTTTCAACAACAGCAACAAGCTGCTTACCACTGTTGAAACAGCCGGCAAGGCAAAGCACTTGGCAGTAAGCGGCAACAAGATTTACGCACTGCGCTATGACAGCCGCAACACTAACGGTGATGCCGCAATCAACGGTACTGTTGAGGTATTTGCCGATGCTACCATGACGAACCCTGAAAAGACTTACACAGTAGGTGCCATTGAGCCTAACAACGGCAAGAACACCATCGCCGTAGACGGCAACAACCTCTACGTATGTCGCAACGCCAACGGTATCAGCGCATTCCAAAACGGTTCTACTACCGCTACCTGGACATGGACAGCTCCTGTCAACGCACAAACCGGCAAGGTGAAGGGTTATGCCAACGGTGTAGCAGTAAAAGGCGATTATATCTATGTAGCGTGTGGCGGTTACGGTCTCGTAGTGCTCGACAAGAACGGAAACGAGGTTACACACCGCGCTTGCACCGACAAGAACTCAGCCAACTACGTATATGTAGACAACGATGGTTACATCTATGTAGCTTATGGCCAGAGCCGTCTGCAAGTGTTCAAACTTACAAACACCAAGAAATAATTATGCTAAAATCTTAAAGGTGGACTTATGGTCCACCTTATGCTACAAGATTTTTCTACGAAGCAAGAAGATGCAGCTGCTGATGTCGGCGGCTGCATTTTCCATGTTAAAGGTGAAGCATGGAACCCATCAGTAAAGGAAACGTCAAAGGATAGAGATAACCTACTGTATGTTAGAGCTATTGCAGAAAAACATAGAGTAAGGAAAACCGCAAAGGCAAAGCACGGTTGAGCAAAAACAGCACTCCGCTTGCCATCCATGCAGAAAAGAATATGAAAAGTCGGGCCATGCGAAAGCACGCCCGCCATAAACCAAAGGAACTATGATAGCACGCTGAAAGAACCGATTGCCTGCTATCAATAGAGAAAAGAGAAATGCATTATTCTGTGTTGAGACATTTACTATACATTGTCCTGTTGACCATAGGACTTACCGTTACTACGGGCATTGACACGCGGGCACAGTCAGCACGCACCAAGTTCAGCCCCAAGATGCTGGTTTATGAAAACCTCAACAATGAGACAGTGCTCCTACACTTCAAGCAACGGTTTACCCAATTAGACTCACTTCTGTCTTCAGCAGGCACCGTCAGTCTGCCTGTCGTACGGCTGCAAGCACTCATGAAGCACAGCGCTTCAGGACTTACAGACTCGCTCTATGCTGCCAAGACAGCACATGAAGCTTTGGCATTGAAGCGCAACACAGGACTGGAAATAACCGGACAGATATATGCCCGGCCCGAAGAAGCCTTGAAACCCGACAGAGATGAAGACGACGTGTCGGTGTATAAAGCAAAGGCACAAGCCGAAGTGGGATGGAACATCATCAACAGCAAGTACTACCACGGACAGCAAAAATACAACGACATAAAGCTCAACAACGAGCTGGACAGGCTGCAACAGCAGCGCCATCTCAATGCCGACATCTACGACAAGGCTGCCGACCTGCTCACAGAGCAAGTCAACCAATACATCGGTGCAGTGATAGCGCAGCGCCTTGAGAACCTTGATATACTGAATGAGGCATACCAATACATGCTGGAACGCGACAGAATAAGCAACGACAAGATGATAGAAGTCATCAACGACAAGATGAATGCCGAATACGAACTGTCGATGATCAGTGCCAATGTTGACCTGTCAAAGGTGCACATGTGCTTCATCAAGCCCACACTCATGGTGGTAGACACCACGGCTTTGTGGCGGGCTGCCGACATGGAAGGCCTGGATGCCCGCATCAGCAAGGTAAGAGAAGACATCGCCACCAACAAAAGCAGCATGACCAACTACCTCTCCACCACCCGGCTGACACCGTTTGTAAGGTGGTCTTCCTACTGGACCAGCAACAACAAGTTCAGCAACAATGCCGACGTAGGCCTGCGCTTTACCATCCCCCTCTACGATGAGAGCGGCAGAAAGAAGAAAGCCCTTGCCACAGAAGTGGAGATATTAAGAAGCGGCAGAGATGTAGACATGGCGCAGAAGCGCACCCAATGCGAAGTGCTGCTGAAGAGAATAGCCAACATCAACCGTGCCATCAACACGGAGAACTACCACATCAACCAGTTGCAACGCTACGTAGACATACGCCGCAACGCCTATCTTCACCAGAAAAAAGGATACAACTATCTGGTGAGAATGGAAGAGTACAACGAATATCTGAAAAGTCTTGAGCGGCTGTACAAGCTCATGCTCAACCGCTCACTGGCCATGATAGAGATACAGAAGGCTGCCAGCCTCAACGCAACAGAAGGCATCTTCAGCGAGATAGAGATAACAGACTGAGGCAAATGCAGCCTTATATTACATTCACTTTCAAACAAAGAAAAGATTAACAACCATGAACGAGTTTCATTATAATGAAAACCCACAGGAGCAAGCCGCAGAGCAGATGCTGCACGAACAGAGCAAGCGCTTGGCCAAACAGCAAGTTATCTTTGCCTGCATCTTTCTCGGTGTAGTGGCATTGCTTGCCTATTACGTTGTTAATCGGACCATCTATGCCACCTACGACGGCTATATCAAGCTCGACGACACCAAAATCAGAGCCTTGGGCGACATCGTAGTGCTGGATGTCTACAAGAATGTAGGCGACGAGGTTAAGGCGGGCGACACCCTCTATTCATACATATTGCTCGACAATTTGCTCAATCAATACAGCCTGAACACTATTCCTGTGGCTGTAAGAGACAAGAATGACATGGAGCTGCAAGCCCGCTTGGCGCAACAGGAAATACCCGTGTTGCAGACACGTTTGGCTGAACTGCGCCGCCAAAAAACCTCAGAGCAGAAAGACATTTATTTCGGATTGACCAACAATACCAAACAAAACGAGCTGGATGCAGAGATAGCCGAGGTGCAGCAAGAGCTGCGCAAGCAAATCAACAAGGTAAGAATATACTCCAGCATGAAGAGCAACGTGATGCGCTTTATCAGCGGACCGTACGGAAGAAAAGGCGGAAACCTGATGCCGCACCTGAGAAACGGTGCCAAGTATGACCGCAGCATGGTGCATTACACCACCTCGCTGGCAGACGGTTTCGTTACCGATGTGAATGTGGCCAACAGCACTATCGTGTTCAAGGAAGAGCAAATCATGGCCTTGCAGCACACCGATTACCAAGCCAGCCATCTGGGCGTGGTGGTCTATGTGCCTGCCAACAAGGTGAAATACCTGTGGAACGCCAAAGACGCAGAAGTCATCTTCAACGATGAAATCACCGCACAAGCCCGCCTCCAGTTATTGGGCTTGCGCGTGGAACAGATACCTAAGCACTTGCTTAGCAACTTCTCTAAAGACGTGGAGGCCGTTGTAGCATACCTGAAATTCGTACCTTACCAGAAAGTTCCGGACTGGGTACTGACCAACAAGTTCCCTGTCAAGGTGCGTGTCAACAAGCTTGTGCGCAGTGTAGAGTTGGGCGAGAAGAACATGTACACCTTTCCCGATGAATACGGACGCACCACACCCCCCCGGCCCAAGCTGAAAGAAAATGGCGAAAAGCCGTCTGCCCAACCACGGAAGACAGGCAAGCCACGGTTGAATCCACATGCCGGCAAGGCAGACAAGGCTCCTGCCGCCACCCAAGAGGGCACATCCATAGCAAACAAAGAAGCTTCTGCGGCACCGAAAGCGGCAAAAGCACAAAATAAAGGCAGTGCATCTGCCCGCCCACAGCAGAGCAGCAGCGATGCCACACAGTATCGGCCTGTAAGCAGAATCACGATGCAAGTTCGCAAGAAAATGGTGCAAGACGTTCACGACCACATGCTGCGAACTGCCAAAACAGCCCCGCAAGGTGGCAAGAAGGATCATACAACAGTAAAGGAAAAAGAAAAAGGCAACATCAGATGATAGGCATTACTACAACTAAAAACAACAGGAGGGTGCTTACCGTTGACTCTTACATTGACGTGGACGCCACTCTTGATATTTTGCCCGAATACTATGACTGCATGTTTATCAGGGCAAACTCGCCCCATACGGCTGCAACCATCCTGATAGGCATCAGTCCTGTCTTGTCGTGGAAATGCAGCTACAAGCCCGTATTTGCCAGCAAGGCCCTGAAAGGGCGCATGAACACGGCAGGCTTTATCATTGACGAGTTTATCAATGACATCAACGAAGACAAGGTGCAAGACACTATCGACCGCATAGAGCGTGCCACTTTCAAATACGGCATCAAGCCGGAAATTACACGTTCCATCACTCCCAACCAGCTGTTTGCCCGCATCTGCCGCTTCATGCTGTCAAGAGACATCAAGTTGGTAGAGCACCGGCTCATCGAGAAATCGTCTCTTGGCTATATCAATCCTATCTTTGAGCACTACCATGAGATGGGATTGTTCCACCTCAGAGAGCTTTTTGCCTTTGAAGAGACCATGTTTGAGTTCGGAGCTTTCCGCCGCGACAAGTTCCTTGTCAAGCAGTATCTCTGTCCGAAGTGCAACCACAGCCATCTTATTTACATGGAATGCTGCCCCAAATGCGACAGCAGCAACCTCAGGTTGCAGAATATCATCCACCATTTTCGCTGCGCCAATGTGTCGCCGGAGTCCAGCTACAACAAAGGAGGCATGCTTATCTGCCCCAAGTGCCACCGTCCCTTGCGCCACATAGGTGTAGACTATGACCGCCCCGCGTCTGTCTACACCTGCAACGACTGCAACAACTCTTTCACCACTCCTGTTACCAAGGCCCTGTGTTGCTATTGCGAACACGAGTCGCTGGTAAGCGAGCTGATACCACATGATGTCATCAACTACGAGATTACCGACGAGGGTGTGCGCGTGCTCACCCAAAAGGGCATCACCTTCTCGCAGTTTGTCAATCTCTACGACAACTTTATGGAGTACCCCAACTTCGTCAACCGTATCCGCCGGCAGCTGGGCGAGGTCTACGGCAACAAGGTGTTTACCCTGGTGGTGGCAAAAATCTGGGTGTTCAACGACAAGAAAGAGACTACCAAAATCAAGGAAAGTCTGCAAGGAGAGATGTGCGAACTGTTCTTGGGCCACAAGATTACCTATTTCAACAACATCTTCTATGTGAGCAAGACCAGCGTTACCGACACCTTCGAACCAGACACCATCCGCCTGTTCCGTGTGGAACTGTCGAAAGGTATCAGCCGCATGGCATCCAAGATTGAGCCGGGCGAGCAGATATGCTATACCTGCAACACCACCAACAACACCGACCGCATACCGGTGGACCAGTTTCTGCGCGAGCTGGAGTTTGTGGGTGCCGAACCTGACGATATGTATGAGTACACCGAAACCGGCGAGGAGCAGACGCAGCAAGAGACCAGCCGCATCTCATTGGAGGAGGAGCAGGCAGAGGAACTGAACGAGATAAAGAAGAAGAAAGACAATACTGTAACACACTACCGTCGCCTTATCACCCTGTTGGTGGTGCTGGCCAGTGTGCTGCTGGCCATTGCTGCACTGGCCATATTCTTCTTGGCATAAATGAAAGAAAGGAGGGACGAGACATGTTAACGGAATTTTTGATACAGGCAGACAACTTTGTAGAATGGTTGTTTTCGCTCTCGCTGTCGAACATTATCAATACCTATTGGTTTTTGTTCTTTGTCGAGCTGCCTCGTTATTACCTGTTGGAGTATCTCGTTATAGGCATCATGACCCTCCGCCACCGCCACATGGAAGAAGACAAGCTGATGGCCCTGCACTTTCTGAGGCGTGAAAATCCGCTTATATCCATTCTTGTGCCAGGCAAGAACGAGGGCAAGCACATATACAAGTTGGCCATGTCGCTCAAGGAGCAGACCTACCGCAACTTTGAGGTGATAGTGGTTGACGACGGCTCTGACGACGACACCTACCTTATCTGCACCGATCTGGAGCGCAACGGACTGATAGACCACTACTTCAGACTGAACGCCAGAGGAGGCAAGGCGGCCGCCAGCAACTATGGGGCGCAGTATGCCCGCGGCAAGTATGTAATCAACCTGGACGCTGACTCATCGCTCGACCGCGATGCATTGGAGAAAATCCTCATTCCCTTCTACCTCGACAGCGAGGTAAAGGCCGTAGGAGGCTGCGTCAAGGTGCGCAACTACAAGGAGTCCATCTGCTCCTCGCTGCAAGCCCTTGAGTATCTGAAGAGAATACAGGTAGGCCGCATCGTTACCAGTGAGTTAGGCATCTACCACATCATATCGGGCGCTTTCGGCGCCTTTGACCGCGAAGTGTTGCAGCGCGTAGGCTACTGGGACATCGGTCCGGGCCTTGACGGCGACCTCACGCAAAAGGTGCGCAAGGCTGGCTACAAGGTAAAGTTTGCCGCCGATGCCATCTGCATGACCAATGTGCCTGTCAAGTGGTACAAGCTGTATCACCAGCGCATACGCTGGTCACGCTCGCTGGTAAGGTTCCGCATACGCAAGCATTCAGACATCCTCTTGCCCAACCGCAACTGGAACTTCCTCAATTGGCTGTCCAACATGGAAAACATCATGTACGACTGCGTGCTCAACTTTCTGTGGGTGTTCTACATCATCAACCTGCTGATGACCTTCCACAGCCACTTCTTTGAGGTGATGCTGTTAGGCTATATCATCCGGGTGTTCTTCTCGCAGTTTGCCTTCCTGCTGGTGCTTATCGTGTCGGAGCGATGGCGCGAAGACCTGTTTCTCTATCGCTTCACGCCGCTCATGTCGCCCTACACAGGCTATTTCCTGCGTCTGGCACGCACCGCAGCACAGCTGCAGGAGCTTTTCTTCATGCGCTCTTACAAAGACGCATGGAACCCCAAGAAGACCTCGCGCTATGCACAGCTGGAACGCATGTAGTGCCGCTGCATAATGCTGCACCGGCAAGAGCACCGCAATCACCGCCCAAGAGCACTGTAATCGCATGGCGAAAGCAGTGCAATGGCAATGCGATTGCACTGCTTTCAGAACCCGACAGCACTGCAATGGCAAACCGGAAAAAGTCAAACCCACAACTGCCCGCACACTCATGTCGGCAAGCAAAAAGAGCATTAAGCTACTGACAATAGAAAAATAAATTACTGAAATCAATAAAACACTGATATATAATGCTAAACATCAACGACGATATAAAGATTGGCGTCATCGGACTTGGATATGTAGGTCTGCCCTTGGCTTGCCTGTTTGCCAACAAGTACCATACCGTAGGCTACGACATCAACAAGCAGAAAGTGGCTGACCTGCAACAGGGCAACAACACCGAAGACCCTTCTGTCAACGAGCAACTGGGCCTTGCGCTCCAAGGTAA
Source organism: uncultured Prevotella sp. (assembly GCA_937907705.1). Taxonomy (GTDB): domain Bacteria; phylum Bacteroidota; class Bacteroidia; order Bacteroidales; family Bacteroidaceae; genus Prevotella. Next base: position 241,690 of record CALCVP010000031.1, on the reverse strand, counting down.
GCTGACCATCACCACCGACAGCAGCAAACTCAAGAGCTGCAACCTGTATGTGGTGGCTGTGCCTACACCCGTCAACAAAGACAACGAGCCTAACATCGGCTATCTGCTCAACGCCACCCGCTCAGTGGGGGCATTGCTTTCCAAGGGCAATGTAGTGGTCTATGAGTCTACCGTTTACCCCGGACTGACAGAAGATGTGTGTGCACCCTTGCTGGAAACCACTTCAAAACTGAAGCTCAACAAAGACTTCTATGTAGGTTTTTCGCCCGAACGCATCAATCCCAGCGACCCTCTGCACACCGTGGAAAACATACGCAAGGTTACCAGCGGCTCCACACTCGAGGCGGCAGAGTTTATCGACCAAATATACAACTCGGTGCTCAAAAACGGCACTTTCAAGGCCAAGAGCATACGCATAGCCGAAGCCTGCAAGATAATGGAAAACTGCCAGCGCGATGTGTTGATAGCTTTCTTCAACGAGTTCCGCATGGTATTCAACAATATGGGCATCGATGTCAACGACGTGAGCCAGGCTGCCAGCACCAAATGGAACTTCATCGAGGCAAAGCCCGGACTGGTGGGGGGCCACTGCATAGCCGTAGACCCCTACTACATGATTTCCAAGTCGCAGCAAGTAGGCATCGTGCCACAGCTGTTGCAGACTGCCCGCAAAATCAATGAGGGCATGGCCCATTGGCTGGCAGACAACGTAGAACAGTGGTTTACCGAGCGAAACCTGCGCAAGGTGCAAGGCCGCATACTCATTCTCGGCTTCTCTTTCAAGCCCGATTGCAGCGACATACGCAACACGAAGGTAGCCGACCTCTACAACGATTTGAACCGCCGGGGCTTCCATGCCTCCGTTTACGACCCGCTGGTCAATACCGACGAGGTGATGGAAAAGTATGGCATCCACGTGTGTTCAGACCCCTCACCGCTCAACGGCAAGTACCAGGCCGTGGTAATAGGCACCCACCACACAGCATTCAGCAAGCTCAACTTCGACAAGCTGATTGAGAAGAACGGTTTTGTGTGCGACATCAACGGCCTTGTCAAGGGCAAATAGCAAGACCATAGCGCACCTTGCACGGCACACTACCGCCACACCATCCAGCGGAAACCATAATACAAGGGGCTGCACAAGGCACCGAAAAGCCCGGCGGTCCCGTCAACAACAAACATAAAATAACAATACAACACTTACGTTATCAGCTAAAAAAGAATTGCTATGGACAAGAACAACTTAACCCAAACCGACTATTCAAAGTACTCTGTCATGGTGGTAGACGACATACCTGTCAACATCTTGTTGGTAAAAGGCATGCTGTCCAAACTCCACTTCAACATCATGAGCGCCACCAGCGGGCAAGAGGCCATCGAACTGCTCAAGCGCCAGAAGCCAAGCATTATCCTTATGGACGTCATGATGCCCGGCATGAACGGCATGGAGACCACCAAGATAATCAAGGCCAACCCCTCAACCAAAGACATTCCGGTCATTTTCCTGTCGGCACTGACCTCCGAACTCGACATCAAAGAAGGCCTTGCGGCAGGCGGCAGCGACTTTATCACCAAGCCGTTCATACAAGAGACGCTGGTCAACACCATTGTCAACCACATCAAACTGTCTGATACCGCCAAGGAAACCGTCAAAGACCAGGCATCTGAAGCCATCGCCAACAAGACCATCCTTACCATGCTGGCATACATGGCCACTGCCAACCACAGCCAGACGGCACGCCTGTTGGGCAACCTGGCGGTCTGTCTGCCCCTCTCGTTCATAGACGAAAGCCTGTTCGACATACAGGAACCCACGGTGCAGAAATACACAGAATGGGCCATACAACGGCTGAAAGAGAGCGAAGGCAGCACCGACTCGGTGTCTGTCAACAAAGTTATCAACACCACCATAGAACTGCTGTCGCCCATCACACGCGACAAGCACATCACCTGGTCGCTCGTAACCACCGAGAGCCTCTTTGCCCGCACCGACCAAAGCCTCTTCCGATCACTCATGAACAACTTGCTTATCTGCGCCTGCCACATCAGCCACAACAGCGACATAGAGGTAAGCTGGAAGAACGAAGGGGGCTTGCTGTCGGTCCGAATCAGCGGACAATGCCCCGTAGAGATGGACGATAACCTCCAGTTCTGCCTCACCATGGCGCAAGAAGTGGCTGAAAAGCTCAACGGTACCATCATGACAGACATGTCGTCGGGCACCGACTACAACTTCCAAGTGCTGCTGCAAGCCTGAAAAAGCGGCACCGCCAACTTGCAAATACAACACTTCCATACTTGCAGCATGCCGCTCCGGTGCTGCCCCATCTCTGTTTTGCCGGCACCAAAGCGACTGCAACAGCCGCTCCAAGCGGTCTGCTTGCCTGTCAATATACACCTTTAAACACTATCTACATGAACGTATCACCAGCTCTACGGCGGTATATCATCTGTTGTCTGCTGCTGTTGCTCGCTGTGCCTCTGGTGCTCCCGGCCCAGAACAGCGGCAAGAAGCGCATCGTAATCATCTCTTCTTACAATCCCGAAACAGCGCGCATAGCCACCAATCTCGACTACTTTGTCAACGAGATGAGAGAGAAAGGTCCCGACATAGACATCTCTATCGAGAACATGAACTGCAAGAACCTTTCTGAAATCAACCAATGGCGCAACCGCATGAAAGGCATCATCGACAAGTACCGCCCCGACATGCCCTCGCTCTTTATCCTGCTGGGGCAGGAGGCATGGTCGGCTTTCCTGTCGCAAGACGAAGAAGACACGCACCATGTGCCCATCATGTGCGGTCTGGTCAGTGCCCACACACTACTGTTGCCCAAAGACAGCATCAACCCAAAGACGTGGATGCCGCAGAGCCACAGCGTGTTTACAGACCTGAACGGGCGGTACAACATTGTGGGAGGCGTGCTCTATGCCTACGACTTTGAGCTGAACATACAGCTCATGCGCCACTATTGCCCTAATGTGAACACCGTGTATTTCCTGAGCGACAACACTTATGGAGGTCTCAACATGCAGGCTTATGTGCGCAAGATGATACCCAAGTGCAACTACTTGAAGTACAGCTTCATCGACGGACGTGTGCTCTCGCTCCAGCAAGTTACCGACAAGATACACAATTTAGGGGCCGGCGATGCCGTGCTGATAGGCACTTGGCGCGTTGACTGCGCCGAAAACTATGTGTTGGGCAACACCACCGCACAGCTCTACAATGCCAACAGGTCGCTGCCTACCTTTACTCTCTCGTCGGTGGGTATAGGCAACTGGGCCATCGGTGGCTTCATACCCGACTACCGCATCGTGGGAAAAGAGCTGGCAGACCAGGCTTGCGACTTCATACAGCACGGCACTGTCTACAAGCTTGCACTGACACAGGTGCCTTGCCAGTATGTGCTCAACCGCCAGCGCCTGCAAGAATTAGGACTGGAAAACGTGGCTCCGCCCGACAATCCCACCTATGTCAACGAGGAACCTTCCTTCTTCGACAAGTATAAAGTGGCCATCCTGAGCGTGCTGGCAGCCATGCTGGTACTTATCCTCATCCTCATCATCGTGCTGTACCACCTCTACACCGTGAGCACTATCCGCAAGCGCAAGCTGCAGGAGGTAAAGATGAAGAAGCAGCTGGACCGCCTCACCGAGAACATGCCTATCCTCTACATGTATGAAGAGATGATAGCCAATGAGCAGGGGCAGGTAATTGACTCCATCTACCGCGATGTAAACAGGTCGTACACCAAGCGGCTCTTCTCGCGGGATCAGTGCATCGGCCACAAGCGCAGCGAGATGTGCCCCAACTCTTCGCCCCTGTTCTGCCACTATATGACCATAGCGCGCAAGAAGAAGCGCAGTGTTACCTTCCAGCACTTTTACCAGCCCACCCAAACTTACTATGAGGTGGTGGTCAATCCGTGCGACAGAGGGCGCCACATGGATGTGTTCTACATAGACACTACCGAGCTGCACAGCGCACAGAACCGCATCAAGAGCGTCAACCGCATGCTCTCCATGACACTCGACGTAGCGCACATCGTGCCCTGGAAGTGGAGCTTGCTCAAGAATGTTGTCAGTTTCCAGCTGCCCAATAAAGACAATGAAGAAGACAATAACGAGTCTTGGCAGAACTACCGCAACATCGTCATGCGTGAGGATTGGCTGTGGAAACACTTCGACGAGCATAATGCACAGATCATAAAAGACGCGAAAGAGCGGCTGGTAAGCGGCAGAGAAAAGAAGGTGGTAATAGAAGTTCAGATGAACTTCAGCATGGACACAGCCCCCAACCTGCAATGGGTGGAGGTGCAGGCACGCGTAAAGCGCCGCCGCCCCGACGGCTCGCCGCAGTCGCTCACGGGTTCTCTGCAAATCATCACCCACCGCAAGGAACTGGAGCAAGACCTGATAGCAGCCAAGGAAAAGGCAGAAGACGCCAACCGGATGAAGTCGTCGTTTGTGGCCAACATGAGCCATGAGATACGCACACCGCTCAACGCCATCGTGGGCTTCTCGGAGCTGTTGTCCAACACAGAAGACCCGCAAGAGAAGCAACAGTATATGGGCATCATCAAGAACAACAACGATCTGCTGCTTGAGCTGGTCAATGACATTCTCGACTTGTCGAAGATCGAGGCAGGTACCATAGAGTTCAACTACACCGACTTTGACCTCAACGAGATGATGCAAGACCTGAAGGGCACCATCGGCATGCGCATGCAGCCCGACAAGCCTGTCATGCTGGAGTACAAGCAGGGACTACCGCAATGCCGGATACACGGCGAGCGCAACCGTCTCTCGCAGCTTATCATCAACTTCAGCACCAATGCCATCAAGTACACCGACAAGGGCTGCATCACGTATGGTTACGAGTTGCGTGGCAACGACCTTTACTTCTTTGTGGAAGACACTGGCAGCGGTATACCTGCCGACAAGGTCAACACGGTGTTTGGCCGCTTTGTAAAGCTCAACAGCTTCAAGCAAGGCACGGGCCTGGGCCTCTCTATCTGCAAGACCTTGGTGGAAAACATGAAGGGAGAGATAGGCTGCAATTCGGAGTTGGGCAAAGGTTCGCGCTTCTGGTTCACCATACCGTTTGACCCTGCCAAAGGTTTCCATGTGCCGTCAGCCAGCGTGGTGGCTGCACCCACACCGCCTACACACAACCACTGCATATTGGTGGCTGAAGACAACGAGAGCAACTTTATGCTCATCAAAGTCTGTCTGGCAAAAGACTACGACCTTATACACGCATGGAACGGGCAGGAGGCGGTGGAACTCTTCAAGCGCAACAAGGTAGACTTGATACTCATGGACATCAACATGCCTGTAATGAACGGCTATGAAGCCACTAAAGAGATACGCAAGCTCTCTGCCGAGGTGCCCATTTTGGCGCTTACCGCCTATGCTTACATGTCAGACCGCGAGCAAATCATGCAGTGTGGCATGAACGAGTTTATGGCCAAGCCCATTGATGTGAGGAAACTGCGCAACCAAGTAGCGCAGATGATAAAGTAAAGCGCAAAGACGCAGCCATACAAAAGCAGCCTTATCGACTTGCAAGAGCAATGCTTTCGCAAGCCGATAAGGCTGCTTTCGTGTGGCGATTGCATAGCTATCGCAGGACGATTGCACTGCTCTTGAAAGCCGAAAGCTATGCTTTTGGAAACAAACACCGCAAAAAAGTTATGCCGGCACTTGTAGCATAGCGGAAAAATAATTACCTTTGGCTCATCTATACCCGTCTGTTGTCACTGCTGGCAAACGTGCAAACGACTGGAACCTTCATGCCAAGAAAGGCAACAGACAGGGGCAGCTACACTTGCAAAAGACCTCATATACATGAAAAAAACACTACTTCTACTACTCACAGCCACACTGTCTGCCGTGGCAGCACTGGCACAACAGCCACTCAAACTATGGTATAACCGCCCTGCTGCCTTCTTTGAAGAGTCGCTGCCTTTAGGCAACGGACGCTTGGGAGCATTGGTATATGGCGGCTCTGCCACCGACTCCGTTTATCTGAACGACATAACACTATGGACAGGACAGCCTGTCAACCGCCAGCAAGACAGCACAGCATGGCACCATTTGGCTTCTGTGCGTCAGGCGCTCTTTGCCGAAGATTATGCTTTGGCAGACTCGTTGCAGCGGCAGCTGCAAGGCAACAACTCGCAGTTTTACCAGCCACTGGGACTGCTCTTGCTGCGAGACGCTACCTCTGGGGCCGTCTCCCACTACCGGCGCTCGCTCGACCTCAACCGCAGCATGGCCACAGTGAGCTATCAGCGCAACGGCATAACCTACACAAAGCAGTACATTGCCACCCATCCCGACCGTGCCATAGTCGTTCATCTCAAGGCATCGCGCCGTAAGGCACTCAACTTTGAGGTGGCACTCACCTCACTGCTGCCCCACCATACAGAAGCCTCTGAGGCATACCTCACCATGAACGGGCACGCCACAGGGGCAGATACCAGCTCCATACACTTCAGTACTATCGTTAAAGTAAATGCCAAGGGGGGCACCGTTGAAGCCAACGACTCTACCCTGCACATAACGGGAGCCACCGAAGCCACACTCTATCTGGTCAATGCCACCAGCTTCAACGGGTTCGACAAGCACCCTGTAAAAGAAGGCAAGGAGTATATGGCAGAAGCCATGGAAGCCATAGCCAACTTGGACAACACACCTTTCAAGAAGGTGCAGCAACGGCATGAGGCAGACTATACACGCTTTTTCAACCGTGTAAGCTTTGAGCTGGACGGTGCACTATACAACGCCGATGTGCCCACCGACCAAGTGTTGCGCCACTACACAGGCACAACGGCTGCCGACCGCTACTTGGAACAGCTCTATTTCCAGTTTGGACGTTACCTGCTTGTCAGCAGTTCGCGCACCGAAGGTGTGCCTGCCAATCTACAAGGACTGTGGGCGCCTGACCTATGGTCGCCCTGGCGCGGCAACTACACCGTCAATATCAACTTGGAAGAAAACTACTGGCCCGCAGAGGTTACTGCCCTGCCGGAAATGACACAGCCCCTCAACGGGTTTATCAAAGCACTGGCTTCAACAGGCCAATACACCGCCCAAAGCTACTATGGCATCCGCAACGGGTGGTGCTCCAGCCACAACTCGGACATCTGGGCAATGAGTAACCCTACTGGAGAAAAACGCGAAAGCCCCGAATGGGCCAACTGGAACATGGGTGGGGCATGGTTGGTCAACACGCTGTGGGAACACTACCTGTTTACGCAAGACACTACCTACCTGCGCCAAACCGCCTATCCGCTCATGCAAGGGGCGGCACGCTTCTGCCTGGATTGGCTGATAGAGAACCCCAAGAAGCCCGGCGAACTGATTACAGCGCCTGCCACATCGCCTGAAAATGAATACATTACCGACAAGGGATACCACGGAACAACCGCCTATGGAGCCACTGCCGACCTGGCCATCATGCGCGAGCTGTTTGCCCATACCGCAGCAGCGGCACGGCTGCTCCACACCGATGGCGCACTGGCAGACAGTCTCGACCGTGCCGTTGCACACATGGCTCCCTACAAAATAGGCAAAAAAGGCAACCTGCAAGAGTGGTATTACGACTGGACAGACTATGACCCGCACCACCGCCACCAATCACACTTGATAGGATTGTACCCCGGTTCGCACATCACGCCACAGCTCACACCCGAACTTGCCAAAGCTTGTGCCACCACGCTCCGCATCAAAGGCGATGTATCTACTGGCTGGTCTACCGGCTGGCGCATCAATCTGTGGGCACGCTTAGGCGACGGCAACCATGCCTACAATATCTACAAGCAGCTGCTCAGCTATGTATCGCCGGAGAAATACCGGGGAGCAGACAAGCGGCATGGAGGCGGCACCTATCCCAACTTGTTTGATGCACACCCGCCTTTCCAAATAGACGGCAACTTCGGTGGCACCGCCGGTGTGGCAGAAATGCTGCTGCAAAGCCACAACAACCGGCTGAAACCACTGCCCGCCCTGCCCGATGCGTGGCGCAAGGGGGGACAAATCAACGGTTTGAGAGCCCGCGGCGGCTATGTGGTAAACCTGGCATGGAAAGACGGGAAACTGACACGCTATGAGGTAAAAGACCTGCATGGCAACCCTGTAAATGCAAAACCTTGATTCATAAGGATACAAACAGCCTCATCAGTCAGCAAATGAAGCAAGTCGACAGCAATGCTTTCAGAAAGCTAAAAGCATGAAAAAGAATATGAATCAAAGGGCTTTTCTGCAAGTAGTTGTCCAGTATGAATTGAAACAAACAACTGCCCGTTCACCGCTTTCATGCAGAAACACTGGTCTGCATGAAAGCAATGAACGGGCAGCATTGGTTTTATTGTCCGCTGTTTTTACTCTGCTGTGCGGTCAGCAATCAGCCTTTCAGCCATGTCTTTGCCCAATTGGGCACAGGCGGCAGCCGTTTCCGGGGTAAGGCTTTGCTTCATTTCAACAGGTGTACCCACTGCTTCAAAGTGCAAGCGGGTGTCGTTCCACTCACCGATACGGTCAACAGCCTTGCCTGCCCAGGCGTAACTGCCAAACCAACCGAGGTAGCGGCGGTTCTTGATTTCCTTGTTAGCCACCTCACTGAGCAGCACTTCCATCTCATGATAGAGACCTGCATTGTAGGTAGGAGCGCCCACAATGAGGGCACGATAGCGGAAAATGTCGCGCAAGATATAGGAATGATGAGTCTTTGAAACATTGTACATCACGATATTCTTGATACCAGCCTGACTGGCGGCACGCGCTATTGCCTCTGCCATCCGCTCGGTATTGCCATACATAGTGCCGTAACATATCACGATACCTTCAGCGGCTTCATACTTGCTAAGACGGTCATATATGCTTACAACACGGCTCACTTGCTCGTGCCAAACAGGTCCGTGGGTAGAGCAGATGTAGTCAATCGTTACACCGGCGAGCTTCTTCAGTGCGTTCTGTACAGGCACACCATACTTGCCCACGATATTGCTGTAATAGCGTTCCATCTCATCCCAGTAGGCATCACAGTTGATTTCAGTGTCCAATATGCCGCCGTTCAGTGCGCCAAAGCAGCCGAAAGCATCGCCTGAAAAGAGCACATTGCAACTTGTGTCGAGCGTAACCATTGTCTCAGGCCAGTGTACCATCGGTATGAGTGTAAAGCTCAGCGTGCGGTGTCCCAAGTCAAGTGTAAAGCCGTTCTTCACCTCTATCTCGTTGTTAGTGATGTTATAGAAGCCAGCCATCATGCCAAAGGTCTTCTTGTTGCCCACAACCTGTATGTCGGGATAGTACTTCTTGATAAGTGCCAAGGAGCCACTGTGGTCAGGTTCCATGTGGTTTACCACAAGATAATCAATGGGGCGGTCGCCTATCACCTCTCTGATATTCTCGATAAACTGTGTAAAGAAGTCCACCTCTACGGTGTCTATCAGGCACACTTTGTCGTCATTGATCAAGTAAGCGTTGTAAGATACGCCATAAGGCAATGGCCACAGGCCCTCAAAAAGGCTCTTGTTGCGGTCGTTGACACCCACATAATAGATGTCGTTGGTAATCTCTATCATAGTTTTTTGTATTAAAATGTCTGATTGAACGATAAGTATCGGCTATTTTGAGCTATTGTATTGTGCTTTCATCTCATTGCCAAAGCTCTCGTCTATATAGTTGTCAAGGCTTTGACAGCAGTTGGCAGAGAAGGCCTGTGCACAGGCAATGACCTGGTTCCACTGCTCTTCAGAGAGTCCATTGTCTATCATGGAGCGTGTAATTCCATATTTCAGAAGGCCGTATACCAACCCTGCATTGAAGTTGTCGCCAGCTCCTATTGTGCTCACCGTGTGTGAATTGTCTACCGGATATGCCTTGGAAAACCCTTGATCTGCCCGCAACTGCACCGGTTGATTGCCCGACGTATAGATAAACTTCTTGCAATAGAAGGATATTTCGGCGTTATACACCCGGTCAGGGCCATCCAGTTTGTAGAGTGTTTCAAAGTCTTCGCTGCTGCCTCTTACGATATCGGCATACTCATAGTTCTCAAGTATGTTAGGAGTGAGCTTCATTACCTCATTGATATGTGAGCTTCTGAAGTTGACATCATAGTAAATGATGGCTCCTTTGCTTCGTGCGGCATTGAGCAAAGCCACTACCTGCGGCCTGATAACAGGGTTGATGGCATAGTAAGACCCCATCATTACTATATCATCGGCATTGATTTCAGGACTGATATAGTCCATGCGGTCATGCTGATGGTCTTTGTAGAATATATAGTCAGCATTGTTCTGGTTGTCGAGAAATGCCAATGACACGGGCGATTTGCTGCCATTGAACATGTTTACATAGTCTGTATTGACATTGTTTTTCCGCAAGAAGTCTACTGTCATCTGTCCTATACGGTCGTTGCCCACCTCGCCTATAAACATGGCAGGTATGCCGGCACGGCCCAAACTCACCATGCCATTGTAGACAGAACCGCCCGGCAGGGCACTTACTGGCCGACTGTCTCTGAATATGATGTCAAGAACGGTTTCGCCTATTCCTATTACTTTGCGCATAATTGCTATTTGTTAATAATTTGTCAAGGAGCCATCTGTGCCCCCTTTTAAGGTGCAAATATGCTAAAAAAAACGGAAATATCAAAATAAAATTTCTCTATTTGCAGATAGAGAGAACTGATGCTGGCACACAGGAAAGCAGATGTACACACACAAGGGAGCAGATGTACACAAGCTGAAATGTAGATGTGTACACACGAAAAAGCAACTTTTTGCCCACAAAAGCAAAGATATTCATGGATAGAAAGGCTGAGAATGCAAGGCATTTGCCTACTGACCGGACAATGTTAGCTGATAGCTCCCCAGTTGACATTGCCGTCGCGAAGCTGCTTGAGGTGCTGCCACAACATGGCATATTCATGAAGTTGACAGGCAGGGTCAGCGTCTACAATCTTCTGCGCCTCCTCTCTTGCCAGCTGCACGAGCTGTCCGTCACGTGCTATATTGGCTATCTTGAGGTCAAAAGCCATGCCACTCTGCTGCGTACCCTCCAAATCTCCGGGTCCGCGCAGCTTGAGGTCGGCCTCGGCTATGCGGAAACCATCATTCGTATCGCACATGATGTCTATGCGCTTGCGGGTTTCTTCGCTGAGCTGCCGCTTGCTTACAAGCATACAATACGACTGGTCTGCGCCACGCCCCACACGCCCTCTGAGCTGGTGAAGCTGTGAGAGACCGAAGCGTTCGGCATTGAGTATGACCATGATAGAGGCATTCGGCACGTTTACTCCCACCTCTATTACGGTGGTAGCCACCAATATCTGTGTCTCGCCTGCCACAAAGCGGCGCATCTGTTCCTCCTTTTCTGCCGCCTTCATCTTGCCGTGCACCTTGCTGAGATGATACTCCGGAAAGGCCTCGCGCAGCTGTTCATAGCCCTCTTCAAGGTTTTTAAGGTCTATCTTCTCGCTCTCTTTGATGAGCGGAAACACGATATAAGCCTGCCTGCCTTGCCGTATCTGCAAGCGTATAAAGTTGTAGAGACTGGTCTGTTCGTTGTCATATTTATGCACTGTTACCACAGGTTTGCGTCCTGGAGGCAACTCATCGATGATGCTTACGTCAAGATCTCCATAGATAGTCATGGCCAATGTGCGCGGAATAGGCGTGGCTGTCATGACCAGCACATGCGGCGGATTGTCGCTTTTGCTCCACAACCGTGCGCGCTGTGCCACGCCAAAGCGGTGCTGCTCGTCCACTACCACAAAGCCCAAGCGGGCAAACTGCACGGTATCTTCTATTACAGCGTGTGTGCCCACCAGTATGTTTACCTTGCCGGCGATAAGGTCTTGCAGCACGGTTCGGCGCTGCTTGCCCTTTACCATGCCCGTAAGCAGTTCCACCCTCACATCCATGTCGCCCAAGAAGTCTCTGATAGTGGCAAGGTGTTGCTCTGCCAATATTTCGGTAGGTGCCATGATGCACGCCTGATAGCCATTGTCTACCGCCAGGAGCATGCACATCAGCGCCACCAGTGTCTTGCCGCTGCCCACATCGCCTTGCAGCAAGCGGTTCATCTGTCGGCCGCTGCCCATATCGTGGCGTATCTCTTTGACAACCCGTTTCTGTGCTCCCGTAAGGGCGAAGGGCAGATGGTGGAAATAGAAATCATTGAAGGCACTTCCTACTTTGCTGAATACATAGCCCCGATACTTGTTGCGCCGGTCGTTGGCATAACGCAAGATGTTGAGCTGCACGTAGAAAAGCTCTTCAAACTTGAGCCGATAGCGCGCCACTGTCATGTCGTTGCTGCATTTTGGAAAGTGTATTTTTCGAAAAGCCTCATCACGCGAACAGAGGTTGAGACGCTTGGTAAGGAAAAGCGGAAGCGTCTCTTTGAGCGGCTCCTTGATATTGTCCATGAGTCTGCGGATAAGCTTCTCTACGGAGTGTGAGGTCATGCCGGCCTTCTTCATGCCCTCTGACGTGATGTAATAAGGCTGCAAGCCCATTTCCGACAGCTGCAGTTCCGAGGCTGGGTCGATATCGGGATGGGCAAACTGATAGCGGCGGTTGAATACCGTGGGGCGTCCGAATATAATGTAGTCTATCCCTGTCTTATAGGTAGACAATATGTATTTGGCCCCTGAAAACCACACTATATCCGCCACGCCTGTGCCGTCGCTTACATGCGCCACCAAACGTGTGCGGCGAAAGCCCATCTCAAAGGTCTCAAAACTCAGTATTCTTGCCTTGACCTGCACAAAAGGCATGTCGCCCTGCAAGTCGGCAATGCGGTAGACACGGCTGCGGTCTACATACTTGTAGGGGTAATATTCAAGCAAGTCCTTATACGTTTTTATGCCCAAATCCTTGGCTAATATAGCCTTGCGGTGCGGGCCGACGCCTGGCAGGAACTGTATGTCTTGGTCAAGAATGTTTATCATATCTGTTGTTTTGAGTACCTGATTACGCATCCGGCTTGTGGCTTTACCACCCGGCTTGTATCAGTGCTTCTGCCACTGTAAGGTCAAAGGGTGTGGTGAGTTTGATGTTTTCGCGGTTGCCCTCCACCAACGTTACCTCATGCCCCATGGCCTCCACCACCGAGGCATCATCGGTAAATGCCGTACAGTAAGGTTGGGCATAGGCCTGCTTCAGCAGTTGTATGCTGAACACTTGCGGAGTTTGCACCAGCCGGTAGTCTGCCCGTGCCACGGTTTCTGACGGCACTGCCCCAAAGGGCGCATCCTTCTGCGGGTGCTGACCTGTGGCATCAGCTGGCAACAGGTGGCGCAAGGTTTCCACCACCGGCACCACGGGAATAACAGCCTGTGCTGTACGGGCGGTGCTGAAGCAGCGGCGGATCACCTCCACTGCCGCAAAGGGACGCACGCCATCGTGCACACCCACCATGCCTTGTGCCGTATCGGGCACTGCCTGCAAGCCGTTTTTGACAGAGTGGAAGCGTGTCTCGCCCCCCTCCACCACCGTACATGGTGTGTGAAAGCCATGCTGCCGACAGAGCTGTTGCCAACAGCCGTGCTGCTCATGGGGCAGCACCAAGATGACATTTATCTGCGGGTCGTAAGCCTTGAAGCGGTCGATGGTGCGCAGGATAACGGGTCTGCCGCCTATGGGCAGAAACTGCTTGGGCACCTCAGTGCCCATGCGCAGTCCTTTTCCTCCTGCCACTATGATGATATAGTCCATAAGGCTATTTGGCTTGCATCAAGTGAAGATACATCATGCCGCCGGCCACCTCATGAGCCACTGCCTTGCCCTCAAGCTGCTCCAGCAGTGCATAGGCATAAGGCAATGCCGCAGCAGGGCCTTTGCCAGTGGTAACGTTGCCGTCTATGGTACACAAATCGGCAGTGTAATCGGCACCGTCCAGATACTTTTCAAAGCCAGGATAGCAGGTAGCCTTCTTGCCCTTAAGCAGTCCTAAGCGTCCCAGCACCTTGGGCGCAGCACAGATGGCAGCCACCATTTTTCCTTCAGCCGCCTGCTTGACAAGTGCTTGGCAGAGTGCAGCATGGGCATCCAAATTATCGGCACCGGGCATACCGCCAGGCAGCATGAGCAAATCGGCATCGCTCAGGTCGGCCTCTTCAAAGAGCAGGTCGGCCTCGATATTCACGCCATGGGCAGAAGCTACAAGCTTGTTGCCCGTGATGCTCACTGTCTTGCAATCTACACCGCCACGACGCAGCACGTCAAGTGGAATAAGGGCTTCTATCTCTTCATAGCCCGTAGCCAAAAATTCATATACCTTTTTCATATTATTTTTATTTAGGATTGTTTCTTGTTGAAAATGAGGCGTTGCTGCCTTGCTTTCCGACAGCGGTGCAACCGCCTTGCAAAAGCACTGCTTTCAGCTGGCGATAGCATAGCTATCGGGTGGCGATTGCAGTGCTTTTGCAAGGCGGTTGCACTGCTCTTTAAAAAAGAGAGCGACAGCATGGTCTCAGAAGAAGCATTCGCTCCGTTATTTCAGGCACTGCAAGTAAGCCTGTATGGTGTTGTGCAAGCCCATGTAGAGCGCATCGCATATCAAGGCATGGCCAATGCTTACCTCGTCTATCCAAGGGATATTCTGGTGGAAGTAGTGCAGGTTGACCAGGCTGAGGTCATGTCCCGCATTGAGTCCCAAGCCAGCCTGACGTGCCGCTTCGGCAGCCTTTACAAAGGGAGCAACGGCAGCCTGGCGGTCGCTCTCATAGTTGGCAGCATAGGGTTCGGTGTAAAGTTCCACACGGTCGGTGCCGCAAGCGGCAGCCCCTTCCACCATTTTCACATCAGGGTCTACAAAGATAGAGGTGCGTATACCAGCCTGCTTGAAGCGTGCTATCACCTCAGTAAGGAAACTGCGATGGCTGACCGTGTCCCATCCATGGTTGCTGGTTATCTGGCTTTCGCTGTCAGGCACCAGTGTAACCTGTGTAGGTTTCACCTCCAACACCAGGTCAATATACTTGCCGATGGGGTTTCCCTCTATATTGAATTCTGTCTTTACGCGCGGTCTGATGTCTCTCACGTCTTGGTATCTGATGTGTCGTTCATCGGGTCTTGGATGCACAGTGATGCCCTGCGCGCCAAAACTTTCACAGTCTAAAGCCACTTTCAACACGTCAGGATTATTGCCTCCACGCGCATTGCGGATAGTAGCCACCTTATTAATGTTAACACTTAAATTTGTCATCTTTTACAAAATTTAATCCGTATCAAATGTTTTATTCTCGCTGAAAACGAGTATTTTTGCAAGCAAATCGCTTTTTGACGATAGGTTTCCATGCCATTTGCCGCAGCCTATCTTATGCAAAGATAGTGCAAACTGTGTGCAAAACAAAATAAAAAGCCACGAAACCTCGTTTTAAACCCATATTTTCGCGCCTGTTTGCAACACATAGACAGCCCCCGTAAACTATATAATAATGACAACAAAGAAACTGAGATTTGCCCTGTTCGGCAACATCTATCAAGAAAAGAAATCTGCCCACATACAGCAAATTCTCGGGTTGCTCCAGCAGCATGGAGCCGAGATAGTGATGGAACGGCTGTTTTACGAATTTCTGGTAGAAAGCGGAAAGATACGGAAAGACAGCGTAGAGGTGTTTGACGAAGACCTTTTCACTGCCGACTTTGTGGTGTCGTTGGGCGGCGACGGCACACTGCTGCGTGCTGCCAGCCACGTGGGCGACAAGCAGATACCTATCTTGGGTGTCAACATGGGACGCTTGGGCTATTTGGCCGGCATCACTCCTGACAATATGGAGGAGGTGATAGAGACCATCTATCAAGGCAACTACACGGTAGAGAAGCACTCTACCATTGTGGCAGAAAGCGGCGGCAAGCCTATCAACGGCTGCAAAGGGGCACTCAACGATATAGCCATACTCAAGCGAGACACGGCATCCATGATTACAATACATGTGAGCATCAACGGCGAATACATGAACACTTATCAGGCCGACGGTCTCATCGTGTGCACCCCTACCGGCTCTACTGCCTACTCGCTGAGCAACGGCGGACCTATCATAGCATCGCACACGGGCAACCTGTGCATCACACCAGTGGCTGCCCACAGCCTCAACGTAAGGCCTGTGGTTATCAACGACTCTTCGGTTATCAAGCTGTCGGTAGAGAGCCGCAGCCATAACTTCTTGATAGCCATAGACGGGCAGTCGGAAAAATGCCCCGAAAACATGGAGATTACCATCAGGAAAAATCCCTACTATGTGCAGATAGTCAAGGTGAAAGGGCAAAGCTACTTTTCCACTCTGCGCCAAAAGATGATGTGGGGAGTGGACACACGCAAGTAAACAACATAAATATAAACAATATGAACAACGTAAAACACATATTCACACTGCTGCTACTGCTGCTCGCCTTCGTGGGCAACGCCAATGCACAAGACGCTGACGCCAAGTATGCCACATCGCTGCTGCAACCCGGCACCACAGCACCCGACTTTACACTCAACACACTGAAGGGCAAGCCTTTCAGCCTGAAAAGCCTCAGAGGCCACTATGTGGTGCTCGACTTCTGGGCTTCATGGTGCCCCGACTGCCGCAAAGACATACCTGCACTGGTCAGCCTACACCGGCAATACGGCAAGACCGTAAAGTTTGTAAGCGTGTCGTTTGACGACAAACGCAGTAATTGGGCCAACTGTGTGGCTGCCAACAAAATGGCATGGACCCATGTAAGCGAACTGAAAAAGTGGAAAGAAACCGCCATCTCGCCCCTTTACGGCATCAAATGGTTGCCCAGCATCTATGTACTGGACCGCCAAGGCAACGTGATACTCGCCACGGTCATGATAGACAAGGTGGCGCAGAAGCTCAAAGAGCTGCACGAACTGTAAACTAAAAAATTGTCATGCAAGCTGTACAATATGCCAACAAAAAGGGAAAAACAACTTTGTTTTTTGCACTTTTTTCCATATTTTGCAACAACTGTTACAGCTTGATTTGCACAACTCAACAGTTTTTGCTACTTTCGCCCAACAACTTAAAATACCGATAGCTTATGACAAGGAAAGTTACTGCAACCATTGAACGCACCCGCGACGGGCATTTTGGCATCTGCACAGACACCAAAGACCTCAACTATTTTATAAGCGGTGAGGGCGTAACCGTAGAACTGGCCAAACAAGACTTTATGGAATCTTACAAGGCTACAAAGGAATACTACAAGAATATGGGCAAGCCCATGGAAGAAATAGAATTTGATTTCGTACAAATTTAACGCGTCTTGCGGCTTCACCCTACTTGAGTGGAGCCGCAAGACTTTTTTATAGCCCTTGCAAAGAAGGCAGAAAATCAGCAATGATTAGCAAGTATTTTACATCTCAACGACAGACAAGCCTCAAGCAGACAGGCAGTCTGCTCTGTGTGGCAGCCATAGTGTGCTGTACCATAATGGCTACACTGAGTTGTCAGCAGCACCACGACACCACAGCAAAAACGTTTACCACACTGTGCATCAACAAAATTACACCTGTAAAAGACCAAGGCAACAGCTCACTGTGCTGGGCATACGCCATGTTGGCCACCATAGAGAGCGACCGGCTGATGCTGGGCGATTCGGTCAACCTGTCGCCCCATTACGTGGCACGGGAGATGCTGCTCAGCCAGGCAGTAGGCTGCTATCTGAAGCATGCCACCGACAGCTTCAGCACCAAAGGTACAGCTCCGCTGCTGCTGAAGCTTATCTACCGCCACGGCATCATGCCTTTTGACTCATACCGCTCCAGCTGCAACTACCAGACCTTGGGGCGCAAGCTTACTGCCATCACACGAAACATCATGGCACAAAAACGCGGTTTTTCCTATCTGCAAAGGACAATCACCAACACACTTGACGATGAAATAGGGCCTCTGCCACGGCAAGTCTACATGCTGCATGCCGAATATACCCCCGTGGAATTTGCCCACAGCGTGTGTCTGCCGGGCGACTATGTGGCGCTGACCAGCTTTACCCATCACCCTTTCGGCACATGGGCAGAACTGGAAATACCCGACAATACCACCGGCGAACAGTTTTACAACGTGCCCATTGACATACTCATGCAGCGCATCATACAAGCGCTGAAGCAGGGAAACAGCGTGTGCTGGGAGGGCGACATCAGCGAACCGGGCTTCTCGTTCAGTCAAGGCACAGCCACCTTACCTGCCAACACCGCCGCCACTCAACAGGAACGGCAGCGGCAGTTTGAAGCAATGGCCACCACCGATGACCACTGCATGGAGCTGATAGGACTGGCA
Organism: uncultured Prevotella sp.; assembly: GCA_937907705.1. GTDB lineage: Bacteria > Bacteroidota > Bacteroidia > Bacteroidales > Bacteroidaceae > Prevotella. Next base: position 223,395 of record CALCVP010000031.1, on the reverse strand, counting down.
CACGATGAGCAGCGGCACCTTTACTTTATCTGCAAAAACTCGTGGGGCACGTCCAATGCCTACCACGGACTGATGTACATGAGCCTTGACTATGCCCGGCTGAAGACCATTGCCGTGTGCATGAAGCGCGAATAGGCATACAATAACAGGACAAACGGGCGTTCAAAATGTATCGTATAAACGAATGTTCCATAGCGACAAAAAAGACAGCGGACATGATACACCTGTTACAGTGCGTCATGTCCGCTCCTTTCATTAAGTCAGCTTTTATCATAGTCTACTTGTGTCGGCATTTTTACCAATTCATCCTCATAAACTGACAGCGCTTCACAGCGTATAACATCAGTTTTTACTAAATGAACCATCACATCCATTAAATGGATGACAAGCCCAGTAAGTTCTGTGTTTTAGCGTATGTTTAATCGCGTATTTGTATTTTTCATTGCTTCTGCTTATATGCTTCTGCACAGCAAATGGAAATAATACAATAAAGAATATGCGTGTCCTTGTCTTTCTTGATATTGTCATTTATTTTCAATTGCAAAGATAGCGTTTTTTTATTACATTATATTACAATTACAGAAAATTTGAAAGTCAATGGAACAATTATCGGTGTCAATATGTAAAATTGCCGCAAAATCAAGAAGAAAATACACCATTCGCACAAAAAAAGTATCTTTTATGCTTACGTTTTATGCGTGAACCTTTTTATAATCTTCGTCAATGTTTGTAAAATAAGAGTCAAAACAAAGTCAGCTTTTATAGCCATGGAAGGCGAAGAGGCTTGTTTTTGCCCTGCAAATGCAAGGTTGCAATACATCAACAGACAGCCTACGATACGGCACAAAAACGGGGTTTGCCCGCTTGGGGTAGGCATCACGCCTATCCATTTGGGCAAACCCCTTGATGCAAACTTGTGGCCACAATATGAAGGAATACTGACTGCGGCCACCAACAAATGTGAGATACAAATGAAATTTTATAATTATTTGTTCAGGAACGCATCCACTTTCTTTGCCGCCTCACGGCCACTGGCCATGGCTCTCACCACCAACGAAGCACCGTTGGCAGCATCGCCGGCCACAAACACATTGCCGGCAAACTTAGGTTGCTCAGGCTTGAGAAAGCCCATAGCCAGCAATACCATCTCTGCCTTGATTATCTCAGGCTTGCCCACAGGCTCCATGAGAGGGCGTCCGCCGTCAGGATTGGGCTTCCAGGTAATCTCTTGCACCTCTACTCCAGTGAGTTTGCCGTCCTTACCCAAGAATCTCAGCGAGTTGATGTTCCACCTGCGGGTGCAACCTTCCTCGTGGCTCGATGTGGTTTTCAGCGTTCTCGGCCAGTTAGGCCATGGATTCTTGGGGTCGTCAGGACCCACAGGAGGCTTTGGCATGATTTCTATCTGCGTAACACTCTTGCAGCCTTGACGGTGCGCAGTGCCGATACAGTCGCTTCCGGTGTCGCCACCGCCAATCACCAGCACATTCTTTCCCTTGGCATTTACCAGTTCATCGCGGCTGAACTCCATGCCAGCCAGCACCCTGTTCTGCTGGCTCAGCATCTCCAGTGCAAAGTAAACGCCTTTCAAGTCGCGTCCTGGTATCTTCAGGTCGCGTGCAGTAGGTGTGCCGGTAGCTATCACATAGGCATCATAACCCGCAGGCAGCTTCTCTACATTGACAGCTTCACCAAACTTGAAGTCAAGTCCTTCCTGTCTCAATACATTCATGCGGCGGTCTATTACCGCCTTGTTTAGCTTGAAGTTAGGAATGCCATAACGCAGCAAACCGCCCGCATCCTCATTCTTGTCATACACAGTTACGGTATAGCCCATCAAGTTCAGGCGGTTGGCAGCCACCAATCCGGCAGGACCGGCACCGATAACAGCCACCTTCTTGCCATTGCGCTCAGGGTGATGTATGCGCACATAATTCTCTTCAAAGGCGTGTTCGGTAATGGAAGCCTCATCTTCACGGTTGGTAGTAGGCTCATGCTCCACCAAGTTCAGTACGCAAGCCTTCTCGCAAAGGGCAGGACAGATGCGGCCCGTAAATTCAGGAAAGTCGTTGGTATCATTGAGCAAGCGGTAAGCCAACTCCCAATCGCCCTTGTAGAGTGCATCGTTCCACTCCGGCGGTTTGTTGCCCAAAGGGCATGCCCAGTGGCAAAACGGCACGCCACAGTCCATACAACGCGATGCTTGCAGCCTGCGGTCGCTTGAGTTGAGGGTCTGTTCAACCTCGCCAAAATCATGAATACGGTCATGTACCGGTCTATATCCCGCTTCCTTGCGGTGTATTGTCAGAAATGCTTTAGGATTTCCCATGATGTTTAATTTAAAAACTTTAGAACTTGAAAATTGAAATATTCCGCCATTGTTTCAATGGAGTTACGAAAGCAGTTGGCAACGTAGCCTCCGCCGCTTCATCTTGAATATTCCAATATTAATAGTCTCTTTGCATGTCTGCTATCTTCTGTTGCAGCTTTCTTACTTGCTCTTCTTGCAGCACACGCTTGTATTCGATCGGCACCACTTGTATAAAGTCTTCCACATAACGGTTCCAATCGTCCAGCATGGTGCGTGCCAATTTTGAACCTGTGTAGAGATAATGCTGCCTGATAAGCTCGTGCAGCTCCTTGCGGTAGTTGCTGTCTTCCACCAGATTAATCTCTACCATGTCCATGTTGCAGAAGTAATCAAAGTTGTGGTTCTTGTCCCACACATAAGCAACGCCGCCACTCATGCCGGCAGCAAAGTTGCGTCCGGTCTCGCCCAACACTACTACACGGCCGCCAGTCATATACTCGCAGCAGTGGTCTCCGGCGCCTTCCAGCACCGCTATGGCGCCGGAATTGCGCACACCGAAGCGTTCGCCCACCTTACCGTTGATGTATAGCTCGCCGCTTGTGGCGCCATAAAGACCCGTGTTGCCGGCTATGATATTGTCTTCTGCATTGAAATTGCTTCTTACAGGGGGCAAGATGGCTATTCGTCCACCGCTCAAACCCTTGCCAAAGTAGTCGTTGGCCTCGCCTTCAAGCTTAAAGCTGATACCTTTGGTAAGGAAAGCGCCGAAGCTTTGACCTGCACTGCCCTTGAACTTGATATTGACAGTAGAATCTGGCAAGCCCTCCTGACCATACTTGCCGGCAATGATGCCACTGAGCATTGTGCCCACTGCACGGTCAGTATTCTTGATAGCATAGTCGAGGTTCACCTCTTCCTTGTCTTCAATAGCCTTCTGCGAGGATCGTATAATCTGCTGGTCAAGTATGTTGTCAAGGTCATGTATCTGCTCGGTGGTATGATACAGTGAGCAGTTGCCGACCTCCTTGTGCAGCAACCGGCTAAAGTCAAGCAGACTGCTCTTGGTGCCTTTCTCTGTATCTTTCTTGACAAGCAACTCTGTGTGGCCCACTATATCGTTGAGATTGGTATATCCCATCTCTGCCAGATACTCCCTGACCTCTTGTGCCAAGAATGTAAAGTAGTTGACAAGGTACTCGTATTTGCCGATAAAATGCTTGCGAAGCTCAGGATTTTGAGTGGTAACGCCCAATGGACAAGTGTTCAAATTGCACTTGCGCATCATGACACAGCCCAATACAATGAGCGTCAATGTACCGAAACCAAACTCTTCTGCGCCCAACAGTGCCATGGTAATGATGTCGCGTCCTGTCTTTAGCTGACCGTCTACTTGCAGTCTTACCTGACCACGCAAACCGTTCTTGACCAGCGTTTGCTGTGTTTCACTAATGCCAATCTCCGGCGATATACCGGCAAAACGCATGCTTGAAGCTGGTGAAGCACCGGTACCGCCCTCAGCACCGGATATGACTATCAAGTCAGCTTTGGCCTTAGCCACACCGGCAGCGATAGTTCCTACACCACTCTCTGCCACCAGCTTCACACTGATAGCGGCACTTGGATTGATGTTTTTCAAATCGAAGATAAGCTGTGCCAAGTCTTCTATTGAATAAATATCATGGTGAGGTGGAGGCGAAATCAGCGAAATGCCAGGTATAGAGTGGCGTGTCTTGGCAATGATTTCATTGACCTTGAAGCCAGGAAGCTGTCCTCCCTCACCCGGTTTTGCACCTTGTGCCACCTTAATCTGTATCTCTTCAGCATTGACAAGATACTCTGCGGTTACGCCGAAGCGTCCGGAAGCCACCTGTTTGGTCTTGCTTGAAAGCGAGATGCCGTCTATTGACGAGTGGAAACGTTCGTTGTCTTCGCCGCCTTCACCCGTATTGGAGCGCGTGCCCAGCTTATTCATGGCCAAACAGATAGCTTCGTGCGCCTCTTTACTCAGCGCTCCAAAGCTCATTGCGCCTGCCACAAAGTGCTTGACGATGCTTTCTACGGGTTCAACTTTGTCCATGCTGATTGGATTACGCTTGAAATCGAGGAAGTCGCGTATAAATATGGGACTCTCTTTATGGTCTACCAAGCGTGTAAACTCCTTGTATTTCTGATAGTTGCCTGTACGAGTGGCCAGTTGCAAGGTAGCAATGGTCTCTGGGTTCCAGGCATGTTTGATACCGTCTTTACGGTAATGGAACTGTCCGAGGTTAGGCAAGAAGTCGGGATCTTCCTTCTTCTTGAAGCCCATATCGTGCATAGCAATAGCATCTTTGGCTATGGTCTCAAGTCCAATGCCGCCAATAGTGCTCACTTCTGTACCGAAATAAGCCTTCAAAAGGCTTTCAGACAAGCCGATGCTCTCAAAGATTTGTGCACCGCGATAGGAGCGAATGGTTGAGATACCCATCTTGGCCATAATCTTGAGCAGTGCTTTCTTTACCGCCTTGATATAGTTTGCCTCGGCTGTTTCATAGTTTTCCTGTATCTTTCCCTTCTTTACGAGGTCATCGAGGATAGCAAATGTCATGTAAGGACACAGTGCTGACGCACCATAACCCAACAACAGGGCAGCATGCATGGTTTCTCTTATCTCGCCACTCTCTACAATCAACGCAGTCTGCACACGCTTTCCTACAGATATAAGATAGTGATGCACAGCACTTACTGCCAACAGTGACGGGATGGCAGCATGCTTTTCATCAATGTCGCGGTCAGACAATATAATATAATTATAGCCATCGTCCACGCTGCGTTCAGCCTCCTTGCACAGTTTTTCAAGTGCTTCGCGCAGTCCTTCTTCGCCTTTGCTGCATTCAAAGAGAATGGGCAGCTTCACGGTGTTGAAGCCTTTATAGCGGATGTTGCACAGAATATCGAGTTGGGTATTGTTCAAAATAGGATGTGGCAAGCGCACCATCTTGCAGTTACTCTCATCGGGATTAAGGATGCCTGAACCCACTCTACCGATGTATTCGGTAAGAGACATGACAAGATTTTCACGGATAGAGTCGATGGCAGGGTTGGTAACTTGGGCAAACTGTTGCCTAAAATAGTTGAAAAACACCTGCGGCTTGTCGCTCAACACAGCCAAAGGCGTGTCATTTCCCATAGCGGCAGTAGGCTCCTGACCGTTTACACACATTGGAACGATGGTGTTGTCAATGTCTTCTTCTCCGAAACCGAATACCATTTCGTGTCTTACAAGGTCGCTGACAGCATTGTTTACCTTACGTCCACTCTTAAGTTTTTCCAGCTGTATGCGGTTGGTAGAAAGCCATTGGCGGTAAGGATGCTCTGCTGCAAGGCGCTCTTTGATTTCGCCATCATAGTAAATCTTGCCCTCTTGGGTATCAATGAGCAATATCTTTCCTGGCTGCAAGCGTCCTTTTTCTGCAATCTCAGTAGGGTCAAAGTCCATGACGCCCACCTCAGAAGCCACCACCATGGTATCGTTTTTGGTGATGGTATAGCGTGCCGGGCGCAAACCGTTACGGTCGAGCATGCCACCGGCAAAGCGCCCATCGCTGAAAAGCAGTGCTGCCGGACCGTCCCAAGGCTCCATCAATATAGAATGATACTCGTAGAAGGCCTTGAGGTCTTCAGAGATAGGGTTCTTGTCATTAAAGCTTTCCGGCACCATCAGTGCCATGGCGTGTGGCAATGAGAGTCCGCTCATGACGAAGAACTCAAACACATTGTCCAGACTTGCCGAATCGCTCATGCCCGGCTGTATGATAGGTGATATGGCCTTGATGTCGCCCAAGGTCTCTGAGCTGAGCACACTCTCGCGTGCCTGCATCCAGCTGCGGTTGCCTCGGATGGTGTTTATCTCGCCATTGTGGCACAAGAGCCTGAAAGGCTGTGCCAAGCTCCATGTAGGAAAGGTGTTGGTAGAGAAGCGAGAGTGCACCAATGCCAGTCCACTGGTAAAATAATTATTGGTCAAATCGGGGAAATACTGTCTGAGCTGCAAGCTCGACAACATACCTTTATAGATGATGTTTTTGCTGGAAAGCGAGCAAATGTAGAAGTCCTTATCGCTGACGCGCTTCTCTATGCGCTTTCTGATAAGGTACAGTGTACGTTCAAACACAGGCACCTTGTCGTCGGTAACGCCTGTTACAAACACCTGTTTGATATCGGGTTCACTCTCAAGAGCGGTTACTCCCAGGCAGTCGGGGTTGGTAGGCACGTTGCGCAAGTGCATCAGAGAGAGTCCTTCGCGCTCTATCTCTTCAATCATTACGCTGAGAATGTCTTGCTGTTTCTTCTTGTCTTTCGGAAAGAAAATCAGTCCTGTGCCGTATTTTCCCTTTTCCGGCACTGGAATACCCTGTAAAAGAATAAACTCGTGGGGTATTTGCAGCAAGATACCTGCACCGTCTCCTGTCTTGTTGTCCGCTCCTTCAGCACCGCGGTGGCGCATGTTTTCGAGTACCTTCAGTGCATTGTCCACCAAGTCATGGCTCTTGTTGCCATGAATGTTTACAACCATGCCGACGCCACACGCGTCGTGCTCGTACTCTGCATTATACAATCCATTTCCCATTTTCCAGTTGCATTTAAATTATAAAATTCACGTATTTGTATCAATATGGTTGCAAAAGTATTAAAAATCTTTCTATTTGCGAGTATTTTTACACACAATTTGTACATTAATATTATCGTATTACGGTGTTGGTTATAATTTGTCTGATATTCAACTACTTTCTTTTACATATAGAAAGTTATTCTTGTAAAAAACATTATAAAGTGAAACTTTTACTCATTTTGTTGATAAAAAGGTTGAAAAACTTTACTTTTCATTACCTTCTATGGTGATAAACGGTCGCATGCCTACTGTCTGCCATCAACCTGCAACGGGGCTTTCGCAGCCCTGTCAGATAACTTTGCATGCCTGTCCTGTGTCTCTACCAGGCTTACAGCCATGGAATCGGAATATGTATTCATGGTGTTGAAAAAGGAGTTTTATCCATTGCATTTGCTTGAAAATGAAATAAATATGCGGTTTTACACACCTATATTCTTGCATTTCTGTCAATTTTGTTCTATCTTTGCATCGGAAATAATTATTTTTTAGATTGAAGACATTTGAAGAATTAGGCGTTAGCGAAGAGATTCGCCGCGCCATTGAGGAGCTTGGTTTTGAAGCTCCCATGCCCGTACAGGAAGAAGTTATCCCTTATTTACTCGGAAACAGAAATGATGTTATTGCGCTTGCGCAGACAGGAACAGGCAAGACCGCCGCTTTTGGCATACCTGTTTTGCAGCGCACAGACGCAAGAGTGAAGCAGACTCAGGCACTTATCTTGAGTCCTACGCGTGAACTCTGTTTACAGATAGCAGACGATTTAAAAGAGTTTTCAAAGTATATTGACGGTATTAACGTGGTGGCTGTCTACGGAGGAACCTCCATTGAGAACCAGATAAGGCAGCTGAAGCGTGGCGCACAGATTATTGTGGCTACGCCAGGCCGACTGATTGACTTGATGAACCGTGGCGCCGCGCGCCTGGAGGCTGTCAAGAATGTGGTGCTGGACGAGGCTGACGAGATGCTGAACATGGGTTTTTCAGACAGTATCAACGAGATATTCGAGGGTGTGCCCGATGATAGAAACACGCTGCTTTTCTCGGCTACCATGAGCAGAGAGATTGAAAAGATAGCCCGCACCTATCTGCGCGACCCCAAAGAGATTGTAGTGGGCAGCCGCAATGAGGGCGCTGAACACGTCAACCATATCTACTACATGGTCAATGCCAAGGACAAATACTTGGCACTGAAGCGCATCGTAGACTTTTACCCCAAGATATTTGCCATCATTTTCTGCCGTACCAAGCGCGAGACACAAGAGATTGCCGACAAGCTGATACATGACGGCTACAATGCCGAGCCGCTGCATGGCGACCTGTCGCAACAGCAGCGCGACATTACGATGCAGAAGTTCCGCCAGCATCTTACCCAACTGTTGGTGGCTACTGATGTGGCTGCCCGCGGACTGGATGTGGAAGACCTTACCCATGTCATCAACTTTGGCTTGCCCGACGATATAGAGAGCTACACCCACCGCAGCGGCCGCACGGGCAGAGCCGGCAAGAAGGGTACTTCCATCTCTATTATCCACACCCGTGAGCGTGCCAAGATGCGTGCCATCGAGAAGGAGATAGGCAAGGAATTTGTAGAAGGCGAGATACCATCGGCACAGGAGATATGCAAGAAACAGCTGTACAAGGTGATGGACGAGATTGTAAAGACGGATGTCAACGAGGAGGAGATAGCGCCCTTTATGACCGACATCAACCGCTATTTCGAGTACATGGACAAGGAGGATGTCATCAAGAAGATCGTAAGCTTGGAGTTTGGCAAGTTCCTGGCCTATTATGCCGATGCCCCGGAGATAGAGAAGCCTTCTGCCCGCGGTGAGCGCCAGGGCAAGAAAGAACGTGCTCCACGCGACCGCCAGCGCAGCCATCAGGCAGAGAAGGGCTACACGCGCCTGTTTATCAATTTGGGCAAGGCAGACGGTTTCTATCCTGGCGAGGTGATGCAGTTTATCAACCGCCATGTGAAAGGCCGCCAGGAAGTGGGCCATATCGACCTGCTGAACAAATTCTCCTACATAGAAGTGCCTGAGAAAGATGCACAACGCGTGATGGATGCCATAGACGGCACCGTGTACAAGAACCGCGACGTGCGCTGCAATGAGGCCGACCGTGAGGGTGCTTCGGGTGGAAACAGCAGCAGCAAGGGCCGTTCGCGCCGCGGCGACCGTGGCGGCAATGAGGATGGCTTTGCCAAATACGAGAAGCGCTCCAAGCGCAACCACGATGACAATAAAGGCGACCGACAGGCCGGCAGCCGTGGCAAGCGCGGTGCTGCCCGTGGCAACAAGAGCGAGGACTGGCGCCAGTTCTTCAGCCAAGACCACGATGTCAAGTTGGTAGGCGAGGAGCCAGACTTCAGCGAAGAGGGATGGGCACGCCGCCGACCCAAGAAGAAATAAACAGAAGAAACACAGTATCATAATAGCAAAAGCCGCTGTCTTGCATGGTCAAGACAGCGGCTTTTGCTATTATGACAAACCCTTTTACATCAGAAGTTGACACCAAAATTGATAGACAAGCATCCGTTGTGCGAAGTGTCAAACTCGTCGTGGCAGATGTTGGCCAAGCCTATATCGTAAGAGATATCGGCATAAAACAGGTCGTAAGCCACGCCACAGCCCAGACGCAAGCCTCCGTCAAAGCGCTGGAAATAGCGTTTTGAGAAAGAGCCTGAGGCCTCACGGTCGCCATAGTTCTTTACTTTACCGCTGATGCCCATGGCCAGATAGCCGCCTACAAAGGGCTGCACTGAAAAGTCGCCGTCTACATCATAGATATATTTCACTACGAAAGGTACTTCCAGATAGTTGAGGTCATAGGTCATTTTCTTGCCTTCATAAGTGCTTTTTCCACCCTTCTCGTTGTAGAAGAGTCCTAACTCGGCATAGAGAGGGGTAACATCTGAAAGCGGAATGCCCACTACTGCGCCCAGGTTAAGGCCTGTCTGCGAGTTGCCGCCGTCCAGTGCCTTGTCGTCAGAGTTGACAGTAGAGAACGAGGGGCCCAAGCGCAAGCCATAATACATGTCGCCGGTGCCCAGTCCGCTGTTGCGTCCGTTGTAGCCGTAATCGAGTTTATGCGTCTGCGGGTTATAATACTTGCTTTGCTGATAGCTTTGAGCCTGTGCTGTAACAGACAGCAGCAGGGCGGTAACTGTTATGATAAGAAATCTTCTCATTGTGCTTGTTTATTAATGGTTTACGGGTGCGAAGATAACATTTGCCGGCTGATGCGCCAAAGGGGTGCCCCTAAATGATGATGGGGAAAACCCTAAACCTGCGGTTTTGCCTCGGCTATACGCAGGTGTGGTCTGCCCTATGTGCCTACTTATGCGGAGCAGCGGCTGTGCCGAGCAGCAGATGCCGTGCAAAGTGCCATATCACAATGCCTGCCGTTACGCTGACATTGAGCGAGTGTTTGGTGCCGAACTGCGGTATCTCCAGGCAGCAGTCGCTTTGGTCTACCACCTCTTGGTGCACGCCTTTTACCTCGTTGCCCAAGATGACGGCACAGGTGCCTTGCGGCTGTGGCACAAAATCCTGCAGCTTGGTGCTGCCCTCACACTGCTCTATGGCACACACCGTGCAGTTCATTTTGTGCAGTTGCTCCACTGCCTCGGCGGCGGTAGGAAAGTATTTCCACTCCACACTGTCTTCTGCCCCAAGTGCTGTCTTGTGTATCTCAGGCTGCGGCGGTGTGGCGGTAATACCACACATCCATACCGCCTGCACACTGAAAGCATCGGCAGAGCGCAGCACGGAGCCTACATTGTGGAGCGAGCGCACATCGTCGAGCACCACAATGAGCGGCATCTTGCGGGCATGCTTGAACTCGTCCACCGTGAGGCGGTGCATCTCTATGGTTTTCAGTTTGCGCATAGTTCTACTCATATTTGGCTTTGAAAGCCAGTGCATACATGCGCATCTGCTTGATCATTGCCAGCAGACCGTTGGAACGGGTGGGCGAAAGATGGTCTTTCAAACCTATCTTGTCGATAAAGTAGAGGTCGGCATCCAGTATTTCCTGTGGCGTGTGTCCGCTCAACACACGAATGAGCAGGGCTATAATGCCCTTTACGATGAGTGCATCGCTCTCGGCTGTAAACACAATCTTGCCGTCTTTATAGTCGGCTTGCAGCCACACCCGGCTTTGGCAGCCGTCTATCAGGTTGCTCTCGGTCTTGTATTTCGGGTCGAGCGGTTGCTGCTCGTTGCCCAAGTCGATAAGTAACTGGTACTTGTCCATCCAATCGGTAAAATCAGAAAACTCCTCAATTACCTCGTCTTGTATCTCGTTGATTGTCATTATTGTAATGTATATTAATCTGTATCTGTTGTAGGGTGTCTACTCTTTGTTTACGGTTACAAGCTTGTAGAGCTTGTCGCTGGGACGCACCTTGCCGGGCACAGGCATCGACACGCGCTGCCCCTTCAGGGCTTTGTCCACGGGCTTGAGGTCGTAGCGTATCTCGTCGGCATTGAGATAGACAACGCCGGTGGTAGGACCTGTTATGAGCAGCTTGTCGCCTTTATTCACTTCGGCAGCCTCAATGGCAAACTCTGCCACGCCAAGTTTCGAGAAATACTTGATGCCTTTGCCCACATATACTTTTTTCTCGGTGGCACAAGAACCATAGTGCTTGTTCCATTCGCCCAGCTTCTGCCCCTGATAGTAGCCGTCCCAGAAGCCGCGGTTGAAGACAGTGGCCAACCGTTTGTCCCACTCGTCTTTCTTCTCTTCAGTAAAGGTGCCGTCGAGCACACTCTGTATGGCCTGCTTGTAGCAGCTCACCACGGTATATACATATTCGGCACTGCGGGCACGGCCCTCTATCTTGAATACGCGCACGCCGGCCTTCATCATGCGGTCTATGAAGCGCACGGTCTTCAGGTCTTTCGGGCTCATGATGTATTTGTTGTCTATCTCCAGCTGTGTGCCCGTCTCATTGTCGGTAACAGTGTAGCTGCGGCGGCACAACTGCATGCACTCGCCACGGTTGGCAGAGCGCCCTGCATTGTCAAGACTGAGGTAGCACTTGCCGCTGATGGCCATGCACAGTGCGCCATGGCAAAACATCTCTATGCGGACAGGCTTGCCCGACGGACCGCAGATGCCTTGCTCTTCGGCCTTGCGGTGTATGTCTGCCACCTGGTCCATGTTGAGTTCGCGCGCCAGCACCACCACATCGGCAAACCGGGCATAGAACTTCAGTGCTTCTATATTGGAGATATTGAGCTGTGTAGAGAGGTGAACCTCCTGACCCACCTTGTTGCAATAGGTCATTACAGCCACGTCGCTGGCTATCACGGCAGAGATGCCCGCCTCCTTGGCGGCATCTACAATTTGGTGCATCAGCTCGATGTCTTCGTTGTAAATAATCGTGTTGACGGTAAGATAGGTCTTGATGCCGTGCTCATTGCAGGTGGCTGCAATGTCGCGCAGGTCGTCAATGGTAAACGTGTTGGCAGAGTGGGCCCTCATGTTGAGCTTCTCTATGCCGAAATAGATAGAGTCGGCACCAGCCTGAATTGCCGCTGCCAAACTCTCACGCGAGCCGACAGGCGCCATTATCTCATAACTTGAAATGTTTGTATCCATAAATAAGTAGGTGTTCTGTTTACAATTGTCTACATCTAACAAGGGCAGTAGGTGCCGCTGAATGTATCACACACTCATGTCCTCGGCCCGCAAGCAGAGGGACTATGGCTGCCTTCAATGTATTCTGAGCACCTGCTTATAGATGTAATCTACTGGCTGCAAAGGTAGTAAGAATACAACTCATATCAAAATAAATGACTGAAAATAGTTGTGGCAGGAATGGCAGGGTATGGGTTGCGCAGCAAACAGGCTGCCGCCGATAACGGTGCAAACGGCTGCTGAAAGCACTGCAATCAGCCACCGTTTGCACCGTTATCGGCTTGCGATTGCAGTGCTGTTGCTTGTTGATTGCACCGTTATGGCAAAACAACACCCCTTGCTCACCGAAAGTGAACAAGGGGTACAGTATCATTGACGCAGGGCATACGGCCTGCAGCCAGCCCTATTTATGTTTGTCATTTCTTTTGTATCTTGGTGGCTTTGATAAAGTAAGCTATCAAGAGCACATAGGCTGCCAACGAGCATACCTCTGAAAGTGGATTGGCCCACCAGCTGTCAGCTACCGACACCTCTATGCCGCCAAACTTGAGCAGGGCGCTTACCACACCCATCAGCGCGCCACCGGCTATGAAGCCACTGGCTATCAAGGTGCCTTTCTCGCCACGCTCGGCATTGGCTTTGGCATCTTTGGTGCGTGAGGTAACATACCAGTTGATGGCACCGCCTACCAACAAGGGCACGTTCAACTCAAGAGGTATAAACATACCTAAGGCAAACGCCAGAGCCGGTATGCCGCAATAGGTCAGCACAATGGCTACCAGCGCACCGATGCCGTAGAGCAACCAAGGCGCACCCACACCGTTCATCAAAGGCTCTATCACAGCAGCCATGGCATTGGCTTGCGGCGCTGCCAATGAACCTGAGGCAAAGCCGTATGTTTCGTTGAGCAGCATCATCACGCCACCTACTGTGGCTGCACTGACCAATGTGCCCAAAAACTTCCAGCCTTCTTGCTTCTTGGGCGTGGTGCCCAGCCAATAGCCTATCTTCAGGTCGGTGATAAACGAGCCTGCCACAGACAGGGCTGTACATACCACACCACCCATAATCAGTGCTGCCAGCATGCCGCCCGAACCTTTCAAGCCTGCGGCCACCATGACAACTGAAGCAAAAATAAGGGTCATCAGCGTCATGCCCGATACGGGGTTGGAGCCTACTATGGCTATGGCATTGGCTGCCACAGTGGTAAACAGGAAGGCGATGACAGCCACCAGCAGGATGGCGATGACGGCAAAAAGCAAGTTGCCGTCCATCACGCCGAACCAAAAAAACAGGAAGGTTACTGCCAAGCAGACCAAAGAGCCTATGGCTATAATCTTGAAAGAGATGTCGCGCTGTGTACGCTTTACGACTACCTCGTCGCCGCCTTTGCCTTTCAGCTCCTTGGCTGCCAGACCTACGGCACTCTTGATAATGCCCCAGCTCTTGACAATGCCGATGATACCTGCCATGGCTATGCCGCCGATACCTATGCTGCGGGCGTAAGCCTTGAATATCTCTTCAGGGCTCATGGCGCCCACGGCAGCTGTAATGGAGGGGTCCCAGGCGTTGAGCACCTGGTCGTGGAACAGCAAACTCATGCCTGGCACGATAAGCCACCACACTACAAAAGAGCCCAAACAGGTGTAGAAAGCATACTTCAAGCCGATGATATAGCCCAAACCCAACACGGCAGCGCCGGTGTTTACCTTAAACACAAGCTTGGCCTTGTCTGCCAAGTCGCAGCCAAAGCCCACTACACGCGAAGTGAAATTCTCGTTCCACCAGCCCAAGCTGGCCACTATAAAGTCGTAGAGGCCGCCCACAAGACCTGCTATAAGCAGGGGCTTGGCCTGTTCGCCGCCCTTGGCGCCGCTCACCAGCACCTGAGTTGTGGCGGTAGCCTCAGGGAAAGGATACTTGCCGTGCATGTCGCTCACGAAATACTTGCGGAAAGGAATAAGAAACAGGATGCCCAGCACACCGCCCAAAGCCGATGCCAAGAATATCTTGAAGAACGAAGTGGTCATCTCAGGATATTTGGCTTGCAGGATATAGATGGCAGGCAGGGTAAAGATAGCACCTGCCACCACGGCTCCCGAACAGGCTCCGATACTCTGTATGATTACGTTTTCGCCCAAGGCATTGCGGCGCTTGGTAGCTGTGCTCACGCCAACGGCAATGATGGCGATAGGGATGGCTGCCTCAAACACCTGGCCTACCTTAAGGCCCAAGTAGGCAGCAGCAGCCGAAAAGAGAACTGCCATGAGCACGCCCCATGTTACCGACCAGCCGTTTACCTCAGGATAAGTGCTGTCCGGACTCATGACAGGCTTATACTCCTCGCCCTCTTTCAGCTCTGTGAAGGCATTTTCCGGCAATTGTAGATTGTCATTTTTCAAGTCTTCCATATACGTATAATTTGTAGATTAATGATTGTTTGTGTGTAGTTTCGGTCCAGACTGGTGCCAAGCTCTACCTTCCAACACTGGTTACTGTATAAAAAAAGGTTGCCTCCGGCAACCACACAAGGCAGATGCCGAATAGCAACCCATATACTTAAAGCACCTGAACTCCCTTCAGTGTGGCACTTGAACTGTCGGTAATCTTTACCCTTACGGTCTGACCTATGTGGCAGTTGCCCTTGTCAAACACTACTACCTTGTTCTGCTCGGTGCGGCCGAAGAGCTGTTCGCGGCTGCGCTTGCTGAAGCCTTCAATAAGCACATCAAACTCTTTGCCCACATCTTTGGCGTTAGACGCTGCCGAAAGCTGGGTCTGCAAGTCTATCATCTCAGCCAAACGGCGCAACTTTACCTCTTCAGGCACATCGTCGGGCAGATGCTTGGAGGCATAAGTACCGGGGCGCTCGCTGTACTTGAACATAAAGGCAGAGTCGTAGCCCACCTCTTTCATCAGCGAGAGAGACAACTGGTGGTCCTCTTCTGTCTCGCTGTGGTAGCCCACAAAGATGTCGGTAGAGATGCCGCAGTCGGGCACTATGCGGCGGATAGCAGCCACACGGTCAAGATACCACTCACGGGTGTACTTGCGGTTCATCAGTTTCAGTATGCGGTTAGAGCCGCTCTGCACAGGCAGATGCACGTGTTTGCACACATTAGGCATCTCTGCTATCACCCTCAGCGTGTCGTCGCTCATGTCTTTAGGATGGCTGGTGGTAAAGCGGATGCGCATGTCTGGCGCTGCCTCTGCCACCATTCTGAGCAGCATAGGGAAGGTTACCACGCCCTCTTTGCCCTCAGCGGCAATAGCGGCAGCGGTGCTGTCGGCTCCCTCTGCGGCGTTGTCAGCCTGCTGTGGCACGTATTTGTAAGAGTTGACATTCTGTCCCAACAGGGTAACTTCCTTGAAACCGCGCTCGCGCAGGTCGTGTACCTCCTGCAAGATGCTTGCCACATCGCGGCTGCGCTCACGGCCACGGGTGTAAGGCACGATACAATAATGGCAGAAGTTGTTGCATCCGCGCATGATGCTTACAAAGCCGTTGATGTGTGTGCCGCATATTCTCTGGGGCACAATGTCCTTGTAAGTCTCGGTGGTAGACAGGTTGATGTTCATGGCTTTATGACCAGTCTCGGCCTGGGCGATAAGGTCTGGCAGAGACAGATAAGCGTCAGGACCGGCCACAAGATCTGCATGGTGGTTCGCAAGCAGGTCGTCTTTCACACGCTCTGCCATGCAACCCAACACGCCGATAATCATTTTATGACCCTTCTTGGTCATCGCATGCAAGGTGTCCAGACGGTTATAAATTTTCTGTTCGGCATTGTCTCTCACGCTGCAAGTGTTCAAAAACACTGCATCTGCATCATCCAGACTGTCGCAGAGGTCGTAACCCGCCATCTTCATGACCGAAGCTACCACTTCAGAATCTGCCACATTCATCTGGCATCCATAAGTTTCTATAAATAAATGTTTCATCTTTCTTGTTGTTGTTGCAAAGAAGCAACAGTTAGTAACGGATTCTTTAATATTCAGCTTGCCGCTGTCTTGACAGGCTAAAGCCATCGCTTGAAAGCACAAAAGCCGGTGCTTTACGCCCATAAAGCAGTGCTTTAGCTTCCTAAAGCATAGGTTTACGGTTTGCAATCCGGCAGTTTATGACCTGTGGCTCCCCTTCTTGCAGCTGACGGCACGACTGCCTACAACTCTTGATTGAGTAGCTTGCAGCACCTGCTTTATTCACTGCTTATCCACAAGTCAAGGCCTTTTGCTTCTATTTTGCAATGGAAGCCACACTGTTTCTCAAGCCTTTCATGCCGGTAAGATAGGCTTTGGCAGAGCCAAACTTGAGAAACATGTCTAACCTTACGGGCACATGGTTGCTGTCGTCCGTAACATAGAAGCGGGCTATCTCGCGCCATTTGCCATGTTCTTTTTCTACATACGACAGCTGCAAGCAGTTGTATTTCACGCCATTGTCGGCCTTGACAACCTTTCTTCCAAGGAACTTGAGCTTGGCGGGGTCTGTTCCGTTGCCGTCGGCAATGGGAAAGTTGACCTCATAACCTTTCTTCCAGTTGGCAGGATCAAAGCTTCTTGCCCGCAGGAAGATGTTCATCATATCGTAGACACACTCCTCACTGGTAAACTTTTTGGTTCTGTGTGTGCCGTCCTTGAAGCGTCTGCTTTGGGTAATATGGCATTTGCCGCCGGCATAGTTGTACCAAACCTCATCCACGGTGTATCGCTTTCCCTCCCTTGCTCCTTTGCGGTAATAGAGCGGAGCCAAATCAGTGGTGGAGTAACAGAGCAGCGTGTCGCGCAGCAGAAAGAAGTTGTCCACCTTCTTGTTGCCTTTGGTGCTCAGGCTGGCACGGTAAGCCTGTTGTCCCTTATAGTTGCTGCCAACTACATGCATGGACGCAGTGCCCGCCTTTACCCATACAAACTTCCAGTTAAAATAAAGGTTGTATGATAGCAACTCGCCCGATTTGAAAGCGGTATTTCTAAATCTGCATTGCGCAGAAGCATTGCCCACGCAGAACAGCAAGGCTGCCATGAGCAGCAAGACTCTAAGTTTTTTCATAATCGATTGTATTAAGTTAGCCTTTTGTCAGGCACGCTTGCCGCTACAACTGGCCGGGATAAGGAATGCCTTTCTTCTTGGCCCGCTCGTAGTTTCGGCGCTTGATGGTCTTCTCTTTCTCTGGTTTCTGCTTGGTGATAGCCATCGGTTTCTGCTCGTTCAGAGGCTTTAGGGTAGGGTCCCAGTTGAGGTTAAGATCCCACTTTGCCTTGCATTCTATCTTGCCAGGATAGTAATAGGTTGCCTCTGCCTGCCTGTTTTCAGCGTAGCAGCCTGTGTCCCATCGCCCGTTTTTGTTGGAATCGACAAACAGGCGCATGTAATAGGTGCCGGGGTTGACATAATAGAACGCTGCCATGCCATTGCCGGTAGACACCTGTTTCACCACTTTGTCAGAGGCATCAAGCAGTTGCAGCACCGTGGTAGTGTCGTTCAAGCCGTTCAGGTTCATGTAGACTGTAGCAAAAGCATCTTCACTTTTTATCTTGAAACCTTTGGTCTGAGGGGCTGACACCTTGCCGTATATATCGGTAAAAGCCATCGTGTCAAGCTCTAAACTATACTCTATGCCCGGTCGCCACTCGCCAAATATCTCGTAAGTGCGCAGATTGGATGCCGCCAGTTGCCTCAGCACAAACTTCGATTTATACCATACCGTGTCGTGTTTGGCATACAGATGTATGGCAGCTGTGTCTATCTTGGCCAATGGAGTGGGCATGACAAGGGTGATATTCTGGTCCGGTGCAGGCTCCGACTGCATCTTGAAATCGGGTTCCAGTGCCTCTTTCGGCATCTCGGTTTCATAAGGTTTGCCTTTCTTTTTGGCCTTGTCCTGCTTCTTCTGCCACTCATCGTGCTTTTTTTGCAGGTCTTTCAGGCGCTTCTCATACGGTGTCTTGGCCAGCAGTTCCAGCGTATCCGTCTTGGAAACGAGTGCCCCGGTAGAGTCGGTTGCCAAGTAATTCATCTCTAAAGACAACGTATCTTGATTCACCAATGCCGTGTCTCTTAGCCAGTAAGTAATGGTATCGCCCTGCTCCGAAGCCTCTGTTATAAAGGCATTGTCGGCATTAAAGTTGAGACCTTTAATGGTTGGAAGCTGCTTGTTGCCATGACTGAAGAACACGGTGAAGCGGTCTGCCTCGTTGCGTTGTGTCTTGACAAGATAGCGGTCGGTCAAGGTTTCGGTAAAAGCCTTGAGCACCAAATCGTCTGGCAGAAAGTGAGTGTACTTCACTTGACGTATGGAGTCTATATGAAGAGAGTCTCGCCATACCGTGTCTTGCCTGATATCAGGCTTGAAGGTTGGCTCTATAATCTGGCTGTCAAAGGCTATCTGCTCGCTCTTTTGGTTGAAACGGTAGTTGTTGTCGGCATCAGCCAGCGCATAAATGCGGTATTTTCCGGGAGCTATACCTTTAACAACGAACCGTCCGCGGCTGTCAGTGCGCGACACGCGGAGCATGGGCAACTTGGTAAAAGCAGTGTCATTGAGATTGCTGTACAGGCCTACGAGCACGCCCTTGACAGGCTCCAAATTCTCTGCATTGAGCACATAGCCCGCCACTTCGAGCGTATCTATATGGTCGCCGGTAGAAAAGGTGTAGGTATAATTGCCCAAAGGGTTGCCCTCATTGTTGTCGCTGATGGCATCGGAAAAGTCTACCGTGTAGGTAGTATTGCTCTTGAGCGAGTCTTTTATCTCTACCGTTATCTTCTTGCCGGCACCCTTTATCTCGGGTGTTTCTATCTGCGGAGGCGAGACAACCACCTTTTCGGTAGGGTTATCCACCTTGATGTATTCATCGAAAAAGATGCTTATCTTGCGCGACTTTACGTTGACGCCCTTGTCGGAGGGCACAGCTCCCACGATGGCTGGTGGTGTTTCGTCATACCATCCCCCGTCTGGCTGTCCCATCTTGGCACACGACAAGAGGGTGAACAGCGCTACAAGAAGCGGCAGGAGCAGTGCGTTAATGCGTTTGTTTGTCATGAATAAGGGTTGTTGTAAAGTGGTTTAAAGGGCTGTTTCAAGCATGTTTGTTGAAGATAAGCAACTGTTCAATAATGTCTCTGCTGTTGCTAAGGCGCGGCACTTTGTGCTGACCGCCCAGCTTTCCCTTTGACTTGAGCCAGTCGTTGAAGAGGTCTTTGCGTGCCTTTACCACTTCAAGGTGTTGCAGCGTGATGTCTTTATAGCGCTTGGCTTCATAGTCGCTGTTGATTTCTTGCAGCTTTTTGTCCAGCTCATCGGCAAAGTGCTCCAAGCTGTCCGGCTGCTTGCTGAACTCTATAATCCACTGATGGCGGCACTTGGCGTTGCCGTCCATGAACACGGGAGCAGCGGTGTATTCAAGCACTTCTGCCCCTGTCTGCCGGCAAGCCCATGCCAATCCTTTCTCTGCATTGTCCACAATAAGTTCCTCGCCAAAGGCATTGATAAAGCTCTTGGTGCGGCCTGTGATGATGAATTTATAGGGGTTGGTGGATGTAAACTTTACGGTATCGCCGATGATGTAACGCCACAGTCCGCACGAAGTGGAGATAACCATGGCATAGTTGACCCCTGTCTTTACGCCACTGACGGGCACTATGGCAGGATGTTCGCTGCCAAACTCGTCCATAGGGATAAATTCGTAGTACACACCGTAGTCTACCATCAGCGACATGGCAGGGTCGGCAGGGTCGTCTTGCAGGCCAAAGAAGCCCTCACTGGCATTGTATGTTTCCATATAATGCATTTTTGGCGACTGTATGAGCTGCTTGTATTGCTGGCGATAAGGCGTAAATGCCACGCCTCCATGGAAGAAGACCTCCAGGTTGGGCCACACTTCATCTATATGGCTCTTGCCTGTCAGCTCCAGCACACGGGTGAGCACGGAGAGCATCCACGACGGCACACCGCTGATATTGGTAACATTCTTGTTCATTGTCTCACGGGCTATGCGGTCGCGCTTCACCTCAAAGTCAGAGAGCAATGCGGTCTGTTTGCGAGGCACACGTACTAAGTTGGCCAGCGGGTTGATGTTTTCTATCAATATAGCGCTAAGGTCTCCCACCAGTGAGTTTTGCACATTGTAGTTTGGCGAGTGGCTTCCGCCCAGGATAAGACTGCGCCCGTCAAAGATGCGGCTTTTGGGATTGTTGCGCAAGTAGTAGGTTACGGCATCCTTGCCGCCTTTATAATGTATCTGCCGCAGACCGTCTTCGCTCACGGGTATGAACTTGCTCTTGTCGTTGGTAGTGCCTGATGACTTGGCATACCATTTCACCACGCCCGGCCAAAGCACGCTGCCCTCGCCATGGCGCATACGGTCTATGTCGGTCTTGAGTTCCTCGTAGGTGTTCACTGGCACGTTGGCCATGAAGTTTTCGTAAGAGCGTATATTGCCAAACATGTGCTTTCTGCCGTATTCTGTTTCCTTGGCGGTGCTTACCAGATAGTGCAGCACGCCTTGTTGCAGGGCTTCTGCCTGTGTGGCGTATCGTTCGAGTTGTTTCTGTCTTGCCAGAAAAGCTTTTCTTACTATACTTGTAATATTCATCTTCGATGAGTCTTTTAAAACTGCAAAATTACTTTAATCTTTTTGATTACAGTAAATTTTTAGTAATCTTAACATGACAGAAGGGGCTAACAGACTGCATTTCAGCAACAAGAAAAGTCTTCTTACGGGAGTACAAGCCATTTTGTAGGCACACTGATTTTGCCTATTGTCGCAAAATTGCTATCTTTGCAATCGCCGGAAGTTATTTTTTGGCATTAACTTTTATATTCATTCCACTTATGACAAAGCATCCTTTATGGTCTGAAGATTACTGGATATTGCTGTTACAGCTTTATTTGCGCAAGCCTGTGGGCGTAAAGCCTTTATACAGCAAGCCCTTGGTAGACCTCAGTCTTGAACTGCACATACCGCCACAGTTCCTCCACAGCCAGCTGTTTCAATTGCGCAGTGCTGCCACGCCCCACCTGAAGAGGCTGCTTGACCTCTATGCCAACAACCCTTCCAAGCTGCAACGCGACATACGCAGGTTGAAACAGATGAGTGGTTTCTGCTCGGGAGGCACTTTCTTTGAAGGGGTAGCGGTAAATGCGCCCTTTGAAAAAGACTTCCTGCCGTTGCCTTCCTACCCTGCCCTAAAGCCTGTCATGCTGCTGATGATACTCAACCTGTATTACCAGTTGACACCTATTACCATGGTGAAAGAGACACCTGAGGTGGCTGAATTGGCCAAGCGCATGAAGATAAAGCCTGAATTAGTGGTAGAGGTGCTGCTGGCTTATCAAAACATTGACCCTTATCTGCGCAACAAACCTGAAGTAGACGATGCACTGTTGCAGCCCTGCAAGGACATGTGGCGCCGCTATGGCTATGACTCTCCCGAGCAATTAGAGACCATTGCCGCACAAATGAAAGACTACTTCCAATAGAATGGAAAACCAACTCCGATAGAACAGGTGTTCAAAATTGATTTAAACAATGAAGGTTGATACATTCCATCCATTTTGAACACCAGCTTATACACCATAAAAAAACGTATCGCTCCATGTGGGGCGATACGTTTTTTTATGTCAAAGAGAATGGTTCTCTTTTTGTTTTCTCTACTGTCCGGTCACTTTACGATAACCTTTACAGTCTTGCCGTTGGCCATCTTCACGAGGTTGATACCCTTTACAGGAGCAGAAACCTTCTGACCGTCGATAGTGTAGCGGGCAACTTCACCGTTGTTATGGTCAACTACCACGTTGCCTGCAATGCCGCTTGCGCTCTGGCCCAATTTAACTTTCTCTGCATTGGTTACCCAATACTCTGTATAGTCCTTGTCAAGTACCTGATACTTTGAACCTTGGTAAGTTTCAGTAGTGTAGGTCAATGGGCAAGAGATGAATGCTATAACATTCATGTTGTCTGCATTCCAAGACTTGTCAAGCACGATATTGTCGTAATCCAGCTCGTAAGTACCGTTATTGACAATCACTTCATCGCCAAACTGGCTGGTTACCACCTTGCGGAGTACATTGTTGTGGTTGTACTTTTCAATCCATTCTTGACCGTTCAACTGCTTGGATACCAAGCCGTCCTCAGTCAAGTAGATGGTCAAGGCAGCGCCGTTTCTCATCAGTTTTTCAAAGTCTGCCACTGTGTTTCCGCTTACCTTTACAGTAAGTTTTCTGGTTGCAGCATCATATTTTGTATCGAGGTTGATGTTGGCAAAAGCAGGATAGAACAGGTCACTGATCTGAAGCAACTGGTCAAAGTTCTTTGCACCGGTCTCTGCATCAGCATAACCGAGGCTGTAAGACAGCATGCTTGCCATGCCAGGATAGTAGTAGCGGTTGAGCGCTGCTGACGGATAACCTTGTGTAAGCAGTGCTGTGATATACTGGCTGTCGTCAGTAGTATAGACATCAGAGCCTGTTGACATGTCGCCATGGATAGAAACCCATGCTATGTCATTGCGGTCGGTAGTCAGCTTGTTCAATACATCATAACCGTAAGGGCAGTATGTGCAGTACTGAGAAGTAAAGTGCTCTACCAGCTCTTTCTGGCGGGCTACTGACTCTGAGTAAATAGCTACGTTGGCCTTGATGGTATCATCATTACACTTGTCGCCTGTAGGCACTACACCGTTGATGTCTTTTACGTAAACAGCCAGTTCGTTTTTCTCGCCTACGCCCTTCATGTTGTCAGGAGCATCCAGCTCAATGCCGAAGTTCTGGTACTTGTCGGTGAAAGTCATTGTGCCGCTGTTGAAGGTAGCAAATTCCTTGCCGTTCATGCTGGCACCGAAGTTTACGTTGGTAAGGTCTTCCAAAGCAGACTTTGCATAGCCGCTTACCTGAAGCTTCTCGCCCTTCTTGACGAAAGGCACTGTTACCAACTGTGCCAAGCTAAGGTCTACAGCCTTTACCTCGCCCTCGGTCTCGATGAGCAGCTGGCAAGCCAAACCGTAATTTGTTCCGTTGGCATCCATGGTGTACCAACCTGTACCGTTACCTAAGCTGCCGTAGAGAAGCAAAGAGTAAGCATAGCCTGGAGTACCTATGGTCAATGGGTAAGCAGCCTGAGTCTGACCGCTCTTCTGTGTATAGTCATAACCGATGAGGTATGTTACCACACCTTCTTTCTTCAGGTCGATGGTGTGAGGCTCGTCAAGCTCTACCTCATTCCAGCCTGAAGAAGTAAAAGGCACATCTTGAGAAACGATATCATCGGTAATGTTTCCGTCTGAAGTCATGCCCATTACAAACACACGTGAAGTACCTACACTGGCACCAAGGGCAAAGCGCATGCCTACTATCTTGCCGCCGTCATAGAGTGCGAGCTTGTCAGGGTCTATCATACAAGCTGCAGAAGTAACTTTTCCTGCATAACCTGGCAGACCTACTGAGTTCTGTGGAGCATTGTCATCAGTAATGTCATCGGCATCAGTAATGTTGCCAAGATAATACTGGTGAGCGGTGGCGTCTGCTTTCTTAGGTGCTGCCTTAGGAGTTTTGGCAGGAGCAATGAGCCCTACATTAGGATTCTTCTCTGCTCTTACAGTACCCAAAGTCTTGAGTGTTTGCGCTGTGGCAAACGAAGCTGATAGCAAGAATGCTACCAAGGGGAGTACAAGTCTTTTCATATTATACTATTTATTAAAACGTTATTCAGTCTTTCCATTATGCCTTGCTCTTTAGGCATTGCATCTTCAAGAGGCGTCAGCATGCTGCTGTCAGCAACAAGTGGCATCGGCATGGGCTTTAAAAAAGCTAAACAGTCTGTACCTTAATTTATATATAGAGACTTTATCAGTAATTTACAGTTATCTTTTCAAGTGGCATTGCCGCCCTGTTTGCACGGATGTTTTCTGCAACACCTCTGCCTGTGGGCACATGCACACTTTATCTGACGGCAAAGGTAATAATAATATTTAAAAGCATACATATTTTTATCGATTTTCTGCAAATAATTATCATTTTAATGCTGTTATACACCAAAAAGTTCTGTTTTTAACATTTTATCAACCCTTACCACGCTTCATCAGGTGCAGTTGATAAATACAGCACATGCTAACATAAGGTTATCGTTTACAGACGTTAGACAACATATTTTCAGCAAAATTGAACAAATTTTGCCATTTTATTGCAATTTATAGACAAATCATTTGCAGGAAAAGCTAAAATTATATAACTTTGGAGCGTCAAACATTAAGTCTATTGCCACGAATAGATTCAAACTAAAACTAAATGCGTATGAAAAAGAACTACTTGGTAGCCCTGACAGCGCTTTTTGCTGCCACTTCCACTATGGCGCAAGCACCCCATACAGTCAGCTTTTTGCCGATAAACGGGCAGAAAACCGCTACCGAAGCGGTGCAGAAACGCACAATGAAAGTGCCCGCACACCTGCTCAGAGACTTCCGTGTCAGTCAAGGTATGCCAGCCAAAGCTGCCAAGAAAGACGCCACAGCCCCGACCTTGATTACCGGTCAGCCCGAAGGCACCGCCTACGATCTGTACCGCAGCACAACAGGTTATTACAGCTTTTGGGGCAACGCCATGGAAACCAGCGCACGCGGAGCGTGGAATCAACTGGTAATGGCAGACGACGGCACCGTGTATCTGCGCACACCTATCCAGGCACTGCCCGTAGAAACATGGATCAAAGGTACAAAGGCCAAGGGCGACACCCTTGAGTTCAAACTGCCGCAAGCCATCTATTCTGAAGAAGGATACACAGGAGAGCTGGACTACGGCTACCTGTACAAGATGAAGTATGCAGAAGACGACAACAAGAAAACATACGAAGTAGACCCCGACTCGCAGACATTGCAATATGTGTGGCGCGGCGATTCGCTCCAGATGGTCAATGCCGAAATGACAGGCTTGTGCCTTGAAAGCGGCGGATGGATCGGTTACGGCGAGAAGACCTCTACCGCCTGGTGGACGCCCGACAACACCACGCAGCCTAAAGACGCTGCCTCTGCAGAAGACGTGATGATGCTCTACATGGACACACAGGAGCAAGCGCTGACCACTACCGCCAAAGTGGCCATCGAGGGCAGCGATGTCTATATGGGCAACTTTGGCTCTACCCTGCCCAACCACTGGATAAAGGGCGAAATGAAAGACGGCACCGCCGTGTTCCCCGCACAGCAACTGGTGGGCATAGACAAGCCCAACTTCAGCTATATGTATGCCTCTGCGGTGGGCGCCAAGCGCATTGCTGCCGACTATTACGAAGAGGACAGCGTATATCTTACCGGCAAGCCCTTGGAGTTTGCCTACGATGCTGCCAACCACACCCTCAGTTGCCGCGACATGTTGGGCCTCCATTACAGCAAGGATGACCTGAGTGCAGACAATGTGGTGGCGCTGTACAACCACCCCATGACCTATCCTTGGGTAAAAGAAGCTGCTGCTCCGCTGCCTCCTGTCTTTACGGCTTACCAGCCATACGACGACATGTACGGCTATGGCGGTGTACAGTTCAAACTCAGTTACTACTCTGTCAACGGCAACTATTTGGACCCTGCCCACCTGTTTTACAGCTTCTATATAGACGGTGAGGTATATACCTTCTCGACTGACGAATACAGGTTCTTCCCCGAATCTACCACTACCGTGGCTTACGACTATGCCGACAGTTACGACATATACAGCTTGTCGCAAAACGAACGCCGCATGTACTTCTATAAAGGTCCTGAAGAGAAACTGGGCATTGAGGCTCTCTACATGGACGGCGACACCCGCCTAAGCTCCGGCATCACCGAGTATAGCCTCACGCCTACGGGCATCAGCTCCAATGTAGCCAACGAGAAGCGCATAGAGTGCGTGGATTATGTAGACCTGTCGGGCCGCAAGGTGGCAGCCCCCACCAAGGGCATCTATGTAAGAACCGTTACTTATGCCGACGGCAGCAAGCTGTCAAAGGCAGTGGTAAAATAGCAGACAACCAAGAAACACTACTGATGGCGGGTGCGCCACGGTTTTTAATAGATACAAGTATACAGTGAAAATATTACACAAACACAGAGAATGTAATTTACAGAATCTTCATTTTTTAATAGTTAAACAGTGAGTGTCAGGCGGCTGCGGGATGCAGCCGCCTGACTTTTTTATGCCCTCAAGCCATCTGCCTGACAGCATGCTGCCGTTTCTCTTGACGGCACAAAACCGCCAAGGTGTGCCATGCCCCTCAGCAAGAACTATGCTATTGGCTGTCCGTTGCACTGCTTTCGGCTATCGGTTGCAGTGCTATTGGCAGCCAATAGCACTGCTCTTGCTGAGCCGGTTGCGGTGCAATCGACAGCAGCCAAGCTCCGCCACCTTTATGCCTTGCCAGCGCCATTCTGCCGCCCATGCACCACCGGCAGAAGTATGGCAAGGCAAAGGAGAACTCAATTAAAATTACTTTTATTCCCATTTCTGAATAAAAAGTAGTAGCTTTGCAGCAAAAAACAATTTATACGTATAAGATATGTCATTAAAATGTGGTATTGTAGGTTTGCCAAATGTGGGCAAATCTACACTTTTCAACTGCTTGTCGAGCGCAAAGGCGCAGGCAGCCAATTTCCCTTTCTGTACTATTGAGCCTAACGTGGGAGTCATCACCGTGCCCGATGAGCGACTGAACAAACTGGCAGAAATCGTGCATCCGGGGCGCATCGTGCCTGCCACTTGCGAGATAGTAGACATTGCCGGACTGGTAAAAGGTGCCTCAAAGGGCGAGGGACTGGGCAACAAATTCTTGGGAAACATACGCGAGACAGACGCCATTATCCATGTGCTGCGCTGCTTCGACGATGAGAATATCACCCACGTAGACGGTTCCATAGACCCTATACGCGACAAAGAGATTATAGACACTGAGCTGCAACTCAAAGACTTGGAAACTATCGAGAGCCGACTGAGCAAGCAGCAGAAGGTGGCTGCCGTGGGCGGCAACAAGGATGCCAAGATAGAGGTAGCAGTGTTGCAGGCCTACAAGGAGGCACTGGAGCAGGGCAAGAATGCACGCACCGTAGAATTTGACTCCAAAGAAGAACAAACAGCAGCCCGCAACCTGTTCCTGCTGACAGCCAAGCCTGTGCTCTATGTGTGCAATGTAGACGAGGCAAGCGCAAAGACCGGCAACGACTATTCGCGCCGGGTGGAAGAGATTGCTGCACAAGAGGGTGCCGAGGCTATGGTCATAGCTGCCAAGACAGAAGAAGACATTGCCTCTTTCGAAACTTATGAGGAAAAGAAAATGTTCCTCGATGAATTGGGACTGGAAGAAAGTGGCGTCAACCGACTCATCAAGAAAGCCTACTCGCTGCTCAACCTCGAGACCTTTATCACCGCCGGCGAGATGGAAGTAAAGGCATGGACCTACCACAAGGGCTGGAAAGCCCCACAGTGTGCCGGTGTTATCCACACCGACTTTGAAAAAGGTTTCATCCGTGCCGAGGTCATCAAGTATGCCGACTACATACAGTATGGCTCCGAAGCCGCTGTGCGCGAGGCCGGCAAGATGGGCATTGAGGGCAAAGACTATGTGGTGCAAGACGGTGACATCATGCACTTCCGCTTCAACGTGTAGGCACGCAGGTCCTGCCGTCATCGTGGCGACAGCCCCTTGGCTATCGCCATTTCCTTTTCAGTAACACTTCATTAACACCAAAGATATGCTATCATCGCTATTCTGTTTCATCACGTGGAACCCTGGCTTGGAAGCCTTCCACATCGGTCCGTTAGCCTTCAGATGGTACTCTATGTGCTGGCTCATAGGTCTTGTGCTGGCCTACTACATCGTAAAACAGCTCTACAAGCAGCAAGGCATCAAGGCTGAACTGTTCGACCCGCTGTTTGTCTACTGCTTCTTGGGCATACTGATAGGCGCCCGTCTGGGGCACTGCCTGTTCTACGAGCCGGGCTATTTCCTCTCTTCAGGCAAACACATCATAGAAATGCTGCTGCCTATCCGCTTCATGGCAGAGGGCGGGGTCAAGTTTACAGGCTACGAAGGACTGGCCAGCCACGGCGGCACATTAGGCTTGATGATAGCCCTGTGGTTCTATGTCAAGTGGTCAAAGCTCAAAGTGTGGACCGTACTCGACAATATAGCCATTGCCACTCCGGTAACAGCCTGCTTCATTCGCTTGGGAAACCTGATGAACTCAGAAATCATCGGCAAGCCTACCGATGTGCCATGGGCTTTCATATTTGAACGTGTAGACATGCTGCCCCGCCACCCCGGACAGCTTTATGAGGCCATAGCCTATGCCCTGCTCTTCTTTATCGGCTGGGCACTCTACCGCCGCCAGCCTCAACGCGTGGGCACCGGCTACTTCTTCGGGCTGTGCCTGACGTATATCTTCACCGCACGCTTCTTCATAGAGTACACCAAAGAGGTGCAGGAAGCCTTTGAAGCGGCACTGCCCATCGACATGGGACAGATACTGAGTCTGCCCTTCATTGCCTTGGGTGCATGGTGCATGTGGCGCAAGCCAGGGCTGAAAAGGCAGTAGCAAGGTTCTTGCGAAGGGGCTACCGCAGCATTATAAAGGTGCTGCAACATACCTGCAAAGGAATCAATAAAGTATATAAACGTCAGAAGGGCGGATCAAGCAATTGCTTGATCCGCCCTTCTGACGTTTGCACCTGTAACAGCCCGTGGCTCTACTGCTGCTTTTCTGCCTCAAAACTGCTGATCAACTGCTCAAACACAGGGTTGCGGCGCAGCACCTTGGGGTTGCCTATCGCTATCATTTGGCGGCGCGCACGGGTCAGCGCCACATTGAGCTTGCGGTCTATTGTGTGCCCTTGCTCCGTGAAACAGTTGCTTGTAAGAAAGCCCAACTGGTAGCCCCGCTGTATCGTAAACGAGTAAATAATCACGTCGCGCTGGCTGCCTTGGTAGCGCTCCACAGTGTCAATGGACACCTGTTCCAGTTCGGGCATGCCCAAAGCCTCTATCTTCTTGCGTATCATGGCTATCTGGTTGCGGTACGGCACTATTACACCCACTGTCTTGTTGGTATCAAAGCGGCTGCCCGTCATGCGCCTGATGCGCTGCAACAGGTCTGCCACAAGAGCCGCCTCGGCAGTGTTCACCTTGTCAGAGAGGTCGGGTTGGCGGCAATCTGCCGACGGCAGGAAGATGGTTCGGCGCGTGCGGAGCAGGCGGTCCAGTGCATCAGGGTTGTCAGTAGGCAGATAGTCGAGTGCCGTCTCCTGCTGGTGCGGCAGCGGCACAGGCTCAATGTGCTCCGCTGTGTAAAACATCTCGTTGGGAAAAGCAGCTATATCGGGGTGCATGCGCCCTTGCCTGTGGAGCACACCCACAAAGTCTTGCCGCCCACAGCGGCGCTCCCAGCGTATCAACCGTTCAAAAAGCGAGTCTCTGCAATTGCTGATACCTATGCTTTTCAAGGCTTCCGATGCCACGGCAGACGCCTTGCTGCTCTGCTGCACCACGGCAGGCAACTGCTTATAGTCGCCCACCAGCACAAAGCGGTCAATGCAGCAATGCTCCTGTCCGTCAGCTCCCAGACGGTGAGCAGCCAACAGTCCGATGAGGTTAGGCTCCAATATCTGCGATGCTTCGTCTACAATGGCGAGCGAGAAGTGCTTGATATTGAAGATGAAAGGGCGTGCCACCAGCATGGATGTGGTGCCTGTTATCACGCGGGCTGAAGCGATACGCTGCTTGATATCAGTCAAACGGGGACAGTCTTCCACCGCTTTTTCCAACAGCCGAGACCTGAACCGGGCATCGCAACTGTACTCATTGCCTAACCGGAGGTAGTCTATCTGCGCCTCATCAAGCATTCCGCAGATTTCGTCTACCGCCCTGTTGGTGTATGCCATCAGCAGAATGGTGGCACCGTTGTGCGTCAGCTCCTCCTCCACCATGAAGCGGAGAGCCATGGATGTCTTGCCTGTGCCCGGCGGACCAATCAGCAAATAATAGTCTGAAGCCTGGCCAACAGCCTCTATTACGGCATCATAGCCAGAGTGATAGCTGCGCGACAGGTGCGCCTGTGGGTTACGCTGTGGAGGGCGTTGCCCCAGCAACAGGTCTCTGCGGTGCTGCGGTGCCGTCATCAGTTCGTGCAAACCGCGCACTGCCCCGTTGCTGCCGGCATCGGTAGGAGCATGCTCCAAGGCATAGCGCACAGCGCAGCTCCGCACGCTGTGCACCGTTTCAGCGGTGTTGTCCACAGCCAATATGTCGGGGTTTTGCTGCCCGTCGTTCAGGCATACCGTGATACTGTCGGTATGGATGTCTACCAAATTGCCTCTGAACACAATGCTCTCGGTGGCGTGTGGCTCTGCATCGGCAGGATAAGCATAGAGCATTACCATGTCGCCCCGGCGGAAGTTGGGCAGAAAGTCGTCGCCTTGTCCCGGCACATGAAGGGTTATCAGGTCGTAGCCATTGCCCTCACGGCTCTGCCGCTTGTCGGCAACGGTCAGTCCGAGATAGATGTTTCCCGTCTCTTTCTTTTCGCTTACGGGCATGTTCCACACATCAGCGGCACAGCCTACCACACCCTCTTGCGTACCAATCTTGCTGATAAGCTGCTCCCGATACACAAAAGTCATCATCTGGCAAAAGTAGTCATGCTCCAAGGTTGACAACTTATGCAGCGGCTCGGTAACGGCACTGATCTGCGGATAGAGGTATTGAGAGTAGAACCTTGTGGCCAACCGGCGCGTGTTGACCACTGCCGGCTGCAAGGCATCTATCACATGTTCAAAGCCAAACAGGGCGATATTCATCTCCTGTGCCACCACACTGTTGCGCACGCGCAGTGCTTCTCTGAACAGTTTTCGGTAGTAAGCCACCGTCATCAGGCCCTTGTCAGGCTCATATTTGGAATAAAGCAGCCGTATGTCTGTCTGGTCTCTGCCTATGTTGAAGTTGTATTTCAGCACGCCATAGTAAAGCAACAGCTGCACATAGTGCGGTTCCAGCTGTATGCTTCCATGGCTGTTGGGCATGCCTTTCTCTATATTCATGTTGCGCCCCGACTTCTGTTCCACAAGCAGTTGGAAGTCGGTGGTCATCAAGTCGACACGCCCTTGCAGGCCCAGTCGTTCGCAAATGAACGACGGTTCGAGCAGAGCTGTGCGCCTGCTGTACACCCGCTGCACGGTGCCGTCAGCGTTGCGGCGCAGCAAGTGGGCATTGGTGGAGGCTGACCGGCGGCTGCTGAAGAGCCGCTTGACCACCCCTTCCAGGTTGAGAGCCTGTACCTTGGCGTCTTGCTTGAACTTTACGGGGTCGAAACCGGGGCATGTGCAGTATTCTACCGCACGCTCCCTGAAGTTGGCTTTCAGCGTGTCTGCCAATTGATAGCTATCGCCGCGGTTGATAATATCGTCGAGTGCGCTGCCCGCAAAGTTACCCAACAGAATGGGTTGGCTATTGGCACGGGGCTTCATCCGGTCCAAGAGATAGTTGAGGGGGTGGTGTCCGTACTCCTTGAAGCAGGCTGCCACCGCACTGATGTCGAGCAGATAGTCGGGTTCTACGATGATTAACGTAGGACGGAAGCACTGTTCTGCCACCTCATTGCCCACGCAAACGGGCTGCTGCAACGGCTCCATCTTGCCGTCGAGCAGGTTGAGTTGTGTGCCAGTCCGCACCAAAGAGCAGACATAGCGCAGGTCTTCGTCCGTGCAGTCTACTGCCAACAGCCCGGCATCCAGCCCCCGCTCCACAGCCACGATGATCCGTTCTGCCTCCACTTGGCGCACCACACAGCGCACATACTTCACGTCTATACCCTCCTCTTGGGCATAAGGTTTGCAGTGATTGGGCAACACTGCCACCAGGAAAGCAGGCACATCGGTCTGCGTAGTGGCAGATACCAGCAGTGCCAAGGCACGCAGGTCATAGCCCAAATCTTCCTTGCTCAGCGGTATGTTGTGGTTGGAGTGGCGGCGCATGGTCTGTATAGCCACCCTGTCTGCCCGCTTGACGGCATAGGCTTTGCACAGATAGTCCACCTGGGCAAAAAGATTTCCATAGGCCTGCCGGGTGTCTTTCAGTGCCTCGTGGCAAGCAAGCACCAAGGTTTCGTGTACCATCTTTGCCACCACTTCGGGCTGCGTATCGGCAGGAAGCAGTGCTATCTCATGTATGCGGGCATAGAGTTCGGGCGTGATATCCATCAGCAGACAATGTCTTTTATATGCTTATTGACCGCCCAAGCGGCTGAAAAATTCGATAATCTCATCCCACGTCTTGAAAGGGTCGGTGCCAAACTCCAGCCGGGTGCCCATAAAGTCGGCAGCACCAAAGTCGGAAGAGGGGTCTATGAGATAGTCGCCATACAGAAGGTTCTTCTGGTTGGTAAACACGATATGGTTCCATGCAGGCACATTTACATTCATCTGGCACCACTGCATGTCGACAGCCAGCTGCTCAGAAGCATTGGTGGGTGCGGTGGATACTATGTAAATGTTGTAGCTCTCAAAGAGATAGCGCAATGCCTTGAGTGCGCTGGGTGCCTGGTTGCCCTGCTGTGTGCGCAGCGCATCTATGCTAATGTAGACGATAGGCCGCTCTCTGCCCTCCTGACGGTCGTCTATCCACTGCACCACTGGTATGACAGAGTGCAGCAACACCTTGTCGTTAAGCCGGTGCTCGCCATGAAAAGAAATGGCGTTGCGGTAGTGCTGCGCAAAGACAGGCATGGTGTGTACCAAGGGGTCTTCATCGCCAAAGAGCCCGTACACGCGGTCGTGGCTCTCTTCTTCAGTAACCTGGGCAAAGCATTGGGCTGTAATGTCCTTGTACTCTTCTACCAACGACTTGGTAACCATGAAGTCTTGCACACCGTCCTGACGCGGATTCAGGAAGGTGTTCTTGCCCAACATGCCATGCTTCAGCATGGTGTCGCCCATCTGGAAGGCAGGATTTACCAATATGCGGTCGTAACCATAGAGCATCTCTGCATACATGCCGCCCATTGATGTGCCTATAACCAAGTCGGGCTGTTCGGTGCTGCAAAGGTTGCGCAGCAGTGTCATGGCCTCTTCGGGATGCAGCGGCAGGTCGGGTGCCACAAGGGTAGCGGCAGACAACATCTCTTGAAGTTTTGCCACAGTGCCCGACTGTCCTGACGAGCCAAAGCCGTGAACATAGAGTATCTTCTTGCCTTTCATCAGGGCAGGAAACTGTTTTACATACTTATTTTCCATTTTCTTGTTATGCTGAATGTTTGTATCGTATCTGCTTGCAGCCACTGTTTGCCGTGCCGCAAGCCAAGGCAAAGTTATTCAATTCTTTCTAATCTCACAAACAAAGTTATACTTTGGACTGTTTTTGTTATACTTAAAACTGTTTTCCAAGGCAAGACTCACGGCATATAACATATTTTTTGTAGTTTTGCACACTCGGATAACAACGGTATGAAAAGTAACAACGACATTGACATGCTTCATGGACCCTTGTTCATGAAGATACTTATTTTCGCCTTGCCCTTGGCAGCCAGCAGCGTGCTTCAACAGTTGTTCAACTCGGTAGACGTGGCTGTGGTAGGGCGTTTTGCCAGCAGCGAGGCGTTGGCTGCCGTGGGCAGCAACTCTTCTGTCATCAATCTGCTCATCAATTTGTTTATGGGCATCTCCATGGGTGCCAACGTGATACTGTCCAACCACATCGGCCAGCACGACGAAAAGAGCATACGCAACGCTGTCAACACCATCACCATGGTGGCGCTGTGCAGCGGTATCTTCCTGATGATACTGGGTGTCAGCATAGCCCGCCCTATCCTGGAGCTGATGGATACACCGCACAATGTAATCGATATGGCTGTTGCCTATCTGCGCATCTATTTCTTAGGCATTCCCTTTTTCCTGATATTCGACTTCGGTGCCGCCATTCTGCGGAGCCGCGGCGACACACGCCGCCCCCTCTACATACTGATATTGGCGGGCGTGGTCAACACGGTGCTCAACCTGGTGTTTGTCATCTGCTTCCACATGGGAGTGGAAGGCGTGGCCATAGCCACCGGCATTGCCAACGGCGTGAGTGCACTGAGCATCGTATGGCTTCTGAAGCGTGAGGAGGGAGCTTTCCACCTGCGCATCGGTGACATGAAGATTACGCGTGTGGAGCTGCGCCGCATGCTGCAAGTAGGCGTGCCGGCTGGCGTACAAGGCATGATATTCTCGCTCTCCAATGTCATCATCCAGTCTGCCATCAACGGCTATGGGTCGGCAGCGGTGGCAGGATCGGCAGCGGCACTCAACTTCGAGAGTTACAGCTATTTTCTGATTATGGCATTCAACGGTGCCGCCATCAGCTTTACGGGTCAGAACTACGGTGCCGGCAGAATAGACCGTGTGCGCCGCATATTCTGGATTTGCATGTTCTTGGGCGTGCTCTTCGGTGCCGGCAGCAACTGGCTGTTTATCTGGCAGCGCGATGCGTTGCTCAGCCTGTTTACCACAGATGCCGCCGTACTGGCATTTGCCACGAGCCGCATGTCGGTGGCCCTTGCCACCCAATCCATTGCCTGTGGCTACGAGATTACGGGTTCTGTGCTGCGCGGCATGGGCAAATCGGTGTTGCCGGCAGTGCTTACCGTGTTCGGCACCTGTCTGCTGCGCATCACGTGGGTGTATGTGGTGTGCCCCCATTTTCCGGGCTTCAAGGTGCTCATGGCTGCCTACCCCGTGTCGTGGCTGGCCACCAGTACCATGGTCTGCATAGCCTTCCGGGTGGTGATGAAGCGGCAACAGGCCACACACTGAGCCGCTCTCTTCATATATACGTCTCATTTTAATGGACAGCAAGAGGGCAGACAATCGTTTGGTTGTCTGCCCTCTTGCTGTCTTTAGCCGTCAATGTCCGACAGTGCTTACAGATAGGTAAGCACCGTGAGGCGGTCTTTGTCAAATATATCCTGTGCCACCTGCTGCATCTGCAGGGGCGTTACCTCGTCGATATGGCGGAAAAGCGAGGTAATGTCTTTTTCCCAACCGTAGTGCAGAAAGCTCTTGCCAAAGTCGAGCGCAAAGCTCTCTCTATTGTCGCAAGCCACGCCTATCTGCCCCTTTATCTGCTTTTTTACCGCATTGAGTTGCGCTGCGGTGAGCGGCTTTCGCATTACGCGGTCCAGCTGTTGCGCCACCAACCGACGGCACTTGCTTACATCGTGAGGGTCGCAACCGAAGTAGACACACCACAGTCCGGTGTCTGAATAGTTGACCATAGAGCTTTCTACTGTATATACCAGCCCGTGCCGCTCACGGAGCGAGATGTTCAGGCGTGCGTTCATGCCCGGTCCGCCTAACATATTGTTGAGCAGATAGAGGGCCATGCGGCGGTCGTCGTGCACATTATATGCACGGTTGCCTATCATGACGTGTGCCTGGTGGGTGCTTTTCTCCACCGTCTTGTCCTGCTGCACATAAGGAGTGAGGGGCACCTTGGGCGCTACGTCTATCTGCGGCAGACTGGAAGAAAAGTCTGAAGTGGCTTTTTCAAGCAGCCTTACCAAGCGCTGGAAACTGATGTCGCCATAGGCAAAGAACACCGCATTGTCCGGACGGTAGTGCTCCTTGGTAAAGCGCAGCGCATCGGCAGTGGTGTAGCGGCGCAGCCGTTCCTGCTCGCCCAAGATGTTGTGTCCCAAGGGATGGCCGCTGAACAGCAGGTTTTCAAACTCATCGTAAATCAGTTCTGAGGGCGAGTCGTTGTAGCTCTCTATCTCATCGCATATCACCTCAATCTCTTTGTCTATCTCTGTCTGCGGATAGGTGCTGTGAAACACCAAGTCAGTGAGCAAATCCACGGCCCGTGCCAAGTGTTCCTTCAGTATGGCGGCATAGTACACCGTGTCTTCCTTGTTGGTAAAGGCATTCAGGTCGCCCCCCACCTGCTCCAGGCAGTTGAGTATCTTGAGGGAGTTGCGGCGGGCAGTGCCCTTAAAGGTGGTGTGCTCGCAGAAGTGTGCCAGTCCCTCGTCGCCCGGCTGTTCGTCGCGCGTGCCGGCACATATTTCATATCCACAGTAGACCACGGGCGAAGCCGACGGCAGGTGGATAACTCTCAATCCATTGTTTAGGGTATAAGTATTATAGTTCATAATCAAGGTGCAAACTTACTTATTTTTTCTGACATGCTTGCCTTTTTGTGTTGTTTAGCAACGATATATCATAAAAAAATAGTAAGTTTGCAGGTTACTATCCATAGCCGACAGCAGTGCTGTCGGCAGTATGACAGCAATGCAATCGACTATCGGTTGCACTGTTGTCGGCTGGCGATTGCATTGCTTTCAGTGGCTGATTGCACTGCAATTGTCAGCAACCGGAAAAAGAGAGGACAGAGCCTCTTGCAAAACAAGAAAAAAGCATATTACAACTGAGCGGTTGTATAGACCGCCACCAATCATACAAAACGTACAAATGGCAAAGAAAGACAACGAAGCAACGCCCATGATGAAGCAGTTCTTCTCGTTCAAAGCCAAGCACCCTGACGCACTGCTGCTGTTCAGATGCGGCGACTTCTACGAGACCTACCTGCAAGATGCCGTGGATGCCAGCAGGATATTGGGCATCACGCTGACACGCCGGAACAACGGAAGAAGCGAGGGACAGGGAGCCACCGAGATGGCCGGCTTTCCGCACCATGCCCTTGACACCTATCTGCCCAAACTCATCAGGGCGGGCAAGCGCGTGGCTATCTGCGACCAACTGGAAGACCCCAAGCTCACCAAGAAGCTGGTGAAGCGCGGCATTACCGAACTGGTTACGCCAGGCGTGGCTATGAACGACAATGTGCTGAACTATAAGGAGAACAATTTTCTGGCTGCGGTCTATCTTGCCAAGCAGACGCTTGGCGTGGCTTTTTTAGACATTTCCACAGGAGAATTTCTTACAGGTGAGGGCAATGCCGACTATGTAGAGAAGCTGCTGACCAACTTCTCGCCCAAGGAAGTGCTCTTTGAGCGCGGCAAGCGCGAGGAGTTTGAACGCTGCTTCGGCAACAAATACTTTACCTTCCAGCTGGACGACTGGGTGTTTACCGAACAGACAGCCCTCCAGAAGCTGCTCAAGCACTTCAACGTGAAGTCGCTCAAGGGCTTCGGTGTAGACCACCTTGCATACGGCATCGTGGCAAGCGGCGCCATTCTGCAATACCTGGAGATGACCCAACACACCCACTTGGGCCACATTACATCGTTGGCACGCATAGAAGAGGAGCGCTACGTAAGGCTTGACAAGTTTACCATCCGCTCGCTGGAACTGCTGCAGCCGATGCAGGAAGACGGCTCGTCGCTGCTGGATGTGGTAGACCGCACGGTGTCGCCCATGGGCGCACGCATGCTGAAGCGCTGGCTGGTATTTCCCCTGCGCGACCCGAAAGCCATCAACGAGCGGCTGGATGTGGTGCAATACTTTGCCGGGCATCCCGACTTCAAGGCGGTGATAGACGACCAGTTTCACCGCGTGGGCGACTTGGAACGCATCATATCCAAGGTGGCTGTCGGGCGCGTGTCGCCGCGTGAGGTGGTGCAACTGAAGGTAGCGCTGCAAGCCATAGCACCCGTAAAGACCGTCTGCTACACAGCCGACAACCCCACACTGAAGCGCATAGGCGAGCAGATAAGCCTGTGCGAGAGCCTCAGAGACCGCATAGAACGCGAACTCAGAGACGACCCCCCACAGCTGGTCAACAAAGGGGGCGTGATAAAAGACGGTGTCAACAGCGAGCTGGACGAACTGCGGCAGATAGCCCACAACGGAAAGGGATACCTGCTGAAGATACAGGAACGGGAAACGGAACAGACGGGCATAGCATCGCTCAAGATAGGATACAACAATGTGTTCGGCTACTATCTGGAGGTGAGAAACACTTATAAAGACAAGGTTCCTGCCGACTGGATAAGAAAACAGACCTTGGCACAGGCCGAACGCTACATTACCCAGGAGCTGAAAGAGTATGAAGAGAAGATACTGGGGGCTGAAGACAAGATACTGCAACTGGAAACACAGATATTTACCGACCTTGTGGCAGCCATGCAAGACTATATTCCTGCCATACAGATAGACGCCAATATCATAGCCCGCATAGACTGTCTGCTGTCGTTTGCCAAGACATCGGAGGAGCACAGCTATGTAAGGCCTGCCATTACCGATGATATTGTACTGGATATACGTCAAGGGCGCCACCCCGTAATAGAGACCCAGCTGCCCATTGGCGAGCGGTATGTGCCCAACGACATACTGCTGGACAACAAGCAGCAGCAGATTATCATCATAACAGGTCCCAACATGGCAGGCAAATCGGCACTGCTGCGCCAGACAGCCCTTATCACGCTGATGGCACAAGCGGGCTGCTTTGTGCCTGCCGAACAGGCTACGGTGGGCTTGGTAGACAAGATTTTCACGCGTGTGGGAGCGTCGGACAACATCTCGTTGGGCGAATCTACCTTCATGGTGGAGATGACCGAGGCTGCCAACATACTCAACAATGTGTCGCCCCGCTCACTGGTGCTCTTCGACGAGTTGGGCCGCGGCACCTCCACTTACGACGGCATCAGCATAGCCTGGGCCATTGTGGAGTATCTGCACCAGCAGCCCAAGGCACAGGCACGCACGCTCTTTGCCACCCACTACCATGAGCTGAACGAGATGGAGAAGCGGTTTGACCGCATCAAAAACTTCAATGTGAGCGTGAAGGAGGTAGGAGGCAAGGTCATCTTCCTGCGCAAGCTGGTGCCGGGTGGCAGCGAACACTCCTTCGGTATACACGTGGCACAGATAGCAGGCATGCCCCGAAGCATCGTGAAAAGGGCTGAAGAGGTGCTCAGACAACTGGAAGCCGACAATGCCGAAGTGGGCGGCAACGTGAAGGCTGACACGCAACGCGTGAGCCACAGCAGCGAAGCGGGCATGCAGCTGAGCTTTTTCCAGCTGGACGACCCTGTGCTCTGCCAGGTGAGAGACGAGATATTAGGGCTCGACATCAACAACCTGACGCCCGTGGAAGCGCTCAACAAGCTCAACGATATCAAGAAAATAGTGAGCGGCAAGAGCTGACCAGCCAGCAGAGTTACGGCTCTATTCCACGGTTTCATGCCGCCAACAGACAATGCTATAATAACAACACACAAAAAGGCGCAGCCTCTACATGAGGTTGCGCCTTTTTGTGTGCATGAAAACAGTGTTGCTTTCTCTGCGGAAAGCAGCACTGTTGAGCTGTTATCTTACTACAATCTTCTTGCCATTTACAATGTAAACGCCCTTAGTAAGCTTCTTCAGGTCATCCTGAGTAGCGTTAGCCTTTACGCGGACACCGTTGACAGTGTAGACATCTGCCTTGGCACCTTCTGCTACAACACCGTTGATGCCGGTAGCAGCGCCATTGCCGATAGTCCATGTAAAGCGGTATTCTGTGGTGTTCTCTTCACTGTCAACGATGACAGAGCCTGCAGGGATAACCAAAGTGTAGGTGCCGTCGGCTGTAATGGCTGTAGGACAAGCAAACACAAGCTGGTTGAATTCATCGCCCCACCAGAGGTCATTCTCTGCCACCTTGTTGCCAGAAGCATCTTCTATCCATGCCTTGCCGGCAGCTGTACCTGCCTCATCGGCTTTGGTCCAGGTAATGACAATCTTCTTGAGCTGGTCAACCTTGGTACCTGCAGCAGGGTCGGTAGTTACATCATTGTCCGCTTCACCGCCGATATCAAAGCTGTATGTAAGGGCAGGATTAGTCTTGCCGGAAAGGAAGCCGCTGTCAAACCATGTCTTGTCGCCCCAAGTGTTGGTAGGAATTTCAAGCAGATAGCCGCCGGCATCGGTCAACTCGTTTTCCAGTTCGATGGTAACGGTTCTGCGGTCAGCATCGTTGAACTTCAAAGTAGCGTCATACTGCTTGCGGGCAGCCATGTTGTAGAGAGTAAGCACTTTGGTCTCGCCGTACACATCCTCGTCAAATGTAAGGGTGATGGTCTTGAGAGACTCTACGGTAGACTCGTCGGCAGGTGTTACGGTAGCAGGTTTCAGAGTAGTCTGCGCCTCACCGATAACGGTATAAGGTATCTCTACCTTGTATTCATTAGGCAAAGCGTTGAAGCCTTCGCCTACATAATAAACGCTGTCGTTGATAACCACGGTATAGTTGCCGGCCTCAGTGATAGCCGGTTCGAAAGTAATCTCGATACCGTTGTCAATAGATTTTACAGTAGCCTGTGCCAAGCTGTCGCCCTGCTCGTTCTTGATCCATACGTGGCGGTTGGCGTCATTGCCATAGACAATGGCACTTGTGCTGTTGTCAGCTCCAGGTTTGGTAACACACTGGATAGTGCTGAGGGTCTTGACAGTAGAACCTGGCAATGGAGTAGCCAAGAAGTCGTAATTGTCAATGCTCTTGGACAGAGTGAAAGAGTAGGTGTTGGCGAGCATATAGCGGCCGTACTTGCCTGCTGTCTGTACATATTCGCTGTTGCAGATAACACCGTTGGCAATGCTAACCTCATAAGAGTGAGTGTCTTCAAGAGCCTTGGCAGGAGTTATCTCCACTTGCTTGGCATTCTTGTCATTGAGAGCGATGGTAACGTCAACATCCTTTCCAGTGGTGGTATCAACCATCTTGGCTACACGGCCGGAAGCATTGTCGGCATTGATGGTTACATCTGTATCAAAGAGAAGTGTCATCTTGTTGAAAGAAGCCACGATAGCTTTGTCGGCAGGATTTACCGTTACAGGGTCAAGGTCAGAGAGAAGCTCCGGTCCTGGGTTGAACTTGGCTGTGATGTTGTGTTCCATACCGTCGACAGACACCTGGTCTGTAAGAGACACACGCACGTTCTTGCCGTTCTTCACAGCGTCAGAGATAGGCACAGTGTATTCAATGGCGTTTTCGCCTTGCTCCTCAGAGGTGATGCCTTCTTTTACAACTTCCTGATACTTCTTGTCGTCCTGGGTCTGATATTCAAATTTCACACCGCCAAAGGTCAATGCCTTCTTGTCTGAAAGGTATATCTTGATGAAGTTGTCGGTAAGCTGTTCGCCATCTGCAGGAGTGAAGTCGGCCACTACATTGCTCTTGTACTCCTCGAAAGGAATATTGAAAGTGAAAGAGCCTGAGGTACCCTTACCTGAAGAATAGGCGTTGCTGCCGTCAGCCATCTGCACGTTCTTGACAGAAAGACGCATAGAAGTGTACTTTGTCTTGAGACCCATTGCCTCATAAGTACGCAACTTGCCGGTAAGGTCTATCTTGAGTTGCTTGCCGTCCACGATGATACAAGAAGGGTCAATAGTCTCTGTATAGACATCGCTCTGCTCGGCATAGCCAATCAAGAGCTGTGCAGTAGCGGTCTGGGTTGAGTCCATCGGCATTACGTCATAGTCGAAGTTGAGTACGGCAATGCCTCTTGTGT
Source organism: uncultured Prevotella sp. (assembly GCA_937907705.1). Taxonomy (GTDB): domain Bacteria; phylum Bacteroidota; class Bacteroidia; order Bacteroidales; family Bacteroidaceae; genus Prevotella. The sequence continues at coordinate 181,351 of CALCVP010000031.1, read as the reverse complement.
CGCCCTTGGGCCAGTAAGAAAGGAATGGGTTTGGCATGGTATTGCTTACCAACTGGTGAGGTTTGCCGGGAGCCAAGAACTTGAACACGTAGCTGCCGTCAGTGCCATAGACAATGCTCTTGTCGGCAGCAGAGTGGATACCGGTAACGGTAAGTGTCATCTCCTCGCCGCCTTTGATGATGCCTTTGTCTATCCATGAAGACAGGGTGTCTTTCAAGTTGAAGATAAGGGTACCGGTATTAGGGCTGGTACGGGTTTCTATCTTGCCGTCTTCCTTGTCTGCCGGATAGTTGGGAGCCTTGAGATAAGCCCAAGCGTCTGCATCGGCAGGCATGTTGAAGGTAAGGGTAAGCTGGCCGTAGCGGGTGTCGGTAATGTCAAATACCTTGCCCACCTCGTGGCTGGTGCTCAAGAGTTCCATCTTGGTATTGGTCTCGAGCACACCCTTGAAATACTCACCTTCAGAGAATACGCCTTGGACAACCAAATAATAAGTGGAGTCTTTCTTTACCGAGAAGGTGTAGTAACGGTCATAATAAGTGCCGTCTGTATCAGTAAAGCTTGCCTGGTTGAAGGTAGAAATGCTTGTACCTACCCCACCGTTTTCATTGCCGGAAGTGTAAGCATCTGCCACACCTTCCTGCAAGTAAATCTTAGCTATACCGTCGCTTTGGGCAGTAAAGGTATAGTAAGCATCCTTGATGAAAGGATGATCGTATCTTGTACCAAACTCAAAGGGCTTCCACTCTACCGCTGCAGAGGCAATGCCCAAGCCTGTGGTCAAGAATACGAGCATCAGCAATAGCCTTTGGACTGTTGCCGAAAACATTGTGTTGAATGTTTTTCTCATACTTTGCTTGTTTTAAATGATTAATATATAAATAAACTAAAAAATGTTCCTTTTCGTTGACAATACATCAAAAAAAGTGTTTGCCCTGTGGCGACAAACTACCACCAAAGGGCAAACACCATGTATTATTTGACGATAACGGTCTTGCTTACGCTGCTGTTGCCGCATACGGCCTTTACAATGACTGCACCTTGATAACCGTTGAGGGCTACTGCTACATTGCTGTTGCCGCTGCCGCGGGCTATCAGTGAGCCTTCAAGAGTATAGCATGATACGGTGATTGCACCTGTTCCGCGCACTGCTACATAACCGTTGCCGGTCTTGATGCTGCAACCGCTGGCATCCGGAGATACGGTATTGTTGATACCGGTGCTGATGTCTTTCAGCTTCACTACGGTAGAGTTGACAAGCTGGTTCTTCTGTCCGTCAAAGAGCATAACCACCAATTTGCCGTTGTCTCTAACGGTAATCTGACCCGGATAGCTCAGAGTGATGTCGGCTACATACTCTTTGCCAGCCTCAAGACTCTGCGGATAACCTACGGATGTGCCGTAAACAGACGAACCATAGTAAGTGCGCACTACATCGTTGTGGACGATGCCGTCCACTTCTTTGGCAGCATATTTACCGCCCTTGCCCCACTCGCCCAGCAACGGGTCTTTGGTAGCATAGAAGAGGTTCTCTTGTGAGTTGACCAGACTGTCCTCCAAGGCTACTACAAACACATTGAGGAACTGGTTGTTGAGGTTCAGTGCCGGCTTCACAGTTACTGGCAGTGAAAGCTCATTGGTGCTCTCATCGTAGCTGACAGAAGGTACTGTTACATCCATATCGGCAGGAACATTCAGCTCATTGGCTACCTGATCCATCCAAAGAGAGTTGTTGTAGGTGAAAGTAAAGTCGCCCTCGTCATTCTGGGTCATAGGAGAAGTGATGGAACCGTTGCGCTGTACCATACCGGTAGGAGCCGCTGTGAGGTTCAAAGCCTGTGCATAGCTGCTGACACCTGTACCGTAGGGGTCGCCCTGATAAGCATGGATAGATACAGGTATGAACTGATCGCCATAGGCTTTCTCCATCTGTTCGATTGCCAGAATGCCGAGTGGACAGTTAGGACAGGTAGTACCGGTGTTCTCTTCAAGCACGACGCGCTTCACTGGTTCAAAGGCAAGGTCTTTGACGCTGCTCTTTATTACATCAGTATAGTCATCGAGTTGCAGGTCAATCGTGTAGTTGTTGACCTTTCCTACTGTAAGAGGCAATGGCTTGTCAAAGCTGAATGCCACTGCATCATTCTTCTTCAGAGAGAGACCGTCCTTGGCAAAGGTGCTTACAGTCTTGCCGTCTGCATCTTTCAATGTCAGCTTCACGCTGCTGTAAGTGCGGTCATCATCATTGACAAGCAGTTTTCCTGCCACATTCATTTCATCTTTCTTCACCACTGAAGAGGCAGAAGTAAGCGACATAAGGTACTTCAAGTTGCGCTTTACCTCAATGTTGTCTACGAATACTATGCTCTGGTCGTTATTGTTGTTCCAGAAGCCAATGTATATATTCTTGCCGGCATAAGCAGCCAAGTCAACAGTTATCTTCTCGTATTCACCAGCCAAGCCCTCTTCGCTGTCGCCGATGTTAAGGGTGTATTCCTTGACAGATCCTTCTGCCTTCATGCGTTTGATAACATCGTCTGTCAAGGTACCGATGTTCTCGTCGGCAGTCCAGATAACGAGTTTCAGCACATCTTTCTTGTCTTCCAGATAGCTCTGTGCGTCAAAGGTCAGTGTGCAATACTTGTCAGGGATATTGATCTGTGGTGTAACCATCCAGTCGTCACTCTGTCCTGCCGGGTTATACATAGAGGTAGAAGCGGCACAATAGTCAGAGCTGCCTGAGCCTTCTCTGATAGAGAAGTTCCAAGGCTGGTTGTCAGCGTCAAACTCCAAGGTCTGCATCTCTTGGGTCGGCGTGTTGTGGTCGCCCTCATAGCGCATCATGTTGCTGAGTGCCTGTGATATGTTGTTGAAGTCTTCTTTGAAGAGAGTGGCATCGTCAGTATTGATTTGACGCTCGTATGAGCCATGGTAATTGATTACATACTCCTCATTTTGGCTGCCCTTGGAGCCTACCACGTCTGTAATGGAGCCTGCTGCCAGCACTACCTGATACTCATAGCCGTCATACAGATACTGTGTTGCGGCTGGAGTAAGGGCTGCCTGGTTGCCGGAAGTTACCACAGACATATTGGAAATAAGCTTCTTGCTGTCGCCGTCTATCTGATAGAGATAAGCTTTTGCAGTGCTGGTAGCAGCCACCTTGGTGTCGAAAGTAAGGTAAACAGGGTTGCTGCTGTTGTCTATACGTGAGAGTGTAGAGTGGTCAACAGGGAATACCTCTGTAATTCCGACAGGCTTGTTGGCACGTCCGCGATAGTTGACGGTAATGTCTTTGTTGGTCTTTTCAGTGTTGCCAGCCAATGCTACGGTACCCGCAGGAATTTCTACGGTATACTTCTTGCCGGCCTCCAGGTTGGTAGCTCTGAATGTTACCACCAAAGTATTGGCGTTGGTCTTGTCTACCGCCACAGCCAATGACTTTCTTACAGTCTTTCCGCTCTCGTCTTTCAGCAGCACTGAAGTGGCACCGCCCTTCACGGTAATGTTGTAGCCGAATACCAACTGCACTGTTTCGATAGTGGAGAACTCTGCGTCTGCCGCAGGCGTAGTGGTGTAATCCTCCAGCAGATTGATGGAATTGCAGGCATCGGAGATATGGTCCGGCATGGTAACAACATAGCTTTCACCCGTTGGAGACACCATCAGCGAGAAGCTCTTGGCATCGGCAGACAGGCCGTTCAGCGTACCTGTATTGCTCAAGCTGGTGTATTTTTCAAAGTCAATGCCGTAGGCTTGCTTCAATATCATGCTGAAAGGATACCACAAACCGTTGTTTCTTACATAGAAATCACGCACAGGCGTGTTGAAAGGAGTACTGCCGTAGATGTTGCCGTCGTTGTCGATAAAGTCTACAATAACTTGCTGGTCATCGTTGCCGTTGTATACAGTATTGGCACCGGTCTCTGTGTTATAGACGCAGAAATAAATGTTGTCGTCCTTGTCGTTGACACGATAGACCACGTATTTGCCATTGAAACTGATGCCCGGCACTGCGGCATCCAACTGCACTACATCCTTTGGAAGGTTGGTACCTTCATAGCCCAACTTCACGCTTTTCTGTGTCTTGCGGTCATACAGATAAGCAAGCGGTGCATACATCTGGTTGCCGTAGAAGATAAGATAGCGGCCATCGGCAGACATATTGGAGATAGTCTCCATGTAAGCGCCCTCACAAGGAATGACCGGTCGGTTGGGCAAATCAACGATAGTGTTGGTTGTCAAGTCCCACATCACGCCGTAACGCTTGCAGTCAAAGGAGCTTTCATTGCTGTCCAACGCCCTTCCGACAGCATATTTGCCGTCAGGCGTTACGCAAAACACCTCTCCATAAACATAACCTTCGGGCAATGGCAACTGTGTCCATGTCTGAGTCTGCCTGTTCCAATAGGCAGGCTTGCCTTTGAATATCTCTGCAGTGTATCCGCCTACACCGCCTACCACGATGTTGCCGTCATCCGTAACATCGTTGGCTGCATACTTTCCTGCCGCCTGTTCATCGGTCTCGTTCTTGTCCTTTACAATGATGGATTTGCCATTGTCCACTGGAGTAAGACGGACATTGCCCTTTGCCTGATACTCCAGCTGAATGGGAGCTACGATTACCCACTTGCCGTTATCCGATATGTTCTGGGCTATGGAGTAATCGGCATACTGCGGAATAATAAACTTAGGCTTTGCAGTCTGCTGTGCATTCACACCCACCGACAGCAGCAGGAGCACCAAGCAGAGCCAAAGATTCTTTATTGCTTTCTTCATATTTGTATGTTAACAGTGATTAAATTAAACTCGTTAAAAGAGGCGTTGCCGCCTTCTTGTCTTTTGTAAAAGGAGAATTGAATATGTGTTTGAGTAGACTATGCTTATCGAGAAGAATATTGTGTCCCATAAGCATCCATATAATATTTACCTATTGAGATATTGGTCTGTATCTGTTTTCCTGTCTGCAACAGCCTTCGTTGCCTTGTGTGGATAAACAGCAAGGCGGATGCCCCAGCAAGGACAGTGCCCTTTGGAGCACCCGCCAGATTGCAGTTGTGTAACCGTTATACGGTTTCTACACGGCTGTTTACTTCATGAGCAGCTTTTCTGTCTTCACGCTGCCGTCGCGCATGGTCAGTTTTCTGATTACCATGCCTTTGGTATCGGCAGCCACTCTGCGTCCTGAGAGGTCATAGAAGCTTACGCTCTTGGCCTCGTCAGCAGTAACATTGTTGCTGATGCCGGTATCTTCGGTGTGGATATAGTTCACGGTTACGGTAGGACCTTCAGCCTTTACACCGTACAAGTCTTGTGGAATAAAGCCGCCGGTAGTACCTATTTTCTCCGCTACTTGTGCGTGATAGGTTACAGCTGTGGTGCCATAGTCCTTGAAGAGCCATTCAGCCTGCAATGACTGCGCCACTCCTGCCTTGATAATAGCCTTGCTTGTCATGTTGCCATTGGAGGCTGCACGTGGATAGATGTATTCTCCCTCCTCTTTGTCAACCAAGCATGCACCGCTGAAACAAATCTGATGGGTACCGTTCTCCATTTTTGTTATCTCATACTCCATGAATGCAAACGCTGTAGCATCAGTGGTATTCTTCAGTGCCAAACCAGAAGAAATGCAGTCTGCACCGCCTACATTTGACACCGTAGACACGTTGATTACTGCGTTATCCTCCACTGAGCCGGTCTCGTTGAGTTCCTCATCGATGGTAACAAACTTGAAAGTGTTGTCTGTCTGAGCAAAACTTGTGGCCATGCCCATCATCAAGCCCATGGTCAAAGCATAAACCTTTTTCATCATTTCTTTTGTTTTATATTTGTTATTCTTTTGTTTTCCTTTTTCTTGTCGGTACCTGCTGTACCTGTTTTCCGCTCTAAAGGTCCTGCTGCCGCAGGCTTTTACTTGATTATCTTCTTGCCGTTGACAATATAGATGCCGCTTGGCAGGGTGCTGAGCGTATTGCCGATGCGCTGTCCGTTGAGGTTATACACGCCCTTGCGGCAGCCCTGTGTGCCGCTTGCCGTGGCGCTCTGGATGCCCGAAGTGCGCAGATTGCGGAACTGGAAGCTGATGGTTCCATCAGCGTTTTGGGTAATATCGGTAACCTCTTTGCCCAGATTGTAGGTGCCGTCGGCATTTTTGTTCGCCAAGGTAGTGGCAGGCATGCTACTGTCCGAGATACTGTTGTTGCCGTTAAAGGGATAAAGGTCGCCCTTTACATCATCCACAGTACGCTTTTTGGAGTTGTCTGCCGCCAAAATGGAGAAGCGCTCTTTGTCGGCATTTACAGTATTGGCTTTCCATGCTTCGGCATCATAATCTACATGCGACACCAGCAGTCCGCTGGCGTAAAGGCCTGCATCGAACCCCGTCTGCTGCCTGTTTTCAAGCAGGAAATACTCGTCTTTGTGGTTGTCATTATATATAATGTAGGTGTCTCCACCCCCAGACAGCGGCTTCATGCTGTTCACTACGGTGTCTCTTGACAGCTCTATGGGCTGCTGCCAGCCACAAGCCATGCGCTCCCAGGCAGTATATCCGGCGGGCTTGAAGCCACCGTCAAGGTAGTTGCCCATGTTCATGAGGTCCCACACGTATGTGCCATAGTTCAGTTCGGTAGTGCCGAACGAGCCTGTATCATACATATCGGGCAGTCCGAAGCAGTGGGAGAACTCGTGGCAGATGGTGCCTATGCCGTCTACTACGCCGCCTTCGCCCAACTCGCAGCTAATGGCAAACTTCTCGATGGTTACGCCATCGCGCTCAAAAGGAGCCTGATCTGAACCCAAAGCCTTCAGGCTACCCTCCTGAGGCCATATCAGGTTAGGGTCGTCAGCATTGGTGTTCTGCCCCTGTCCGGCGTAGAGTATCGCCAACTGGTCCACTACCCCATCACCGTCCCAATCGTATTTGGAGAAGTCTACATCGGCATCGGCTTTCTTGCAGGCGTCATAAATCATCTTGCCGAGGTGAACATCCTGCCCGCTGCTGTTGTCCAAGCCATAATAAGAATAGAAGTTGCCCAGCTTGTAGGGTCCTACCACATCAAACTTAAACTTGAACTGGCCTTTGCTCTGCGCCAAGAAGTAGTCGTAGACGCTCTCTATATAGCCCTTGTCAGGGTCAGTAAAGTTCTCTTGGTTGATAACTTTGTCGTAGAAGTCATGCGCCTCGGGGGTTTTGAACTGCTTGGCTTCTATGGAGCCGTCTTTCTTTCCCGGGAACTCCACGAGTATAATCAAGCCTCTTTTCTCGCCTGTATAAACTGTCTTGGCAGCAGCCTTTGCCTGGCTGCTGCGGCGCAGGTTGGCAGTCTGTCTGGCTGCATTGGCAGTCTTGGCACGCTCGTTAAGGTTTACCGACACATAGCGTTGGCTCTCGTTGTCGTAAGTGTAAGCATTGCCGTCGGCTGTTCTCCAATAGTGAAAGAACTCATCACCTGTCAGTTCAGCTTTTATTTGCTGTCCGTCAGCCAATGTTATGGTCTTCCACAGACCTTGTTTGGCGGGCACTGCCTGTGCCAAAGTAGCGGCTAAGCACAGCGTTAATGCCATGAATGCACGTTTCATCATTTTCCTAATAGTTAAAGTGATCTTTATAAAATGTTATTTAAATAACTCTTCTTCATTATTGTCTTACCATGTAGCTTATTCTCTCAATAAGCGGGAAAGGGTCCTGTTAGTATGCAAGCGTGTACGCTAACAAAATGGCGTTTTGTAACAACCGCCTTTTGTTTCCACCTGTTACACTATATCACAGCTTTACAATATGTTATTGCAGAGGGTGCTTCATTACGCCTGTAAACTACAAATTGTAGGCTAACATCCCTTTAAATATTACAATTCGATTGCTAATTCATGAATTTATATGCAAAGTTAAAGATAAATAGAGACATTGTGTCGGTTATTCATGTTAATAAAGCATAAATATAAAACGGTTTCTGTTGCATCTTCATTTTGAAAGCATTTTTATGCCTTTTGCTTACAAATCCGCAACCTGCAAAAACCTCTTTGCGTTGGCAAAACCCACCGGCAAGCACCTGTCTGCCCATCCCCTCTGCCCAAACAAAAAGCGACCTACACACCACGTGCAAGCCGCCTCTTGAGCAAAAGATGTATCGCTACATCTCATTACCATCTTTTTTATTTGTACTTTAATTAACAAAATTTAGTTGTATGTCAAAATTCCATCTTTAATATAAATGCCTTTGGGCAGCTCATGAAGGTCTTTGGTCATCTTCATGCCTTGCAAGTTATAGATACCTTTACGCTTGGTGCCGGCAGTTTTCACCGTAGTGATGCCGGCAGAAGGGTCTACCACATCCACATAGACAGTGCCCAGTTCATGTATGTATCCTTCGCGCACATAGCCCATCTCTACCTTCAGGCGTGCCTCTTTGCTGCAAGAGGCATCCAGAAGCTGTGTAGGCAGGTAGGTGTATGTAAAGGTTTTCTCTTCATCTTGGTTCACATAGAAGTTCTGTTTGTACCAGTCTATATAGTAGCCGTTGGTTACATCGTGTACCGAGCAGTAGATGCCGCCGTCATAATAAGCGCCTGTACACGCCACGGTGAGTGCCACTATAAGGGATTCTCCATAGTTGACGACAGGCTTCACTGCCTTTATCTCCTTGCACTCCAAATGCGCTTGCAAGCCCTCGTCGCTGACCACGTTGAGTGTGCAGGTGCCTATGCTGCCCGCATTGTCTGCCGTTACCTCCATAGGATATTCGCCTGTTTCGGCTGGCATGGTGCCGTTGCAGAAGATGTCTGCCGTCTCTCCCGGCTCCAGGAACACATAGTTGCTGCCTATCTGCTTACCATTGAGGCTGACAGCCACCTCACCTTGATAATAGTCGCCATTGTTCACCACGGTAACATAGAAGCTCTGCACCTTGCCGGCTGTGGCACCGTCCAGTCCGTTGGTATAAGAGGGGCGCTCCGAGGGATAGAGTTTCAAGGTCTCAGCCGGATAACAACCCAGGGTTACCTCATTGCCTTTTACCTCCATGCTCAGCGTTGCTGCCGTACCTTTGCCCTTGGCGGTAGTCATGACATAGATGGTTTCGCCGTCTGGACTGATGATGGGTCTTACGGTATATCTGCCGTCTGTCATTTTCCTTGAGGTGTACCAAGGCAAGGTAAGCGTGCCCTGCTGGTTGGCGGTCAGCTCAAGAGCCGTTATGGTAGAATAGTCTCTCAGCAAATTTCCCGACTTGTCGTAAACGCCCAAGCCCACATAACCGTCAAAATCGGTAAACAAAGGGATAATATTAGAGAACAACACCTTTACCATATCGCCTTTATTAAATGCAACGGAGGCCTTTTCGTCCTCCAGCTCCAAGCCATCGAAGCGCAGCTTCTCGCGCACGGTGGCTGCCATGTTGCCCCCTTCTGGCTGTAGCCCCACTACCATTGCCTGCTGATAGTTGAAGCCTCCGTCTGCAGGTGCATAGGGGTTGAGCAGCGAGATGTCATAGAAACCGTTGTTGTTGCCGCCCCATCCCCAGTTGACATGATACAAGCCTTGGCTGTTGTAGCCGTCGATCACAAAGGCATGTCCGCCCTCATGGGCGTTGTAGGCCGAGTAGAAGACGGGGCGCTTGTTGTCTATCTCGCGGTTCATCAGCTCTGTCCATCCATAGGTGTCATAGTCATAGCGGTTGTAGCCACGTGCGCCCTTGTCGAAGCCGAGGTGCTTTATGATTGCATCAATGTTGAGAATGCTGCCCGATGCCGTAGGGTGATAGTTCATTCCGTTGACGATACCGCAGGCATACATCAGCGTGGCCACTGCATTCTCTTGTGTGCTGTTGTACTGCCCGGCGTAGCTGTCGAGCATGTTGTTGTAGTCAAACTCAAACGCACCGAGGTCTTCATGAATGTCTATGCCGTAGGTTCTGGTGGTGTATGCCACCTCGCCGATGCCCTTTACCGGATACCGGTGGTAGTTGCATATCTGTGCCAGTGCCGTGGCCACGCAGCCTGTTACGCAGCGGTCTGCCCCCGCCTTGGGCGATGGGCACCTGCTGTTGAAAGGCTTGTTTTGTGCCCATTGTGTGCTCATCAGATAGCTGTTCTCTGCGCTTTCCTTTCCTGGTGCCACCTTGGCGGGCCGTGCATCGGGTTGCCTGGCTATCTGCTCCACGCTGTAAGCCATGGCGTCAAGCCACCATTTGAAATTTTCGTTGGTGGTGCTGGCGTCAAACTTCCCTTCCTCTGCCATACCCAAGATGGGCTGCAAGCGGTCTTCGCCAGCCACGATAATATAGCCTTGCCCCTCACCACGGTTAAACACATAGTACAGAGGGTAATCTGTCATGCCCTCTATCAAGGTGGCAGCGGTGCGCTTTTGCGCCAATTTCAGTGGCTGTTGCATAGCGTTAGCCTTGCCGCTGCTCTTCTTCATACTCTTCACAGCCGCCTCACGTGCTGTGCGTAGCGCCTGTTCTGCGCTTACCGGTCCTGCTATCATCTGGCATACTGCCACGACCAGGAACACGCATGTCAAATAGAATCTTTTCATCATTAAGTTTAGTGTTATTGTTTTTCCATGTTTTTGATGTGTTAACTGCCAGTAAACACATTTTTATCGTATCTTTCCTGTATTCGTAAAACGGTTAGCTTGACTGCACAAAGTTAAGAAAAATTTTCCATATTCACAACATTTTCTATCTGAAAATGCACTTGTGTCCCTGAAAAAGGAACAACCATTATCCACCTGTTGACAACTTATGGATAATGGTTGTAAAGCACTGGTTGTCAGTTCTCACCGATATTCTACCCATAGTTGACAAAGCAGTTGATACCGATGTCTTGCCAAAGGGTTATGCCCACCGTCAGACTACTGCCACGACTGGTCAAAGTCAAGCAGCAGTTGCCTGTCTACCGGCACATGGTCGAGCGGCTTTATCATGTGCTCCATAAAGGGGTTGCTGTCGGGTTGCCGCCTCATCATGGTACAGTATCTCACAAAGAAGGTAGGCTGCCGCTTGTTGTTGCGCCCCCTCGCCTGCGAGGTGAGCGAGTAGAGGTTGGCAGGCATGCCTGTATGCAGCAAGCCAAAGGCCTGTTGCGCCAAGCTGATGTACTTGCAGGGTGTGCCGTCCAAGGTGGTAATCAATCCAGCCATATACACCTCGTGGAGCACTTCCGCCAGGTCGCATTTGGAGGCTGTCCACTCCACCAAGTGCACATCGGCATAGTGCAGCATTTCCACAAACTGTGTCATCATGGTCTTTCTGAGTGCTTTTCGTTCTTCGCGGCTCATCATTTCTATGCCCTCTTCATTGCGAGTGGCAGCAAGGTTAAATGTCAATGTCATGTCGTTTTGCTTTTATAAATATGAATAAGTGTCGTGATGCCACGCTGTCGGGTATTTGTTTTCGTTTGGCTGAGAGTCTTTCAGGCGCGAGGGGTGGTTCTCCGCTGTGCAATGTTGGTTTCTCCTCATTGGCCAACGGCAATACAAGAGGCTGTTATGGTTGTGGCTCTCACGACACGGTTATCCTTCAAACAGGTATTTTATGGCGAGACAGACAGTTGGTAGCCGTCTGCCATTTCACCTTGCCTCTTGCTTTGGCCGCTGGCAGCACCAGCCTTGACGGGCTGTGATGCCGGGTGCAAAGATAGGGTGCAGTTGTGCACAATATGTTCACTCCACCTGTTATTTGTACCAAAAAAAGTTAAAACTTCAATGTGCCGTCTCTCCGTCTGCCGCCATCTTGCCCTAAGGAGAGAAAGCTCTCCTCTCCCTGTCTCCTTGCAACCGTTTCTCCACAAAGGAGAAAACCATACGGAGAAAGGTTGTTGACAACACTGTTGAAAAGTGTGTTGATAACACTAAAGATATCCACATATCTCCCAAGGACCCTCCATGAGGTGTGGATATCCACATGTTTATCAGAAAGTATTCAACGGCTTTTCAACAGTTTTTCGCTGAGAAAAGTTATGCACTTGTTAAATTCTCCGTCTCCAGCATATTTGTTGATAAACACCGTTAATGACTGATAATCAAGAGAAAGTTGTTAAACGGAGAAGTGAATAACCTTTTCTCTTCGACTTATAACTTAATAAACGAATTTTCAGGGCAGAAGTTTTCAACATATCCACAGCACATCATAGAGTTCATCCTTTTATTTCTAAAAAAGAAAAACTAAAGATAATGATAATATGATTGTTCACAACGCCGTGCTTTCTCCGCTCTCTCCTTTTCTCCTTACCAACTCTGCTTCAGCGGAGAAAAGGAGAAACAGTAAGGAGACAGAAGCCTTGCGCAGTGGCAATGCTTTGCTGCCCGTGCGCAGCAAGAAGGGCAGACAGACGGGTGTTGCTCTCCAAAGACAGTGGCAACAAAAGCACTTGTTCAGGAAAGATGACAAACCTTGCGCTCTCCCGCTTTCTCCATCTCTCCCCGATTGCTATGCTATCAGTTGCCGACAGCACTGCTTTCTGGAAACGATAGCATAGCAATCGGAAGGCAATACCATAGCTGTCGGACTGCAAGAGCTATGCTGTCGGTGCGCAGCAGCACTGACAGCGGAGAGTGTGAGCCAACGGAGAATGGAGATGCCAGCCTTGACACCATCTGCCCTTATATATGCAGTACACCTCCTTTTCATGAAAAAACAGTCATAAAATGATACCATTTAATTTTGAACATATAGTTAATATTATTAAATTTGCAAACGGTATGGGAACACTGTTTGCCTGCTGTTGCAAGAATGAAGAACTGCATAGATCTGCACAACGATACATTTTATAAAAACTGAAAAGACGGTACTGTCATTGGACAGTTATAAAACAGTGTTGTCAACAGTTCTTGGGCATAACCCTGTGGACAACCGTTCGTATCGCTTGCAGCATCCAACGGAAAAACTGTACACGACTGGCAAGCATAAATATGGAGAAACCCGACAGTAGGAGAAAGGCCCTCTTGGAGAGCCGCTACCCTGTCCTACCCTACCAAGCGAACAAGTAAACTAAAGAAAACAAAACAATATGGCACTGAAACAAGAATGGATAGACAAAGGTTATATAGACGAACCTGTGGCTGAAGGCACCGATTTGGCAGCCGAAATACGAAAGATGTGTAAGGAGAAAGACGCCGTTATCTTGGCGCATTACTATACTAAAGGCGAGATACAGGATATAGCTGACTTTATAGGGGACTCGCTGGCATTGGCGCAGAAGGCAGCCAAGACCGAGGCAAAGATTATCTTGATGTGCGGCGTTCACTTCATGGCGGAGACCTGCAAGATATTGTGTCCCGACAAGTTGGTGCTTTGTCCTGACCTCAATGCAGGCTGTTCACTGGCAGACTCCTGCAAGGCCGAAGACCTCAAGCAGTACAAGGCTGAGCATCCCGGCTACAAGGTAATCAGCTATGTCAACACCACTGCTGCCGTAAAGGCACTGACCGATGTGGTGGTTACCAGCGGCAATGCCAAGAAGATAGTAGACCAGTTGCCGAAAGACGAGAAGATTATCTTTGGTCCCGACTATAACTTGGGTTCTTACATCAACTCTGTAACGGGGCGCAACATGCTGCTTTGGAACGGCGGTTGCCATGTGCACGAGCGCTTTTCTCCGGCAGGCATCATTGCCTTACGCAAGGCACACCCCAACGCCAAGGTGCTGGCGCACCCTGAGTGCAAAGGACCGGTGCTGGCATTGGCAGATGTGGTGGGTTCTACCGCCGTGCTGCTCAAGTATGTAGTAGAACATCCTGAGGGCGAATACATCGTGGCCACCGAGGCCGGCATCCTGCATGAGATGACGCGCAAGTGTCCAAATACAACCTTCTATGCCGTGCCGCCGGAGATCAGCGAGAGTGCCTTGGGCTGCTCTTGCAACGAGTGCGACTATATGAAGATGAACACCCTACTCAAGATCTACAATGCCCTGAAATATGAATGGCCTACGGTAGACGTGCCGGCAGACATTGCACGCGAGGCAGTGAAGCCTATCAACCGTATGCTTGAAATGAGCTAAGCGGGACGGTATCCCGTTTCAGAAAAACAAGAAAAACTTATAGCCATGTCTTTACCGCTGATAAGCTTTATAGTGCCCTACTATAACGTGCCCCGACAGCAGCTTTTGGCGTGTGTCGACAGCATCTGTCAGGCGTGCCCGCAAGAGGCAGAGCGCGAGGTTATCGTGGTGGACGATGGCTCGCGGGTCAACCTGCAGACAGAGCTGCGGCAGATAGACAGTCAGTTGGTTTACCTGACGCAGCCCAACAGCGGGCTGAGTGTGGCGCGCAACACAGGCATGGAAGCTGCCCACGGGCAGTATATACAGTTTGTGGATGCCGACGATCAGCTCCTGTCCATGGGCTACCAGTTTGTGGTAGACCGACTCAAAAGCAGCCGGGCAGACCTGCTTCAGTTTGGCTTTACCCGCAGTTGTCCCTCCCGTGAGAGAGCCTGTTGCAGCACTGTTGCAGCCTCAGCGGCAGACACGGAGACCGGAGCACACTATCTGCTGCACCACAATCTGCGGGCAGCAGCGTGGAGCTATGTGTTTCGCAGAGAGCTGTTGGGCACCCTGCGCTTCACTCCCGGCACGCTGCATGAAGACGAGGAGTTTACTCCACTGCTGCTGTTGCAGGCACAGCGCATGCTGCACCTGCCCGTTACAGCCTACTATTACCGCAAGAGCGAGCAGTCCATTACCACCAGCAGACATCCACAGCACCTCTCGCGCCGTCTGGACGACAAGGAGCGCATCGTTTTACATCTTTACAAGGTGGCTGCTGCCCTCAGTGGCGAACAGGCAGAAGCCCTGCACCGTAGGGTGCTGCAATTGGCTATGGACTATCTGCTGAATGTCATGGTGCTGACCCGCAACAGCGGAGAAGTGGCGCTGCGCGCCCACAGATTGGCTGCACGGGGGCTGTATCCGCTGCCCCAAAAGCCTTACACCAAGAGCTACCGGTGGTTTGCACGCTTGTCTGCTACCTCATTGGGGCTACGTTTTCTCGCATGGACAGTGCCGCTTGTGCTGCGGCATTAGCGGCAGACAGGAGAAATTACCGTACTTTAACTAATACCATAAAACCACACATTACTTGTTGATAACTTATGCATATACTTGAGATACCTTCTTTTTTCCCACCCTATGGTGGCCTTTTCTGCTTGGAGCAGAGTCGTGCGTTGGCGGCCTGTGGCCATACCGTGCGCATCGTAGCCAATGTAAACCTGAGCTTGAAGCAGACCCCTTGGCACTATCTGGCGGCACATACCCGCTCCCGTGTCTTGCAGATGGACGGCATAGAGGTGGTGCGGAGAGAGATGCGTGGCGTGCCCCGCTGCCTGTATTACAACTCCAGAAAATGGGTGCATACGGTAATGGACATGGTCAACAGGTATGTGGCGCAATACGGATGCCCCGACATCATTCATGCACACTGCTGCAAATGGGCTGGTTATGCAGCCATGCGGGTATGCGAAGAGCTGCCCGTTCCTTACGTGATAACGGAGCATCTGCCTTATGATATACTCAGCCGTGAGCTTGGACCGGAGGGCGGTGAGGCCTGGCAAGTGCCTTACCTGAAGCGGGCTTACAAGCAAGCGGCACTGGTGCTGCCTGTGGCCGGCGAGTTGGTAGAAAGCATAGCCAGCTTGGTGGGCACCGACTACAACTGGATGGAAGTGTCCAATACCATTGACGTAGACTTCTTTGCCTATAAGGAGAGACGGCTTATGGAGAACCAGCCTTACACCATCTGCTGCGTGGCAGACTTTGTGCCGCGCAAGGGCTACGATGTGCTGTTGCCCATGGTAAAACGTTTCATGATGCTGTCGGGTATCCCCGTGCGCCTGTTGATAGCAGGCAAGGGCACGCAGTCGAAAGCCATGAAAGCCTTGGTAAGGCAAAACGGAATGGAGGCTTGCACAGAACTGCACGGCAAGGTAGACAAGTACGGTGTGCGCGATTTGCTCTACCGCAGCCACTGTTTTGCGCTTGCCACCCGTAGCGAGGTGCAGCCTTTGGTACTGCTGGAAGCCATGAGCACGGGCATTCCTGTGGTAAGTACCGAGGTGATACCGGCGAGCGAGCGCATCAGGGGAGGCTGCTTTATCGGCAAGACCGACGATGTGGAGTCATTGGCGCAACAGTTGTATGCTGCCTATCAAGGCGGATGGGATCAGGGTAAAGCCCTGTCTCAAGCCATAGTGGCATTGGCCTCGCCACAGGTAGTGGGGCAAGAGCTGTCCATGCTGTTCCGGCAATTGGTGGAACAGCACCGCCGCAACCTTTCCAACCGGCAATAAGCAGGAGCAAAAAGCAATACAACGAAAAGGCTGTTTGTCCGTCATTTGGCGGCAAACAGCCTTTTCTGTTCTTCATTTTGCACACCAGCTTATTTCTTCAGTGCCACTACGGCTTGCCTGATGCAGCGTGTCAGGCTCCATACAGGGGTGGTAGCCGTACACAGCAGCACCAGTCTGATGGCGGCAGTTGGCGCCACCCTCCATGCTTTCATACACTGTATGGCCTCAGCCCTCAGCGCTTTGTCTTGGCAGCGGAAGGCATGCATGAGCAAGGCAAAAGCCTTGCTGGCAAAGAAACGGCGGGTAGCGGGCGTGTCTATATGGTATCTTTCCGCCAGCAGAAAAGAGAGGCGGGCGGTACGCCACACAAATCTGAACTGCCTCCTGTCGTCGGGTTGGCAAGATACAGAGGTGTGCCCGATGCTGTAATTCAGCGTGATGTCGGGCAGATAAGCTATCTTTCCCCGTGTGGCAAGCATGAATGTCAGTTGCAGGTCTTCGCATCCCCAGTCGTTGTTGCGGTACAACAGCGGTTCGGCTTGGTAGCATTGCCTGATGGTTTCTGCACGGTACAGCGCTGTGCAGAGGTGTACCACGGGTGCCGCTGTCTGCGTAACGATGGCTTCCAGCATGGCTTTGCCCTCCGTCTTGGGCGCAGAAAAGGGCACCACAGTATTGTCGTGCGTCTCATGGGTTTCTTCATTGTAGGAGCGCCAGTTGGTGTGTACCAAGGCAACACTGCTGTCTGCCTCCATCACCTGCAACTCTTTTTCCAGTTTTTGCGGGTCTGTCCAGCAGTCGTCTCCTGCGCAGTCGGCTATATATTTGCCCCGGGTGGCCAGCAGACAGTCGTAATAATTCACCACCATACCTTTGTTGGGAGCCTTGGGCATCAGCTTTATTACCTGTGGATAACGCTGTTGATAACGTTCACAGACAGCCCGCGTGCCGTCAGACGAGCCGTCTTCGCCCACGATTATCTCAATAGGCCAGTGGCATTGCTGTGCCAATATGCCGTCCAGTGTGCGTCCGATGGTCTGCTCTTGATTGTAAGTTGTAACGATAACAGATATAAGGTTTTCCATTCTTTCAGCTTGTTGTTGATATGTGTATCGTCTCTTTGCGAGGCGGTTGTTTGCTCTGCAAAGGTACAGAAAGTATCGGTGTTAGTGGCAGGTGGCTTCACTTTTCTTTCCAAAAACAGCCATAGAAGGCTTTTGGAGCGTGCAGGACGTGATATTTTTGCATAGCCGATAAATTTATCGTCGGTTGCTTTTCAAGGGCGTGAGCAGCCTGTATGGACGTATTTCATGCCGTCTGCAAGTAAGCGTTCTTTAATTTGTGTATGCCATTGCTTTTGTCTACCTTTGCAAAAGCACTGCATTGACGGTGCAAAACAATGTTGCTACTAACGAAAAGACAGATATTTATGACACTTGCTAAAGCTCATTCCAAGTCATACGCCGCTCTGTCCGTTGTCGTGTTGCTGGCGGTAGCCACGGCATTTGTGGCGGGCATGTCGCTCACTACCTCCCCATGCTATACCGATGGCTATATGAATTCCGACTCAGCCATGTTTCAAATCATAGGCAAAGCCTGGGCAGAAGGCCACTTGCCTTATGCAGATGTGTGGGACTCCAAGGGTCCCTTTATCTTCTGGATCAATGCCTTGGGCTACCGCCTTACGGGTTCTGCCTTGGGCATTTTCCTGCTCCAACTGCTCAATATGTGGGCAGTGGCACTCATAGCGTGGCGCTGGATGACTCGGGTTTACGGTCCAAAAACGGGACTTGGCGTAGCCTTGACAGGCGTGTTGGCATTAGGCTGGAACTATGATATGGGCAACACCATAGCCGAATACACCTTGGTGCCCATCTTGCTCTCGTGCCGCTGCGTGTGGCAGTGGTGCTGTGGGGCTGACAGAGGGCGCTGGCGGCATCCTGCCCGTTATGCTGTGGCTTACGGAGTGGCGGTGGCTTTGAGCCTGCTGTCGCGCTTGACCAACTGCGTGGGCGTATGTATAGCAGTGGCATGTATCATGGTTGCCTTGGCGTATCACAGGCAGTGGCGCAACCTGTGGACCAATGTGGCGGCAGGCTTGGCAGGCTTCGGTGTGGCGGTACTGCCCTTTGTGGCTTACTTCTGGAGCAAAGGGCAGCTTGCGGAGATGTGGTATGCCGCTGTGGAATACAACTTTGACTACTACACTACATCGGTAGAAACCACCGATAGCTTTACTGCCGTGGAGTATGTGTATCACTATTTCTACCCGCTTTTGCTGACTGCCGTGGCGCTGTGGCTGCTGCTGCGCAGGCCGATGGTGCGCTGTCAGGCGGTAGTGTGGCTGCTGGTGGGAGCCGACAGCTTTGCTTATCTGTGTACAACATACGGCTTTTTCCACTATGGTATTATCTGTTGTCCCTACGTGTTGGTGCTGCTGGCACTGTTGCCGCAGACCATCGTGCATGGCAAAGCACGCCGTTGGGTGCTCTGTCTGGCAGCAGCGGTGGCGACAGGCATCACGGTTATGCGTGTAACCACGTTTGCGCAGTTGGGGAATGAGAGCCGACGGCTCTACACCCGCACCGTTCAGCATCTGCCAAAAGCGGCTTACCGACAGACGATGTTTTACAACTGCAATCCCGACATGTACCTGCGCTTGGGCATCATGCCTATGTATCCCTACTTTACACTGCAAGACTGGGCGGTGAAAAACAGTGCTACGCTGCGCCTACGGGTGGCAAAAGCCTTTGATACAGGCAAGGCACAATACATCGTGTTGGACGGTGATCCGTCGAAAACACTGATTGGTTCTACCCTCTCACGCTGCTATGAGGTGGTCTATATGGATGCAGAGCATCAGGTGTGGCTGTTTAAGCGCAGGTTGCATCCGCTCGCTCCTGTGTTGCGTTGCGGCACTCAGCCTTGACAAGCAGCGTGAAGCGGAAAGGTTGAAAAACATAAAGTGCAGATACGATAAATGCGGACAAGCACATGCTGCTTATCCGCATTTATCGCGTTTATGATATAGCTGGAGATTAATTGATAATGGCTATCTTGCACACCGTGCCCTTGGAGCCGTCTTCTTTGGCTGCCATGACCATGTAGATGCCCGATGCCACGCGTCTGCCCTTGGTGTCGTTGCCGTCCCATACGAACGAGCCGCCATTGCTGGTGCCCTGTGCCACCAGCACGCCATTGCTGGTAGTAATCTTCACATCGGCATTATACGAGAGGCCAGTAATGGTTATAGGGCCTGTATAGCCGGGCTTTACGGGGTTAGGATAGGCATATACATTGTCTTTGGTCATCTCTTCGTTAGGCGTGGTAGCATCGCTCATATAAGAGCAAAGGCCTTGTTCGGTAGCGAAATAGACCTCGCCAGTAGTGCCGTTGACGGCTATATGGTTGATATAGTCAGACAGAAGCGGCGAGTTGTCGGTAGTGAAGTGTGCCACTTGCGTCATGTTGTCGGCACTCATGAGATACACTCCGTTGCCGTCTGTACCAAACCATTTGCGCCCTGCCCCGTCAATGGCCACTGCGGTGATAGGCGTATTGTCGAGCATGTAATCGGCATAGTTGGTGCCGTCGTTGCGTGGTATCTTGGGCTGTGTGAGGATAGTGGGCGATGTGCTTTGGAAGTCGTTGGGCGAGAGATACATAGGGCCAATCTCTGTGGCCACCCATATATTGCCGTCTTTATCTTCGGCAATGTCGTGGAAATAGTCAAAAGAAAGGGGCGTACCGTCTTCGTTCACAAAGCTGCTGTTGCTGCGCTGGTATACGTTTACCTGCTCTGTGGAGGGCTGGTAGCACACGATGGCAGGGTTGTTGCCGCTGATATTGACAAACCACATCAAGCCTCTGCTGTCGAAGAAGGGATGCGCCATGGTGTTGAAGCTGCTGCCGTTATACATCAGGTTGGCTATGTCGTGCTTGACAAATTCGCCGCTCTTGGTCAGCTCCAGGATGGTGTTGGAGGGGGCTTGCGAGTTCAGTATCCACAGGCTTCCTTTGCTGTCGAAGGTCATGCCGTTGACAAGCACATAATCGTTTCCCAACTCCTTGCCGCCTGACAGCGCCCCTTGCAGCGGACTGTTGTCGCGGTTGTAATACTTCAGCAGACGGTTGTTTTTAAACTCGTAAAGGCCTGTCTGTCCGCCTACAAACACGTGGTTGGCGTCTGAGGGGTCCACAGCCACACAGTTGTTGTTGACATAACTGTAATGGGTAATGGTGTCCAGGCGTGCCTGGGCTATGTCCCATGAGCCGTCAGCATTGAGTATTTGCAGTTCGCCATTGCGCCACACCTTGTCTTTATAGCCTGACACAAACATGCCGTTGGTGGTGTACAGTCTGCCGTTTTGCACGGTAAGGAAGTAGAAATCGTTGGTAGCCGGTCCGCCGGGATTCACCGTCTTCACGGTGTTCAGCAGGTTGGCATCCATCTGTTCGTTGCGTGCCACATAGCCTCCGGTGCGCTTCCACACGGCAGGATCGGTCAAGTTGTCGCCGAGGTCAGCCGCATAGTCGCCCTTGTCGGCTGATGAGGCATGCAGCTTGCCGTCTTTCTGATACACATGATTGACCTTGAAGCCTAAAGTATAGGTATCTGTAATCACGTTTTTCTGTACGTTGAGCTTGACCACTCCAAAGCCCGTAGACAGATAAGCAAACTGATTGATGACATCGATGCCGTAGATGGTCTTGTCTGAAGTAAGAATCTTGTTGTAGTAATCAGGCATGTTGTACACATTGTCTGCTGCATCTATCAGGTCAATGTTGCCGTTGGAATAGACGATAACCAAGCGTTTGGCAGGCTGACACCAGTCAATGAAGCTGATACCGTTGTCAGACAGTCCGGTAGCTTTGGCGTAGGTGGTAACACTGTTGTCTGCTGTATTGTAGGCATACAGGCCGCCTGAAGCCAATACATAGATGGTATTGCCGCCCTTCTTGATACTGGTAATATTGCTGTAAGCCAGATGATTGTGCCAAGTACCGGTGGCAAGCGCCTGTGTGGCGGCAAGAGCTGTCAGCAGCCAGCAGCCCAACAAGAGTGTCAGTTTGTGGTGCCAGACAGAGAAGAGGCGTGAAAAAGAGGTAGTGGTGATAACGCTTGAGCGTGTAAGCATAGTTCAAAAAAAGTATAAGGGTTATATATATTGAGGGGCTTTATGCCCCCTTGTGTCAGGTGCTTTGGCACTGCCTTGGGATGCAACGCCTGTCAGCGCTGGTAATCTTTGGCAATAAGCAGCCCCAATTTATATATGTTAAACAGAAAAAGTGAGGGTTTATTGCCCGTTAAGTTGGCTTTTATGCTTTTTTTAACACAGCCAAACAGTCCTGCTGCAAGGTGTTTCAAGTGGTATCGTTGCAGCTTGTCGGCAGAAGCTATTAGGCGCGAGTAGCCCCTCAGTTCGTGCTGAAAGGTGTGCAGGGTGTCCATACCCTCCTCCATTTTTGCCACAAATGCAGCGTTGCTTTCAAAGTCGTCAAGAACAATAGGGTTGTTGATATGCATGATATCCACATGGTGTTGTCGCAAGGCTTTGCCCCAAAGCACGTCTTCATAGCCATATTTCTTGAAGCGTTCGTCAAAAGGTATGGCTAACAGAATGTCGCGACGCGTCAGGAAGTTGGACGTGTTGAAATTGCTGTAAGCCCTCTGTTGCCGTTCAGCAGCCGAGTTATGCTGCTCATAGAGCGTTTCCAACTGGTAGCGGATGTTGTGGCACAGCAGTTCGGGATTACCCTGCACGGTCAGCCCTCCGCATGCCACTTCGATGCCATCCAGTGCCACATAGCGTGCTATAAAGTCAGTATTGCCCAACTTGCGGTCGCTGTCGATAAACAGCAAGTAATCGTATTGCGCCTGCTGTGCCAGGAAATTGCGGATAGCAGCTCGCCCTGTGTTGTGCTGCCGGCAGATAAACCTGCAATGGGGAAGGTCGTTGACAGCAATGTTTTGGTTGATGATACGGGCATCGGTAGACCCGTCGTCTGCCACAATAATCTCGTAGCGGAAGGCTTTGTAAGGGATGGTTGCCGCCTGTGTTTGCAGCGCTTTGACAAGTGCTGTACAGCAATTGTTGTAAGAAGGTAACAGTATGGATAGCGAGTTGATCATGATCGGATAGTTATTAAGTAGTAAACAGGGCTTGCAAAACGGCTTTGCAAGTCCCTTGAAAATGGCCTGTGAAGGCTATTTATCGCAATGCTTCTTCAGATATTCCACCAATAGTGCCACGGCTTTGGCACGGTGTGAGATGTGGTTTTTGACGGTATGGCCTAATGCGGCAAAGGTTTTGTCATAGCCGTCAGGCATGAAGATGGGGTCATAACCGAAACCCTCGCCCCCCTGTCGCTCTTGGGTTATCTGTCCGTTGCATACCCCTTCAAAGCGCAGCACTTGGGGGTGAGCTGCAGTTTCGGCAGAATCGGGAGCCAAGATGAGCGAGATAACCGTGCGGAAACGTGCCTTTCTGTTGGCTTTATCCTTCAGATTAGCAAGCAGTTTGGACATATTGGCCTCGCTGTCGTGTCCTTTGCCACCGGCATAGCGTGCCGAATACACGCCTGGCGCACCGCCAAGAGCCTCCACTTCCAGCCCGGTGTCGTCGGCAAACACGCTCAAGTGGTAATGGTCATACACGTAAAGTGCCTTTATTTCGGCATTTTCTTCTAAGGTAGTGCCCGTTTCGGGTATATCCACATGGCAGTTGATGTCTGCCAAAGAGAGCACTTCTATGCTGCTGCCGAGCATCTCTCTAATCTCAGACAGCTTGTTTTTATTGTTTGTAGCGAATACTATTTTCATTGTTTCGGGTTGTTGACAAATTGTGATAAGTGTGCTAACGTGCTGATACAGTGCAATAAACGCATTGATGCAGCATAGCAAACGCATTGATGCAGTATTGTAAAAGTGGTCATGTAAGGCATCATACATGCTCACACAGCACAGTAAGTGCACTGCGCTTTACATCTGGCGGCATTATCCCGGCAACTGCCGGTCTGGCTCATTGGGCGTATGGTTGGCATTGTATTTGGTCTCTACGCTCTTTTTTACCTTTACTTTGATAGCGTCAAAACCTTCGCCATAGACGCCGATAACGCTGCTCTGACTTACAAAGGCGTTGGGGTCGAGGCTCTTGATGAGGCGGAAGATAAGTACACTCTCGCGCTTGCGGGCCAGCAAGCAGAGCACTTTCATCTCTTTGCCCGTGTACCATCCGTGGCCGTCCAGTATGGTAATGGTGTGGTCGGTGTTGGTAGCTATGGCGTTGGCTATCTCTTGATACTTCTTGGAAAATATCATGAACTGCACCGATTGGCGCTGCCAGTTCATCACAAAGTCGAGCATGGAGCACTCTATAAACATGGTACAGAGGCCGAACACCACCTTTTTGCAGCGCAAATCAAAGGTTCCGAAGGAGTCTATAAACAAGCTGCTGCTGATAATGCACAGGTCGACCATAATGAGCACCTTGCCCAATGAGATGTTGTGATACTTGTTGACGGCAGCTGCCACGATGTCGGTGCCTCCCGTAGAGCCATTGTTCAAGAACACGATAGCTAATGCCGTGCCCGTGAGTGCACAGCCAATGACTAATGACATGAAGTCGTTGCCGTCGCCCAACAGCTTATAGAAGGTGCCGTTAGGCATCGTCATAAGGTCTTGCGCCACTTCCAGCATAAACGAGAGCATGAAGGTGGCATAGATGGTCTTGGTAAGAAATCGCCAGCCCAGTATTTTCAGTGCGGCTATAATCAGCACGGCATTGATGATAAAGAAGGTGTATTGCACCGGAAAACGGGTGGCATAGAAGATGATGGCGCCGATACCCGTGATGCCACCGGTAACAATCTGGTAGGGCAATAGAAACACCGTGAAGGCAAAGGTGTAAAGCATCAGTCCGAGGGTGATGTTGAAATAGTCTTTAAATTCACGCAGTATAGCTTGCTTGTTCATACAAATAAGGTGTTAAAATAAAGTGATTGGAAAGGCTTGTCGTATCCTTTCGGAGCTGTAAAGCAACCTTTTTAACAGGATTGTGCCTGCCGTCGGCTCCAGCAGTTATGGACAGTGGTGGAACTATAAAAGCAACATGGCGGGGTAATCAAGAACAGATTTGCTTGCTGCAAGGACCTATTTTCTTGTTAACCCGCCATTTGTCAAGAGTTTAGTGAATTACTTTATTACGATATTTACAATCTTCTTAGGTACTATGATGACTTTTATCACCTGCTTGCCCTCCAGATATTTTTGGCTCTTTTCTGCACCGAGTACAGCCTCTTGGATGGCTTCTTTGGTGGCATCCACAGGGAATGACATCTGGAAACGTGCCTTGCCGTTGAACGAGATGGTCAGCTGCATGCTGCTTTCCACCAGGTATTGTTCGTTGCATACAGGCCACTGGGCATCGCAAACGGTTGTGGTGTGGCCCAAGGCGTGCCACAATTCTTCGGCGATATGGGGTGCAAAAGGTGCCAACAGCACTACTACGTTGCCCAACAGTTCCTTGTTGTGGCACTTGAGTTGTACCAACTCGCTTACGCAAATCATGAAAGCGGAGATGCTGGTGTTGTAACTGAAGTGCTCAATATCCTGACTTACCTTCTTGATAAGCTTGTGAACGCTCTTGAGCTGTTCTGCAGTAGGGTCCTCATCGTTAGGCAAGAACTGGCCGTCGCGGCTGTAAAACAGTGCCCAGAACTTCTTCAGGAAGCGGTGGCAGCCGTCTATTCCGTTGGTGTCCCAAGGCTTGCTTTGCTCCACAGGGCCCAAGAACATCTCGTAAAGGCGTAGTGTGTCGGCGCCGTATTTCTCGACAATCATATCTGGGTTGACCACATTGAACATGGATTTAGACATCTTTTCAATGGCCCATCCACATACATACTTGCCGTCTTCGAGTATAAATTCAGCGTTGTTGTACTCTGGTCGCCATGCTTTAAAAGCTTCAGTGTCAAGCACATCGCCATGAACAATGTTTACATCCACATGGATTGGGGTAACATCAGGATAGTTGTCTTTCAGTCCGAGCGACACGAATGTAGGATGATCAGCCCCTTCTTTGTTGACACGATATACGAAATTGGAGCGTCCTTGTATCATTCCTTGGTTCACCAGTTTCTGGAATGGCTCTTCCTTGCAAGAGTAACCATAGTCAAAGAGGAACTTGTTCCAGAAGCGAGAGTATATCAAGTGTCCGGTAGCATGTTCGGTACCTCCTACATAGAGGTCAACATTCTGCCAGTATTCGTCAATGTCTTTGGCCACAAGAGCCTTGTCGTCGTGTGGGTCCATGTATCGAAGATAGTAGGCAGAAGAACCTGCAAAGCCAGGCATAGTGTTGAGTTCAAGCGGGAACACGGTATTGTTGTCTATCAAGTCCTTGTCTACCACCTCGTTGGTAGCAGTGTTCCATGCCCACTTCTTGGCGTGTCCCAATGGCGGTTCGCCTGTTTCGGTAGGTTTGTATTGATCTACTTCAGGCAATTCCAACGGCAGTTTGTCTTCCGGTATCATGTAAGGCATGCCGTCTTTGTAGTACACAGGGAAAGGCTCTCCCCAGTAGCGCTGGCGTGAGAAGATGGCATCGCGCAGACGATAGTTTACCTTTACTCTGCCCAAATGGTGCTCTTCCACATATTTTTTTGTAGCGGCGATAGCCTCTTTGATGGTCAGTCCGTTGAGCGAAAGGTCGCAGTAAGGCTTTACGTCCTTGCGCGGTGAGTTGCAGACAATGCCCTCTTTCGCATCGAAACTCTCTTCGCTTACATCGCAACCCTCTACCAATGGAATGATAGGCAGGTTGAAATGCTTGGCAAAGGCATAGTCTCTTGAGTCGTGGGCTGGTACTGCCATGATAGCGCCTGTGCCGTATCCAGCCAGCACATACTCGCTAATCCATATAGGCACATTGTCGCCTGTAAAGGGGTTTACAGCGTAAGAGCCTGAGAATACGCCTGTAACCTTGCGGTCGGAGATGCGCTCTCGCTCGGTACGCTTCTTTACATAGGCCAGATAGTCGGCCACGGCAGCCTTCTGCTCTTTGGTTGTTACCTGTGCCACAAGCTCGCTTTCTGGTGCCAATACCATGAATGTTACGCCAAACATGGTGTCTGCACGGGTAGTGAAAATAGTAAATTCGGTGTCTGTGCCAGCCACTTTAAACTGCACTTCCGTGCCTTCAGAGCGGCCAATCCAGTTCTTCTGGGTTTCCTTTAGCGAGTCAGTCCAGTCGATAGTGTCCAGCCCGTCGAGCAGCCTTTGGGCGTATGCGCTGACGCGTAGGCACCATTGCATCATCTTTTTCTGCACTACGGGGTAGCCACCGCGCACACTTACACCGTCTACCACCTCATCGTTGGCAAGCACGGTGCCCAGTCCGGCACACCAGTTGACCATGGTTTCGCCCATATAAGCTATGCGGTAGTTCATCAGCACCTGCTGTTGCTGCTTCTCGGTCATGGCTTTCCACTCTTCGGCTGTAAAGTTCAGCTCTTCTGTTTTCGCCACCTGCTCCGTGCCTTCCGTGCCTTTTTTCTCAAAGTGAGCAATGAGTTGGCTGATAGGCAGTGCCTTTTGGCATGCGTTGCAGTAGAAAGAGTCAAACATCTTTTGGAAGGCCCATTGTGTCCAATGGTAGTATTTAGGGTCGCAAGTGCGCACCTCTCTGTCCCAATCAAACGAGAAGCCAATCTTGTCAAGCTGCTCACGATAGTGGTTGATGTTGGTTTCCGTTGTGATAGCGGGGTGCTGTCCTGTCTGGATAGCATACTGTTCAGCGGGCAGTCCATAGGCATCGTAGCCCATGGGGTTGAGCACATTGAAGCCGTTCAGGCGCTTGTAGCGTGCATAGATGTCTGATGCTATGTAGCCTAAAGGGTGTCCTACGTGCAAGCCTGCGCCTGACGGGTAGGGGAACATGTTGAGTACATAGTACTTTTGCTTGTCTTTGTTTTCTGTTACCTTGTAAGTTTTGTCAACAACCCACTGATGTTGCCATTTCTTTTCTATTTCCCTAAAATTATATTCCATATCGTTTTTATTGTTTTCTTTCTTGTGATACAAGCCAAGATAAAAGCTTATCTTATGCAAAGATAATGCAAACCGAACGCAATAAAGTTTACTTTCAATTGCTGAGGTGCAGCTTATCTTATGCAAAGATAATGCAAACCGAACGCAATAAAGTTTACTTTCAATTGCTGAGGTGCAGCTTATCTTATGCAAAGATAGCGTAAAAATCCAATACTTTGCCTATAACGTGTGGTAAAAATCTTATAATAAGAGGTAGAACAGCTATTTTGTATTCTACAATAGAATTGTCTTTCAGGTATAAACAAAAGTCCGTTTTCACTTCTGTAAACTTATCAATCTCAGAAAAATACCAGTCTTGTCCATAGACTTATGATATCTAAACTATTAAAACTTAAATACTGTCTCACGACAGATGAAACTAAACTGAAAATTAAACTTGTCTTGTGCAGGATATGCTTGCACAAGAATCCGTTTGTCTGGACTCGACAAGCTTTTGTTCTTTTGTTTTCGCAAAGATAGTTATAATATATCAAAAATCCTGACAATAGTGCTGCGAAAAATTGTATATATATGGCAATTTACTGTAAATCAGTGTGTTGCAAGACGGAGAAAAGGCTGGAGACATATTCTTTCTTGTATGAGAATATACTTCAGCCTTTGTGCTTCAAGCATTTTTTTGCGGTGCCATGATACAGAGAATGTGCGTCAGTAGCTCAGGATAGTGCAGCTGATAATTACTATCAGGGTAGTAATCAGCGTGATGAGCTTTACTATGAACAGCACGTCTTCTTGCCATTGCCGGTGGTTAGTCATTACTCCCTCCTGTACCGGTGGCAGCTCCGAAAGCCCCCAATATGGCGGTGGCCACGGCTATTACTATCTTCAGAATGAGGGTGATGTTGACATTGTTGCTTTGTTTACTCATGTGTTTGTGTTTTTTATGGTTGTTAAAAAGGTTCATAAGACAGGTTGTTAACCCTTGCCTGCCCTTTTGTGCAAGCAGGCAAGGTGTGTGTTGCGGTTTATTGCTGTGGAGCGTTGCTGCCGGCAGTGGTGCTTTTGGGCAGTTCTGCCACTTTGCAACCGTTGATGAGTGCACGGCTGCGTGTGTTGTTTTTGCCTATTTTGGTCTCCGGTTGGAAGAGCACGTGTATGTTTTTCACGTTTTCGGAAGTGGTAAACTTTTCCACTGATTCTGCAGGTGTGGTGTTGATACCCAACTTGAAGGTGCCCAAGCGGTCTATCTTCACGCTGTGTGAAGCCTGCAGATGTCGTTTCATGGTGATAACCAGTTCGCTCACTACTGCCAGTATGTCGGCACGCTTTACCGTACAGTTTTGCTCCATCTCGTCAGCCAGGTCGTTGATGTCTACCGTTTCTATGTGTACAGCACGTCCATACCACATGCCTTTGGTAGAAGATTCTTTTCTTTTGTCCTGAAGTTTCTTGTAATACAGTGTCATGATATTATCCTTTCTTGTTATTAATGGTTAATGATGGTGGGTCAGGGCCCACGTTGTGTTGTGTTGTTGTGTGTGCGGAAGCTTCCATGCCTGTCCTCCGCCGTGTGGCGTCAAATGAGTTTCCATGCGTAGACCGGTGTGCGCCTGTAAGTCTATTGCCGCCTTGCGGTGTGGTGGTCAGGTGTTGTTTTGTCTTGACGTTGCAAAGGTATATCAAATCTTTGCGCTGTCCAAGTACTTCAGGGTTCTGTTTGTTGTTCTATTTAAGGCGTGCTCTTGCAAGTTACTGTCAGTCAAGTGGTTGTACGGTTTGTAAACAGTCGTGTTGTGTTTATTCCCCGGCAATGATGCTTTTGATGTCGTCCAGCGATGCTGCCACCTTCATTTGCTGCTGCCAGTTGCCCCGTATCATGCCCCGCTGTTGCAGGTCATCCATCATCTCAATGAGCTTGTTCCAGAAGCCGTTGATATTATAGAGTATTATCTTCTTGTGGTGATAGCCAATGGTAGCGGCTGCCACAACGCAGAATATCTCGTCGAGTGTGCCCACACCGCCCGGCAGCGCTATCGCTATATCGCTGCGCTGGATTATGATGTCTTTGCGGTCGCTCAGGTTGTCGCACAGTATCTTCACGTCGATATAGTCAGACACCTTGCCCCCTTTCTCCAAAATGGTGGGTACCACGCCCACTGCCATGCCGCCATGGGTGTGTACAGCTTCGGCTATACACTCCATCAGGCCAAGATTGGCACCGCCTACCACTAACTGATGGCGCTCTTCTGCCATCCACTGACCTAACTCGCGGGTGCGCTCAAAATAGAGAGCATCGATGTTGGAGTTGGCCGAACAAAATACAGCTATATTCATATTTCTTTTTTATTTAGATTTTCCAAGTAGTCGCAAAAGTACGACATTCATGCGTATTAACAGCCTTTTTAGGGCATTTTTTAGCCCTTGGAGATGGTTCATATAACCCAATTGATGGATTTCCTGTTCAAAAATAGGGTTTTCCCCTGCAAGAAGTAGAGATTTTCTGTTGGTGAACTGTGGGTAAACCATTATCTTTGCAATATCAATACTACCTGACAGGCCGTAGCCCTTGGGGCACTACCCTACCCTGCGGCCACAGGCATTGGTCGGAAACATGTAGAACTCTTAAACGTATGACACAATGAAAAAGACTATCATAACCCTCGTTTCGCTGCTTACCATAGCAGTTTCAGCCAACGCCATGTCTTACTCCAAGGCTAAGCGTCAGGCTCTGTTCCTGACAGACAAGATGGCTTATGAGCTGCGCCTCACCGGCGACCAGTATGATGCCGCTTACGAGATAAATCTTGATTACCTGCTGTCGTTGGGCAGTGCTGCCGACATTACGGGCATCAGCTGGACGCGCCGCAACATAGACCTCAGCTATGTGCTCACCTCAGGGCAGTACAACGACTATTGCACTATCAGCTATTTCTACCGTCCCGTGTATTGGGACAAAGGCTTTGAGTACAGCATATACACACACTATACAGACCGCAAGCAGTTCTATTGCGACAATCCCACGGTGTACGACAGTTACCGTGGTGCCCACAGTTGGAGCAGCAACAACGGAAGCAGCTGGTATCGTGGCCGCAACTATTTCAGCACAGCATCGCAGGCACCTGCGTATCACGGCACCACCCCACCCCCTGCACGCCGTCAGTTTGGCACTTCCACTGTTACTTCTCCATCGGGCTTCAAGCTCTCTACGCCTACTGTAACACGTCGTCAGCCATCAGGCAATGGCTTTAACCGTGGCACAGGCAATGGTTTTACGGGCACAGGCAACCATGGCTATCAGCCTTCCGGCTCCAATACCCTGCCCGCCCGCGGCTTTGACCGTGGCGGAAACGGCAGCACGGAGAACAAGAGTAATATTACCACCCTGCCCGCCCGCGGCTTCAACCGTGGCGGAAACAGCAGCATGGAGAACAAGAGCAATATTACCACCCTGCCCGCTCGCGGCTTCAACCGTGGCGGAAACAGCAGCATGGAGAACAAGAGCAATATTACCACCCTGCCCGCTCGCAGCAACAAGCCTGTCAACACTACCGTCAAGACCACCAATGTCAATGTGCAAAAGGCTTCTGAGAGTGGCTTGGGAACAGGCAACGGCAGCAAGGTGGGCACTGTAAGCGAAAGCAAGTTTGGCGGAGGTCGCCGGTGAACACCGCTGTATTGCAAGCACGGAGAAAGGCTTTGTAGTTTGTGTATCCCTGCTTGCCTATTCATGGAAGCATACAAATACCTATCTATATTTTTCATAAGTCAAGAGGTTTTGGCAATAGAAGGGTGGTGTAAAGAAAGTATTCAGTTATAACAAGCGAAGCCCCAGGACGGTCTTTTCAGGCTGTTCTGGGGCATTTTTTGTGTGTGGATTGACGGCTTTTGATGTGATGGCAAGACTGAACCTTGCTTGTCAGCCGCCAATTGCATAGCTATTGGCGGCTGATAGTTATGCAATCGACACCTGACAGCAGTGCAATCGGCAGCCGGTAACGGTGCTGTTGAAAGCCCATTGCAGTGCAAGGAGAATAGGGTGGGGCGGCAAGTTCCGAAACACCCGATGGGAGCATGGGGAAGAAAAGAACTTACCGCGGTTTTTTGATGTAAGAAAAAAAACAATTACTTTTGCACGTTTGCGGGGGTATAAGACATTAAATGAATTTTGTACACCTGCTTACCAATAGAAGAAACAGTAAAAACAAATATTATTCATGAACAAACTAAAACAATGGTTGGGCTTTGACCCGGCTAAATCTTCATTGAAAGTGGAGCTGATGGCAGGCTTCACCACTTTTTTGACCATGAGTTACATCTTGGCGGTAAACCCCAATATCCTGGCCACTACGGGCATGGACAAGGGTGCCTTGTTTACAGCTACGGCTCTGTCGGCAGCCATTGCCACACTGCTGTTGGCCGTCATGGCCAAGTTGCCCATGGCGCAAGCCCCCAGCATGGGCTTGAACGCTTTCTTTGCCTTTACCATGTGTCAGGCCATGGGACTTACCTGGCAGCAGTCGTTGACCGTTTTGTTAATAGAAGGAATACTGTTTTTGCTGATTACGGTGTTCAAGGTGCGCAACCTGATACTCTACTGCATCCCCACCAATCTGCGCTACGCCATATCCGTGGGCATAGGCATGTTTATAGCCTTTATAGGCTTGAAGAATGCAGGTGCAATCGTGGCAGACTCTGCCACCTATGTAAAGATGGGCACCTTTACGCCTACCGCCATGTTAGGACTGCTCTCTATCGTGTTGAGCAGTTTGCTGATGGCGCGCAGAGTAAAGGGCTCGCTGTTTATAGCCATTATCATTACATCTGTCGTGGCGGTAGCAACAGGCCATGTAGAACTGCCCGACAACTGGTCGCCAGTGGCTATGCCACAGAGCATAGCACCCACATTCTGCCAGTTTGACTTCTCTGTGCTGGGCAATCCCAAGGTCATCATGATTGTCATCTCGCTGCTGTTGGTCAATGTTTTCGACAGTATCGGCACCATTCTGGCACTGGCAGACAAGCTGGGCATTGTGCGTGCAGACGGCACCATCCCTCATGTCAATGAAGCCATGCTGAGCGATGCCATCGGCACTACCTGCGCCTCCATGCTGGGTTGCTCCACTATTTCCACCTATGTAGAGAGTGCTTCGGGTGTGGCAGAGGGCGGCCGTTCGGGCGTTACCTCACTGGTTACAGGCTTGCTCTTTGTGGTAGCCATTTTCCTTTCTCCCATCTTCCTGCTGATACCCAGTTTTGCCACCAGTGGCGCACTGGTCATGGTGGGTGTGCTGATGGTCAACTCGTTCAAGTGTATCAACTTTGACGATATGAGCGAAGCCTTCCCTTCGTTTATAACTATCATCACCATGGTGCTGTGTTACTCCATTGCCGACGGCATATCTCTGGGCATTCTGAGCTATGTGTTTATGAAACTGTTTACGGGCAAGTGGCGCCAACTGAACCCGACAATCTGCATCTTGGCAGTTATTTTTATTATCAACTATGCCGTAAGGTAGGGTAGGGACAAGCGGCAGCTTGCTGTCAGTATATAAAAAGCGGTTTGCACCTGTGTGCGAACCGCTTTTTTATATGAATGAATCTTGCTGCTTATGCAAGGATAGGGCAGGGTCAGTTGCCGTTGAACACCCAATAGAGCATGACCATGACCACTGCCAATGCGCCCCAACCTATGACAACGCTGCGGCTGGGGCGCTCTTTCAGCACTGTAACCGTAGAGTCTACCGTGGCATTTTTGTCGTAAAGGCTTACCACTACCATTACTGCTATCAGGCAGACGAAGATCAAAAACGACAGCAACATAAAGTGGATATGGTCTGCCAACTGTGGCATAACCCACAGATAGAGTATGCCCGTCATGATGCTGAAGATGGTGCCGAAGGTCAAGGTCAGGTTGGCTGCCAAGGTGGTGCAGTGCTTCCAGAACACGCCTGTCAGGAAAACAGCCGCCATAGGAGGGGCTATGAAGCTGAGCACCGACTGGAACACGTTGAACAGATTCATGTCTTTGATATTGTCTACCGCTATGGTAATGACAATGCTTACCAGTGCGCCCACCACGGTTACTATGTGGCCCGTGCGGCGTATCTCGTTAGGTGATGCCTCTGGATGTATGTTCTTCACATAGATATCCATGGTAAATACCGTGCTCAGCGCATTGAGGGCAGAGCCGATAGTGCTAACCAGTGCGGCTGTAAGCACCGCCAGTACCAACCCCACCATGCCTATCGGGAAAAGACGGGTAACCAATGTGAGGTAAGCATCATCGGGCTGAACGGCTGTGGCACCGAAAGCGCCAGTCTTGACCAAGGCATAGCACACGATGCCCGGCACGATATAGATGGCCACATCCAGTATTTTGAGCCAACCGGTAAAGTTGGCTCCACGCTGCCCTTCGTTGAGGTTGCGGGCTGCCAGCACCGGTTGCACCATGCTTTGGTCGGTACACCAGAACCATACACCCATGACAGGATAGCCCAGAAGGATAGGAAGCCACGGAAAATCGCGGTCGCTGTTGGGTTGAAACAGGTTCCAGTAGTTGTTCGGCACCACGTCAGGATTGGCCAAAGTGGCTATGCCTTGCGCGAAGCTGTCGCCGCCTAACTTCCATATACCCACCACTGTGAGCGAGGCAGACACCATGATAAGCAGCACCATCTGATAGACATTGGTGTAGGCTATCGCCTTTAGGCCGCCCAACATGGTAAAGAATGCAGAGATGCCCAACAGCAACAGGGCAGACAGCCACATAGGCATGCCAAACACTTGGCGTATGATGATGCCGCCGGCAAAGAGCGTCAGCGCCAGCCAAGAAACAAGTATCGTAACGATGGTGTACCATGCCAGCATGTTGCGTGTGCTCTGTCCGAAGCGCAAGCCCATAAATTCGGGTAGGGTAGACACCTTGCTTCCCAAGTAGCGTGGGGCGAATACAAACGCCAGCAGGGCTATAAACACAAAGGCATACCAGGCAAAATTGCCCGACACGATGCCTGTGGTAAAGCCTGCACTGGCAGAGGCTATCAGCATGGAAGGGCCCACATTGGTGCCCCACATGGAAAAACCTATGTGGTGCCAGCCCAGCGAGTGTTCGGCCAAAAACAGGTTGCCGCCTCTCTTGTGCTTTGTACTTGCCCAAATGCCGATGGCCAATAGCACTGCGAAGTAGCCTACCAGGATGGTCCAGTCGAGTGCATGTAGAGATTGTGTGTTCATTTCTTCAGGTTTTGTCAGGTATTGACTTATTCTTTCATCAGGCGCTTTGCCACACTTACAGCCTCGTTGGCATTGTCGCTGTAGCCGTCGGCGCCTATCTCGTCGGCAAAGCTCTGCGTAACGGGAGCACCGCCCACCATCACCTTTACGCGGTCTCTAAGACCGGCATCGCTCAGTGCCTGCATCACGTCTTTCATGTAAGTCATGGTCGTGGTGAGCAGAGCCGACATGCACAAGATATCGGCATGGTTGGCTTTAATGGCCTCCACAAACTTCTCGCTCGGCACGTCAATGCCAATGTTCGTTACCTCAAAGCCGCAGCCTTCCAGCATAGAAGCCACCAAGTTTTTGCCAATATCGTGCAAATCGCCCTTTACCGTGCCTATCACCACACGGCCAACGGTGGTCGATGCACTGCCAGCCAAGAGCGGCTTGAGCAGTTCCAGTGCCGCTTTCATGGCGCGTCCTGCCATCAGCAGTTGTGGCACAAAGGCCTTGCCGTCTTGGAAGCGCTGTCCCACTTCGCCCATGGCACGTATCATCTGGTGGTTGATAATGTCTTGTGGAGACACCTTTTGTGCCAAGGCTTCTTGCGTGGCAGCCACAGCTTGGTCTGCTTTGCCGGCCAAGATAGCATCGTGTATGCGGTCGGCAGCGGTGCTTTCAGTCGTGGTGGCAGGTGTACAGCACTCGCAGTGCGCCCTGTTTTCGTGGCTGTGAGCGTCTTTCTGCAGGCTGGATGGGGTAGAGGAGGAGGCTGATAGGATTGAACCCACAGTGCGGCTTTGTATGGCTGAGAGCGCGGCTTGCCGGGGTTGGTGTGGCGAGAGAAACAGTCCTTTGATGGGTTCTACACTCTCTGCCACCTTGGCTATGTGCAAGTGGGTGGTGCCGCAGCATCCTCCCAAGATGTTAAGCACGTGCTGGTCGAGCATGGGCCACTCGTCTTGCTGCATCATTTCGGGCGTATGGCTGTAATGACCGTTCTGGTCTGGTTTGCCTGCGTTGGGGTAAGCACTGATCAGATAGGGCGTTGTAGCCCCCAAATGCTGTAGCAACGGCATCATGGCAGCTACGTCGGTGAAGCAGTTGATGCCCACGGAAATAACGTCAGGAGTGACCTCTTGGGCTATGAAATCCTCGATAGACTGCCCCAACATATTGTGTCCGTCGGGCGTGGCAACGGTAAAACTCAGCATTAGCGGTATGCGCTTGCCTACGATTTGCATGGCTTTGTGTGCCGCTTCTATGGCAGCTTTGGCATTGAGTGTGTCGAAGATGGTTTCTATCATCAGTGCATCCACGCCCCCTTCCATCAGTGTGAGCATCTGCTCCACATAAGCTTGGGTCAGTATCTCATAGCTAAAGGGCTGCCATCCCGGCTGAGTGGTGTCCTGAGCAAGGGAACATGTCTTGTTGGTAGGACCGACAGAGCCTAACACGAAGCGTGGCTTGGCTGGGTTCTTGCGGGTGTATTCGTCTGCCAGTCGGCGTGCCATGCTGCATGCTTTGAGGTTAATCTCGCGGCAACAGTCCTCCAACCGGTAGTCTGCCATGGATATACGCTGCGCATTAAAGGTGTTGGTCTCTATCAGATCGGCACCGGCTTCCAAGTACTTACGGTGGATGTCGGCTATGAGGTCAGGCTTGGTAAGGCACAGTAGGTCGTTGCAGCCTTTCACGTTGACGGTGTGTCGGGCAAAGCGTTCACCGCGGAAGTCGGCCTCTGTCAGTCCATGCGCCTGTATCATGGTGCCCATGGCACCGTCCAATACCAAGGTGCGTTGCAGTGCCAACTCTTTGATGGGGGTGCTGACAGGCGTTGCAGCGCTGTTGGAACATTTTTCTTGGCGGTCTCGTTGGTCTGCACTGGGTGCCACTCTGATGGTCTCGTCGGCAGCAGGTTGAGGCTCTTCGTGGTGCTGATATTCCTCAACAATGCGCAGAGCTTGCTCCACTTCGTCTTCATTATGGAAGTCCATCTCTATGTGTACGCCGTCTCCACCGATATTGTCGAGCAGCGGTCGCAGCTCGTCCAGTGTAACCCAACATGCCATGACGCTCTTTCCGCCCGCCAAGATGCGCTTGTACAGGTTGTACCATTTGGGCGATCCGCCTTGCGGTTCGCCCACTCCCGGTGTCCATTGTATGGCATTGAGCTCTTCTATTTCAAGCAAGGCAGACAGATGATGCATGGCTCCCACACCGTCAAGGTGGTAGAGTGTGTAGTCAATATGCTGGCACTGCTGGCGGATAAAGGGCTGTACGAAGCGCCGGTAGTCTTCCACACTGATCATGGTTGATATGTCGCTTTGCAGCTTCGACATCTTTCCCGGTGCCCAAGACGAGAAGTAGCAGAACGCCATTTCATCGCCTTCGCGTATGATGTCGTACAGTTCGTCAAACACCTTGAAGTAGATGTCGTTGATTTGTTGCATCTGTCTTTCCAGCACTTCGGGCTGTGTCACGGTGTCCATCAGCACCTTGTCGGTGCCTTTGAGGGCTGCCAACACATCCATACCCTCCATCAAGTCGGGCATACCTACATAGTAGTTACCCTTGGCTTTCTGCTTGCATGCTTTGAGCAAATTCTTGTGCAGCAGGTAGTTAGGGTGGTTAGGGTTGAATGTTATGTTGTCTGTAAAGTCGGGGTTAGGATGTATCCAGATGGTATCTTCGCCCCCTTCAAACACGCCCCCCAGTATAGCAGCCAATGAACCGGGACCTAACTGCGTGTTGGCCACGGGCAACATGTCGGCTTTCAGGCAGCTGTGTGCCACATACCAATCCAAGTAATTGGCGCGCCATTCTGGGTCAAACCATTTTTGGTTGAGGTCTTTTGGCGCTGGTGGTGCCGGTATGTCGGCATGCGGTTGCACCCCTTTTTGGAA
The DNA here is from genome assembly GCA_937907705.1 of uncultured Prevotella sp. Lineage (GTDB taxonomy): Bacteria > Bacteroidota > Bacteroidia > Bacteroidales > Bacteroidaceae > Prevotella. Next base: position 143,891 of record CALCVP010000031.1, on the reverse strand, counting down.
GTGTTCCCACATGTTGATGATGATGCCTTTGTGGTTCCACCAGTCTATATAGTGCTTTTTTGTTTCTTCAAGATTCTTTTTCCACATATCGGTAGTGTATTGTTGATAAGTTTATCCGTGCGTTCTGATGCATTTATATGGGTGTTATACTGTAAATACAGGGGCGTTATACCGTAAAGCCTTTAAAGCTACCGTCAATCTTTATCTTGACAACCTTATTCATATCCATCTCGTCTGTACATTCCACATGTTCCGGATAGACAGGTATTTCCACCCCTTCCCTGAGGTAGACGGGCATTTTGTCGAGTGGCACATGCAGGTCTTTGAGCCACTGGTTGCCGCTGATGTGCTCGCCGGTGAAGAAGTCTACCCAATTGCCTTCGGGCAGATAGACATCGCGTATGCCCTCACTGTTCATGACAGGAGCCACGAGCATGTCGTCGCCAAAGTAGTATTGGTCGTCTATGTGCCAGCATACGGGGTCATCGGCATGGTGGAAGATAAGTGCTTGCAGTATGGTCTTGCCGCTGTGTGTGGCCTTTTGGCTCTCTTGCAGCAGGTAAGGAATGAGCTTGTAGCGCAGGTTCCACCAGCGCTTTACGATGGGCGCTATGTGTGGATAGTGCCAAGGTTCGCGCTTGTTGGTGCCATGATAGCGGATGTGAGACGAGAATACGCCAAACTGTGTCCATCTTACATATACATCGTCTGCCACCACAGAGTTCATGAAATTGGGCAAAGTGTAGAATCCGGGCACGTCATGACTCCAGAAAGCGAAGCCCGACAAGCCGAAGTGAAGGCCGCCACGGAGCGATCCTGCCATGCCTTCCCATGAGCTGCACGAGTCGCCTCCCCAGTGCAGTGGGTAGCGTTGGCAGCCTGCCCATGCCGCTCTGGCCCACTGTATGCCGCTGCCTGTGGTCTGCTTGGTTATCTCAAAGGCTGCCTTTTGATAGAGTAGGGCGTAGAGATTGTTGAGCAGTTCGGGTTTCATGCCCTGATAGACAGCGTCCATGTGTATGTTTTCGCCAAAGTCGGTCTTGATGGCTGCCACGCCCATATCGAGCAATCTCTTGAGCAACTGCTGATACCATGCTTTGGCTTCGGGGTTGGTAAAGTCTATTGTTCCTGCGTAGTCGAGAGCGGAGAAGTTGGAACCTTCAGAGGCTTGCTGCTTGGTGAGCTGGCAGATGTAGTGGTGCTGCCGTGCTTCATCTATCTGTTCGGCGTCTTCTGCCACGTAAGGCAGTTGCCAAAGTGTAATGCGGAAGCCATGTTTCTTCAGGTTCTGGATAAACGTTTCGGGGTCGGGAAAGCGCTCTTTGTTAAACTTCCACTCGCAGAGCCAGTCGGTTTTGAACCATCCTGTGTCCAGATGTATTACATCGCAGGGGTAGTGTTCGGCTCTGAGCCGTTGGCAAATGGCGTTCACCTCGTCGGCACTGAAGTAGGTCATGCGGCTCATCCAGATGCCATAGCTCCACAGCGGGGGCATGGAGGGATAGCCTGTGAGGTCGCGGTAGCTTTGTATAATCTGCTCGGGGCAGTCGCCTCCTATGACAAACACATCGAGCAGAGCCTGGTCTGAAAGAAATTCTACCGAGCGGGTGCTCTGTCCTGCCAACGACAGTTTGCTGTGGGCAGAGGTGTGATAGAACACACCATAGTGTCTGCTGGACAGATAGAAAGGTATATTCTTGTAGGTACGGCGGTTGTTGACGCCCTGTCCGTCTTGGTTTTTGAGGAAGAAGGTCTGTCCGCTGAGGTCCATTTTCTCAAACCGTTCGCCTGTTCCTGCAAAGCACTCGTTGAGCTTGCACTCAAAGGCAAGGGTGGCACGCTCCTTCTGTCCGTTGCACTTGCAGAAGCCGATTGGCAGCGCATCGTAGCGTGGAGGCGAGAAGTGGTCGTAGGCCGCCAACCGAACCTCGTGTTTGCCGTCGGGAAACAGTCTGAGGTCGAGTGTGTCTTGAGGGTCGGGCAGCAGTGTGCTCCAGCGGTCGAGCAGTGGCTCTTGCGTGTTGATGACGGCACGTAGGGTGCCGGCTTCATCCGTAATGGTGTACAGTCCGTTGCTGAAGTTTGCGTGCAGCGGTATGCGCTTGATGCGCCCGCTGTACTGAAGCATCTCGGATTGGTCGCTGATTTGCGCCTCGCCAAAGCCTATAAAGAGGCGCAGAATGCCCGGTTCATACTGCCGGATAACCAGCGTATATTCTTCGCGCGGCACGCTGGTGTCAGGTGCCATGTCGTTTTGCAGCAACTGCTTTTGGAAGGGTACGCTTACCAGTATGTCGCCGTTGCGCTCGCTTACGGCGGTAGGTTGCCCTGCTTTCCATAGCGACTCGTCCCGTTTCAGGTCGAGATCAAAGTCCATAAAGTCAAACAGGAAGTAGTTGGTGGGTTTCATATATTCAATGTTTTGTTTTAGTTCTTTCAGTAAAGGGCAGACACCGTTAGTGTCGCTCTTGCCTTTGTGGGACTTAGCATCAATCGTGGTGTCTGCCCATAGTGGGTTGACAAGTTGTGGATAACTCTTGAAGTAGCTTGCTGTCAGTGCATTACACTGTTGCTATTGTGCCTTCCGTGTGGTGTATTCATTGTCTTTTATCACCATGTCAGGACCAGGTTTGTTATAGCCTAACTCCTCTTTTTGCAGTGTGTTGTGGGTTACGGTAAAGCCGTTGGTGGCTTCGTCGAAATAGATGTCAAACACCCTGTCGTTGGTGGCATAGGGCGCTGTCCCCGGGTTCTGCACCGTGTTGTAGCTGATTTGAGAGTCAGGCTGGTGCGACAGCGTGTAGATGCCGCCCGCATCGTGCAGCTGCTGCGCATAGTGCGTAATGGTGTTGCCTATGATTTGGTTGCCTTGCATGCCCGATTCGAGCGGTGTCCATCCCCAGCCTACGCAGATAGCCGACCAGTTGGTGCCGTCAACCACATTGTCTGTGATGCTGATGTTTCTTACATATCCGGCGTTGATGGCAGCGCAGCCCCAGTCTTCTTGTGTGGTGTTGATTATTTGGCAACCTGTAATCTGTATGTCTGTGCAGAGGTCTGAAGCCACACGGGGCTTATAGGGAATATGCGTTTCAAAGCCTACCTCTCCGAAATAACCAGCCATGACTGCTGTGCCGCCTATGTCTGTAAAGCGGCATTGACTGATGCTTGAGTGGTTGACAGCATAGACAAAGTCTACAGCCGTGGATCCCATGTGTTCAAACCGGCAGTGCGAAAAGCTGATGCTGTCGGCAAACTGTGCCGTAACAGCCGCTTCGGGGCGTGCTATCCATGCCTGGTTTTCGAGCGAAGACTTGTGGAAAAGTCCCGGCTTGTCTAACTTGTAGGCATCCAGCAGTCTGAAGCCAGCCTGCAATGTAACGTGCCCCTCGTGCGAAGGGCGCAGCCAGGCAGTGTGGGCAAACTGTATGCCTTCAAACCTGAGGTTGCTCACATGGCGCTCTCTGGTGCCTGCAATCTGTACCAGTGTGCTGAGCACAGGGGCCGACACCTGGGCGGCAGAGCCGTCAAATGCAGGGCTGTCAGGGTAATAATAGAGCTTGCCGGAGGGATAATCCTGATACCATTCGCCCGGTGTATCCAGCAGTTCCAAGGCATTGGCCAGTGTGAAAGCAGAGCTGCCCGCCTCGCCATTGATAACAGGCTGCGGCCAAGGATGGCTGAACTCCAAGTGGCTCTCGGGCTGGTGAAACCACAGTTTGGTGTAGCCATTGCCCAAATCTTGCTGCCGCTTTACCCTCAGTATGGCGATAGCCCATCGCTGCATGGCTATCATCTCAAGTTGTGCAGCACGGTGGAGGTCAACCGCTGGCGTGGGAATGGTGATGCTTTCTTCACCGGCATCAAAGGCTTTCATGCGCTCCATGGTGCCATAAGGCGTCAGCTGTGCCCTCAGTTGGCGCTTGCCGTTGGCCCACAGCTGCCGAGTCTCTAACAGGCGGTTACCTATGAGCGGTGCCTCTGCCGTCCATATCTTGCTTCTGAGGTGTTTGGGCAGATGTGGGTCGCTGCACCCCTTGTGCCAATTGACCACAGGCAGGCTGCCGTCTATCACCACCTGTGCATGAGGAGCAGCCTGGATAACCGTGGGCGAGGCAGGAGTGCCGCTGTCTTCGGGTCTGATAAATAGGGGCTGCTGCAAGCGGTAGTGCCCCTCTTGCAGTACTATGTGTATGCCGCCTTGCACCTGCGGACTGCCCAGACGGCGCCACTCACGTGCCAACTTCAGTGCGGCAGCTATGGTTTTCAGCGGCTGTTGCACAGTGCCTTGCGCCCTGTCAGAGCCTTTGCATGGCTCTACATATATGCTGTCGGCAGAGCAGCGCATGCAAGGTAATGCCGCTAAGAGCAAGAGCGAAAGCAATAGCTTTTTCATACGTAGATTAGTTAGGTAGGCAGAAATAGGGCAGACAAGTGCAAGATTCTGCAGAATACGCTGTTCTTGGTGGCTGCTTTTTATAGCCTCAAAAGCCCTGTTTCTTTATTGCTTTTTAGTATTTTACAATGTTGCAAATGTACTAAAAAAACGAGAGCATGGCAAAATTATTGCACATTATATACTAAGTAGGTGTTCAAAATCAAATTAATTGTGAACACCTGCTTAATCAATGGGGCTGGCTTTTTGATAAAGCAAATGTATCCCTTGTTGGGATGCTTGCGCCAAGAGCATAGCTATTGCAGGCTGAAAGCACTGTTTTTGGTTTGCAATAGCATTGTAACCGGCAGTTGAAAGCACTGCAATTGCACGGGCAAAAGCAGTGCTTTTGGAGAAAAAACGCATGGATTTTTCATCAGAAATCCATGCGCTGTATAGTGAGATAACGGCATACAAAATACCTGCAAGCAAAGCACAGCCAAAGCCACAGATAGGGTAGGGCAGCACCAGTTTAATGTGCCTCCAGCCAGTTGTTGCCCCAACCGCTGTCTGCCACCAATGGTACACGGAGCGGATAGGCATTTTGCATCTCTTCAAGCACGATGCGCTCCACCTGCCCGCGCTCTTCCGGCAGCACACTGAAGTTGAGTTCGTCGTGTACCTGCAATATCATCTTGCTCTTGATATGCTCACGTTTGAAGCGCTGATAGATGCGCACCATGGCCAGCTTGATGATGTCGGCAGCCGAGCCTTGGATAGGAGCGTTGATGGCGTTGCGCTCGGCAAAGCCGCGCACGGTGGCATTGTGTGAGTTGATGTCTGGCAAATAGCGGCGGCGGTGGAAGAAGGTCTCCACATAACCCTGCTGCCGGGCCAGCTCCTTAGCTTGCTCCATGTATTCCTTTACCTTGGGGAAGGTGGCAAAATAACCGTCTATCAGCTCGCTGGCTTCACCGCGACTGATGTCTAACCGCTCTGCCAGTCCAAACACGGTGATGCCGTAGATGATGCCGAAATTGGCACGTTTGGCCTTGGTGCGCTGGTCGCGTGTAACGCTGTTGATGTCTTCTTTGAATATCTTTGCCGCTGTGGCAGCATGTATGTCGTAGCCCTCGCGGAAGGCTTCTATCATGTTTTCGTCGCCACTTAGATGCGCCATCACGCGCAACTCTATCTGAGAATAGTCGGCAGAGAAAAACAAACAGCCGTCTTCGGGTATGAAAGCCTTGCGTATCTCCTTGCCATCCTCACCGCGAACAGGTATGTTTTGCAGGTTAGGGTCGCTTGACGAGAGGCGCCCCGTGGCTGTAACTGTCTGGTTGAAAGAAGTATGTATGTGTCCGGTACGCTTGTTGATCAGCTTTGGAAGCGCATCGACATAAGTGCCCAACAGCTTCTTCAAGCCGCGGTGGCCCAGTATCTTCTCTACGATTTCGCTCTTACCCTTGAGCTGTTGCAGCACCTCTTCAGAAGTAACATACTGTCCTGTCTTGGTCTTCTTGGGCTTGTCCACAATCTTCATCTTGCCAAACAGTATCTCGCCCACCTGCTTTGGCGATGCTATGTTAAACTCTTCGCCCGCCAGACGGTAGATTTCCTGCTCCAAGGTGTGCATGCGCTGGGTGAGCATGGCAGAAGTCTCTGCCAACGACTGTGTGTCAATGCGCACACCGTTTAGTTCCATTTCTGCCAATACCCGTACCAAAGGCATTTCTATCTCATGGAAAAGCTGCTCCACACCAGCCTCCTTCAGTTTAGGCTCCAAGATGTTTTTGAGCTTCAAGGTGATGTCGGCATCCTCGGCAGCATACTCATACACCTGCTCGGGAGCAAGGTCGCGCATAGACTTCTGGCTCTTTCCCTTCGGGCCGATCAGCTCTTCTATGTGAATGGTCTGATAGCCCAAGTACACCTCTGCCATATAGTCCATGTTGTGGCGCAGCTCAGGTTGTATGAGATAATGGGCAATCATCGTGTCCCAGAGCTGCCCTGCCAACTCCACACCATAACCTGCCAACACTTCAAGGTCATACTTGATATTTTGTCCTACCTTGGTAATTGTAGGGCATTCGTATAGAGGTTTGAATATATTAACAATTTTTTCAGCTTCTTTACGGTCGGCAGGCACAGGCACATAATAAGCCTCATTTTCCTTCACAGCGAAGCTCAAACCCACCAATTCGGCACCAATGGGGTTGGTAGAAGTGGTTTCTGTGTCTAAAACAAGAATTTTGTTTGTCATGAAAAAATCACAAATATTCTTCATATCCACCTCATTGTCAATGAGTTTGTAGGTGTGTGGCGTTTCATTTAACGTCTTAAAACTGCCATCATTTTGTTTTTCCTGGACGTCGGTCGTATTTTCTGCGAAAAAATCAAGGGTAAGTTGGGCAGATTTTTGCTTTTTTTCCGCTTTTCCAAGAAACTTGTCTGCCAATGCTTTAAATTCGAGTTCGCTGAAGATTTGGCGCAGGGTGGCGGCATCAGGTTCAGCCACCTTCAGGTCATCCAAGTTGAGATCGATAGGTGCATCAGTCTTGATGGTGGCCAAGAACTGTGAGAACTTGATTTGCTCAGCGTTCTCCTCCACCTTCTTCTTGAGCGCTCCCTTCAGTTCAGCGGTACGCTCCAGCAGACTGTCAATGCTGCCAAACTGGTTGATGAGTTTGACAGCTGTCTTCTCGCCCACGCCCGGACAGCCCGGAATATTGTCGGCAGCATCGCCCATCAGGCCCAACAAGTCTATCACTTGCAGCGGTGATCTGATGCCATACTTGTCGCACACGCCCTCCACTCCCAAGGTCTCGTAGCCTCCGCCGTGGCGAGGGCGGTACATAAATACATTGTCTTTGACCAGTTGGCCATAGTCCTTGTCGGGTGTCAGCATGTAAGTTTCCACCCCCTGTTGGCCCGCTTTCGTAGCCAAGGTGCCTATCACATCGTCGGCTTCATAGCCTTTTACCTCCAAGATAGGTATGTGCAGCGCCCTCAGAATATCCTTGATGATAGGTACCGACAGGCGAATGTCTTCAGGTGTTTCCTCTCTTTGTGCCTTGTATTGCTCGTAAGCCTCGTTGCGGAAGGTAGGTCCCGATGGGTCGAAAGCCACTCCCAAATGCGTGGGGCACTCCTTTTGCAGCACCTCATGCAAGGTATTGCAGAATCCCATCACGGCAGACGTGTTCAAACCTTTGGAATTGATGCGCGGATTTTTGATGAAAGCATAATAGGCGCGGTAGATAAGCGCATAGGCATCTAAGAGAAACAGTTTATTCATATTTTAAGTGTTTTTACGTGTAAAATTACTAATAAATTTATTATTAATCCGATAAAATCACTAATTTTGTACGAAAATTATAGGTAATGGATTATTTGTCACTTATCAAAAAGCCCATAGCAGCAGAGCTGGAAGAGTTTATCTCTCTGTTCAATGAGTCGCTGCGTCACCAGGAATCGCTACAAGAACAGATATTTGCACGCATACGTCAGCGTGCAGGAAAGCGTATGCGTCCGATGCTTATACTGCTTATGGCCAAGAATTACGGACAGGTGAACAACTCAACGTTGCACGCTGCGGTAGGCTTGGAACTACTTCATACTGCCAGTCTGGTGCATGATGATGTGGTAGACGAGAGCACAGAGCGGCGCGGACAGGCCTCGGTAAACGCCATTTACGACAACAAGATAGCCGTGTTGGTAGGCGACTACATACTCTCTACAGCCTTGCTGCATGTGTCAAAGACGCATAATGAGCTAATAGTGAGGTATTTGGCAGAGTTAGGAAGAACGCTTTCCAACGGCGAGATACTGCAACTTTCGAGCATATCCAACAGGAAAATCTCTGAAGATATATACTATAATGTCATCAAACAGAAGACAGCCGCCTTGTTTGAAGCCTGCTGTGCCATCGGTGCAGTGTCGGCAGGAGTGGGAGAGAGCAAGGTAGAAGCCGCCAAACAGTTTGGGCAAACCTTGGGAATTATATTCCAGATACGTGATGATATCTTTGATTATTATGACTCAACAGAGATAGGCAAGCCTACGGGTAACGACATGGCAGAGGGCAAGTTGACCCTTCCTGCTATCTATGCCGTCAACAACGGTGCGCCGGAAAGCATCAAAGCGTTGGCATATAAGGTGAAAGAGGGTACCATCAGCACTGAAGAGATAGCGCAACTGGTGGCTTACACCAAGGAAAATGGTGGCATAGAGTATGCCGAGAAGCGCATGGAAGAGTTGCGTCAGCAGGCGCTGCACTTCTTGGAAACAGAGGTAAAAGACGCTGAACTGAAGCAAAGCCTAAGGGCATATCTCGACTTTGTGATAGAGAGAAACAAGTAATCGTACACTGCTTGCAGGGCAGTTGGCTTTTGCCAACCGACAGGCAGCAGGCCCATTAAAGCTCTGATGATGGGCTGTTGACAGCATATACGACCGCAGGTCGCATTATTTTAGAGATTCGTTCATGATTGAAATGACAAAGGCCATTGAGCAAGAAAGGTTTCCTCTCTGCCCAATGGCCTTGTTTATGGTAGGCCGTTGATACCCGACAGGGCATCAACGGCAGTGCTTGCCGCACTGTTCTACGGCTTTATAGCCTTGTCTTTGCGGCTTTGTTGCATCGTTTTTGCCGATTTTATCGTGCTGTTCATGCTGTTTTATCGTGCAATTTTCACAGTCTTGTTGCCTTGTTTTACCACATAGATGCCGTGGTTCAGGCCCTCGACAGCATTGCCCATGTAGGTGCCGTCGATGCTGTACACGCGGGTGTCGGCAGCAGCAGGGGCAGCAACCGCTGACGAGATACCTGCCGTAACGTCTTTGTACTCAGTATATTCAAGCTTTTTGTAAGGCTCGTAGGTATTGCTTTCATAGTCAAATTGATAGTAAACGGCAGTCTTTACCAGTCCTGCTTCATCATACTCGTAGTCTATCTTCTGCTTGCCGTCATCGTTCATATAGTTCTCGTCATTGCCGGATTTCTCCTCTTCAGCCACCAAATTCTTGTGCTCGTCATAAGTGCAGGTGGTCTTGTCGTATTCATCCTCTTCGCCCATGCTCTGGTCATGCTCTGTCAGCACATAGCTGCCGTTGGCATCGGTATATGTTTTCTTGATGGTATAGGTGCTGACGGTCATGCCCATATACATGCCTTTCAGTGCCGCTGTGTATCCACCCTGCTCATCATAGTTTACGTTGACCTCTGCTTTAATGGTCATTCCGCTCTGGGTTACAGAGCCTTTCATCGACTTGATGCGGTTTTCGCCCTCGTAATACTTGTCTTCATCTATGGCATAATAGTACTTCTTGTTGGTACGGTCCCATACAAAGTCGGTGTAGGTAATGGTAATATCGCCGTCTTCTTCATCGTGGATGGTTTCTATTATCTTGTCGAGAGAGCCGTCTGCATTGTAATAAAGCTGGTCTGACATATCCTTTTTAAGACTCCAAGGAGAGCTGCTGTCGTCATAGACAACAACCTCTTCTATCTGGTTGTCCTTGTTTCTTGTCAAGTCTCGTTTGTCTTCCACTCTGGTATTCTCCCAGTTGTCCTGTCCGTAATTGCCCACAGCAAACATTGCTTCTACGAGCAGAGTAGGGTCTTGTGTATCATATTTATACGTATATCTGCTGGCCATCTTGCTTGCCGTTGCATTGATATAGTAGGTTACGGTGGGCAAGCCCAAGGCGTTGTATTCCTGCTTGTTGTCTACGGTTTTTGTCCATTGGCCATCCTCGTAGCTGTAAGTAGCGCCTGCGGTCCACTTCATGTTCTGGTTGTCGGCAGCCTTCAGGGCCTTGCGCGTCTGCTTGTTGTGTTGCAGAAAAGAGGCTTTGAGGCTTGCCACAGCATGCTTCATGGCTTTCTGCCGGGCGGGTGTTTGTGCATTGACGGTCAGTGCAGCACAGACCATAGTGGTGGCTGCAAACAGTGTAAATTTACTTTTCATAAGCTAAATTGTTATTAAATAAAACGGTATTTCTGATTGATATAAAAGGCGATTGGCAAGAAAAATAGCGAAGAAAGGCATTTTAAAGGCCTTTGATGCGCTTTTCTTGCATGTATTGCAGTGTTAACCGTATGCCGGCAAAAGCCCTTTCATACGGCAATTACCGGCACTTTCACCGCAAAACGGTGTTGCTTGTTTAGAAGAACTTGATGTTTTCGCCTTGCAATTCGCTGAGCAGCATGTTGGCCAGACGGCTGGTGCCCAGGCGGAACCACTTGTTGGTGAGCCACTGTTCGCCCAGCACTTCCTTCACGATGGTGTAATAGATAACGGCATCCATTACAGAGTTGATGCCGCCGGCAGGCTTGAATCCTATCTGTATGCCTGTTTCATCATAGTATTCTTTGATAGCCTGGCACATTACATAGGCAGCCTCTGGGGTAGCGGCAGGCTCCAACTTGCCGGTAGAGGTCTTGATATAGTCAGCCCCGGCATACATGGCCAAGATAGAGGCTTTCTTGATATTGGAAGCTGTCTTGAGACATCCTGTTTCGAGAATGACCTTCATGGGAGCCTCGCCACACGCCTCTTTCAGCTCGCTGATGTCGTCTGCCACGCCCTCATAGTCGCCGCTGAGGAATTTGCCCACAGGCATTACAATGTCTATTTCGGTAGCACCATCCTTGACAGCCAAGGCTGTTTCTGCCACTTTTACCTCGATAAGGGCTTGTGAAGAGGGAAAACTGCCCGACACGCAGGCTATCTCTACGCCGTCCACTTCAAGGCTCTCTGCCACGGTCTTGGCGAAGCAAGGATATACACAGACAGTAGCCACATGGGGAAGGTCGGGGTAGGTGTTGTCAAAATCGTTCACACGCTCTGTGAATGCCAATATACTGGTGTCAGAATCGGTGGTCTTGAGCGATGTCAGCTCAATGCTGCCAAAGAGGAAACGCTTTACCTCTGGGGTGTCGTTTTCGTGCACTTTCTCGGCAATAATGGTCTTTACAGTTTCACGCACGGCGGCATCGTCGAGGTCGGTATTGTATTTGGCCAAAGCCTCTTCATACTTGCTGTTTTTGGGAAAATCTGTCTGTGGGGCATCCTTGGTGATGTGCATGCCACTTACATACTTGCTTTCTTCGTTGTTTTTTGTTGTCATTATCGTTGTTTTTTGATTGTTGCTTTCTTTGTAAATGCTGTAACGGATTGTAAAGGCTTACGGCTTGCAATGCCCGTAAATGGCAAAAAAACACCGTTATTTGCCGCTTTTACCGGCCAATTTCGGGTTGTTTTTGTGGCGTTGGCTGTCGCGCTGCGTCTTCTTTTCCATGTTGCGGCGCAATGCGTCGGTAAGGTCTACGCCTGTTTGGTTGGCCAAGCAGAGCAGCACCCACAGCACATCAGCCATCTCGTCGGCAGGGTCTTGCGGTTCGCCGGCCTTGAAACTCTGGTCGCCATATTTGCGAGAGATGATGCGGGCCAGTTCGCCAACCTCTTCAGTGAGGCATGCCATATTGGTAAGCTCGCTGAAATAGCGCACGCCATAGGTCTTGATCCAGTGGTCCACTAACTCCTGTGCTTCTTTCAGTGTGATGTCTTTGTTCATAATAAAGGTTGTTTTACGGGTAGGTTTTTAGTATAGATAGTCATGGTTTTTGCCTATGCCATGCGTCTAAAACATATAAGCGAATGGGATGCTGTACAGGGCATGGTTGCGATAGCAGTGTTATGGTCTGCCGATTGCAGTGCAATCAGACGCCGATAACAGTGCTTTCACCAGCCGAAAGCACTGCAATTGCAGCACCGAAAGCACAGATCTTGCCGTGGCAGCAGGACAGCCTCATGCACCTGTCCGTAGGCTGTGGGCTATGCAAAGCGGTTATTCCTTGTGGTTGGTGTCCATACAGATGGTTACCGGGCCATCGTTGAGCAGTTCTATCTGCATGTCGGCTCCAAACTCGCCTGTGGCAACCGGCTTGCCCAACTGCTGCTGTAATTTGGTGCAAAACTCTTCATAGAGGGGGATAGATACCTCGTGGCGGGCAGCATGTATCCATGACGGGCGGTTTCCTTTCTTGTAAGATGCCAAGAGGGTAAACTGACTGATAACCATTATTTGCCCGCCAATGTCGGTGACAGAGCGGTTCATAACACCGCTTTCATCGTCGAACACGCGCAGACCAATGACCTTTTTTACCAGCCAGTCTACTTCTGCTGAGGTGTCGCCTTCTGCCACGCCCAACAGGATAAGATAGCCTTGCTGTATGCTGTCTTTCAACTGCTGGTGAATGGTTACAGAGGCATGCTTTACGCGCTGTATAACTATCTTCATGCCTTTTTGTGTGTAAAGGTAGAGCTTTTCAAGGTAATAGCCAAACAAAAGGAGCGTTTTTGCATGAAAAACACTCCTTTTGCAGCCGTTGAAAATGCCTGTTTACAGCTATAAGCAGCTGTTTTGCCTGTGCTTGCAGACCGCATATTGTTTACTGCTTGTCGGCAGACTGGAAATGCGTAGCTATTATCTGCGCCTTGGCAGAACCCGTAACGGCGGAAAGGTCAGCAAGAGAAGCTTCGCGAATACGCTTGACAGTTTTGAAATGTTGCAGCAGCAGCTCCTTTGTCTTGGGTCCGATACCTTTTATATCGTCAAGTGCAGAGTGCAGCTGATGCTTGCTGCGCTTGTCGCGGTGAAAGGTAATGGCAAAGCGGTGTACTTCATCCTGCATGTGCGTGAGCAGCCTGAACAGCTCGCTGTCGGTCTTCATGCCCACCACTACAGGCGGAAAGCCATAGAGCAGTTCGTTGGTGCGGTGGCGGTCGTCTTTGGCCAAACCCGCAATGGGAATAGACAGGTGCAGCTCGTCTTCTACCACTTCTCTTACCACGCTCATCTGTCCTTGGCCGCCATCAGTGATGATAAGGTCGGGCAGAGGGGTGCCCTCTTCTTTCATGCGACCATAGCGCCGTCTTACCACTTCCTGCATGGAGGCATAGTCGTCAGGACCTGTTACGGTCTTGATATTGTACTTGCGGTAGTCTTTTTTGCTCGGTTTCATCTTCTTGAACACCACACATGCTGCCACGGCATCGGTGCCCGAAATGTTGGAGTTGTCAAACATTTCTATCTGATACGGTAGCTTGGGCAGTTTCAGTGCTGTCTGAATTTCTTTCATCAGGCGCACTGCCTTCTGCTCAGGATTGAGCTTTTCCGCCTGTTTCAAGCGGTCAAACCGGTATTGTTTGCCGTTCATGATGCTCAAGTCCAATAGCGTTTTCTTGTCGCCACGCTGTGGCACCGTAACCGTTACGCCCTCTATGGGCAGCGAGATAGGCTGCGGCACGATGATTTCCCGCGAGTTACTGCCCAATTTTTCGCGTATTTGCAAGATACCGATTTGCATGATTTCATCGTTGTCTTCATTAAGCTTCTTCTTGAACTCAAAAGTGAACGACTGGTTGATGTTGCCGTTGGTAACATGCAGGTAGTTGATAAATGCCGTGTTTTCACCGTCGGTAAGCGAGAATACGTCCACATTGTTGATAGTATGGCTTACCACTTCGCTCTTGGAACAGTAGTTTTCCAGCATCAGATATTGCTGCTTTATCTCTTCGGCCTCTTCAAAGCGCAGCTCTTCTGCCAACTTCTGCATCTTCAAAAACAGTGATTTTTGCAGTTCGCGAGTGTTGCCTTTCAGTATCTCCCGTGCCTGTGCTATGCACTCTTGATAGTCTTCATAACTCTGCTTGCCGATACATGGACCCTTGCAGTTGTGTATGTGATACTCCAAGCACGGCGTATATTTGCCTTGCTCTATGCCTTCCTTCGTAAGCGGAAACCTGCAAGTGCGCGGCTTATAGAGCTTCTTTATCAAGTCGAGCAGGGCGTACATGGTGCCCACATGACTGTAAGGACCGAAGAAAGTGCCAAATTTCTTGTTGATGGTACGCGTCTTGAAGATGCGTGGGTAATACTCTTTGGTAACGCAGATAGAGGGATACGTCTTTCCGTCTTTTAGCAAGATGTTGTATTTGGGCTTGTATTTCTTGATGAGGTTGTTTTCCAAGAGCAAGGCATCTTCTTCGGTGTTGACCACGGTGTAGGTAATGTTCATAATCTTGCTTACCAGCACCTTGGTCTTGTATCGGTCCACCTCCTTGTGGAAGTAAGACGAGACCCTGTTCTTTAAGTTCTTGGCCTTGCCCACATAAATAATGGTTCCGCTCTCATCGTAGTACTGATAGCTGCCAGGCTTGTTAGGCAGATTGCTTACAATAGCTTTTAGCTTGGCCAGCCGTTTTTCATTTTCTTCTTTAGTCATAGCTCGTAACTGCTTAATTAGTAGTGTGTTCAAACTTTAATGTTTCACGTGAAACTTTAATCTCCGAAGTTCCATACCCCTTGTGGCTTCGGCTTTACAGGGGAGTAGACTCTCTCCTGTTAGCAAAGCTCTCCACTCTCCTAGCCAAGTTTCTCCTTGCTTCTCCTGCTTGTGTGTCTCCTCTCCTGAGGTTTTCAGTTTCCCTCTCCTGATACCTTTATTCTCCTCTCCTGATGTGCTGTTTCTTCTTTTCTCAGATGACGTTGCTTCTCCTTGCTGCCTGATATCTCCCTGCCTGTCTCTCCTTGACACCTTGTTCTGCAGCGCATTTGAAAGGCGGTAAGCTTTGCTCTCCTTGTAGACCTCTCTCCATGTGAGGCTAGAGTGTAGCGGAAAGATGGCGTGTTGCTGATGATAAGACAAGTGCTTGTAGACAAGCGAACTTGAAAACGGAGTGGAACTTCATAATGATAACGCTTTAAAGTGGCGCTTTATTGTAGAGTGTTGCATGAGAAAGCGTATACCTTATCAGTGCTTGTAGATTAGCAAGAAAGGTAGCTCGCCTTGTCTTGTTTCGCTCTTCTTACACTCTCCTTGATTGATGCTTCATCAGAATAGAGACGATATAATAGGATATTTGCAAATGAATGGTAGGGCGTTTTGAAATTAAATATAAATAAAGAGCAGAACAATACACACGCTTTTTGTGTATTGTCCTGCTCCTGCTGTATAATGATAGCCGAATGTTACACGGTAAGAAGAGTGGACAACTCTGTGTCCTTGTCGAACAGGTCGCGGCCATGCAAGCCCTCGTCTGTAATCTCTATGATAAAGTTAACATAGATTTTCTTGGGGTGAAACTTCTTTACCAAATCGTAAGCAGCCTTCATTGTGCCGCCTGTAGCCAAGAGATCGTCGTGTAATACTACGATGTCATCGGGCGTGATGGCATCCTTGTGTATCTCTATCGTATCGGTACCATACTCCTTGGTGTAGCTCTCTTGTACGGTTTCTCCCGGCAGTTTGCCGGGCTTGCGGCACAATACGACACCGGCATGCAGCTTGACAGCCAATGCAGAAGCCATCACAAAACCACGGCTTTCTATGCCCACAATCTTGGTTACGCCCTTGTCTTTGTAGATGTCGTACAGTTCATCCTCCATGATCTGCAAGCATTCAGGGTTCTTGAATAGGGTAGTTACATCTCTGAAGTTGATGCCTTTCTGCGGAAAATCAGGAATACATCTCAGATTTTCCATTAATGTCTTGTTGTTCATTGTTTGAGTTATATGTATGTTTTGTTATTGCCTGTTGATTAATCTCTCCGCTTTCATCGCCCTGCTGTGTCGTTGTGGCAAAGCTGTTAGGTGATCACAGTTTCTCCATATCTCCGCTATTGCTTTGCAGCTTGGCGGATAGAGTGGGAATGTTGCTCTGCAACCGTCTCTCCGTCTCCTGCTTGTCTCCTTTTCAAACGGCTCTGTTCATCGACCGGCTTTTCCGGAAACAGTGTTTAATCTCCACTGGTTACTCTAACCGTATCTTACCGTTTATCAGCGCTTTTCACAGTTTTGGTTCAATAAAAGCAGCGCAATTTGTTTCACGTGAAACAGCCCTCGTCTCAGCGGTTCATCAGTACTAACATCACATTGATGTCGCTGGGTGATACACCTGGTATTCTGCTGGCCTGTCCCAAGGTCTCCGGGTCAATCTTGGTGAGCTTTTGTCGTGCCTCGGTAGAGAGCTGTTGCATCTCATTATATTTGAAGTGCCCCTTTATCTTGATGCTCTCCAAACGGTGCATCTTGTCGGCTACCATCTTCTCACGCTCTATATAGCCCTTGTATTTCATCTTTATCTCCGCAGCTTCGGCAATCTCCTCTTTTCTGTTGGCAGGTTCATCCAGCACTTCTTTCAGTGCAGGTATCATGGTAGAGAGATTTTGAAGGTTGATTTGTGGACGGGCTATCAAGTCTATTAGCTTGCAACCCTCACGCAAAGGAGTGGTGCCTATGGTTTCCAGTAGACTGTTGATGTCGCGTGGCTTCACAGGAGTGGTGGCACAGAAATGGATAATACGCTCCATGGCTTGCTTCTTCTCCATCCACCAATCGTAACGCTCCTGAGTAGCCAAACCTAAGCGGTAAGCCTTCTCGGTCAGCCGGGCATCGGCATCATCCTGTCGTAGCAAGATGCGGTATTCAGCCCTACTGGTAAACATGCGGTACGGCTCGTCCACACCTTTCGTTACCAAGTCGTCTATCAGTACACCTATATAAGCTTCATCTCGGTGCAGGATAAACGGCTCGCTTCCGCCACATTTCAGCGCAGCATTGATGCCGGCCAGGGTTCCTTGGCCTCCAGCCTCCTCGTAACCTGTGGTTCCGTTTACTTGTCCTGCCATGAAAAGGTTCTTGATAATCTTTGATTCCAATGAGTGATAAAGTTGTGTAGGGTCAAAGAAGTCATATTCAATGGCATAACCGGGACGGTAAATCTTCACGTCTCTCAGGGCAGGTATCTTCTTCAGTGCAGCCAACTGCACCTCCATAGGCATACTTGACGAAAAACCGTTGAGGTACATCTCGTTGGTGTCTTCGCCTTCAGGCTCTAAGAAAAGGGGGTGTTGATCCTTGTCAGGAAAGGTCATTAGCTTGGTCTCGATGGAAGGACAGTAGCGCGGACCGATGCTCTTTATCTGTCCATTGTAGAGCGGGGAGTCGGCAATGCCGCTCATCAGCGTGGCATGTACCTCCTTGTTGGTGTAGCAAGTCCAGCAAGGAAGTTGCTTCAACACGCGGTGCTTGCCCATGAAACTGAACTGATGGAAATCGGCTTCGCCATCCTGTACCTCCATCTCTTCCAGATGAACCGAGCGCAGGTCTATACGCACAGGTGTACCTGTTTTCATGCGCTGGCTGGTTACGCCGTGTCGGGTAATGCTCTCTGTAAAGTGTTCCACGGCAGGCTCTGCTATGCGTCCGCCAGGCAACTGGTGCCTGCCTATATGCAGCAAGCCATTGAGAAACGTGCCCGCTGTTACCACCACACATTTGGCTCGCAGCTCAACGCCCCAGATGGTTCTTACGCCTACGGCCTCTTGGCGCTCCACTATCAGCTCGTCGGCCTGATCTTGCCAAATGTCCAAATTAGGGGTACGGTCGAGCACCGAGCGCCACTCCCATATAAACTTGCCGCGGTCGCACTGTGCTCTTGGACTCCATACAGCAGGCCCTTTCGACCTGTTGAGCATCCTGAACTGTATGGCTGTGGCGTCTGTAACGCGTGCCATCTGTCCTCCCAAGGCATCAATCTCTCTTACTATTTGGCCTTTGGCTATGCCACCAACTGCCGGGTTACAACTCATTTGTGCTATTTTGTTCATGTCCATGGTTACCAAGCAAGTCTTGGCACCCATGTTGGCAGAAGCCGTAGCCGCTTCGCACCCAGCGTGCCCACCGCCAATCACAATGACATCATAATTAAGAAGCATATTCAAATCGTTCTTTTTCATTTATGTGAGGTTACTAAAGAACAGTCTCAAAAGAAGACTTCCTGTCATGCCTCCACCTATAATATAGAATAGAATTTGTAAACATGATTTGCGTAACAATCCTTAATAACCCTTACTTTTCGGCCACAAAATTAAGAAATAAAATTGGATTTTTAAACAAATGCTTTGATTTATCGCTAAAATAGAGTATATTTGCAGTCCCTTGGAGACGTTCATATACCTAAAATTGGGTATTTCAATGACTCTAAGTGTTTTGTAATACAACTAACTTTAAAGAGCGAAATTATTATCAATTAAATTAACTAAATAATTAAATTTCAATCATTTATGTGGTTATGTAACTCATCCATTGGAAGGAAAGTAGTAATGTCTGTTACAGGTATTGCACTTATCCTGTTCTTGACGTTCCACATGTCAATGAACGTAGTTGCTCTTTTTTCAGGAGAGGCTTACAACTTGGTTTGTAAATTCCTTGGTGCAAACTGGTATGCACTGGTAGCTACCGTAGGCCTTGCTGCCCTGGCAGTTATTCACATCATCTATGCGTTCTTGCTTACTATGCAGAACCGCCGTGCACGCGGCACTGAGCGCTATGCTGTTACAGCACGTCCTAAAGGCGTAGAGTGGGCATCACAAAACATGCTTGTGCTGGGTATCATTGTAGTGTTGGGACTTTTGCTCCACCTCTTCAACTTCTGGTACAACATGATGTTTGCCGAGCTTACCGGCATTACCGTGGCTCATGACCCCGCAGACGGCTTCGCTTACATCAAGGACACCTTCGCTAATCCTGTCTATGTAGTGCTTTACATCGTATGGCTGGTAGCCCTCTGGTTCCACCTCTCACACGGATTCTGGAGCGCAATACAGACCTTCGGATGGAATGGTAAAGTGTGGTTTAACCGCTGGAAGGTAATAGGTATCGTTTACTCTACTCTTCTTATGCTGGGCTTCCTCGTTGTCGTACTCGCATTTGCAGTAGGATGCGCTCCCAGTCTTTGCGCAGGTTGCTGCTAATTCAACATTAAGTAATACATAATACATAATATATAATAAGGTTATGGCTAAACAAATTGATTCAAGAATACCTGAAGGCCCAGTGGCTGAGAAATGGACCAACTATAAAGCTCACCAGCGCTTGGTGAACCCTAAAAACAAACTGAAGCTCGATATCATTGTTGTAGGTACAGGTTTGGCTGGTGCCAGCGCTGCCGCTTCACTCGGTGAGATGGGTTTCCACGTTCTTAACTTCTGTATTCAGGACTCACCACGCCGTGCTCACTCTATCGCAGCACAGGGTGGTATCAATGCAGCTAAGAATTACCAAAATGATGGCGACTCTGTATATCGCCTCTTCTACGATACAGTGAAGGGCGGCGACTACCGCGCTCGCGAGGCTAACGTTTACCGTTTGGCTGAAGTTTCTAATGATATCATTGACCAATGCGTGGCTCAGGGCGTTCCTTTCGCACGCGAATACGGTGGCATGCTCGCTAACCGTTCTTTCGGTGGCGCACAGGTTTCACGTACTTTCTATGCTAAAGGACAGACAGGTCAGCAACTGTTGCTCGGTGCTTACTCGGCATTAAGCAAGCAAGTGCAGACCGGTCGCGTATCTCTCTATACCCGTTATGAGATGGAAGACCTCGTTATTATCGATGGCCGTGCACGCGGTATCATTGCAAAGAACCTCATAACCGGTAAACTTGAGCGCTTCTCTGCTAACGCCGTAGTAATAGCTACTGGTGGATACGGTAATACTTACTTCCTTTCTACCAACGCTATGGGCTGCAACTGTACCGCAGCTTTGCAGTGCTACCGCAAGGGTGCCTACTTTGCTAACCCTTCATACGTACAGATTCACCCGACATGTATTCCTGTACATGGCGACAAGCAGTCTAAACTGACCTTGATGTCTGAGTCTTTGCGTAATGACGGTCGTATCTGGGTACCTAAGAAAATAGAAGATGCCAAGGCTTTGCAGGCCGGTACCAAGAAGGGCTCTGATATTCCGGAGGAAGACCGCGACTATTATCTGGAGCGCCGTTATCCTGCCTTTGGTAACCTCGTTCCTCGTGACGTGGCTTCCCGTGCCGCTAAAGAGCGTTGCGACAAAGGATATGGTGTCAACAATACAGGTTTGGCTGTGTTCCTTGATTTTTCTGAGGCTATCAACCGTTTGGGTATCGATGTTATCCGTCAACGTTACGGAAACCTCTTTGATATGTATGAAGAGATTACCGATGTGAACCCAGGTGAATTGGCTAACGAAATCAATGGTGTGAAGTATTACAACCCAATGATGATTTATCCTGCTATCCACTACACTATGGGTGGTATCTGGGTAGACTATGAGTTGATGACTTCTATCACCGGTTTGTTTGCTATTGGCGAGTGTAACTTCTCTGATCACGGTGCAAACCGTTTGGGCGCATCTGCTTTGATGCAAGGTTTGGCTGACGGTTACTTCGTATTGCCATATACAATCCAGAATTATTTGGCAGACCAAGCTATCTGGCCTCACATCGCTACCGATGCTCCCGAGTTTGCAGAAGCAGAGAAACATGTACAGGCTGAAATCGATCGTCTGATGAATATTAAGGGAAAGCGTTCTGTTGACTCTATTCACAAGGAGCTGGGTCATATCATGTGGGAGCACGTAGGTATGGGCCGTACAGCAGAAGGCTTGAAAGAAGGCCTTGAGCTGATAAAGAAGATTCGCAAGGAGTTCAATACCAACCTCTTCATTCCAGGCTCAAAAGAGGGCTTGAACGTTGAGCTTGACAAGGCTATTCACCTTCGCGACTTCATCACCATGGGTGAGTTGATAGCTTACGATGCACTTTCTCGTAACGAGTCTTGCGGTGGTCACTTCCGTGAAGAGTACCAGACAGAAGAAGGTGAGGCAAAACGTGATGACGAGAATTACTTCTATGTAGGTTGCTGGGAGTACAAGGGCAACGACGAGACCGCTCCTGAGCTCTTGAAAGAACCCCTCCATTACGAGGCAATAAAGGTTCAAACACGTAACTATAAGAACTAAAAAAAGAAAACATTATTATGGCAAATATATCATTCACGCTTAAAGTATGGCGTCAGAACGGACCAAAGGCAGATGGTCATTTTGATACTTTCGAGATGAAAGATATCCCTACAGACACATCTTTTCTCGAAATGCTTGATATTCTCAACGAGCAGCTGATAGAAGAAGGCAAAGAGCCTTTTGTATTTGATCACGACTGTCGTGAGGGTATCTGTGGTATGTGTTCACTTTATATCAATGGTCATCCTCATGGTCCGGCAACAGGTGCTACTACTTGTCAGCTTTACATGCGCCGTTTCCACGACGGTGATGTTATCACTGTTGAGCCATGGCGTTCAGCAGCCTTTCCTATCATCAAAGACTGCATGGTAGACCGCAGTGCATTTGACAAGATTATGCAGGCTGGTGGCTATGTATCTGTTCGCACAGGTCAGCCTCAGGATGCCAATGCTATCTTGATTCCTAAGGAGAAAGCTGACGAAGCTATGGACGCTGCCACTTGTATTGGTTGCGGATGTTGTGTGGCTGCCTGCAAGAATGGCTCAGCCATGCTGTTCGTCAGCTCTAAGGTGAGCCAGTTGGCTCTGCTTCCTCAGGGCCGTCCAGAGGCAGCCAAGCGTGCCAAGGCGATGGTAATGAAGATGGAAGAGCTTGGCTTTGGTAACTGTACCAACACTCGTGCTTGTGAGGCAGAGTGTCCTAAGAACGAGTCAATTGCTAACATTGCTCGTTTGAACCGTGAGTTTATCAAGGCTAAATTGAACGACTAATATCGCGTAATTTAGTAATAATCTTGCAAGGGTGAGGCACATACTGTATGTGTCTCACCCTTTTTTATGTTGCCTTTTCTTGCCCAAGTTCGCTTTGTATGCAGACCTGCAATGCAGTGTCTTACCTTTTTCCGTACAGCCATTTCTTACAGTTTTTGTTGCGATTGCAGCAAAAAATCATGAAAGAAGCGCAGAAAAGGGAGCTTTTAAAAGCCGAAGTTGAAACTTGTGGAAATCAAATAAAATGTTTAATTTTGCAATTGGTATGCTTTTGCACGCTATATTTCAGCCGCGAACCACTTGTTTTCCGTGTTGAAAGAGCTGTGCTTTCCTGTTTGGGCAAGCTGTTTTTTATATGAGACGAGCTGCTTGGACGAACGGTTGTGGCTCTACTTTGGCGTTGCATAAAGCTATGAATAAAGAATAGAGAAGATAATGGACGATAATTTCGATATACGGCAAGAGAGCGTGTCATCGGCCGAGCGTGATTTTGAGAATGCTCTGCGCCCTTTGCGTTTTGGCGACTTTAGCGGACAGCAGAAGGTGGTAGAGAACCTTGAGGTGTTTGTAGAGGCCGCCAAGTACCGTGGCGAACCGCTTGACCATACGCTGCTTCACGGCCCTCCAGGCTTGGGCAAGACCACGCTGAGCAATATTATTGCCAATGAGTTGGGCGTGGGTTTCAAGCTGACCAGTGGTCCTGTGCTTGACAAACCCGGTGATTTGGCAGGCATATTGACCTCTCTTGAGCCTAACGATGTGTTGTTTATAGACGAGATACACCGTCTGTCGCCTGTGGTAGAAGAGTATCTTTACTCTGCCATGGAAGACTACCGTATAGACATTATGATAGACAAGGGCCCTTCTGCCCGTTCTATCCAGATAGATCTTAACCCTTTTACACTGGTAGGTGCCACCACTCGCAGCGGTTTGCTTACCGCCCCTTTGCGTGCCCGTTTTGGCATTAATCTGCACTTGGAGTATTACGAGCCCGAAACGTTGGTGCGCATTTTGAAGCGTTCTGCCAGTATCTTGAAGGTGCCTATCGACGATGATGCAGCTATGGAAATAGCGCGCCGCAGTCGCGGTACGCCGCGTATAGCCAATGCCTTGCTGCGCCGCGTGCGCGATTTTGCACAGGTAAAGGGTTCCGGGCGCATAGATACAAAGATTTCTCATGTAGCCCTTACAGCCTTGAATATAGACCAGTATGGCCTTGACGAGATAGACAACAAGATACTGTTGACTATTATCGACAAGTTCAAGGGCGGTCCTGTGGGCATCACCACGATAGCTACTGCCATTGGCGAGGATGCAGGCACGGTAGAAGAAGTGTATGAGCCATATCTCATTATGGAAGGTTTCATCAAGCGCACCCCCCGTGGGCGCATGGTTACAGAGTTGGCTTACCAGCATTTTGGGCGCAACCCTTACAACGGCAACATCATGGAGCCGCAGCTGTTTGATTGAGGCAGGTTGGCGGCAGATATTGAATAAAGCTATGAGAAAAGGAATTTTTGTGGGCAGTTTCGACCCCTTTACGGTGGGTCATGCCGATATTGTGGCGCGTGCATTGCCACTGTTTGACAAGCTGGTGATAGGTGTAGGCTACAATGAGCACAAGCAGTATATGTTTACTGCCGATGAGCGTGTGGCCCGTATTGCCCGTTATTACGCTCAGGAGCCTCGCATTGAGGTGAAGAGTTACAATGACTTGACCATAGACTTTGCGCGGCGTGAGGGCGCACAGTATGTGGTCAAGGGTGTGCGTAGCGTGAAAGACTTTGAGTATGAGCGCGAGCAGGCCGACATCAACCGCCGTATAGGCGGCTTGGAAACAGTGCTGCTGTATGCCGATGCCCGTTATGCCAGTGTGTCGTCTACCTTGGTGCGCGAGCTGATACACTTTGGCCGCGATGCCCGTGAGTGGATGATTTGAGTTTTGATAGCAGAGCGTTAACCTCTAAACAAATAAGTATATGATTACATACAATGTAGACGGTGTGAAGATGCCGAAAATCAAGAAGCGCGAGACTACAGCGTGGATAAAGGCTGTGGTGGCTGCCCATGGCCGCAAGACGGGTGAGATAGGGTATATGTTTGTGGATGATGACAAAATACTGGAGGTGAACAACGAGTATTTGGGCCATAACTATTATACCGATGTGATAACCTTTGATTATGACGAAGCCGATGTGGTGAGTGGCGATATTGTCATATCGCTGGATACCGTGCGCACCAATGCCGAGCTGTTCGGCAAGACCTATGACGACGAGTTGCACCGGGTGATTATTCATGGCATACTCCATCTGTGCGGCATCAACGACAAAGGTCCTGGCGAACGCGAGATAATGGAGGCTGAAGAGAACAAGGCTTTGGCCTTATTGGCTGAGCAGCGACAAGGCTAAAACATTGAGAATAGATACAAAGGAGCCGGACATGAGTTCTGTCCGGCTCTTTTTGTGCCTGCAAGAGTAGTGCAATCGCTTTCTGAAAGCAGTGTTATCGGCTTGCAAGAGCACTGCTTTCAGAAAGCAAGAGCTATGTTGTTGCAGTCCGATAGCACTGCTTTTGCACGCCCTCTGCAACATATCCTTTAGCCAATACATAATGTTAAAAAGTAAACAATTGTTTTTCTTTATTTGCAATTTTCATAGATATTCAATATTTTTGCAATTTCATAGATTTTTAATATCTATTTATAGATGTATTTTATAGATGCCAGATTGTGCGCATGACGCATGATGCGGGCATCTGTCTTTTTGTTTTTTACCCATGATGCAGACTGCTTGTGAGGCAGTACGGCTCATGAGCCAATGAAAAGTGATAATGGAATTCAACCTAAAAGCTGAAGTACGTGACGGATATGCAGTATCGGCAGAAATGAAAAAGATATGGCAGACAGAGCTTGACCTGTTGCAGCGGTTTATTGATTTTTGCAAAGCCAATGCCTTGCAGTGTTGGCTGGACGGCGGCACCCTGTTGGGTGCTGTGCGCCATCATGGCTTTATACCGTGGGACGATGATGTGGATGTGGTAATGCCCCGTGCCGACTATGACCGCATGTTGCAGTTGGCTCCGCAATGGTTTGAGCCGCCCTACTTATTGCAGTCAGCCTATACCGACAAAGACTACTACCGCGGCCACGCCCAGCTGCGCAACAGTGCCACTGCCGCTATACGCCCTTCAGACTCTTTCCAGCCCTTTAATCAAGGCATTTTCATAGACATTTTCGTGCTCGATGCCGTGCCCGTCAATGAGGTTTCCCGCAAACGTTTGGTACACGATGTGCGCAAGATGCTCCGTTTTCTAAAGGCCAAAAATACCGCCATCCTGGCTTCAGGCCGCTTGGGCTTGGTGTTTCGCAAGCTGAAGTGCCGCTATATGGTTCACAAGTACGGCTGGGTCACGCTCTACCGGCGTGTGGAAGACGAGCTGCGCGCTACGCCGTGGAACGACTGCAGACAAGTGGCAGAGCTGGCTTTCAGCGGCGATGAGATACTCTTTGACAAGCATATCTTTGACCGCACCGTATGGATAGATTTTGAATACATCAAGGCTCCTGTGGTGGAAGATTTCGATACATTCCTGCGCACGCAGTATGGCGATGACTATATGACGCCCGTCAAGGCCCCCAGTTACCACGGCGAGTTGGTGTTCAGCACCACACAGAGCTATCGGGAGCTGCTGCCCGCTGTGCGCCGCAGCTACCGCATGTCGGTTTTTCGCCGTCTGCTCAAGAAGCTCTGACAGGGCTTTTCGCCCACATGCATTCCCTTTTGCAACAACTAAAGCAAACCATATAAATAAGAATAAAAATGTGCCAAGTTACTCTTCATTGCGATATTATATGTAACTTTGCACCCAAATATACATTAAGATGCAGACTGAATTAAATTATCTCGACAGAAATGAGTTCAATTTTGAACCTTCACAAGAAGTAAAAGACGCTCTTCGTAATTTTGACATTAAGAAACTTGCCTTTTACACACGTATCTATGACCAAGGCAAGAAGAGTATCTTCTCTGTCTTTCTATCAGAGCATTACAATATAGACGAGAAGCAGATACTCTTGGGCTACGGTGCAGAAGACCTGCTCAAGATGGCTGTGCACTATTTCCTTACCCGTCAAGGCAGCAACAAGACCATGCTGATACCTAAGTTCTCATGGTGGTACTACAAGTCAATAGCCGACGAGGTAGAGGGCCGCACCCTGCAATATCCTGTCAACGAGGTGGGCAACACCTTTGAATACGACATGGACGGTTTGCGCCGGATGATAGACACCGAGCAGCCAAGCATCCTTCTTGTGGCATCGCCCAACAACCCCACGGGCAACGGCCTGACCCCTGCCGAGCTGGAAAGCATCATCAATATGGTGTCCGACACCACCCTGCTGCTGGTAGATGAGGCTTATGCGTCTTATGTAACAACCAGTGTCGACTACATACGCGATATGATAGCCCGCCACCCCAACATACTGTTCTGCCGCACCCTGTCCAAGTTTTATGGCTTGCCAGGTTTGCGCTGGGGCTTCGGCTTTATGGGCAAGGGCGAAGAGATGGAGCGTTTCAGCCGCTATGCCAACAAGTATTTAGGCTACGACCGCCTGTCTGAAGAGGTGGCCATTGCCGCTGTCAAGAGCGAGGCTCACTACCGCGAGATAGCCCATGTGATGGACGAGGCACGCCAGATGTACACTACAGAGATAGGCGCACTGCCCGGCTTCAAGGTCTATAAGTCAATAGCCAACTTCATACTCATCAAGTATCCTATTGCGCTCAAAGAGGCTTTGCAGCAGGAGTTTGCCAACCAGAGCTACAAGGTCAAGTTCATGAACGAGCCCGACATCAACACCCACATGCGCATTACATTGGGTCGCCGCGAGCAGAACCGCCTTGTGTGCGATGTAATCCTGAAAATAGCCAAGCAAGCAGGCCTATGATAGCAGTAATTCTTGCAGCAGGCATGGCGTCAAGGCTGCGCCCGCTGACCAACGACAGACCCAAATGCCTGCTTACCGTGGGCAACCGTTGTCTCTTGCAGCGCACAGTAGACAGCTTGACAGCAGCCCATATCAGCGAGCTGGTGGTGGTAACAGGCTATCGGGGAGGCATGATACGCGAGTTCCTGATCGCCACTTACCCTAAGCTCAGCATCCATTTTATAGACAATGCCGACTATACCGCCACCAACAACATCTATTCCCTGTGGCTGGCACGCCCCTTTGTGGCTGGCAAAAAGTTTTTGCTGCTCGACAGCGACATACTGTTTGACCCGCAGATTATCACCCGCATGACTGCTGCAGAGGGCACCGCCTTGGCTGTCAACACCCATGAACTGGGCGACGAAGAGATAAAAGTAATTGTCAACGACCAGCAGCAGGTGGTAGAAATCAGCAAGGTGTGCAGCATAGACAAAGCCATTGGCGAGTCGGTAGGCATCGAGAAAATGACTGCTGCCTACTCAACAGCCCTCTTTGCCGAGCTGCAACAGATGATAGAGAAAGAACACTTGGTCAACATCTTCTATGAGCGCGCCTTTGA
Organism: uncultured Prevotella sp.; assembly: GCA_937907705.1. Taxonomy (GTDB): domain Bacteria; phylum Bacteroidota; class Bacteroidia; order Bacteroidales; family Bacteroidaceae; genus Prevotella. Next base: position 116,349 of record CALCVP010000031.1, on the reverse strand, counting down.
ACGCCTTATACCGCAGGGCCATTTGTTCAGCGTGGTCAACACCACCGACCTCTTCTCGATAGAGCTTGACACCGTAGACGATTTCAACCAGGCTCGCAAACTCATACCCGCAGCACTGTTTTAAGGTGTTGGAAAAGCCCTTTTAAGTATATAATAATCCATTTCAAAGCAAGCATGGCCAACTATAACGTACAGCAATTGCAGCAACGCATCCTGCGCATTGTGCAAGCCGTAGACACCGTTTGCGCACGCCACAACCTCCGCTACTATATATGGGCAGGCACAATGATAGGTGCTGTGCGCCACAAGGGCTTCATACCTTGGGACGACGACCTTGACATAGCCATGCCGCGTCCCGACTATAACCGCCTGATAGAGCATGCACAGGAGTGGCTGCCGGCACCGTTCCAGTTGGTATGTGCCGAGACAGACGCCCTCTATCCGTTGCCTTTCGGCAAGATACAGGATGCTTCCACCACGCTGATTGAGCGCATGCACCTCAAGTATCTGGGCGGCATCTATATCGATGTGTTCCCCATTGACGGCGTGCCCCAGTCAAAACTGGCGCGCCGCTGGCAGTTCGCCCGCTACGAATACTATAAGCGCGTGCTCTATCTGCTCTGCCGCGACCCCTACAAGCATGGTCCTGGACCAAGCTCGTGGGTGCCTCTGCTCTGCCGCAAGCTCTACACTTTAGGCGGCGTTCAGCGCAAGATAAGAAGCATACTCATGCGTTACGGCTATGACCAAAGCCCCCTCGTGGCAGACTATGACGATGGCATGCACGGTGCAATGCCCAAAAGTGTGTTGGGCACTCCCACGCCCTACGCCTTTGACAACACTGTATTGAAAGGCGTAGAGCAGTACGACACCTACCTGACCAACAAGTATGGCGACTACCTGACCATACCCAAGCACGACCGTCAGCGCCAGCACAACTTCAACTATCTTGACCTCGACCATCCTTACAGCCAATATCAAGAGTCACAGCAGTAGGCATGTAAGCCACCGGGAACGGTATAAGTGCCTGTAAAAAGACAAATAAAAGGCTCGTTGTATAGTATTTTTATTGCTATATAACGGGCTTTTGTTTTGTTATAGGAATGTAAAATGACTGTTATAAGATATTCAATCATATTACTGCTTTTTGTTGTTGTCTTGTGCTATCTTTGCAGAAGACAGACTGCGGCTCTGCAATCGGAAGTAAACTTCATTGCGTTCGCTTTGCACTGTCTTTGCAAAAGATGAAAAAGGATAATGCTTAATGCCCTAAAATCAACCTTATTGTCCCTTTACTAAATTAGATAATAAATGCTTGACAGCACCTTGATTTTACACAGATAACAGTTTTCTATATATACAGTAATATGAAAGTAAAAAAGTATTTTGCAGTAGCCTTGTTGGCAGCTTTGACCCAAAGTGCCTTGGGCACAGACTTGTATGTTTACAGTTTGTCAAGTTCTCAACCCGTAAAACTGGTCAATGATTTCAAGAGTGTAACCTTCGGGAGCAGCAGTATCAGTGTAGAGCAGGCCGATGGCAGCACCGTCAACGTGTCGCTTTCCGACTTTGACTTTATGAAGTTTTCACCGGCTCACATCCAGACTGGTATTGAAACCGTAGCCAAGGCCACAGCCCGTTTGCATTTTGACGGCAGCAAGTTGCGTGCAGACAACGGCACTATCGTAGGCGTTTATGCCGCAGACGGCACTGCATTGTTAGGCAATGGTGGTTCGAAGAGTGAGGTCGTACTGCCTGTTGCCGTTCAACGTGGCATGTATGTGGTAAAGGTAAAGACCTCAAAAGGAGTAGAAACAGTAAAGATAACAAAATAAAATTTCAGTAGGAAATGAAGCAGTTTAACGCAAAAATCTCTATGATGGCCTTCTTGGGTATCATGAGTCTTCCTGTGGCAGCACAGCAAAAGTACTATGACAACATAGTAGTAACAGAGAACAACCGTGTGGCTTTCACGGGCAGAGCTGCTGTCATAGACAGCATTGCCATGGAAAACGGCAAAAAACAGTTGGCACTTTACGACAAGAATGGTCAGTTGTTGTTTTCTGCACCTGCCGCAGATTGCAAGATGCAGGTAGAGAAGGGGGCGCCGATAGCCGATATGCTCGACGTGGTGTTCAATGAAGACGGCACCGCTACTGACGCCTCTGCCATGGCCAACGAGATAAAGGTAGGCAAGAAAGACGGTATAGTAACTTATTACAACGATACCTTTAAACGCTATGTGGCACAGTTCAACAATGTATGGGCAGGTGCTGTTTCCGGCTATTATCGTGTAGATTACGGCGACAACGACGATTTCTTGAGCCGTCTGCAAGACGGTCATACCCTTGAGGCCGTAGTGATGGCCAACTATGAGGAGCCTATTGTCAATGGCGAAGCCAAGTTCTTCAGCTCTCATGAGGCTGGCGGTACCGGACTGATGGTCTGCAAGACAAGCAAAAGCCGTGGCAATGAGCTTACCTTCTTGCCCAATGTGTCAGAGACGGGCAAGAGTTCCTGGAAGTGGGCTACCAGTGGTATTGTGCCACAACCCCAGCAATACTACCACATTGTGGGTGTATGGGACAAAGAGGCAAGCAAAGCTTACGTCTATGTAAATGGCGAACTGAAGAATACGGTAGATGCCGTAGGCGACATGGTGTTGCCTAAAGCCAACTCGCGTTGGTTTGCCATAGGCTGCGATTCAGGTCCTTCAGAGCAGTTAGGCTGGAGCGGTGATGTGGTCTTGGCCCGTATCTATGATGCAGCACTTACCCCAGACGATGTACAGAGCCTGTGGAGCGATGTGCAGAATATGGAGAATAATGCTCCTGCCCAGCTGGTAAGCGATGTGCAGTGTGGTGCCGATTTGGCTGTAAAAGCAGGTTGCATGTATCCTGTTGTGGGCAAAGGATTTAAGAATGGCGATGTAGTGCGCATGCAAAAGCAATATGATGCTTCCAAAACATTTGACTTGCCTTGCACGCTTACCGATAAAGGCGTCAGCGTAAAGATACCTGAGGGCATAGCTACCGGTACCTATCTGTTTACCCTTGTGCGCGGACAGCAGCGCCAGCAGTTGGGCAGTGCCTCTATCGTGGTGATGCAAGAGATACCTGCCGGTGCTAAAGTGATAGCACACCGTGGTGCATGGAACACTACCGATGCTTCGCAAAACTCTGTGGCTTCGCTGAAAAAAGCACTCGATATGCACATCTACGGTTCTGAGACAGATGTATGGATGACCACTGATGGACACCTGATGGTAAACCATGACCCTACCTTCAATGGTGTAAGATTGGAAACAGCCACATACGATCAGGTAAAGAACCTGAGACTCAAGAATGGCGAACTGATGCCACAGTTGTCTGATTTCCTCAAGATAATGCAGCACACCACTTCGCCTACCAAGCTTGTCATTGAGCTGAAAGCCCATAGCACCGATGCCAGGAACATAGCTGCTGCCAAGGCTATTGTGGCTGCTGTAAAGGCTGCCGGCATAGAAGACAAGGTAGAGTACATCTCTTTCAGCCTTACAGGGTGCAAGGCTTTCTGCAAGGCTGCGCCTAAAGCCAAGATAGCTTATCTTAATGGTGGCATAGCACCTGCTGAGTTGAAGAAAGACGGCATCACAGGTCTGGATTATCACATGTCAGAGTTTCGCAAGCATCCGGAATGGATAGAGCAGGCTCACAAGTTAGGCATGACCGTCAATGTGTGGACACTCAACACAGCCAATGAGGTGGGCGAGATGACCAACAAGTGTGTAGACTATGTTACAACCAATGCTCCTCAAGAGGCTGTTTGTGTCAAGAGCTATTATGACAAGGCCTCAAAAGTCATCAAATAATATATCTGTTGCGAAGTAGGCTGAGAGCCTGCTGATTTGTCCTTCATCAGGTGGGGCTGGATTTCATGGTATGAAGTTCAGCCCTTTTTATATGCTCCGCCATTTGACAAGCCATCAAATGGCGGAGCAGTTGCTATGCAATCGTCTGTTGATAGCAGTGCTGTTAGCTTGTAATCGCTATGCAATCGTCTGCTGATAGCAGTGCTACTGTTTACTGCTGACAACACAGTCATTTATCGTTGGCAATGCTATGCCTTGCCATCTGGTCCTGTCATGACAGTAGGCAGTGGTACTGTGCCCTTATGACAAAGGTGCCTTCAGAAGCCCATAGTTGCGTTTTGAACCGTTGTTTGTGATGCGCTGATAGATTTATCGTCAAAAAAGATACAAGCGCTTGACGCACAAAAAAATCCTCATGGCACGGTCGTGCCATGAGGACAGAGGTAATGGAAACTTAAGATGGCTTGTCTACAAGCATACAGACAAGCACTGTTAACGGATATATAACACGCTTGTTATATGGTTAATAACCTGGATTTTGAACCAGGTTTTTGTTTACTTGTATTTGGTCAAGCGGTATAGCCAACCAGTAGTTCTTGGGAGCGGTAAACTGGCGCACGCCTCCATTGAAGTCGTCAATGGCCGTAGTAACCTGATAGAAGTCTTTGGCTGTGCGGCCGGCCAAGTTCCATGACTTTTGGCTTCGCATGATTTCCTTGTCGGCTATCTTCCAACGGCGTATGTCGTGGAAGCGTCTTCCCTCCATAGCCAACTCAATAGAGCGCTCCTGATGCAATACTTGGCGTAACTTGTCGCCGGTAGGTATGCCGCCGGCTTTGGCCCAAGAAGCCTGGAAAGTGGGCAGACCGCTGCGCTCACGTATCTTGTTCAGATAGGCAAGACTTTGCTCGCTGAGGCTCCCGTTGTATTCAAAGTCTGCCTCGGCATAGTCAAGATACAGCTCAGCCAGGCGCATCATAGGATATACATACTTGGAACAGGTGTACTTTTGGGTAGTCCAGTCATACTTGTCTGCCGATGACACCCATTTCTGACAGTAGTAACCATTGTTGGTCTGATACTCATTGTTGGTGTTGCCGTCATTCTGCTGCTCTTCGCCACGGCGGCATTTCAGCGTTATCTTGCCTCCGGCTATCTCGTAGGTGCCGCGGTCGTAGCCTATGGAAGCATAGAAGCGAGGCTCGCGGTTGGTGTTCCACAGTGCGGTAGTATCACCGTTTTCAAGGCGTACAGGCTCATAAGGGTTCTTGCCTTTTGTTTCGGGATCATCGTCCCAAGGCAGTCCGTTCTTGGTGTAATACCAGCTGATGCAGTCCCACGTAGGTGTCAGGTAGCCTCTGAATCCAGTGCCGTTATAGCCCGGTTTGCCCGTTTTGGTCATACGCGGAGCAATGTTTTTGATGTTGTAGCTCACCGTACCTTGGTCGCCGAAGCCAAAGAGTATCTCGTTCAGATTGTCGGAATTGGCCACACCGTTAGGTCCTGTAAACGCATCGTGATAATTCTTTCTGCCCACTTCCGGGTCGGTAGTGGCACTGCCGTACAGCTTGTAGCCGTTGGCTTCGCAATAGTCTATGGCAGCCTTGGCGGCATCCATGGCACGCTTCCACTTCTCTTTGTCGTAGGTAAGGTTCATCAGTGGTGTGCCGTCTGGATTCTTGAAGTTGGCGTAATACTCACTGTTGCCGTTGACAAGAGGCGATGCTGCATAGAGCAGCAGACGTGCCTTGTAGGCCAAGGCCGTAGCAGCCGATGCGCGTCCGGAGCGTGTGGTCTGTCTGGCAGGTAGCAAAGCGGCAGCCTTGTCGTACTGTTCGGCTATGAAGTTGACACACTCGTCATACGGTGTGCGCGGTGTAGAAGGGGCAGCGTTGAGCGGCAACTCTTCCTTTACCAATGGGATAGGGCCATAATACTCCAACATAATCTGGTGGTAATAGCCTATCAGAAAGTAGGCCTCACCCTTCCAGTCGTTTTTCTGTTCCTCAGTGGCGTCAGGCACCTTGTCGGCATTGTTGATCAGATTATAGCAGTAGCGTATGCCCTGCCACACGTCAGCCTTCTGCACGCCGGTGGGATAGCTGGCTGCACTTTGGCTCCAGAGAGCGTAGAAAGTGTTGGAAGGTGTCTCTTGGTCAAACACCAGGCTCTTCCAGTGAAACCAGCGCATGGTGCCGTAGGAACCCGTTACAAAGTCGTTGCCTGCCGTCCAGTCGGGAAACCTTTGCGGGTGGAAGACATTCGGTATCTGGTCATAACAGGTCTGAGCCATTTTCTCTGTCATGTTGGCTGTGCGGTAAATGTCGTCAATGGTGGCTGTATTGCCCGGCACAACGTCAAGGAAATCGCAGGAGGTAAGTGCCATACTGGCTGTTAACAGTCCTGCTGCAAAGATATGTTTTGTATGAATGTTCATTGTCTTTTCTTGTTGTTTTAAAAGCTGTTAGCTGTAACTGTTAATAATGGAACTGCACACCTATCTTCACAGTGCGCTGCAACGGATAACTCAGTCCGTTGCCGCTACCCATTTCAGGGTCCCAATTCTTGAAGGGAGTAAAGGTCAACAGGTTGCTGCCAGCTACGTACACGCGCAGCCATTTGCTGAAAGTATATCCTATTTCTGCATTTTTCAAGCGCAGGTACGAGGCATCGCGCATCCAGAAAGTGCTGGCCTGCACATCGTTGGTCTGCTGACTGAGCGACAGGCGAGGGTACTTGGCGTTGGCATTTTGGTTGTTTTCAGAGAAGTGGTCGTCAACAATATACTGTGTAATGTTGAAGCCTTGCGATGCACCATCTGTAAACGGGTGCATGTTTTTCATCATCAAGCTTACCTTGCCGCTGCCTTGGAAGAACAGCGAAACGTCCCATTTCTTGTATTTCAGCGTGCCGCCGAAGCCGTAGATAATCTCAGGTATCTCAGGGTTACCTATGGTAGTGATGTCGTTGGCGTCTATTTTCTTGTCGTTGTTGATGTCTTTATACTTGATGCTGCCTATGCCATAGCTGCCCAAGTCCTGCACAGGCGAGTTCTTTATTTCCTCTTCCGAGGTAAACAATCCCTCTGCTATATAGCCGCGCAAGCTATTGATAGGATGTCCTATCTGCGAGTAGGTAGCCTCTACGTTGGATGGTTCGTCTATATTCTTGATTTCATTGTGCGCATAGGTAAAGCTGCCGTTGAGCATCAAGGTCCAGTCTTTGCCGAACTGCTTGTTGTAGGTCAAGCCCATATCCACACCGCCATTGTCTACCGCTCCGATGTTGGCATAAGGCAGCAAGGTGCCCAGACCTACGAAAGAAGGGATGCTTCTGCGGCGCATGAAGATGCCTGTACGTTTCTCTTTGAAGTAGTCTACGCTGAGGCTTAGCTCCTTAAACAGCTCCAGGTCTATACCTACGTTCAGCTTCTTTGACTTTTCCCAGGTGGCCAGTTCGTTGCCATAGACAGCCACTTTCGGTCCGTTGAAGCGGCTGTAGTCGCCGTCTGTGCCCCACCATCCCAGGCTGTTGCTCAGGTTTACCTCTGTAATATAGGGGAAGCGAGTGCTCAAGGCATCGTTACCTACCAGTCCGTAGGTGGCGCGCAACTTCAGGTTTGAAACAACAGGTGCAAGGGGTTGGAAGAACTTTTCCTTGGAAATGGTCCATCCCAAGGCTATGGCCGGGAAGAAGCCAAACCTGTGTCCCTTCATGAAATTCTCTGAACCGTTATAGCCAAAGGTGGCTTCCAGCAGATAGCGTTCATCGTAGTTGTAGGTCAAGCGGCCTGCCAAACCTTGCTCGCGGTAGGGCAGCAGGTCTTTCTGGTTGCTGGTGCCGGCCTTGTCGTTGCGTGTTTCTTTCATGTGGTACACAAAGGTTGCCCCCACATTATGGCGTCCGAAACTGCGTGCATAGTCAAGAGTGGCTTGCAGAGACCATACGCGGTTGGTAGGGTTTTGGCCCGAACTTGACTGTATGGCGGTGTTTCCGGCTGTACCGATGGAGGTCTCTTCCCAGGTGTAGTTGCCGTTGGCATCCTGCTGGGGGTTGGTAACTTGGAAGTAATAAGGCTGTATCCAGTGGTTCAGCCAGCTGAAACTATAGTTGTAGAATGATGCCAATCCGCTCAGTTTCAGTCCTGGAGTGATGAACTTCAGGTCTTGTTCCACATTGAAAGCGGTGGTCATGTACACATAGCTTTGCTCGGTATAGCCACTGCTCATTTTGGCATACGGGTTGATGTCTGCCATGCCCACATCCCAGCTATTGTTGTTACCGTAGCGCACAAAGGTGTCGCCCGGCTGTGCAGGCAGCACGGCAGGAAAGGCTACGGGGTTGCCACGCATGGAGTAATAGAAGAAGTCGTTGAGCGAGAACTCGCCGCGCAGGTCGTCGCTCATGGCGTGTGGCGCATGGTATTGGGTAATCTGTGCGTTCATGTTGAGGCCCATCTTGGTGGTAGGGGTGAGGTGAGCCACTACATTGCTTTGGAAGAGATACTTTTTGGAATACATGCTTACGTCGAGCACCGACTCTTTTGGTGAGCGCGTGATACCGTTTTCAAAGAAGATGCCGGCGTTCATAAAGTATTCCAGCATCTTGGTACCGCCCTTTACAGACACGTTCAAATTCTGGTTGACAGCAAAGTCTTTGAACATCATCTTGTACCAATTGTTGTTTGGATAGACGTAAGGGTTCAGTCCAGCCCGTGTGTTGTTGATGCGCTCTTCGCTGTATTTGGGTGTCCAGCTGCTGAGTGTGCCGGATGCTATGGCATCGTTTCGCGAGGCCTCATTGTACATTTCCATGTAGGTAGGGCCGTCTGCCATGTCTTGTATAAAGGTTGGCATAGAGAAAGTGTTGTCGAAACGGATGTCTACCGACATCTTCTCAGAAAGCCGGCCGGTGCGGGTGTTGATCAATATGACACCGTTGGCACCGCGCGAGCCATAGAGTGAGGTGGCGGTAGCGTCTTTCAAGACAGAGAATGACTTGATAGACTCCGGCGGTATGTTGTTGAGCATGGTGGCATTGATTTCCACACCGTCCAGCAAGATAAGCGGCTGGGTGCTGGAACCAAAGGTGGAGACACCTCGTATAAAGAAAGTGGCGTTGTCGTAGCCCGGTTCACCTTTTGACTGATAGGCTATAATGCCCGGCACTTTGCCTTGAAAGGCTGTGGTAAGCGAACTGGATGTATTGGTAAGGTCTTCAGGCTTTACGCTTTGTACGGCACCTACCAGCGACTCTTTGCGCTGCTTGCCGAAGCCCACTACCACCACCTCGTCTATCTTCTTGGCGTCAGGAATAAGGTTGAACGACAAGAACTTCTTGTTGCGTATAGTAATAGTCTTTTTCTGATAGCCGATACTTGTAACCGACACCTTGGCTTGCTCGTTGGGCACAGCTATTTCAAAGAGTCCGTCTACATCGGTTATCACCTTTTCGTTGGTTCCGTCTACGCTTACTACGGCACCGATGACAGGGTCGTTGTTTTCATCGCATACAAATCCTTTTACCTTTCCTTTCTCGATAGCTAAATCTGTTACCGTGCGTGTTTGCACTTGGCTTCCACTGGCAATGCTGACAGGCAGACTCACTGCTATCAACGAGAGCGTGGCAGACATCCATCCAAGTGACGCCTGCGTGGACCAATGCTTTTTTCTTATTCCCATTTAGTTCTTATTAATTATGTTTATATCATCATGTGAGTGCAAAGGTAGGGGAGGTATATTGCAGAAGTGTTACACGCATGTTATGGATGTATGAACAAACGGTTACTATTGTGTGTTTGTAAAGTAACTTGACAGGAAATGAAAAATATATTACGGAATAGTCGTAAATTGTTGAAAAACAATATTTTACATCCAGCCTTTTCGGTATTCTGTTGCAGAAGAAATGGATAGGAAGACAAAGGTGTTGAGGGTAGGGCAGCAATGGGCGTGGCACCAATAGCTATGTTGTCGGGTTGCGGTTGCATAGCTATCGGACAGTGATTGCAGTGCAATCTGCTTCTTGTTGCATTGCTTTCGCAAGCCGATTGCACTGCAATGGGAAAAGGGGTGTGGAAGAAAGAAACTCCCCGTCGTCAACTGTTGCAGGGCAGACAGTTGACGACGGGGAGTCAAGCAGGTATTGTTCTTGCAGCTTTTCGGTTAGAGAAGCGGACTGACGGCTGTGGTAAAGTAGTGGCCTTGCTGCAACAGATGGCTTGTCTTCATCACGTTGGTGCGCATGCGGTCATACTGTTCAGCAGTAAGATTTTGCAGCAGTGTGTCCAACTGTTCCAGTGAGTCGATGCACAGCCCGATGCCTTGTTGCTCTACAAAAGTGGCGAGGGCAGCCTGTCGCCAGATGATAACAGGCAATCCACAGCGTATATAGAGCGAGGTCTTGTGGGGATTGTTGAACTTGAGATACTCGCCAAAGTTGCCCGTACAGCCATTGACGGAAGCACCGTCCCACACCAGGCCGAAGTCGCCTTTGGCGGTAGCTATCAGCTGGTCAGACTTGGTAAAGCCCATCAGCTGGAACTTGTCGCTGCCTTGTGCCTCGCTTACTTCAAAGCCATTGCCATACAGGCTCACGCGGTAAGCCTTGATGTATTTGCCCCATTCATAGAGAAAGGCGTTCTTGCGGCGGTTGAGGCCGCCGGCATACACCACGGTATAGGGCTGTTGCGGCGTGTGGCGTGTGGGCGCTTCGGTTGCAGACAAGTAGTCGAAGATGCCTAATGTATGCAGCTGTGCGGTGCAGCCGTGATCGGCTATCCATTGCTTCATGCGCTCATTGTGGGCAATGATATGGTCGGCATGGTTGAGCCTGTTGATTTCTTGGGCGGGTGTGAGTGCCTTACGGCGGAAGCTTCCCAAGTCATGTATCACCACTATTACCTTGGTTCCCTTGAGATGGGCAAGTTTGCACACCATGGTGAAATACTTTTTCAGCGGATATTGCACCACCAAGTTGTCGCCTTTGTGCAGTTTGAAGGGCAGTACCGCTACGCCAAAGAGCGTCATCAGGAAGTGGAGCACACTGTTGCGGTAGGTGGTGCGGTGCAGTCCGCCATACTGGAAGCCCATGTTGAGCATGATGTTTTCTATATCAGTCTTGGCCTTGTTGCCCGCACTGTTCAGGTCTTTATAGTTGCGTGAGAAGAAGTAATTCATAAGTCTTGCTGTTAATGTGGATAACTATGGAAGGCTGCCGGCATGCTGCTTGTCAACTCTTTCCGTGCCAGCAGCAGTGCCGCTTCGATGGTGTCGTCCATGTCGAAGTAGGCATATTGCCCCAAGCGTCCGCCAAAGATGGTCTTGCTTTGGCGTGCCGCCAACTCCTGATATTGCTTTACGATGGCATTGTTTCTGCTGTCGTTGACAGGGTAGTACGGCTCGTCGCCCGTCCGGTAAGCCTTCGGGTATTCTCTGGTAATGACGGTAACAGGCTGCTGCCCGTGCTCAAAGTGCTTGTGCTCGATGATGCGCGTGTAAGGCACATCAGCCGCCGTGTAGTTGACTACCGCATTGCCTTGATAGTTGTCGGTATGCAGCAGCTCTGTTTCAAAGTGCAGACTGCGATATTCCAGGTGTCCTGCCCGGTAGTCAAAGTAGCTGTCTATCTGCCCCGTAAACACCACCTTGCGCGCCAGCGCATTGAATGCGTTGCGCTGCTCTAAGTAGTTGGTGTTGAGTCTCACCTCAATGCCGTTGAGCAAAGCATCTGTCAGACTGTTGTAACCGCCGCGCGGAATACCCTGGTAGGTGTCGTTAAAGTAGTTGTTGTCATACGTCATGCGCAGCGGCACGCGCCTGATGATGGCTGCGGGCAGCTCTTGTGTGGACCGTCCCCATTGCTTTTCGGTATAGCCTTTGATGAGTTTGGTGTAAATATCGTGCCCGCACAGCTTGAGAGCCTGCTCCTCAAAGTTGGCAGGATGGGTGATGTGAGCGTATCTTTCGCGCTGCCTTTCCAGCTCTTCGACAGCTTCTTGCGGTGTGTTGACACCCCACAGCTGGTGGAAAGTGTTCATGTTGAAAGGCAGGTTGTAGAGTTCGCCGTGGTAGTTGGCCAAGGGCGAATTGACAAAAGGCACCATTTCAACCAGTTGGTTCACATAATTCCAAACCTCACGGTTATTGGTATGGAAGATGTGTGCACCGTACTGGTGCACGTGGATGCCCTCCATGAACTGGCAGTGGATATTGCCGCCCGTGTGGTTGCGGCGGTCTATTACCAGGCATCGCTTGCCTTGCTTGCGTGCTTCGTGTGCAAAGACGGCTCCGAAAAGCCCTGCGCCTACTATAAGAAAATCGTATGCTTCCATCTGTTGCTTTGGTTTTAAGGTCGTGTTGAGGCTTGTCTGTTTCTTACAGCATTCTTTATCTTGCTCTTTCGCCTTAGTCTCTCTTCAAACTTGTCGAGCATCCGCATCATCGTAGCCACGGTCTCGTCGGCGTTCCAGCCCCGTGCTTCGGCGTAACGTGCCGTTACAAAGCTGAGCAAAGGACGGTCGTGGGAGAGGCGGAGCATGTTTTGCAGACACTGCTTGCGGTTAGGCTGGCAGAAAGTAGAGCGGTTTGTGTCTATCAATGTAAAGAGATAGTTGCCCGAAGGGTCTTGCTCATACAGAATGTTGGTAAGGTTCAGGTCGCCGTGCAGCACCCCCTTTTGGTGCAGTTTAACTATAAACAGTGCCAAATCAGTGGCTGCCTTGTGGCTGAAATCGGGCCGGCGCAGCAGCTTCGACAGAGGAGGCAACATGCAAGCGGCAGACACAAAGTAGCTGTCGAGCATCAGTCCATGCTGCTGCATCTCGACAAACGCCACCTCATGTGGTGTGTTGAACCCCCTTTCTCTTATCATCTTGGCAAAGCGATAGGCCCTTTCTGCCTTGCTGGGCTTGAAGAAAGAGTAGGCTATCCGCTGTATGATGTTAGGGCGCTTGAAGCGCTTTGCCACCAAAGTGGTGCCATCCACATTGTATGTCTTTACGGTGTTGCGCCCTGTATAGATTTCATCGCCCTCCTGATTGAAGGTCTGTGGCAGACAGTCTACAAACTGCCGGGCAAAAGCATAAGGCGCAGCCACCTCTTGTTTTCTCAGTGTTGAGTGGATCATTCTTGAAGATGTTAAAGATTGTAAGGCAGCATCAGTGGCTGATACAGGCTGTATCCAGTGGTTGATACAGTTAAACTTGACGGTCGATATAAATTGAATTGACGACTGATACAGCTAAATTCAACGGTCGATGTTGCTTCGTTTATGGACAGATTTTCCAAAACTCAGTGGGTAGAAGGCTTGTCCCAAAACTTCCATAGCGGTCCAAAGTCTTTGGTCAAGAGCCACCATATAGCCTTCAGTCGGCTGCGCTTGATGTTCCATAGCAGATTCCCGTTGCGGTCAAAGCGGTCTGTCAGCTGCGGGTCAAAGTCTTTTCCCTTGTGTGTAAACACCCTTCTGAAGGCAGAATTGGTAAGTCCCCACTTGAGCAAGAACTGCATCTGCCCCATGTTTTTGCGGATACGTGTGGTTGATTTGGTCTCAAAGTGGTACACTCTACTGGCTGATACGCCCCGCATATACCTGATACCGCAAAGCCATAGCTTGGCAGTAAAGTCGGGGTCGCTGTACATGCCTGGCGACAACTCCACGCTGTAACCGCCCACAAGGTCCCATGTATCGCGGTGAACGAGGTTGGGCGGCAGTGTGGCTCCCATCCAGTCGTTCAGCGGGTAGTGCCTGTATTCGTTCAGCAAAGCCTGCTCTCTGAATCCTTCTATGGTGTCGCCGTAGTCTGCCTTGATGATAGATGCACCGGCAGTGTGGGGCTGTATGGTGGTAGACGACAGGAAAAAACGGTTGTCGGGCAATGCTTTTATCACCTCGTAGAGGGCCTTGTCCCAGCCCGGAAGGGCGTACATGTCGTCGTTGATAAAGTAGATATAGTCGGTCTTTACCTTGCTTCGCATCATGTTCATGGCCAAACACACGCCCACGTTGTCTGGAGTGTGGGTGTAGTCGAGATGCTGTTGCTTGACCCATTCAAGCGTACCGTCGCTTCCGTCGTTCACATGCACGATGATTTGGTGGCGGTATACAGAGTTCTTTCTGATGCTTTCTATGCACACTTTCAAGAAAGCCAAGTTGTTCCACGTGGGTATGAAGATAGAGAACAGAGGACTGTTGCTGTTTGTTTGTTCCATTGATAGCTGTTAAGTAAGGGTTGATGAGCAAATGATAAGGTTGCTGTTGCGGCGGAATCAGTATGCAAGCAACAGCTCATTGTACACATCGAGCACCTGTTGTGCTACGTTGTTGCCCTCAAATCGGGTAATATATTGCTGCGAACGGGCTATGCGTTGCTCTCGCTCAGGGGCGCCTTTGAGCACTCGTTTCACGGCTTCTGCCATGCCACAGACATCGTCCGGGTCTACATAAAGGGTATCGTTTCCGCCTGCTTCCTCCAGACAGCTGCCTGTGCAGGCCACCACCGGCAGTCCGCTTTGTATGGCTTCGATAATCGGAATGCCAAATCCTTCATAGCGGGAGGGGTAAACTCCCACTTCTGCCATTTGGTAAATAGCGGGCAGGTCTTCGTTGGTTACGTTGTGCAAGAACTTTACACGGTTGGCAATACCGTTCTGCGTGATGTACAGTTTCACCTTCTTGGTGTATGGGGTAGGCTTTCCTACGATGACCAGACTGATGTCATCGGGCAGCAAGCGCAGTGCTTTCACTGCCAAAAGTATGTTTTTGCGCTCTTCGATAGAGCCCACAAAAATCATGTATCGTTTGGGTAGCATATAGCGGGTGTGTACCTCTTGCAGCTTCTTTTCGCTCTCGCGCATCTTGAAACGGGTGCTGCAACTTTGGTAGATAACGTCTATTCTCTCCGGGTCTACATCGCCAAAGAGGGTGATGTCGCGCTTGGTACACTCGCTGATGGCTATAATCCGGTCGGCTTCCTGGCAGGTTCGGCGAAACTTCCAGGCATATAGCTTGGTGTCAATCCAATGGTAATACTCGGGATGACGCATGAAGATGATGTCGTGGATGGTAACTACCGACTTGATGCCACTTTGCTTTAGGCCTGAAGGCAGCTCGCCAGACAGGCCGTGAAACAGCTTGACACCGTCGCGTTGCAGGTCTTTTACCATGCCGTGTAGCCTCCAGTAGTCGCGTTGCAGGCGGCAATGACAGCCGTCAGGGTATACAAAGTGCACGTTGCTTCGGGTGGTAACCTGGCTTCGCAAGGCATCATTGCCGGGCTCAGGTGCGTAAAGATTGAGCGTAATATCGGGTGTGATGATTTGCGACAGGTCGTTGATCAAGGTACGGGAGTAGCTTCCCAGTCCTGTCTTGTTGCACACAATGCGTTTCGCGTCGAATCCTATTATCATATCTTTGGGTTTAGTTATACAAGTGGTTGCGCTGTGGCGTCAACCTTGCTGTGGTGTTGCTTGGGCGCGTTTCACCACGTGTCCGTTTTCTATTTTGTATTCACGGTCAAACTCTTCGTGCGTTCTTTTCCACCGGTCGTGGCTCCACAGATAGAAGCGAGGGTCGCGGCGGATGGTCTGTTCCAGTCTTCTGAAGTAGTCGCGTGTGATTTCAAACTCAGGCAGTGCAGCGGGATTTTTGGTCATCAGGTGGAAAGTGCAGATGTAATGGCCACGCTCTGGGCGTTCCATATCTACGTAGAACACTGCATTGTTCATCTTTCTCATGATGCGTTCTGCCCCTGTAAACACGGGCGTATCATGGTTGAGGAAGGGCAGCCACAGGTGAATGTTCTGGTAGCGGGGCCCTTGGTCGGCTATGTATCCGAAGAGATTCATGAGTCCTTGCCGCTTGAATGAGATGAGATAGCGCAGTATGTCTTTCTTGGGTATGCACACTCCGCCCATGCTTTGGCGCAATTTGATAAACATGCGGTCAAAAAGATCGCTGCGCAAGGGGTGGTATATCAGTCCGCATACGGCTTCATGGTGCCGCTGAAAGGCTAAACCTGTGGCTGAGAGGAACTCCCAATTGCCGTAATGTCCCAGTATGGCGGCACACATCTGTCCGTTGTCGAAGCACTCTTCCAGCTGTTCCACGCCTTTGAACTCGATGTGCTGGAGCAGCTCTTGGCGCGAAACAGACATCAGTTTGACTGTTTCCACGAAATAGTCGCACAGCCAATGGTAGAAGCCTCGCTCAATGTAGCGCAGCTCTTCCTGGCTTTTGTCGGGAAAGGAGGTTGCTAAATTGCGCCTTACTATCTCGCGGCGGTAGCCCACGAGGTGGTAAAGGATGATATAGAAACAGTCTGATGCACCGTAGAGTGCCTTGTAAGGCAGTTTTGAAAACGCATAAAACAGCGCATAGACCAGTTGGTATAGAAATTCTTTCATGCCGTGATGGTTTTATGTTTAGAGCGTCTGCATGTCGTTGAGCCGCTTGTAGTAGCCGTTGAGTGCTATGAGCTGGTCGTGTGTGCCACGCTCAACAATCTGTCCTTCGTGTATCACACATATCTCGTCTGCATTCTTGATGGTAGACAGCCGGTGCGCAATGGCCACTGTGGTGCGTGTTTTCATCAGTCGTTCGAGCGCCTCTTGCACCAGTCTTTCGCTCTCTGTGTCGAGTGCCGATGTGGCTTCGTCGAGTATGAGTATAGGAGGGTTCTTGAGTATGGCGCGCGCTATGCTCACGCGTTGGCGCTGACCGCCCGACAGGCGGCCTCCGCGGTCGCCTATATTAGTGTCGTAGCCATGTTCTGAAGCCATGATAAAGTCGTGGGCATTGGCTATTTTTGCTGCCTCTTCTATCTCTTCCTGTGTGGCGTTTGCCACGCCAAAGGCTATGTTGTTGCGGAAGGTATCGTTGAAGAGGATAGCTTCCTGATTGACGTTGCCTATGAGTGAGCGCAGGTCGTGTATGTCCATGTCTTTCACATTGATGCCATCGATGAGCACTTCGCCCTCCTGCACGTCATAGTATCGGGGTATGAGGTCTACCAATGTAGACTTTCCGCCGCCGCTTTGCCCCACCAGTGCCACTGTCTTACCTTTCTCTATGGTGAGGTTGATGTTGCGCAGAATCCACTTTTCGTCGTACTTAAACGACACGTTGCGAAACTCTATGCTGTGGTTAAAGCTGCTGATGTGGGTGGGGTGGGCAGCTTGCTTGATGTTGTTTTCTGCCTTTAGTATCTTGTCTACACGCTCCATGGATGCCAAACCCTTGGGTATGTTGTAGCTGGCTTTTGAAAACTCTTTGAGCGGATTGATGATGCTGTACAGCATGACGAGGTAATAGATGAACTTAGGACCGCTGAGTGTGTGGTGCTCAATGACGAGCACACCGCCAAACCACAGCACGATGACGATAAGCACGGTGCCCAAGAACTCGCTCATGGGGTGTGCCATCTGCTGCCGGGTATTTACTCGCAGAATGTTGTCGCGGTATTCAGAGTTGATTTTGTCAAAACGCTGGTTCATCTTTTCCTCCGCACAGAAAGCCTTGATGATGCGCAGTCCGCCCAATGTCTCTTCCACCTGGCTCATGGTGTCGCTCCACAGGGCTTGCGCCTTGATGGATCGCTGTTTGAGCTTGCGGCCTACATAACCCATGAACCAGCCCATAAAGGGCACGATAATGAGGGTAAACAGGGTGAGCTGCCAACTGATAACGATCAGCGTGGCAAAGTAAAAGATGATGAGTATAGGGTTTTTGAAGAGCATGTCGAGCGATGACATGATAGAACTTTCTATCTCTTGCACATCGCCGCTCATGCGTGCTATGATGTCGCCTTTGCGCTCTTCAGAGAAGAAGCCCAAGGGCAGCGAGGTAATCTTGCGGTAGAGCTGGTTGCGTATATCGCGCACAATGCCCGTTCGGATAGGTATGATGGCAGCCGAAGAAAGGAAGTAAGCCCCCGTCTTCAAGAAGGTCATCAAGGCCAGGAAGAGTCCTATCACCAGCAGCGTAGTGGATTGTCCCATGCTTTGTATCATCTGATAGATAAAGTAGTTGGCGTTGTTCTCTGCCACTTCCATGAGGTGTTCCCAGCTCCACGGCATGAGTTCTGCCTGCTTTACGGCATCACTGGTTTGGAAGAGGATACGCAGTATTGGTATCAGTGTGGCAAAAGAGAAGATGTTCAGCACCGCCGATAGGATGTTGAAGATAACTGTCAGCGCCAAATATCGCTTGTAGGGAGGTACAAAGCGGCGCAATACTTGCAAAAATTCTTTCATTAATATATTAACGTTTTCAATAAATGGATAGGGCTATTCTTTTGCGATAAATTCCATTTTAGGTTGCCGAACCGCCGCCTATCTTTTGCAAAGATAGTGCAAAAATCCCATTCAAACCTTATAAAGGGTTCAAAAATAGCCTTTTATAGTGTAAAGATTTTACAAACAGAGCTTGCCACGCATTAATAAGATACTGTTTTCTGTTGTAAAGAGCTCTCAGCCATGCCCTTGCAAGAGCAGTGCAACCGGCAGGTAAAAGCATTGCAATCGGTGCGCGATAGCAGTGCAATCAGCATGCGAAAACAGTGTTCTTGGCGTGCGGTTGCATAGCTCTTGGAAGCGCCCCCGTTGCCTTTTGGCATGTTACACCAAGCAGAAAAGCGGAATTTGACAGCATGGAAACGCAATTTTATGCCACTGTTGTACGTTATACTAACAACAGTGCATGGATGGATGCGCCCTGACTGCTGAACACATCTGCCATTTTGCATGATTGATAGATACACATAAACACAAACCAACCGTATGAAAGAAATCAAGATTATTACCTATCGCCCTGAATACAGAGACGCTTTTGTGGCACTGAACCGTGCCTGGATAGAACGCTTTTTCAAGATTGAGGCGTCAGACATCAACACGTTTGCCCATCTTGACACCTACATATTGGGTGGCGGTGGACAGATATTCTTGGCTGTTGACCCTCAAGGCAGGGCGTTAGGCTGCTGCGCACTGATTGCTCATCCGGAGCGCGGCTGCCATGAGTTGGCCAAGATGGCGGTAGACGCCCATTGCCAAGGCCGCGGCATTGGCCGCATGTTAGGTGAAGCATTGATATCCTATGCCCGTGAGCATGGCGTAAAAGAGCTGTTTTTAGAGGGAAACACCCACTTGGAAGCCAGCATAGCCCTCTACCGCAAGTTGGGCTTTCAGGAGGAGCCCATGGACCATCCTGCCTACGACCGCTGCGATATTATGATGACGCTAAAGCTATAAGCCACGCAGCAAACTCGTTTTTGTTCTTCCCAAATGCTATAAAGGCATTCATCGCTTGTGGCCAATAAAAACACGATGGCATACAGCAAAGCCCCCATAACTTACCTTCAGCCTTCTGCATGAAGACTGGCGGTAAGCTACGGGGGGCTTTATGGTAGGGTTGTCATGGGTCAAGCTGAACTACAAACAGCTTGACCAAAACTTGGTTACTGTGCGTTGATTTCCTTGATAAGGCGGTCGGCATGGCCCCACTTGTCCATCATGTAAAGCACATAGCGGATGTCTACACCGATGCAGCGACCCAAGTTCTTCTCAAAGTAGATGTCGTTGGATAGGCTGTCCCAGTTGCCGTCGAAAGCCAAACCGATGAGACGGCCCTTGCCGTCGAACATAGGCGAACCGCTGTTGCCGCCGGTAATGTCGTTGCTGGTGAGGAAACAGAGCTGCATCTTGCCCGTGGTCTTGTCTTGATAAGGGCCGAAGTCTTTGGCAGACAGCAGCTCCTTCATGATAGGTTCAGCATAATAATCTTCCACCTTGTTGCCACGGTTCATCTTCTCTACCATGCTCTCGGCAGTAGTGTAGTAGCCAGAGGGTTTGCCGTCGAGTGTAAATCCGCCCACACGGCCATAGCTCAAGCGCATCGTCATGTTGGCATCGCTGTAATGAGGCAGGTCTTCCTCCATGCGCAGCTTGGCGGCACAGAGATACTTTTCCTGCTCGGCAATAGAGTCGCTCAGCGGTGCCAGCTTCTCGCGCCAGCTCATTACAAGCTCTGCAAGGTCAAGCCCCATCTGCACACCGGGGTCTTTCTTGTAAGCCTTTGTGTTGAAATAAATCTTCTGACCCTTCTTCATCAGCATGGAGTTCTTCCATACATAGTCTACATAAGCCTGGCAGTTGCCCTTGAACTTCTTGTCTATGGTGGTGTAGAAAGCCGGCAGATACTGCTTGCTTACATGCTCACGGTAGTTTTGGAGCAATACACCGTACACCTCTTTGTCCAGTGCCTCGTCCCAGGTATCGCTGTTGTCGTCAAACTCATGATACTGCTTTTGGGCGGGTGCATCAGGGTTCTTCACCTTCATGCCGTTGCAAACTTGCAGCGCACGTGTAGCCAACTCGTTGGTGCGACGGAAGGTTTCGCCGTAGTTGTAGTATGCATACATCAGGTTGAAACGCTCCTTGTAGAGTCTCTTCATCTTGTCAAAATCGAGCTTTCCCTTTAAGTAGCCCGTCTGGTTTTGGTAAGCTTGCAGGCGCTTCTCATAGTCGCGCTTCTGATTGATGATGCCGATAGAGTCGATACACTTGTTCATACCGATGGCGTTTTTCCAGTAGTTGGCGCTGTTTGCAAACTTGGAGTCATACTTGATGCGTACAGCCTCACTGGCTTTCATGTGCTTTGCCATCACCTCTTGCTTCACTCCGCGTACCTGTGCACGTGGGGCGTTCTCTGCGTTGCGCATTTCTTCAATGCCATACGATGACAGATAGCGCTCGGTAGAGCCGGGATAACCCATAGTCATGGCGTAATCGCCGTCTTTGTAGCCCTGAAGCGATACCTTGGCCCATGACTCCGGGTGGTACGGCACATTGTCTTTGCTGTATTCGGCAGGACCGTTGGTCTTGGGGTCGGCATAGATGCGGAACACGGAGAAGTCGCAAGTCTGGCGTGGCCACATCCAGTTGTCGGTCTCACCACCGAATTTTCCCATAGACTTTGGTACGGTAAACACCAGACGGACATCGGTAAACATGCGGTAAGTGGTAGCATAATACTTGTTGCCTTCATAGTAAGGGTCAATCTCTACGTGCAGACTCTTGTCCTTCTTCTTGGCCTCTTGGCTCATGGCTGTGGCCAAAGAGTCTATCATTTCGCTTTGGGCCTGACCTTTAAGTTGGTCTATACCCAGCGCTTTCAGACGCTCGGTAACATCCTGCTGCTCTACCATGAAGCTCACGAAAAGGTTCTTGTTGGGCAGCTCTTCGGCATTTGTCTTGGCGTAGAAGCCGTTGAGCATATAGTCGTGTTCCACGGTAGAGTGGCTGCGGATAGCCTCAAAACCACAGTGGTGGTTGGTAAACACCAGTCCGTCAGGCGACACTACGACGCCCGAGCAGAAGCCTCCGAAGAGCACGACAGAGTTCTTGATGGCATCTTTACTGCCGTACAAGCTGTTGTACGACTGCTCAAAGCCATACTGTTTCATTTGCTCGTACACTGCCTGAGGCAAGTTGTAGAGTGTCCACATGCCCTCATCGGCATGAGCCATGGAGCCTGTGGCAAGCAGCGCTGCTGCCAATAATGTTTTTAGTTTCATATCAATAGAATAGTTAGTTTATACCAATGGAGTGATTGGCTCGTATCAATAGCATGATGAGTTTATACCCATAGCATGATGGTTTGATACTTCCAAGATGAATGTATTACTGCTTACGACCTTCATGCTTGAAGTGTTTGCCTATCACCGGCAATGAAGACAGGGGCATGTCGCGCTTCAATATCAGTGCCAAGAAGGCTAACAGCAGCAATGTGTTGGCACCAAAGGCAGCCCAGTTGGGCAGATAGCGGTTGGTCATTTGCATGCAGCCAAACTCTACCGCAGCCACCACGACATACAGGAAAATGTCTTTCAGCGGGTAATTGATAGGATATTTCACCTGGCCTACTATGTAAGAGAGCACCATTGCTGTGCCATAGCCGGCGAAACCGGCCCAAGCGCAGGCCATATAGCCGTAACGTGGCACGAAAATGAGGTTGACTGCGATGAGCACAGCACAGCCGATGCCTGAGAACCAGGCTCCCCAGATGGTCTTGTCTATCAGCTTATACCAGAAGGAAAGGTTGAAATAGATGCCCATCATGATTTCTGCAGCCATGACGATAGGCACCACACGCAGTCCGTCCCAATAGTCGCGGCCAATCAAGTGGCGCAGAATGTCCATGTAGCCGATGACTACCAAGAATGCCAATAGGGTGAACACGATGAAGTATTTCATGGCTTTGGCATACGTGTCGCGGTTGTCTTTGTCTTTTGATTTGCCGAAAACGAAAGGCTCATAGGCATATCTGAAGGCCTGGGTAATCATGGCCATGATCATGGCAATCTTGCTTGCGGCACCGTAGATGCCTAATTGTGAGTGGGCATCGCTGCCCTTATAGATGTAGGGAAAAAGTATCTTGTCGGCAGTTTGGTTGAGAATGCCGGCTATTCCCAATACAAGGATAGGCCAACTGTAGCTCAACATGCGGTGCAGCAGTGCCTTGTCGAATGTATATTTGATGTGGAACAGTTCCTTCCAGAAGAACAGTGTGAGCGAGGCTGAGCAGAAAAGGTTGATGTAGAAGGCGTAACCTGCTCCCACGGTAGGGTCGTATATCTGGGCTATCAGACCGCTTCCGCCGGCGTGGTCGTACAGGGCGGGCAACAAAGCGAAGAACACTAAGTTGAGTGCAATGGCCATAAAGATGTTCAGCAGCTTGAGCGTAGCAAACTTGATGGGTCGCTTCTGATAGCGCAGATAGGCGAACGGGATGCACTGGAAGGCATCAATAGCCACGGTGAGTGCCATTACCCAAATGTAGGAAGGATGGTTGCTGTAGCCCATGGCGGCAGAAATGGGGTGAAGAAACAGCAGTACCAATGCCACAAAGAGCAGCGAAGTGAATCCCACTGATATCAGTGTGGTGGAATAGACAGTGGCTGGTTGCTCGCCGTCTTTGTTGGAAAAGCGGAAGAAGGTGGTTTCCATGCCGTAGGTAAGGATTACCATCAGCAGGGCCGTATAGGCATAGACATTGGTGATAACACCGTAGCCGCCACTGGCTGCCGACAGTTTTGCCGTGTAAAGCGGCACAAGCAGATAGTTGAGAAAGCGGCCCACGATACTGCTCAGTCCGTAGATGGCCGTGTCTTTTGCTAACGATTTTAAGTTTGCCATATTGTTTTCAGAAAATACTTTTTTCTATGCTGTGCGGCAGCAACAGTCTTCTTTGCTTGTTGCTGCCCATGTTTTTTTGTTTTACATTCGCACATCTTGCAGTGCTTTCTTATGCCTTGGCGCATGTGGTTTCATACCTTAATTTATGCGTTTTCATTCTTTGCCCCATGCTGCTTCATTTCTTTAGAAGAACATGTAGCAGATGGCAATGGCGGCAATGACGCCCACCAGGTCGGTAAGCAGTCCGCAAGCCACGGCATGGCGCGTGTATCTGATGCCCACACTGCCAAAGTAAACGGCAAGGATATAGAAGGTAGTGTCGGTAGAGCCTTGGAAAATGCAGCTCAAGCGGCCCACAAACGAGTCGGCGCCATAGGTGGTCATGGCATCTATCATCATGCCTCTGGCACCGCTGCCCGACAGCGGTTTCATCAGTGCAGTAGGCAACGCGCCCACAAAGTCGGTGTTGCCGCCACAGGCACTGACGCCCCATTTCACGCCGTCAATGAGCATATCCATGGCTCCGGATGCCCTGAACGCACCGATGCCCACCAGTATGGCTACCAAGTAAGGAATGATGCGCACGGCTGTGGTGAAGCCATCTTTAGCCCCTTCTACAAATGCATCGTAGACGTTTACCTTCTTCCTGACTCCTGCCAGTATAAATACCATGATGATGCACATGAGCAGTATGTTGGCTGCAGTGGTGCTTACAGTGTTCATGGTGTCTTTGTCTAACTGGCTGAAACCCCACATGATGGCTGCCACAACCACGCAAAGACCACCTAAAGTGAGCAGCATGATGCGGTTGAACAGGCTGATTTTCTGATAAATGGAGGTAATGACGATGCCACCCAAGGTAGAGAAAAAGGTAGCTAAAAGAATAGGTACGAAGATGTCGGTGGGCTGTGTTGCGCCCAACTGGGCGCGGTAAACCATGATGGACACGGGTATCAGCGTAAGCCCGGAGGTGTTGAGTACCAAGAACATAATCATGGAGTTGCTGGCAGTATCCTTCTTGGGGTTCAGCTCCTGCAGCTGCTCCATGGCTTTCAGACCCAGTGGCGTGGCGGCATTGTCGAGCCCTAACATGTTGGCGGCTATGTTCATGAAGATAGAGCCTGTAACGGGGTGGCCCTTGGGTATGTCTGGAAACAGCCGGCAGAATACAGGACTGAGCAGCTTTGCCAAGGCATTGACCATGCCTCCGCGCTCGCCAATCTTCATGATGCCGAGCCAAAGCGACAGCACACCGGTCAAGCCCAAGGAAATCTCAAAGGCAGTTTTTGACGATGCAAAGGTGGAGTCCATAATAGCTGGAAACACGCTGGTATCGCCCATGAAGACAAGCCGGAACAGCGCAATGACAAACGCTGTTACAAAAAATGCAATCCAAATATAATTCAGTACCATATAATCTGCAAAAGTAAGACTTTTCTGTTTTACTACAAAATGTTGTGCTTAATATCTTTCTTTTTGTGTCAAGGGGTTACGGAAGGTATCTTTTTATGGCGTTTTATTTTGCATTACGCCGTATTTGCGCTATCTTCGCAGCGAATAACCAAAACTGAAAAGCAATGAGACTGAATAAGACGAAAAGCCTGCTTGTGCTGTTGCTGTGCTGGGTGTCAGCCACTGTCATGGGGCAAGAACAGCAGCCTTTCAAGGGCGAGATATACAACGATGAATACAAGTTGACGCTGAAGATGGATTTCTATGCCAAAAACATCACGGTGCCTCGACAGGAGGCTTATGGTGAGGTGGACGGTTATTTCCGGTCGTATGAAAGCTTTGCCATCTGGCTGGTTACGGGCACGGAACTTGTCAATGCCACAACTGCCCAGCTGGATGTTATCAACGATTATGGCAGTGAAGACTTTACGGCGGTGCTCAAGCTCAATGCTGACGGCACCTACACGCTGACCAAGAAGCAGGGCAGTACCTTCAAGTTTCCTGTAAGGGGAAAATGGCAGAAAATACCCG
This sequence comes from uncultured Prevotella sp., assembly GCA_937907705.1. Lineage (GTDB taxonomy): Bacteria > Bacteroidota > Bacteroidia > Bacteroidales > Bacteroidaceae > Prevotella. The sequence continues at coordinate 91,329 of CALCVP010000031.1, read as the reverse complement.
CCACGTTGGTGTTTAAAAAGGTCGGAAAGTAGGCTGCGACAAACAAGGCGTAATATTTTGCTTGTCAAGCAACAGAAAATAAAAAGTACCCATAGCGGAAAAGGCTGTCATGCCATTCGTTTTCCGTTATGGGTGCTTTGTCTTTACAAGAGTTATGCTCTTGCTGTCTGATTGCAGTGCTTTCACCTTTCGATAGCTATGCAATTAGTTGCCGATAGCTATGCAATTGCAAGGCGATAGCGGTGCTTTCATAAAGCTGCTGTGCCGCTGCCGGCTGTGGTTGTCGGCTTACAGGTTGTCGGTGATGCAACTGTTTCTTATGTATTGTCTGCGTGCCTCTCGCCATTCAGGACTGTTGTATTCGTCGATGTACCACAGTTCCACACGGTAGCCACGGGCTGTACAGGGATAGGTTTCTATGCAGAAGTAGCCCAACAGGTTCTTGTAGTTTATCTTGCCGGGGCGTGGCATAGCATAGTAAACGTGGGTTTCGTCGTCTGTTCTGCCCGACTTCTCTTCATCAAGCACTGCTCGTGGATACTTCTTTGCTATACTTGTATGCAATGCTTCGTCTACCTTGTTGGCTTCTTCCTGTGTGTCGAAGCCGAAAATTACATGCACACTGTACACTATGCCGGCATCTTGATAAACCTTTACGTCAGTGTCATACCCTGCGAATTTACCCTGATAATTTCTTTTGTCTTCATATCCCCAGTCAAACTTGTAGCCCTTTTGCTTGAGCTTTGCACAGAAAGCATCCATGGACCCGGTGATTGGTATGCCTTGAAACGTGAGGTGCTGCACATTCTTTTGTGGCACACCGTTGTTTACTTGTGCCGTAGCCATCTGGCTGCTGGCGGTAAGAAGCAGTGCAACCAGTATGGAAAGAATAGCAAGAAATCTGATTTTTTTCATGTTTTTTATTGCTTGTGAATGGTTGTTTCGGTTTAGAACATCTGGCTTACGCGCTGTATGCCCGCTACCAAGGTGTCGATCTCTTCGGTCGTGTTGTACAGTGCAAACGAGGCACGCACGGTGCCCTGTATGCCCAAACGTATCATCAGAGGCTGTGCACAGTGGTGTCCGGTGCGCACGGCTATGCCCAATCGGTCGAGCAGTGTGCCCATGTCAAGATGATGGATGTTGCCTACAAGAAACGATACTACGGCATCTTTATGCTCGGCTTGTCCGAAAATGCGCATGCCTTCCACTTCTTGCATGCGCTTCATGGCATACTGTGTGAGCATGGTTTCATGGTGATGGATGTTGTCCATGCCCAACTTGTTCATATAGTTGATGGCAGTGGCCAAGCCGTGGGTGGCTACATAGTCGGGCGTTCCGGCCTCAAACTTGAAGGGAAGCTTCTCAAACACAGTCTTCTCAAAGCTCACGCTCTCTATCATTTCGCCGCCACCTTGGTAGGGGGGCAGACGGTCGAGCCAGTCTTCCTTGCCATAGAGCACGCCTACACCCGTAGGACCGTACATCTTGTGGCCGCTGAAGGCCATGAAATCACAGTCGAGGTCCTGCACATCCACCTTGAAGTGTGGAGTGCTTTGCGCACCGTCTACCATGAAGGGCACACCATGCTGATGGGCAATGGCTATCATCTGCTTCACGGGGTTGACGGTTCCGAGCACATTGCTTACCTGTGCCACGCTTACCATCTTGGTGCGATCGGAGAACAGTTTCTCGTATCCGTCCATGATGATTTCGCCCTTGTCGGTCATCGGTATCACCTTGATACAGATGCCCTTTTTGGCGGCTTGCAGCTGCCAAGGCACGATGTTGGAGTGGTGCTCCATGACAGACACGATGACTTCATCGCCTGCTTGCATGAACTCATCGCAGTAAGAAGACACCACAAGGTTCAGAGCTTCGGTGGTGCCACGGGTAAACACTATCTCGTTAGTGGAGCGTGCGTTGATAAACTGGCGCACTGTCTCGCGTGCCGCTTCATGCAAGTCGGTGGCTTGTTGCGAGAGGTAGTGCACTCCGCGGTGCACATTTGCATTCACGTTGAGATACTCGTCGCGCATGGCATCCAGCACACAGAGGGGCTTCTGCGTAGTGGCGGCATTGTCAAGATAGACCAGCGGACGGTCGTAGACAGTGCGGGATAATATGGGAAAGTCTTTACGGACTTGGTTGATATCGTACATGGCCAAAGTGTTTTTATAGCTGTTGGGGTGGGCAAGCGCCGTGGCGGCAGCTTGCCTGAAGGGCAGTGGTTAGTGGCAGAGCTTGCAACCGTCGCACTTGTTGAGTTCGCCACGGAAACGTTTTTCCACCAAATAATGCAGACGGTCGCGCAAAGGCTCCAGTTTCATCTGGTCTATCACCTCGTTGATAAAGGCAAACTCCAGTAGCAGACGGGCTTCCTTGCGGCTGATGCCACGCTGTTGCATATAGAAAAGGGCGGCGTCATTGAGCTGTCCTACTGTGCTGCCGTGGGCGCATTTCACGTCATCTGCATAGATTTCAAGCATAGGTTGCGTGTACATATGGGCGGTCTTGGCGGCACAGAGGTTCTGGTTGGTCTCTTGCGAGGTGGTCTTCTGTGCACCATGGCGCACGAGCACGCGGCCTGCGAAAGCACCTGTGGCTTTGCCGTCGAGCACATATTTGTACAGCTCATTGCTGTTGCAGTGGCCCACTTTGTGGTCTATCAGCGTGTTGTTGTCTACATGTTGCTCCTTGTCTGCTATGACACAGCCGCAGAGGTTGCACTCAGAGCCCTCGCCGCTGAAGGTGAGGTCGGTGCGGTTACGGGTGATGCCGTTGTGCAGGGTGATGACATTGTGGTTGACACGGCTGTTGGCTTGCTGGTCAATAAACACGTTGCTCACGCGCACATTCTTGGCATGTGTCTCTTCCAGACAGTACAAATCAAGGCCTGCTCCATCGCCCACAAATGCCTCTATGACTTGAGTGGCGAGGAAGTGGCGGTCATCGGCAGCATGGTCGCAGAAGAGCAGCTTTATCTCTGCACGCTCTTCGACTACGATGAGCACACGGCGGTTGACCATCAAGTCAACGTCTGAGCGAAGGATATTGATAACCTGTACGGCGCGGTCTACCACAACACCTTTGGGAACGTAGACAAACAGTCCGTCTTGTGCCAGCATGGTGTTGAGCGCATTGATGGCATCATCAGCGGTATTGGCCAGTTTGGCGTAGTATTTTGCAATGAGTTCGGGGTGCTCGGTGGCTACTTTTGACAGCGAGTCGATGATGACTCCCTCGGGCAGTAGCTGGCTACCCTTCGGATTTTTGCCGTAAAACGAGTCGTTGACCACAAAGTATAGCGAGGTGCTTAGGTTGGGCACATCGCAGCGGAACGCCTCGTAAGGGTCTACGGGTATGGCCAAGCGGTTGAGGTTCAAGCCGTAGTCAGGCTCAAACAGGCGCGGTATGTCGGTGTATTTATAGCGCTCCACTTTCTTGGTGGGGAAGCCCAGACGCTGAAAGTTGGCAAAAGCCTCGTCTCTTACGGCGTTGAAAGGTGCAGCGCTATGTTGCATAATCATGTCGCGGCACTGGTTATAGAGGTCTATGTATTGCTGTTCACTCTGCATGATTACTTTTCTCCTACTTCTTCTTTAATCCATTCGTAGCCACGTGCTTCTATCTCTTTGGCCAGTTCAGGGCCTTCGGTTTTCACGATGCGTCCCTTGTAGAGTACGTGCACTACTGAGGGTTTGATCATGTCGAGCAGGCGTTCGTAGTGAGTGATGACGATGGTCGATGTCTCAGGAGTGTGCATTTTGTTGACACCTTCTGCCACGATGCGCATGGCGTCTACATCCAGTCCTGAGTCTGTTTCGTCGAGAATGCTGAGCTTAGGCTCCAGCATGGCCATCTGGAATATCTCGTTGCGCTTCTTCTCACCGCCGCTGAACCCCTCGTTAACCGAGCGGTTGGAGAGCTTGCTGTCAAGCTCTACCACCTTGCGTTTCTCGCGCATGAGCTTCAAAAACTCTGCTGCGTTGAGCGGCTCTTTGCCTTCATACTTGCGCTTCTCGTTGATGGCGGCACGCATGAAGTTGGTCATCGACACGCCAGGTATCTCTACCGGGTATTGGAAAGAGAGGAAAATGCCTTCATGTGCGCGGTCTTCGGGCGACATTTCCAGTAGGTTCTTGCCGTTAAAGGTGATGCTTCCGGCTGTTACCTCATACTGTGGGTTGCCCACGAGCACAGCACTCAGTGTGCTCTTTCCTGAGCCGTTAGGGCCCATGATGGCGTGTGTCTCGCCGTCTTTTACGGTAAGGTTGATGCCTTTCAATATCTCTTTATCGCCTATTTTGGCGTGTAAGTTCTTAATCTCTAACATATCTAAATAGTCGTTTGTTACTTGTTGATGAGTATGTTGTGGCTGCTGCGGGGCTTATCCCACAGTGCCTTCGAGCGAAACGCTGAGCAGCTTCTGTGCTTCTACGGCAAACTCCATAGGCAGCTTGTTGAGCACTTCCTTGGCGTAGCCGTTGACAATCAGTCCTACTGCCTGTTCAGTAGGTATGCCACGCTGGTTGCAGTAGAACAGTTGGTCTTCGCTAATCTTGCTGGTGGTGGCTTCATGCTCTACCACAGCGGTGTCGTTGTGAATGTCCATGTAAGGGAACGTGTGGGCACCGCAGTCGCTTCCCAACAGCAGCGAGTCGCACGAACTGTAGTTTCGCGCATTGTCGGCAGTGCTGGCGGCACGCACCAGCCCGCGGTAAGAGTTTTGGCTGTGTCCTGCGCTGATACCTTTGCTGATGATGGTGCTCTTGGTGTTCTTTCCCAAGTGTATCATCTTCGTGCCCGTGTCTGCCTCTTGGTAGTTGTTGGTAACGGCCACTGAGTAGAACTCAGCCTGTGAGTTGTCGCCCCGCAGCACGCAAGAAGGATATTTCCAGGTGATGGCAGAGCCGGTCTCCACCTGTGTCCATGACAACTTTGAGTTGACACCGCGTAGGTCTCCACGCTTGGTTACGAGGTTGAACACGCCACCCTTGCCGTTTTCATCACCGGGATACCAGTTTTGCACGGTAGAGTATTTCACCTCTGCGTTGTCCTTTACGATAATTTCAACGATGGCAGCGTGCAGCTGGTTCTCGTCGCGCATAGGAGCGGTGCAACCTTCCAGATACGACACATAAGCGTTGTCTTCGGCTATGATGAGTGTTCGCTCAAACTGACCCGTGTTGCGGGCGTTGATGCGGAAGTAGGAACTAAGTTCCATGGGGCTTCTTACGCCTTTGGGGATGTAGACGAATGAGCCATCGCTGAACACGGCACTGTTAAGGGCGGCAAAGAAATTGTCGCGGTAGGGTACTACGGTGCCCAAATATTCCTTTACAAGATCGGGATGGTTCTTGATGGCTTCGCCGATAGAGCAGAATATAATGCCCTTTTCGGCCAACTTTTCTTTGAATGTGGTCTTTACAGACACAGAGTCCATGATGGCGTCTACGGCAGTGCCGCTCAGGGCAAGACGCTCTTCAAGAGGTATGCCCAACTTGTCGAAAGTCTTCATCAGCTCAGGGTCTATCTCTTTGTTTTGAGGCTTCTTGGCCAGAGGGTCGGCATAGTAAGAAATGGCCTGATAGTCGATATCGGGCACATGTACATGACCCCATGTAGGCTGCTTCAGCGTTTTCCAATAGTTAAACGCCTTTAAGCGGAAGTTGAGCATCCACTCGGGTTCGCCCTTCTTCTGCGAGATAAGTCTTACAATATCTTCGTTGAGACCTTTTTCTATGATGTCGGTGTGTACGTCGGTGGTAAAGCCAAACTCGTATTTTTGTTCGGCTACCTGCTTTACAAACTCGTTTTTAGTGTCTTTAATTTCCATTGCTTTTAAGTACTTGGTAAGCTGTGTGCAAGCTACCCTTCTATTGAACTTGCAAAGTTACGAAATAAACAGCGTAACACCATGATTTTAAGTTTTTTTTACGTGAGTGTCGCTTCGCTTTTTCCCACTTCCGAAAGCACTGTTTTTGCTCTCCGAAAGCATGGCAATCGGCTTCCGGTTGCTATGCTCTTGCTTGATGATTGCATCGCTCTTGGAAAAGAAAAAGCCACAAGGCGCAGAACCATTGTCTGTGCCTTGTGGCTTTTTCCCTATCTGTTGGCAGCGTGTTGTTACAGCTTCTGCTTTACTTCTATCTCGGTAAAGGTCTCGATGATATCACCTACCTGAATGTCGTTGAAGTTAACCAAGCTGATACCGCACTCAAAGTTAACGCCAACTTCCTTGACATCGTCCTTGAAGCGCTTCAATGCGTTGATTTCACCTGTATGGATAACGATACCGTCACGTACCAGACGAGCCTTGTCGGTGCGGTGAACCTTACCCTCGGTAACATAAGCTCCGGCCACGGTTCCTACCTTGGAAATCTTGTAAACCTCGCGAACCTCAATCTGACCGGTAACAACTTCCTTCACAACCTTGTCGAGCATGCCTTCCATTGCAGACTTCACATCCTCTATGGCGTCGTAAATCACAGAGTAAGTGTTGATTTCTACACCCTCTTGGTCAGCCTGCTTGCGTGCTGCTGCTGATGGACGCACCTGGAAACCTACGATGATAGCGTCTGACGCATCGGCCAAAGTTACGTCGCTTTCAGATATCTGTCCTACTGCCTTATGGATGACATTGACCTTTATCTTCTCGGTAGACAGCTTGATGAACGAGTCGCTCAAAGCCTCGATACTACCGTCTGTATCACCCTTTACAATGATATTGAGTTCCTTGAATGATCCAAGGGCAATACGGTGGCTGATGTCGCTCAAGGTCAAACGCTTCTGGGTGCGCAAGCCTTGCTCGCGTTGCAGCTGCAAACGCTTGTTGGCTATCTCGCGTGCTTCAACCTCTGAGTCGAGCACATGGAACGCATCGCCGGCTGTTGGCGCACCATTCAAGCCCAAGATAATGGCTGGCTCTGCTGGCGCAGCCTTCTCAATGCGCTGGTTACGCTCGTTAAACATGGCCTTGATACGGCCATAGCTGGTTCCTGCAATCACGTTGTCGCCCACATGGAGCGTACCGTTGCTGACCAAAACGGTAGACACATAGCCACGGCCTTTATCCAAAGAAGACTCTATGATGCTGCCTGTTGCCTTGCGTTTAGGGTTGGCTTTCAGGTCCAACATGTCGGCCTCAAGAAGCACTTTCTCAAGAAGTTCGTCTACACCGATGCCTTTCTTGGCGCTGATTTCCTGGCATTGGTACTTTCCGCCCCATTCTTCTACCAGCAAGTTCATGTTTGCCAAGTCTTCACGAATTCTGTCCGGATTGGCTCCTGGCTTGTCAATCTTGTTGATGGCAAACACCATTGGCACATTGGCAGCTTGGGCATGAGCGATGGCCTCACGTGTAGTAGGCATCACACTGTCGTCTGCTGCAATGATGATAATGGCGATATCGGTAACCTGAGCACCGCGGGCACGCATGGCAGTAAATGCTTCGTGTCCTGGAGTATCAAGGAAAGTAATGTGGCGTCCGTTGCTGAGCGTTACGTTATAAGCACCGATGTGCTGCGTAATGCCGCCAGCCTCGCCGGCAATTACATTGGTATTGCGGATATGGTCGAGCAAAGAGGTCTTTCCATGGTCTACGTGTCCCATCACGGTTACGATAGGAGCGCGTGGCACGAGGTCGCTTTCATCGTCCGGTTCTTCGGTAATGGCTTCTGACACTTCGGCGCTTACATACTCCGTCTTGAAGCCAAACTCCTCGGCAACGAGGTTGATGGTCTCGGCGTCAAGACGCTGGTTGATGGATACCATGATGCCAACGCTCATGCAAGTGCCGATGACTTGATTGACAGAAACGTTCATCATGTTGGCCAATTCGCTTACTGTTACAAACTCGGTAAGCTTAAGTATCTTGCTTTCTGCCTTCTCCTCAGCTCTTTGTTCTTTGAGTTGCTCTTGTACAGCCTCACGTTTCTCTTTGCGATACTTGGCACCTTTCTTGTTTTGCCCTTTGCTGGTGAGTCGTGCAAGCGTCTCTTTTACCTGGCGTGCAACGTCTTCTTCATTTACCTCGACAGGCTTCTGATTGCGCTTGCGGTTCTTTTTCTTATTGGCGTTGCCGTCATTGCGGTTGTTATTGTTGTTTCTGTTGCTATCGTTGTTTTGCTTTACCGCTTGGTCAATATTGACGCGCTCCTTGGTGATGCGTGAGCGTTTCTTCTTCTCATTGGTGCGGCTCTGCTGTGCCTTCTCTTCGCGTTCCTTGCGTCGTTCCTCTTTGGTCTTCTTCTTAGGACGCGTGCTTTGGTTGAGGGTAGAGAGGTCTATCTTGCCAAGGACATTGACTTTAGGCGTCAGTTTCTTCTCGCTTCGGAGCGTGAAAATCTTGTTTTCGCCGGTTGAAGCAGCTGAGTTGTCAGTAGCCGGCTCTGCTGTTGGCTGTTGGCTGGCTGCTGTTGCGTTGCTGTTGTCAGCAACAGGTGTTGCCACTTTAGGTTGCTCAGCCTTTTGATTGGCAGCAGCAGGTTGCGCATTGCTGGCTACCGGTGCTGCTGTATCTGCTGCTTTTGCTTGCGCATCGGCAGCTTTAACAGTATTGCTGGCTACTTTCGCATTCTCGTTTTGTGGCTTCTCGCTACCTGCATTGGCAGCTATTGTGCTCTTGCCACTTTGCTGTTTCTGCTCCTTGGGAGCCTCGTTGCTTGTGCTTTTCTGTTGCATAGCGTCTTGCTTTGGCTGCTGTGCAACAGTATCTTGCTTCTTAGGCTGTGTGGCAGCAGTGTTGTTGTCAGAGGAGTTTTTGGTGTTTGTGGTATTGTTGCTGTCGTGTGGGCTTACGGCAGAAGCCTTTCTGTCGCCGGCAACTGGTTTTGCTGTAGGAGCAGCAGAGCGCGACGGTTTCCTGTTAAGGCTGTCGAGGTCAATTTTTCCCAGTGGTTTATACTTTTGTGGGGTAACGCTTTTGACCGCATTGTCGGCCTTGGAATCTGTCTTGTCGTTAGCTCGTTTTTTGTCTTTCGGGTGCTTTGACAGCAGTTTTTCGGCTTGGCTTCTTGCTTCTTTGTCTGTTTTGAAAGCCTCAACCAATGCGTTATACTGACTGTCACTAAGTTTGAAGCTGAGGTCATCCCTCACTTCGCCCAGGTCATTTCTCTTCTTTAGGAATTCAACTGCCGTCTGAAGTCCTATATTTAATTCACGAATTGCTTTATTTAATCTGATGCTCATACTTTAATTTAATTCATACATTATTAATTCATAACCCACAATAGCATGCATAGTTCATGACGGTTTTGCATGTGAAAAGAGCGCTGTTTCATAATTCGTGGCCTTTATGTGCCTTGCCGCTTTATTCATGGTGCGCGGCAAGGCATCATGAATTATGCATTGTCGAATTATGAATTATCCCTCAAACTCCGCCTTCAGGATTTTCAGTACATTGTCAACGGTTTCCTCTTCCAAGTCGGCTTTTTCTACCAACATTTCTCTTGGTGCGTTGAGTACTGCTTTTGCGGTGTCGAGTCCGATGCCTTTGATGGCGTCGATGATCCATTGGTCTATCTCGTCAGAGAACTCGTCGAGGTAGATATCTTCGTCTACTTCGCTTTCGTCGAGCTCACGGAACACGTCGATGGTGTATTCTGTCAGCATACTTGCTAACTTGATGTTGAGTCCGCCGCGGCCGATAGCGAGTGAAACTTCTTCTGGCTTGAGGTAAACTTCAGCCTTTTTGTTTTCTTCGTCCACATTAATGTTGGAAATCTTTGCAGGACTGAGCGCTCTTTGTATAAAGAGCTTGGTGTTGGCTGTATAGTTTACTACGTCTATATTCTCGTTGCAGAGTTCGTGTACGATGCCGTGTACGCGGCTACCTTTTACGCCGACGCATGCTCCTACTGGGTCTATTCTTTCATCGTAGCTTTCTACTGCTATTTTGGCTCTTTCGCCCGGCATACGTGCTATGCGTCGAATACTGATGAGACCATCGGCAATTTCCGGTACTTCTGCTTCGAGCAGTCTTTCCAGAAACATGTTGCTGGTGCGCGAGAGTATAATCTTCGGATTGTTGTTGTCGTTGTTTACTTCTTTGATGACGGCGCGAACGGTTTCGCCTTTTCTGTAAACATCGTGAGGTATCTGCTCTGATTTGGGCAGTATGAGTTCGTTGTTCTCGTCGTCAACGAGCAGCACTTCCCGCTTCCATACCTGATAAACCTCTCCTGCTATGACTTGTCCTACACGGTCTTTGTATTTGTTGTAGAGGCTGTCATGTTCGAGTTCAAGAATCTTTGATGCAAGTGTCTGACGCAGGTTCAGTATGGCGCGTCGTCCAAATTTGCTGAAGTCTACCTTTTCGCTCACGTCTTCGCCCACCTCATAGTCGGGTTCTATTTTGCGTGCATCGGTGAGAGAGATTTCCTTGTTTTCCTCTTTCACTTCGCCATCAGCCACCACTTTACGGTTGCGATAGATTTCAAAGTCGCCCTTGTCAGGGTTTACGATAACGTCGAAGTTTTCGTCGCTACCGAATATTTTGGCGATAACGTTGCGGAAACTTTCCTCGAGCACGCTCATGAGAGTGGTGCGGTCGATGTTTTTAGTATCTTTAAACTCTTTGAAGGTGTCAACCATGCTTACGGTTTCATCCTCTTTCTTTCTTGCTACCATTTGTATGTTGTTTTCTTGTTATTCCTGTTTTGACTATTGTAGTGCCCTGTTGCGGGTTACTTGAAGCTGATAAGGTATTTGGCGTATTTTACCTTATCCATGTCAAATGCTTTGTCTACGTCTTGTATGGTAGGGCGCTTGGCACCCTCTTTCTTTACTTTTTCCTTTACTGTTACGGTAAAGTTGTTGCCGTCTACGGCTTTCAGCAATCCTTTGTATTTCTTGCCGTCAGCATCGAGCACCTCTACATCTTTTCCGATGAAGTTGATGTATTGCTGTGGCACTTTGAAGGGCTGGCCCAGACCTGCGCTGCCAACCTCCAGTTCGTAATCTTCTTCGTCGCGGCTAAGGTGATCCTCAATGTATCGGCTTAGCTGTACACAGTCTTCTATCCACACGCCATCTGCATGGTCGATTTCCACTACGATTTTGTCGTCTTGACTAATCTCAATGTCAACGAGAAAGTATTCTTTGTCTTTCAACCACTCGTCAACCAATGTTTTAACTGCGCTTTTATCTATCATAAAACGTGTAATTAGGCGCTTGTATCAGGGTGTAGCGCCGTGTTATAATTGTATGGTGCAGGCGTGAATTCATGCCTCCATTTAAAATAAAATGAGGAACTCTTTGTGAGCTCCTCATTCCTCTGAACGCTGCAAATTTACAAATAAATCTGCATGTGTACAAATATTTTCGGCGTTTTGTGAATAAATATGTATCTGCAAGTGCCCTAAGTGGGGCAGGAGCAGTATTTTCTTGCTCTGTCAATACAGGGAAACTGCTGATAATTTAAGCCAGTACTTGAAATTAAAAGTATGTACGAAACATCTAAAATAAAAAAATACGAATAAAAATAATAAAAAGACAAATTGCTCGTTTTTATATTGAAATTGTTACATTCGTTTTATAATTAAATTATTACAGCTATGAAAAAAACATTGCAATTGTATTTGTCTTTATGGCATTGGTATTTTTTGCATCATGCTCTGATGATATAGAAACAAATATCACTCAAGTGAAAAACGATAATGTTTATGTCGAAAAAACAACTTCTCGTGTAAAAACAAGAACTACAACTTCAACTAACGGTGGTGAGAAAGATTTGTATACAATTAGGTATAAAGATATGGTTCTTGATAATATACCTTTAAGGACGGAAGATGTGAGTATACTAAAATCTGCTAAGTCTATGAGTGCTCCAATACCAGTTTCTGTGAAAGGGTATTCAAGATGGACTGTTCGAACAACAGGAAAGAACGGCGGTGATTGGTATACATTGGCTATTTCATCCGACAATGAAGCTGCGAAGATTTGTGGAATAGCTCCAGGTCTTTATGTTGCAAGGGATGTTTGGTTGTGGCAAACATATACATTGCCAATATCAATGGCTGTAGTATTTACGAATAATGAGTATGCAGATTATACCAAAATGGGGTGGAATCCTGAGACTTTAAATACTCCTGGTTTTGAGTGGGCTTTAAGTAAAAATGTCGTGACAATGAAAACAGCAGCAAGGTTGTTAAAATATACAACAGACGGTGCAGAGATTTTTAAAACATATCCTGTAAGTGAAAGAAATATTGAGTGGAATTTCTATTATATGACTGTTGAATAATAGGTAAAATAATTAAATGATATACGATATGAAAAAGTATATAATATGGAGTTTGCTATTTCTGTTTTTCATTTCATGTGATCGGGATCATGTCGTTCCTGATGATGAATCATCAAAAACAGCTCAGTTAAGAGAATTGTACTTGGAAAAGATATATGGGAAATGGAGCTATACGGAAACTTCTACTTTTTATCATATAGAAGAGAACTATGATTTTCAAGCGGACGGGCAAGTGAGTGGACATATGCTGTTGATGGCAAGAGATTCCGTATTCGTTAATGGTGAAAAGGTACTTACAGATTGGGAAAAGGCAATAGATGATGATGTTGCTGGAAAGTGGAACTTATACTATGATTCTTTTTTAAAGCAGAATGTCTTGTCCATAGGTAATAAAGTTGTTGAGTTTATTGGGGTAAATGATTCTATTTTGGAGATTCAATCACCCTTGATTGGTGGTAAATTTATAAAGATGCATCGAAAAGAATAATTTAATAGGTAGGTATTCAAAGCATAAACGTATACATTAATTTAAAGCATTGGCGGAATTAAATCGTAATATTTCAGTATAAAAGCGGGCTGAAAGCCCAAGGGTGCGCATAGCTCAGGGCAACGCCATGGGTGTTATGGGGATAGGTGATAACGCTCTGAAAGAGCAAAAGTGTAATTTTTATAGGTACTTATGCTTTTGCTCTTTCAGAGCGTGAGCATTTTATCATTTACCCAGAGCGTTGCCCTGAGCTATGCGCACCCTTGGACTTTCAGCCCGCTTCATTCTGCCAACGAGTTAATTTATATGGATTATTTACACTGTTTTCCCTGTCTGCTTGCAGACTAAAACTGAAGCAAAAAAATAGCTGTCTTAAGAAATAAAGTAAACAACATATATTTCTTGAGACAGCTATTTTTTTAATTTTGTTATCTTGTTACTTGTCGTTTGCTGCTTTCCATCGGTGCAGCCACAGGCAGAACCATACGATGGCTATGATGAGCGTGGCACCGCCCAGAGGATAACCTATTGTGACGGGTAGACCAAAGGCTTGTTTTGACACGAAGAGGAAGGTGGTGCATACGGTGGTCATGAACAGTGCCGGTATCAAGGTGATGAGGTAAGGCTTGTGCTGCTGCACTAAATAGACGGTGGCTGTCCATAGTGTGAACACTGCCAATGTCTGGTTGGCCCAACCGAAGTATTGCCAGATGACATTGAAGCCGTCGGGATTGGCAGACTGCCAGATGAGCATGGCAATGGATATCAGGAAGAGCGGTATGCAGATAATCAGGCGTTTGGGTATGGCCCGCTGGTTCAGGTTGAATGTTTCTGCCACGATAAGGCGTGCCGAACGGAAGGCTGTATCGCCGCTGGTGATAGGCGCTGCCACCACTCCGAGCAGTGCCAACACGCCGCCGAGCATGCCTAACCAGTCGTTGCACACTAAATTGACCACGGCAGGGGCAGACGTGTGGAAGCCTGTGGTTTGTGCCCCTGCTATGAGTTGACAGGCAGGGGTAGGCTTACCGTAGAAGAAGTAGGATGCTACGGTGGCCCATATCAGTGCTACTACGCCTTCGGTAATCATGGCTCCATAGAAGATGGGGCGCCCCATGCGCTCGCTTTTCACGCAGCGTGCCATCAGTGGGCTTTGTGTGGCGTGGAAACCGCTGATGGCTCCGCATGCCACTGTGATGAAAAGACAGGGGAACAGCTCATCGGTAAAGCTCTTGTCTGCGGCTTTGCCCATGTTGCCCAGTCCGTCCCACAGTTCGGGCAGGGTGGGCCATTTTACCAGCAGGTATGCCATCAACGCCACAGCCATGAAGAGCAGGGCAAAGGCAAAGAGGGGATAAATCTTGCCTATAATCTTGTCGATGGGCAGCATGGTAGCCACCACGTAGTAGGCAAAGATGACGAGTATCCACATCAGCGAGCTGCCCCACATGTGTTGCAGTATTTCGGCAGGGCTGTACACAAACACGGTGCCCACCATGATGAGCAACAGGACTGAGAATACCAGCATAACCCGTTTGGTGTGTTTGCCTAAATAGATGCCCACCAGCTCGGGCAGGCCGTCGCCTTTGTTGCGCATGGAGAGCATGCCGCTGATGTAGTCGTGCACGGCTCCGGCAAAGATGCAGCCGAACACTATCCATAAGTAGCATGCAGGACCGAACTTGGCGCCCATGATAGCACCGAAGATAGGACCTGTACCCGCTATGTTGAGAAACTGTATCATGAAGATTTTCCAGTGCGGCATCACTATATAGTCTATGCCGTCTGCCATGGCTACGGCAGGGGTGAGCCTGTTGTCGGGCTGAAACACGCGCTCTATCAGCCGGCCATAGAAGATATAGCCGAGCACGAGTGCTGCTAAACTGAGTAAGAAACTAATCATTTTATTGTCGTTGAATTAATGTTTAGGATGAGTTTTATTGCTTGTTCTAATATTTAAGCAGATGCTTTCTTTTAACTGATATTGGCCACTATAACTGGTGGTTAACGAAATGCAAAAGTAATGAATTTATTCTGAATAGCGCAAAACATGACAAATGTTTTATACATAACTTTCTTTTTGTGTTATTCTGTTAACGGTGGTGCGCTTTGGATGCAGCGGCATTGCAGTTCATGTGGCGTGCCGTGGCGACTGGCGATACAGCTTTTGCTTGCCAATAGCTATGCTCTCGCGTTGTGGTTGCAGTGCTTTCATGAGCCAATTGCAGCGCTATCGCCAACCGGTTGCTATGCTTTCGCATTGCGATTGCAGTGTTCTTGCAATGCCTTGGCACGGTGCATGGCAACGAGACGCTGTAAAATGAGCAACCGGCAGACAAATCCTTGCCCGCCGGTTGCATATCTTTTTACTTATCTGTTGTTATCCCTCTCAATTAGTAGTTGTCAGTAGTCATTTTCTGAAAGTCATCATATTTTGTTGTTAGTGTTTCTTTATAGTGTGCGTGTCTGCATCCTTCATTCCGTAGTTTATGCCACAGTGTAGATGCAGTAGTAGCCCGTCCGCTTGCCCGTCTTGGGGTCTGCTATGTAGCGTATCACCCTCATCTCGCTGTCGGTGAGCGTCAGTATGTGGAAGTCTGCATCGTTGTCGGTATGCAGGAAATAACCATTGGCCAAGTATTTGTAAGGCATGCGGCTATTGGCTATGTCGTGTTTCATTGCGGTAGGGTAGTTCATGCAGAGCGAGTCTGTCGACAACTGATAGTCGGGCATGCAGAGTGTAGAATCTGTTGCCAGCAGATTGGTGGCTTGGTAGCGACTGTCGTTTTCGAGCAGATATACCTCTGAGCAGGTCCACAGGCGGTTGAGCGCATGCTGTTGGAAGTCGGCAGGTGTAATCTTTGCCTGTTCGGGCAGCATAGGATAGTCGGCATTGTAGGTCCGCAGGTTGTAAGGGTGCTCCTGCCTGACGCTTTGCAGCTCGGCATCTGTCATGCGGCGGTAGATGGAGTAGACGTAAATCTTGCGCCCGTTGCCGTTGAAAGCCTGGTATTTCAGCATCTTCAGTTCATTCTCGTTTACGTCAATGAGCTTGAAGTACTCGGCATCTTTCCCGTTCAGCTGGTGCGTCTTGCGCTGATACTGATAGGTATCTGTGGTGTAGCCCTTTATGCCCAGTCCGTCAGATGCGACAAACGTGGTGATGGAGTCGCCCTTGAAGAAGTATTGCTGCGGTCCGATGGCAATGTGTCCTTGCCAGTAGTCGTCTTTGTCCAGCTGCAAGTTGTCTTTCAGTTCGTGCGATGACACGTGCATCCAGCCCTTGCCGTTGAGGCAGTTGCGTACATATTGCTCGGAAAGGTCTTTGGGTACGGGCATCACCAACTCGCCATCCTCGCTACAAGCGGTGAGGAAACAGACCGTCAACAGAGTCCAGACGATAGTCCATAAAGTGCTTTTGCCCATAGGCTTTAGGTATTTAGATAACAATTGCAAATATAGTTTGTTTTTCCATTGCGCTGTTCTTTTTGCCATGACAATTAATTATTTTTAAGCATATAATATCAAATTATCATGTTTATGCGCTATTTATGTAGCCAAATTTGTATTTGGCAGTGCTTAATCCTGTTGCTTGTTCCTGTCAGCGCATGCTGTATTTAGGGTGTTGGAAAAAGGAAATCACGCTCCATACACTGTAACAGGAGTGCATGGAGCGTGATTGTCAAGAGTTCAGAAGCCTTGCGGTTTGCAGCTTATTGTGCCAACATGGGCATGATGTCGTCAAGGTTTCCGTCGCAAGCGGCAGGCGTAATGCCCATCAGTTTGGCCAGCAACGGATAGATGGCGGTGTTTACAAAAGGCTTGTTGAGTGTATATCCCTTCTTGAAGTCAGGACCTGCGGCACGGAAGATAACGTGCATATCCTGGTAAGTAGGGTCGTAACCGTGATGCCCCATCAGTGTCTTGTTGCGGTCAGAAATTACCCAGCCCAAGTCTTGCAGCACCACAATGTCGCCAATATTGGGGTTTGTTCCATAGTGGAGGTGTGCCGGCATCTCGCCTTTCTTCCATGCCCTGATGTGCGGAACCTTGGCAAGTGCCTTCAGTATCTTGTCTTCGCAGCCCTTCTTTGTGAACACATTGGTAGGTATGCCGTAGGCAATGCGTGTGTACCATTCAGGCTTCAGATAGTCGGCTATGTTGATGATGCGTTCCTTGGAGCAGCGGGTCATGCCGTGGTCTGCCACTATTATCAGATTGATGTCTGCCCCGTTGGGCAGACTCTTCAGGTCTTTATACAGCTGTCCTACTATCTGGTCCATGGTAGCAGCCATGGCTTTGGTTTCGGTAGAGGTAGGACCGAAGGTGTGGCCCGTGTGGTCCGGCTCGTCAAAATAGACCATTACCAATGTAGGGCGATCGCTTTCGGGCAGCTTCATCAGGCGTTCCACTTCAGCCACACGTTCAGAATAGGTGAGCAGAGGTTTCTTTTCATAGTTGAACCAGTAGTCTGGGTGGCTGCCCTTGATGGCTACATCAGAGCCTGGCCAATAGACCACGCCTGTCTTTACGCCCTGTTTCTTGGCAGTAATCCAGATAGGTTCACCGCCCCAGAAGTAGGGGTCAGACTTGGTTTTTGGGTCTCCCAGACTGAAGGTGCGGCCTGAAGCCTTGTCCAAAAACTTGTTGTCGATGATGCCGTGATGGTCAGGCACCAGTCCTGTTGCCAGTGTGTAGTGGTTAGGAAAGGTGGACGAGGGGAACGAAGGCTGCATATCGGCAGTTACGCCTTCCTGCCCTATGAGCTGCAGATTGGGCATGTTGTAGATGGTTGGATAGTCCCAGCGGCATCCGTCCAGCGAAACAATCACAGTGTAGTGCTTTCCTGCCATGGCCACAACAGCCATCAAGGCAAATAAAAACAGTGATGCAATTCTCTTTTTCATGTCTTTGATAATGATAGATAGTGAATGATTGGTTTGTAAAAGTTTGCTTTCTGCTCTTTGAAGAAACCAAAAAACAGGCTTGCATGTTGCAAACCTGTTTTTGGTTGATATGTACAGAAAGGCTGTTTCTTAGAATGTATACTTCAAGCTAATCTGACCTCTCCAACGAGAATAGTAGTCATCGTATGAGTACATGTTGTAGTTGCTGCCCTTGGTAAACTGGAACTGGCCGTTGCCAGAGTAGGTAACAGGGCTGAAATAAACCTCTTTGCCAGTTGAAGAGTAGCGGCCCCATTTCTTGTTGAACATGTTAGAGACATTCAATACATCGAAGGCAAGCTGGATAGAATGCACGTCTTTGCCTACGTTGAACTTGTAAGTCTGGGCGAGGTGGAAGTCAAAGTGATGCTCAAACGGCATGTTGTCGGCATAGCGGTTATAGTATTCGCCGCGGTGCTTACTCATGTATTTGTCTTCGGCAATCCATTTCTTCATGTCTGCACGCTGCTGATCCTGAGAATATTTGCTGGTTGCCTTGAAAGACATTTGGTCAATCTGGGCATCAGTTGGAATAAAGAACAAGTCGTTGCCGTTGGCACCGTCACCGTTCAAATCACCGTAGTAATAGATGGTGTAAGGTGAACCAGATGTACCGGTGTAAATCAAGCCAACAGTAGTGTTCCAGTTCTTGGCGTAGTCTTTGTGGTAGAAAGCAGACACCTTAATCTGGTGAGGAATGTTGTAGGCAGAGTTGCCCAGTTCCGGGTTGTTAGGATTGGTGTGTATATAGTTGTAACGCCAGTTAGACTCTGCTACTGAGCTGGTGGCACTGTTCACTGATTTAGACTTGGTGAAAGTATAAGATGCTGTCAAGTCAAGACCGAAATCAAAGCGCTTGGTAGCTGAAGCAGAGAGGTTGTAGGTATAACCCTTGTTGGTGTTGCACAGCTCATACACGTGAGCATAGTCGGTACCGCCTGTTGTAGAGGCAAACATAGGACGCTTGTCGAATGACAGGCTTGAGTAGGTTTCGCCCAAAGTCTTGCCATTGGCGTCAATGGTAAGGTCTTTGTAGTACACGTCATTGATGTTCTTTGAGTAGATACCTTCCAAGGTGAAGTCAATGCCGGCCAATGTAAAGTCGAGAGCCAAGTCGTAACGAAGGTTTTGGGAGAACTTGAAGTCGTCTGCAAATACAGCGATGCTCTGCGAACCGTTGGCTGCAAGTTTTGCGGCATTCTGGTCTTGCTTGGCAGGGTCCATAATCAGCTCTACGTTAGAGAGCTTGCCGTTAGCCTTGTTGGCTTCTGTCAGTTTGGTGTCTGCATAGACATTGTAGTTGAACATCTGGATACCGGTATTGCTGAAGCTGTTGCTCAACCATACGTAAGGAATACGTCCGGTGAATACACCCATACCGCCGCGAAGCACCATATTGTGCTCTTTGTCGATATTCCAGCGGAAACCTACACGTGGAGACCACATGATTGTTCTTGAGAGTTTCTGGTTGGTCTTGACGTTCCAGCCGCGTGTGATGGCATAATTGTTGAAGCCGGTGTTCTCAGCCGGGGTGTCGAAGAAGAGGGGCATGTCCATACGAAGGCCGTAAGTCATCTCAAGATTACGGGTCATGTTGAACTTGTCTTGTGCGTAGAAACCAATCTGTCCTGCCGAGAATGAAGGCTCCCAGTTAGGGTTTCCGGTTGCTTCCGTGTTGATGTTCTGATAGCGGTATTGCTTCAATGTGTTGTACCATTTGCCGGTTTGTGCGTTGTAAGCAGTGGCCTGTCCGTTGGCAAACATCTTGAAGTCATCGAAATTGTCGAAATAGTAAGCACCGTAACGGTTCTGGATGAAAAGGTTGCAGAACTTGTAATACTCGCCATGGGTACCGAATGTGAAGGTGTGGTCGCCATAGTAGAGGTTGAGGTTGTCGGTAAACGAGAAGATGTCCTGGTCCAGACGGTTGGCTACTGATGAAGGCTCAGATCCGAAAGCCAGGTTACCGCCGCCTACGTTGGATATCTGTATGTAAGGTGAAATGCCGTGAGGCTCGCGGTGGTCGCGCACTCTTACGTAGGAAGCCTGCAGCTGGTTGTTTACCTTGTCGCTGAAGTTGCTGTTCAACTCGGCTGTAAAGGTGTTGGTCTTTGATACAAAGTCGTATTGGTAATCGCTGGCATTGAGGTAAGAAGCAGAGCTGTTGCCGCTCAGTTTCTTTGCATTCACCATGCGCCAGCCAAAGGTTGCCTTGTGCTTGTCGCTGATGTTCCAGTCAAGTTTGATGCCCGCCTTGTCTGAGTTGGTATAATTCTTTGGATTGTTGAATGTACCTGTGTAGCCATATTTGTCTTGCAAGAGTTTCAAAGCCTCCTGAGCTACGGCAAATCCCTCATCACCTAACTTTGAGTTGGCAGAACCGAGGCCGTAGTTGTTGGGGTATTCTTTCTTTGAATGCTCGTAGTTGGCAAAGAAGAAGAGCTTGTCCTTGATGATAGGACCGCCTAATGTTGCGCCGTAGCGGTACTGTGTCTGCTCGTCATACTTGTTGCTGGTCTTGCCGTTCATCAGTTCGTATTTGCTGCCGATGAGGTCTTTGTTGAGCCAATCACCGTAAACGGAGCCGTGGAACTCGTTGGTACCCGACTTGGTAATGGCGTTGATGGCACCGCCGGTAAAGCCTGACTGGCGCACATCGAACGGAGCGATGCTCACTTGTACCTGATCGATGGTCTCGGTAGATATAGGCTGGGTGTCAGACTGTCCGCCGTTCTGTCCGTTGGCGGTAAGACCGAACACATCGTTGTTGACTGCGCCATCCACCTGGAAGCTGTTGTAGCGGTTGTTGGTACCTGCAAACGACATGGCACCTGCCTGTGATACGCTTACCAGAGGATTGAGACGGGTGATGTCGCCGATGCTGTGGCTGATAGAAGGCATGTTGTCAATGTCTTTGGCAGAGTAGCTTGCTGCTGCACCTGTCTTGGTAGCGTTGAGTCCGCGGCGGCTTGTTACGAGCACTTCGCCGAGCACCGCTGCATCCTCTTCTATTACATTAGAGAGATCGGCGGTTTCACCGAGCTTCAGGTTGATGCCATTTACGGTCTTTGGCTTGTAGCCTACGTAAGATATTTCTACCTTGTAGGGACCGCCGGCACGCATACCGTTGATGTGGAAACGTCCTTTGTCGTTGGTTACTGTCCTATAGACTGCACCTGTAGGAATGTGAGTTGCGGTTACTGTGGCACCGATAACGTCTTCCTTATCGTGAGTGGTAATGATACCGCTCATGCCTGATGTGGTAACCTGTGCGTTGACTGTTGCTGCTATCAAAAATGTGATAACGGCAAGGAGTATTCGCAATTTTTTAACCATAGTGATTAACTTATTTTTTAATAAAACATTAAAATATTGCCGCAAAGTTAGTGAATATTCCTTAAAGTCATGCCTTGTAGATGTTAAAATCTTATTACAAATGTCTTGTTGTTAGTGTTTTGGCAAAATCTGAAGTTTAAAATGTCATTTTCTTGGCTATTTAAGCATATTTAAACAATATTGAAGCTAATTGTCTTTGTTGTAGCAATGGGGCGCTGCTTTCATTACAACAACAAAGGCAAGCTTGTCCTTGTGCAGGGTGCTTGCCTTTGTCTTGAATATATGTATTCGTTATTTTGCCTTGCAAGTGGCTGCTATTGATGCAGCAGCTTGTTGATTTCTGCATCCACATCGCTTATCTGTACATCACGCTTTTGCAGCTCGTTGTTGCGGTTGATGAGGAAGAACGTAGGTATGCTCTGCACATTGTAGGCGGCCAAATTGCCCGAATTGATGCCTTCGGGGTCTCTTACGCTAATCCAAGGTATGGCAGCTGTCTGTGTCTTCCAGAAGTGTTCGTCAGAGTTGAGGGCTATTTGGTAGATTTCAAAGCCCTGTGCATGGTACTTGTTGTAAAGCTCGCGGAGCTTCATGATGCGTGCCGTAGACTCTTTGGTGCCGAATACATGGAAGTCGAGCATCACCACTTTGCCCTTCAAGTCGGTCAGGCTGCGCTGCACGCCCTTGTTGTCTGTGAGTGTGATGTTGATAAGGTTGGCTACGTTTACGCGGTTGGCGTCAATCTGCTGTTCTGCTATCTTGTTGCGCATGATACGCACGTTCTTCATGCCTTCAATGGCTATGTTGTGCAGGTTCTGCCCTCTCAGCGCATTAGGGTAGTAAGTATCCCAGCTGGTAGCTACGGCAGCAAATACCTTTACATCGTCTTCGCTCTGCTTGGGGTTGAAGATGAGTGTATTGCCCAAGGTCTGGAACAGGGCGAAATAAGACGAAGCCTTCATCGGTGCCTTGAAGATATAGTTGCGCTTGATAAAGTCTTTATAAGCCTCTACGGTGCTGTTGATGCTGTCGTTGGTCTTGTCGTAGCCCAAGGAGGTGTTGTTCTGGATAGCCATTATGCGCTGTTGCAGTTCTATTTGCTTGAGTGCCAAGTCTTTGATGGTATTGCATTCTGCCGACCCCTCTACGGTATAGTTGGTAGCCATGGTCGGGTACGAAGCCTTTACGGTGATGGTTTCGGTAGAGTCTACACTGATGTTGATAATCTGTCCTGCTATTCTGAGGCGGTAGAAGTCGGGTGCATTAGGGGCTTTCTCGCTGAACGAGAAGTCGCCCTTCTCGGTAAGCTTCACGGAATCCACGGTTACAGGTCCGTCCAGGCTCATGTTTTCAAAGTAGAGTATAGAGTCTTTGGCATCGGTAATGACGCCATTGACTTGGAATTTCTTGTTGTTGCAGGCTCCCGTTACCATTAGTAAAGTAGCGAGCAAAGTCCAAGAAAATAGAGCAGAAAATGTCTTTTTCATAAGTGATATGTTATTTTTGTTTTTTCGTTACGCGTCAGGTCCGGCGGTTTTTCTTGTCCTTTCATGGTCCTTACAGCATCTTTGCCACCTGCATGCCCAATGCCACGGTAGCCAATCCCAATACGATGCTGACGGCTATATAGGCTATGCTGGTGAATAGCTGTTCACCGTGCATCATGGTAGATGACTCGTTCATAAAGGTGCTGAAGGTGGTCAGTCCACCGCAGAAGCCCGTTGTGAGCATGAGTTTTGTAGCCGGGCTCATGCCTATATGGCTTCCTGCCCACTGGGTGATGCAGCCTATTATAAAACAGCCCAGCACATTAGCCACCAAAGTGCCTAAAGGCAGATCCGATTTGCAGATGCTTTTTATCATTATTCCGAGCAGATGCCGGGCTATGCTTCCGCAGGCTCCGCCTACTGCCACGAGTAATATATTTTTCAACATGCGTGCAAAGATAGTGCAAGTTGAGCGAAATGCAAAATAAAACGAAGTGAAACAAAGTTATATTTTCATTTCCGAAACGCCGCCTATTTTGTTCAAAGATAGTGCAAGTTGAGCGAAATGCAAAATAAAACGAAGTGAAACAAAGTTATATTTCTTTGTCAAGGCATAATTGAGCATTCTTTGTTTTGTCCGTATTTTTGCTTTCTCTGTCAGGAAAACGGGTGGAGTGTGCAAGCAAAAATATTGACAAACAAAAATGATGAAATAGCGTTTTCCTGACGGTAAAGATGCGTTTTTCTGCGTGTTTTTACCACCCTTTCTTGCTGAAAAGCCGTGTTTTTACCTCAAAAGCACCCTTCTCGCAGCCCGAAAACAGCCCTTTTGTCCACCTAAAGCCATGCTTTTGCCCACAGAAAGCAGTGCTTTAGCAGCGAAAAGCACTGCTTTGGGAAAACAAAGGTATGGCAATTAATAATAAATATTTTATAAGCAGCTGAATAACAGATAATTACACGTTGTGCAAAAACAAGCACTTTTTAGCTCTTGACCACAGAGTTGTGCAGAGCGAGGGCAGTTTTGAGGCCTTAAAATCTTGAAAAATGTAACGAAAACAGAAAGTGCGCAATGCGTGCGTCCTTGTCTTGTGCCGCTGTGCAGCATATCTTTTAAGACATCATCGATTTCCTCCGTTTACCTATTACTAATAAAATTCCATAATAAATCCGCTTTTTTTCGTTTTTCTAAGGTCTTTTTTCTATCTTTGCCAAGAATTATTTTAAGATGTTATAAAAACAACAAGTTTTTTTAGATGAACGTAATAACTAAGACAGTTTCATTGCCTGATGGCAGAACCATCAGCATTGAAACCGGGAAAGTGGCAAAACAGGCTGACGGCTCTTGTGTGCTCCGCATGGGCAACACCGTATTGCTCGCCACTGTTTGTGCCGCAAAAGATGCAGTTCCCGGAACCGATTTCATGCCTTTGCAGGTTGAGTATAGAGAACAATACGCCGCAGCAGGCCGTTTCCCTGGCGGCTTTACCAAGCGCGAAGGCAAGGCAAGCGACAATGAAATTTTAACATGCCGACTGGTAGACCGCGCGTTGCGCCCTCTGTTCCCGTCTGATTTCCATGCTGAAGTATTTGTTAACATTATCCTCTTTTCAGCAGACGGCGTAGACCAGCCCGACGCATTGGCAGGCTTTGCTGCCTCTTGCGCATTGGCATGCTCAGATATACCGTTTGAATGTCCTATCTCTGAAGTGCGCGTAGCACGCATCAATGGCGAGTATGTCATTAACCCGACATTCGCCCAGATGAAAGAAGCCGACATGGATATCATGGTTGGCGCATCCAAAGAGAATATCATGATGGTGGAAGGCGAAATGAACGAGGTCTCGGAACAAGACCTTTTGGGCGCTCTCAAGGCTGCTCAGGAAGCCATCCGCCCTATGTGCAAGATGCAGGAAGAGCTGTCCAAGGAGCTCGGTACCGATGTAAAGCGCGAATACTGCCATGAGGTGAACGATGAAGACCTGCGCGAGCAGCTTCGCAAGGAAACCTACGACAAATGCTATGCTATCGCAGAGGCCGGCGATCACGACAAGAAGAGCCGCGAAGAGGCCTTCGACAAGATTAAGACTGACTTTGAGGAAGCTTACGCTGCCGCACATACAGACCTTACAGAAGAGGAACTTGAAGAGAAATATGCATTGGTAGACCGCTATTATGCCGACGTAATGCGCGACTCAATGCGCCGTTGCATCCTCGACGAAGGCAAACGCCTCGATGGCCGCAAGCTCGATGAGATACGTCCAATATGGTGTGAGGTAAGCCCACTTCCAATGCCTCACGGAAGCTCTATCTTTACACGTGGTGAGACACAGAGCCTTACTACCTGTACATTAGGTACCAAACTTGACGAGAAGATGGTAGACGATGTGCTCGACAAAAGCTACATGCGCTTCCTTCTTCACTACAACTTCCCTCCATTCTGTACAGGCGAAGCAAAGGCACAGCGTGGCGTTGGCCGCCGCGAAATAGGCCACGGACACTTGGCATGGCGTGCACTGAAGGGTCAGATACCTGCTGATTATCCTTACACAGTACGTCTGGTATCACAGATTTTGGAGTCCAACGGCTCATCGTCAATGGCTACTGTATGTGCAGGAACCTTGGCTTTGATGGATGCCGGCGTGCCAATGAAGAAGCCGGTTTCAGGTATTGCCATGGGACTTATCAAGAACCCGGGCGAAGACAAGTATGCAGTGCTGAGCGATATCCTTGGCGATGAGGACCACCTTGGCGACATGGACTTCAAGACTACCGGTACAAAAGACGGCTTGACAGCCACACAGATGGATATAAAGTGTGATGGCTTGAGCTTTGAAATACTTGAAAAGGCATTGATGCAGGCTAAGCGCGGCCGTGAGTATATACTCGGCAAGCTTACCGATACCATAGCAGAACCACGTGCAGAGCTGAAACCTCAGGTTCCACGTATCGTGGCATTCGATATTCCTAAAGAGTTTATCGGAGCAGTGATTGGCCCTGGCGGCAAGATTATCCAGCAGATTCAGGAAGAGTCTGGCGCCACAGTTACCATCGACGAGACCGACGGTAAGGGCAAGGTTCAAATCAGTGCACCTAACAAAGACAGCATTGACGCTGCCGTATCCAAGATAAAGGCTATCGTAGCAGTGCCTGAAGTAGGCGAGATTTACGAGGGAACTATCCGCTCAATCATGCCTTACGGCTGCTTTGTTGAGATTATGCCTGGCAAGGATGGATTGCTTCATATCTCTGAGATAGACTGGAAACGCCTTGAAACAGTAGAGGAAGCAGGCTTGAAAGAGGGAGACAAGATTACTGTCAAGCTGGTAGACATAGATCAGAAGACAGGCAAATACAAGCTCTCACACCGTGTGCTCATTCCAAAACCCGAAGGTTATGTAGAGCGTGAACGCCGTCCGCGTCCTGAGCGTGGCGAGCGTCGCCAGCGTGGTGAGCGTCAAGGTAACCGCGAGGGACGCCGCTTTGAGCACCGCAACAATGCCAGCGACAGTCATGATTCATTGGCTCCACACGAGCCAAAGGACTTCAATGACAGTCTTGACCATAACAACGACTAATATTGTTTTCCATAATTGTAATGGGGGTGGCGCGTTGAGTGTCGCCCTTGTTCTTTTATACAAAGGCATCTTTGCTGTGAAGCAAGGATGCCTTTTTTGTGTTGTGGCTTGTCGCAATGCCATGAAAGAGGTAGTTGTGGCATGCCGAAGCAATGGCGATAAAGGCTGTGCATGTAAACAGTTGGACAGCAAGCTACTTGCCGGTAGTTTGCTGCTTGCGAAACCTGCGCACTGCATACAGAAACCATATCAGCATGAGGGTGCGCCAGGTTAAGGCTATATTGTCGGGCAAAATGAAGCCGATAAAAGCCAATTGTGCCTCTGTCAGGGCGATGGCTTGCCTGATGCTGACGGGCTGTTCCAGTGCATGGCTGTAATGTTTGCTGAGCATTGCTAACGGTATATGTATCTTTTGGCTGGTTACCAGTGCCTTTTGGCGCAACCGTTTCCATGCCCTTGCCGTGGCATTGCTTATTTCCGAAGACCGTCTTGTGGTGTCAGCATTGTTGAAGATGATAACTTGCTTTTCCATATTCCTTGCATTTTAAGTGGTGAATAGCTTTTGTCAGAAAGCCAATCGCAGTCCTTTCGGATGCAGACAGTAGACCGATGGTGGCTTTTGATTGTACTTTCTGCTTGCAAAATAACCACTTATCTGTGCACAATATGTTCACAAGTGTCTTTTTTTTGGTTAATATATGTTATTGTTTCGGGCTTTATGGGGTTAGTAGAGGGTTAAGACTGGTGGGTGCGAGCGGCAGAATCCTTCTCTTTTTGCGCCATGGCAGTAATCTGTTGGTGCAGATAGACTATGAAACCACTGTCGCCCAACACCTCGATATCATTGTACAGTCCCAGTACGAAGCGTCCTATGCCGGCATAGCTGCACACCTCAAGTTGCAGCAGACGGCGCCCGTCAGGCTGCTGTTGCATCCAAGCCGCTGTCTGCGGAAATTCCTCCCGCATCAGGTTATACGCCAGCGTGCCTAACAGCAGGGTTACAGGCATACGCTGTTCGCCGCTGAACATGAACACATCTGTAAACATTTCGCGGTGCTGTTGGGTATAAGCCCACTCCATGTTCAGCATTTCCACGTTTTGCATACGGCTCACTTTGAAGGTCTTGTTCAGTTGAGAAGACGGCTCATAGCACCTCACTTCATTGTTGTTGTTCATCAGCATAAACGGTTCAACGTATCTATCCTTTGTGGTGTTGCTGTGGGGCGACGAGTAGTTATGCAGCACAACTTGCCGCTGAAACTTGATAGCATCATAGAGTGTGCGTATGTTTTTCACGGTCTGTTCGCGCAAGGTATTGTTTGTAAGGATGTCAAAGTCATAGAATCGGTCAAGCTTCTGCTTGAGGCTATTTACCAAGGCGTTGCCTTGGTCCACCTTGTCGAGCAGCCTGCGTATCACGATTGCCTCTTCTTCAGTAAACGAGATACGGTCTATCAGGTTGGCAAAGAACGGCGAGTTGCGGTCCAAGCTGTAATAATTGCCATGCTTATAGAGCCGAAAGCCACAGTCTTTGAAAAAGTCGAAGTAGTAATAGAGGCTTCTTTTTGATATGCCGATCCGTTTGCACAAGTCATCAACGCTATACTTGCGGTTCTCTGCCAACAGCTCAATCAGATACAGTTCGCGCTCCAGGTTGTCATGTCTCATGGGCAGTGCGGTTAGGGTTGAAAGGGCAGTTCCGGCTCTGTTGTTCCCAACAAGTTATAACTTTTGCGGTGATACGGTGTGATGCCGTACAGCTTGATGGCCTCACGGTGCTTCTTGGTAGGGTAGCCCTTGTTTCCCTTCCAGTCGTATTGCGGGTATTCTTCGGCCAAGTTGTCCATATAATCGTCGCGGTAGGTCTTTGCCAGTATACTGGCAGCGGCTATCGACAGATACTTCCCGTCGCCCTTTACAATGGTGGTATAGGGCAAGTCATGATACGGGTTGAAGCGGTTGCCGTCTATGATGATGGCCTCTGGCCTTGGTTGCAGCTGGTCCAAAGCGCGGTGCATGGCCAAGAAGCTGGCGTTGAGTATGTTTATCTTGTCAATCTCTTGCGGTGTAACCACGCCCACGGCCCATGCCAAGGCATCCCGTTGTATGACCTCTCTGAGCTGGTAGCGCTGTCGTGCTGTCAGCTTCTTGGAGTCGTTGAAATCAGGGTTGGTATAGTCGGGGGGCAGTATCACTGCTGCGGCATAGACGCTGCCAGCCAGGCATCCGCGCCCTGCTTCATCGCATCCAGCCTCTATCTTGTCTTTGTAGAAACAGCTTTGTAGCATACTTTAATAGGTTGTTATGAGTTGACGGGCAGCCTTTATAGAGGCTACCTGTTGGTAACGGTTTTGCAGGAGCACCGCTATCGGGTCGTGATTGCACTGCTATCGGCTTGCAAGAGCAGTGTTATCGGCATGCGATTGCAGTGCTATCACAAGGCGATAGCGGTGCAATTATACGCTCTGTGCAGCCCTTTTGCCGTCTGCCGTGTTATCTGTTTTTTGCAGCCCTTTTTTCGGCACACTCAGGGCAGATGCCCTTTATCACATAGTTGATACTGTTGAGCTGGAAGCCCTCAGGTAACTGCACCACAGGTACGTGGATGCGTTTCAGGCAGAAAGTGCGATGGCAATGCTCGCAATAAAAATGGGTGTGCTCGTCTTCTACCGAGCAGTCGCAGTCATCGCTGCATATATTGTATTTCAAACTGCCGCTGCCATCGTCCACCACATGGATGAGCTGGTGCAGCAGAAAGAGGTTGAGCGTGCGCGAGATGGTGCTCTTGTCTATCGTGGGCAATAGCTTCTCAAGTTGCGGTAGCGACACTGTTTCATCGCCTCTGCACATGGCGTTGAGTATCAGTAGCCGTGTGGCGGTAGGCTTTATGTCGCGATGCTGGAGCTTGTGTATCAGAAATTCTTCGTTTGCCATAATGAAACAGGTGGTCTAAGAACTGCTTTCCTGCCTTGCAAAAGAGCAGTGCAGATCAGTCCGTTGTGGTTGCAAAAGTAACATATTTATCACTGTCGGCAAAGAAAAAGACAGGAAAAGGTCATAAAATAAGAAGGGTCAAGGAACAGTATCTCGTTCTTTGACCCTTCTGCTCAATCCAACTCTCGATAGAGCAGGTATGAAAACATCGTATAAACTTAGAAGTGCTGCCTCACGGCAGCTTACGTATTCTTATCTTGCAGCAAAGTATGTGCCCTCGTTTACCGCCATGCGTGCCTCATAAAGGCCCTGGTTGTTGAGTGCCACATCCATGGTTCTGCCGTTCTTGAGGTATATCTGCGCGGTGTTGTTGTCTTTCACCTTGAGCAGTGTAACTTTGTTGCCATCTTTCACCATAGACCATGTTTTGTCGCTTTTGTTAAATGTAAACTCTACTTTTTCGCCATTGTCATCCTTTATTTCGTAGCCGTCTTTCAGGTAAGTTACGGCATACAGGCGTCCGTCACTGCCCATAACACTTTTTGTTTTACCCACATTATTGGCTAAAGGATTACTGCCTGTCCAGAACTCTATGGTGTTTAACACAAACACGTCGGCCACTCCACAGAAAGCGTAAGCAGGCGAAATGACAATGAAGAGCAGCTCGTTCAAAAACTTGTTGCCCGTGGCGTCTTTGTTCCAGTTAAGCAATTTGTTGAACATAGAGAATGAACCTACACACGAACTGGTGAGGCATACGCCTACAAGGGCGAAGACAGCGGTTTTCAGAAACTTATTGTACATAGTCTTAAATTTATGGATTTATTGTATGGGCAAATATAATACAAGAAATCCGAAAAGCCGTCTTACAGTTACAAAAAAATGCTCGTTTAAGCTCATTTTTGCGCAAATAAGGCATCAAAACTAAAAAAGCAGCCTTTGCAGGGACTGCTTATGCTGGCGTAATGTATGTCTTTATCGTAGCAAGAGACAGGCTGAAGTTATTTTTCTTTATAAATACAGCACGCTCTCGTTGCCCATGTTGAAGAGCAAGTCGAGCACACTGAGGTTTGGCAAGAAGCCCCATCGCTGCTCATAGACCTGATAGTAGCGCTGTGGTGTAAAGGTATCGTCGGGTAGAGGGTGCTTGGGCCTGATTGCATCGCGCAGGTCTGCCACGCAGTTCAGTCTGCTGTCGTCTGCCGGTATATAGCTGTCGGTAGGCTTGATGACAGGCTCTATGTCGAGCAGTTCGCACATCTTGGCGCATATCTCAGTGTTGAAGTCATACAGAAAGGTCCATTTGCGCTCAAAGAAAGGCCTGATGTCGTCAGCATAATACTCAAAGAAAGGCGACTCGTTGTAGGCACTGAGCAGCGCATTCCAGTGTATGTGCCGCCAATTGCCATGGTCGCTGATGCGCAAGTCCTTCATGATACACTTGCCGTTCTCTGTTGTTGAGCGTTCCACAGGCACCGTAAGCGCCTGCACACCATTGGTAGTGGCAATCAGGCAACGGTTCCTGTAGGTCTGCTTCATGAAGTTGTCGTAGCGTTCTACCCATGTACAGTCGTAGCGGTAGAGCTTTTGATACCACTGCACAGGTCCGAAATAAGTAGATGAAAGTAATGCTTTGGAAGTCACGTTGTTAAGAAAATTAAAGCCGCTGGCAGAAGAAACATGGCAGAAGAAGCCTGCTCTTGCAGTCTGTTGGCTGTTGAAGTTAATGCTGGGTGAACAGGGCTGGCAACACAGCTACTACGCTACCGATGACATAACTCTCCGGCACGGGACCGAAAAAGCGCGAGTCGTTGCAGTTCTTCGGGTTGCCGCTGCTCATCCAGTAGTAGTCGCGTGTAAAGTAAGCACGCATGGTCTCTTGTCCGTCTACATAGAGTTTGTGCTGGCGGATGGCAGCCATTTGCGGTTCATATTTGTTGTAGATGTAGCACAGTAGGCGCATGTTGGCAGACGTAACATTGACAGGCACCCGCTTGCCGGGCATGACAAAGTACATGCCTTGCTGCCTTACGGTGTCGCCGGGCACGGCAGTGCACACGCAGATGTATACCTCCCGGTCTTCCACTTGGCACGCCTTGCCGAGAGGATAGTTAAAAGCCACCAGTTCATTGCGCCCTATGGGCCGCCTTAGCCAGCGGGTATAGTCTACCGTGTCGCCCCCACCTACGCGCAAGCCATAGCCCCACCGGTTCACCACTACACGGTCGCCGACATGGAAGAGCGGTGCCAGCGATGCCCCGTCTACCGTGTACACGGCAAACACAAATGCCCTTACTACGAGCATCAGCACCGTAGCCGCCACGAGGGTCAACAGAAATTTGAGGGCATTTCTCATGTGTGTGCGAAAGGTTAGCGTGTTAACGGCACTCTGCCAAGTGTCCACTCGGCAGAGGACACTTGGCAAGTGGGCCGGCAGAAAGCTATCACGGATAGTCTTGTGTGATATTTATTACCGGTTTACTTGATATTGTCTACGAAGGTGAACAAGCGGTTCCATCGTATCTTTGCAAAGCCTTTGCGGTCAGGATCGCTTGAATACCATATAAAGATAGGTTTGCCTACAATGTGGTCTTCAGGCACAAAGCCCCAGTATCGGCTGTCAGCTGAGTTGTGACGGTTGTCGCCCATCATCCAGTAATAGTCCATCTTGAAGGTGTAGCTGGTAACAGGCTTGCCGTTGATGTATATCTTTCCACCCTTTACTTTTAGGTCGTTGCCCTCGTACACCTTGATAGGACGCTCATAGACAGCTATGTTGTTCATGTCAAGATGTATGCTCTTGCCCTTGGCAGGTATCCATACAGGTCCGTAGTTGTCTCGTGTCCATCCTTTGTAGCCGTTCAACGGGTAGATGTCTTGTGTCGTGGCATCGGTGTTGAGCGTAATGCTCTGCACCAGGTCTTTGCGCTGTTTCAGTGCGTTGACAGCCTTTTGGGTCAGTGGCATATAGCCATTTTGGTTGAGACTGGTAAGGTCTTCCATGCTGATTCCCAGGTCATGCATCAGCTCTTCGGGCAGCTGCTGGCGCAGCTTTACATAGTAAGAGTACTGCACGTTGTCAGGTTCTTTGTTGGGCTTGCCGTCCAGATAGACGATGCGGTTCTTGATTTGGAGGGTCATGCCGGGCAGACCCACGCAACGTTTCACGTAGTTTTCGCGGCGGTCAACAGGCCGCGTCATGATTGTTCCATACGTTTGCGGGTTGTCAACGATGTATTTTCTGCCCACGTTATAGATGCTGTTGAAGTAGTCGTAGCGCTGTTGTGGTGTGTATTTTGCCAGATTGGGCTGGTAGGGAGCCAGCTGATAGCCGAACGAGTAGCACATCTGATAGTAGTCGGCAGCCTGCCATTGCTCATTGCTTACCAAAGTGTCGCCTGCCGGATAGTTGAACACCACGATGTCGTTGAGCTTCACTTTTCCGAAACCTTTGGCGCGGCGGTAGTCCCAGTGAGGCCATTCTATGTATGACTTGCATCCGAACACGGGCAGTGTGTGCTGTGTGAGCGGCATGGTAAGCGGTGTTTCTGGTATGCGTGGACCGTAACTTACCTTGCTCACAAAGAGATAGTCGCCCGTCAGCAGCGACTTTTCAAGGGAGGATGACGGTATGACATAGTTCTGGAAGAAGAACTGGTTGACGAAGTATACAGCTATCAAGGCAAACACCAAAGCGTCTACCCACGACATGATGAAGCGCACTGGACCTTCAGAGTCGCGCCACCATTGCCACTTGATCTTCTTGGATATGTAGGCATCGTAGATAAACGGTATGACGACAAGTCCTAACCAACTCTTCAGCCACAGCAGGAAGAGCAGGTAAAGTACCAACACTACGATAAACTTAGTCCACTGAACCTTCATGTTCAGTCTTGCTTTTTCTTTATCTATCATTTGTTATTGAGGTTGAAGACCGTGCTTTTGCGCCAGCCGTACAGCTGCCTGTGAGGCACGGAAAGAATGAAATCTGTTAGAATTTGAATAAGTCTGAAGTGGTGAGCAAGCCCTTATGGTCTTTGGTGTACTCGGCAGCCAGCACTGCTCCCAGGGCGAAACCCTGGCGCGAGTGGGCATCATGTGTGATGGTGATGCAGTCTGCCTCGCTGTTGTAAATCACCGAGTGTATGCCCGGCACCTCGTCTCGTCTGATGCTTTCTATGGCCAGTTGCGAAGGCTTTACCTCGTTTGTTCCTTCCACGGTGCCGTCAGCCAGGTGCTGCACGCCCTTTACCCATTCTTGCTTGCGGTCGAGATGGTCTATGATGTCCTCTGCTAATGTGATGGCAGTGCCACTGGGCGCATCGAGTTTATGTATGTGGTGTGTTTCTTCCATGCGTACGTCATATTGTGGAAAGCCGTTCATAATCTTGGCCAAATAGCGGTTGACGGCAGAGAAGATAGCCACACCGATAGAGAAGTTGGATGCCCAGAAGAGGGTCTGTCCGCCCTCTGCGGAACACATTTTGCGTACATCGTCGCCGTGGTCCTTCATCCATCCGGTAGAACCCGACACCACTTTCACATTGTGGGCAAAGGCCTTGAGGTAGTTGCCGTATGCTGCGGTAGGCGAAGTGAACTCGATGGCCACGTCTGCCGAAGCGAACTCAGGACTGTCAAAGTCTTGCTGGTTGTCTACATCGATAATACTTACTATCTGATGGCCGCGACTGAGCGCAATCTGCTCAATCATCTTGCCCATCTTGCCATATCCAATAAGTGCAATTTTCATATTGTATGTTTGTTTTATGTTTCTACTGTTGTGTGGGGGTAGGGTAGCGGCGGACTTGCGGTGGTGTGTCATCGCATTTTCCGAAGTGCCGCAACGGCATGCCGTATTGGTACTTGCAGTCCTGCCATAAGGTTAGCCTTACCTGCCTTAATCTAATGCAAATGTAGGTAAAAATCCCGAATTATGAATGAGTTATGACAAAAACACGCCGAAAAATAAACAAGTTTCACACACTTGCTGCTGCGGCAGCGGCTTTAGCCTGTGGGCAACAGCGGTTTTGAAAGCACCGCAATGGCGGTGCAAGAGCATAGCTTTCAGGTGGCGATAGCTATGCTGTCGGCTTCCGGTTGCAGTGCTTTTGCAAGGCGGTTGCTATGCTCTTGCAAAGGCGAAAGCACTGCTTTCAAAGGATAAAAAGCAGAGTGGCAGCAACAAGCTGAACATTGTAGTTCATCCTGTTGCTGCCACTCCGTATGAGGTTGAGTAAACTTAGAAGCTATGCAGCCATGCTTTCAGATCGAGAATCATTTCCAAGTGATAGGCGAAACTCTCGCGATAGCCCCATCCGTGGCCTCCTTCGGGATACACATGTAGGGTGGCCGGCACATCGTGGCGGTAGAGTTCCATATAATAGTTTACGCCATTGACGGGCAGCACTGTGCGGTCATCGTCGCTCAAGGCAATGAAAGCACGTGGCGTGATGCGTGTTACCTGCATGTCGTTGCTGTATTCCTTCTCGTCTTTCTTCTTGGCATTGGAACCCAAGAAGTTGTCGTGAGAACCCTTGTGGGTAAGGTCGGGCATCATGGTAATGACGGGATAGAACAGTATCTGGAAGTTAGGCAGTGCCTCTTTGGTGGCATGGGTGGCTATGGTTGAGGCCAGATGGCCGCCTGCTGAAAAGCCCATGATGCCTACATTGTCGGGGTTGATGTGCCAAGTTGCGGCATTGCGCCTTACCGTCTTCATGGCTTCTTCGGCATCGCTGACAGGTACTTCGCGGTTGCCATGTGGCATACGGTACTTCAGCACTACTGCTGCAATGCCCATATTATTGAAGAATACCGCCCACTGACGGCCCTCGTGCTCCATGGCCAAGTGTGCATATCCGCCCCCGGGACAAATCACTATACAGCGGCCTGTGGCCTTTTTCTCTGCCGGAAGGTAAACGGAAATCTTGGCGGTGTCGGCAGCATCGCCGTTGTCATTGGGCGCACCGTTGGGCCAAAGGTTATAAGTGGCTTGGCTTTGAGCCATGACAGACAGGCCCATAAGGGCTGCCACTACTGCAAAAAGGCATCTGAGAGTTTTCATATTATCAAAATGTTAATCGAAAAATGTTATGTATTTGAGTAATTAGTTTTCTCGTTTCTGCAAATATACGTAATTTTTTTGTAATATTGCAGACAGTTTGAATAATATAACAATCAATAAAATAACAATACCATGCATAAACTATTTTTAATGCTTTCGGCACTGCTCATGACTCTTACAGGTGCAGAGGCAAAGGTAAGACTGCCCCATTTGCTGGGCGACAACATGATTTTACAGCAGCAGACAGATGCCCGCTTGTGGGGCTGGGCCAAGCCCAATGCCACGGTAGAGGCCCGTGTGTCGTGGACCACAGAGACCTTCAAGACTCGTGTGGGAAAGGATGGCACATGGCTGTTGACCGTAAAGACACCTGCTGCCTCCATGCAGCCGCTGAGCATCAGTATAGACGACGGCGATGGAGCCGTGAGCATACAGCATGTGTTGGCAGGCGAAGTATGGGTCTGCGCAGGGCAGAGTAATATGGAGATGCCTGTAAAGGGCTTTGACAACTGTCCGGTGGAGCACGTGAACAACGTGATACTGGATGCCCGCAACTCTGCCAATGTGCATTATGTAAAGATACCAAGCGTGATGAGCACCACGCCATTGAACGATGCCGATTGCAGTTGGCAGGTGTGCAGCCCCGAAACAGTAGGTGAGGCAAGTGCCACAGGCTACTTCTTTGCACGCGAGGTGAGCCGTGCGCTCAACATACCGGTAGGCTTGGTAATGGCCAACAAGGGAGGCACGCGTGTAGAGAGCTGGCTCAGCAGAGCCAACCTGAAGCAATACACCGATGAACCGCTCGATTCGGCAAAGATGGTCAAGCAATACGCCTGGGACTATCACCGCCCCTTGCTGTGGGGCAACGGTACGTTCCATCCGATACTCAACTATACGGTAAAGGGCATACTCTTCTATCAGGGATGCTCCAATGTGGGCGACCCGGGCAACCGCTATTCTGAGCGCTTGGCACTGCTCGTAAAGCAGTGGCGCAGCGACTTCAAGTTAGGCAATATACCTTTCTATTTCGTAGAGATAGCCCCTTATTATTATGATAATGTGGCAGGCATACAAGGGGCGCTGCTTCGCGAGCAGCAGCATAGGGCTGCCACGCTGATACCCAACAGTGCTGTCGTGTGTACCAATGACTGTGTGTACCCTTGGGAAACACAGCAGATACACCCCTGCCAAAAGCAGAAAGTGGGCGAACGCTTGGGATTTGTGGCACTGAACAAGACCTATGGCATGAAGAGCGTGATGTGCGACAGTCCACGGTTCAAGGACCTCAGCATCAGCAACGATACCTGCTATGTACACTTGCAGGACGATTACGGAGCCATCAGCCGCTACGAAGACCTGCAAGGCTTTGAGGTGTGCGGGCAAGACCGTGTGTTCTATCCTGCCAAAGCCTACTACTATTGGACCAAAGGCATCATCATTACCTCAGAAAAGGTGCAGAAACCAGTGGCAGTAAGATACTGCTTCCGCAACTTCCAGCTGGGCAATGTGGCCAACCGCGGTGGAATGCCCCTCGTGCCGTTCCGCACCGACAACTTTACAGAGTAGCTATGACAAGGCTCGCAGCCCCATGCTCTGCATCCATAGCGGACAGTGCAGCGTCTGACAGTCCGTAGCTTGCCAAGAGAAAACCGCAGTTTCGCATATTTATAACATAATTCATATTGATATGACTCTATTGGAAAAATTGTCTTACTGCCCCATGTGCGGCAGCTCTCACTTTGAAGCCAACTCGCCTAAGAGCAAGAAGTGTAACAACTGTGGCTTTGAGTACTTCATGAATCCTTCGGCAGCAGTGGCAGCGTTTATCGTCAACAGCAAAGGCGAACTGCTGATAGAAAAGCGCAAGAAAGAGCCAGCCAAAGGCACATTTGACTTGCCGGGTGGCTTCTGTGATGCACAAGAGACTGCCGAAGAAGGCTTGGCACGTGAGGTAATGGAAGAAACGGGGCTGACCATAGCTAAGCAGCGCTACCTCTTCAGCTTGCCTAACATCTACCGCTACTCTGGCGTAGACATACATACACTTGACCTCTTCTACGAGTGTACGGTAGAAGACACAGCCCCCTTGACTGCCGGCGACGATGCAGCCGAGTGCTACTGGGTGGCTCCTGAGGATATACACACAGAGCAGTTTGGCTTGCGCTCGGTAAGGCAAGCCCTCTATATGTATTTAGACAAGAAAAGATAAACAGACAGTTCTTGTAGGGATGCCCCCTTTTCCATTGCATGACACGGCAGTGGCAAAGGGGCTTCTCTATAAGAAAGAACAATTCTTATGGTAGTGGAAAAGCGGTTGTACAGACCGCAAAAGCGGCCTGTCAGGCGATAAAAAGCTATTTCCTAAAAAACTTTAAAAAACGGTTTTTTCATATATTATATAAGGTGTATGAAAAAGTTTTGTTTACTTTTGCGCCCGAATAAAAAAACGTTGACCATACAATGCAAAAGAATTTAGTAATAGTAGAGAGCCCGGCGAAAGCCAAGACGATCGAAAAATTTTTAGGCAAAGACTACAAAGTGATGTCCAGCTACGGACATATCCGAGACTTAAAGAAGAAAGAACTAAGCATAGATATAGATACATTAACCCCACACTACGAGATACCTGAAGAGAAGAAGAAGCTGGTAAGCGAACTGAAAAGCAATGCCAAAAATTCTGAAAAGGTATGGCTCGCTTCCGATGAGGACCGCGAGGGAGAGGCCATCTCATGGCATCTGTGTGAGGTGTTGGGGCTGGATGAGAACAAAACCAACCGTATCGTATTCCACGAAATAACCAAACCCGCTATACTTGATGCCATCAAGCATCCTCGCCACCTTGACATGAACCTGGTCAATGCGCAGCAAGCACGCCGCGTGCTTGACCGTATTGTAGGTTTCAAGCTGTCGCCCGTGTTGTGGCGAAAGGTAAAGCCGGCCCTCTCTGCCGGTCGTGTGCAGAGCGTGGCAGTGCGACTGATTGTTGAGAGAGAGCGGGAAATACAGGCATTCAAGAGCGAGCCCTACTATCGCGTCAATGCCATCTTTGCCGTGGTAGCCCCCGACGGCTCGGCTTCAGAAGTGAAAGCGGAGCTTGACACCCGCTTCAAGACCCACGAAGAAGTAGAGAAATTCCTGGAGGCTTGCAAGGATGCAGAGTTTACTATCAGCTCAGTGAGCAAGAAACCGCTGAAGCGTATGCCTGCACCTCCATTCACCACGTCAACCCTTCAGCAGGAAGCGGCCCGCAAGCTCGGCTTTACGGTATCGCAGACAATGATGATTGCACAGCATCTTTACGAGAACGGACGCATCACTTACATGCGTACCGACTCTGTAAACCTGTCTTCGCTCTGCATCAACTCAAGCAAGGCAGAGATTATCAAGCTGTGGGGAGAGGAGTATAGCAAGCCTCGTCAGTATCACACACACTCGAAAGGTGCGCAGGAAGCGCACGAAGCTATCCGTCCTACCTATATGGAGAACACCGAGATAGAGGGCACTCAGCAAGAGAAACGCCTCTATGACCTCATTTGGAAGCGCACTGCTGCCTGCCAGATGGCAGACGCACAGATAGAGAAAACGACGGTAAACATCAATATCAGCGGTGCTGCCGAGAAGTTCGTTGCCAGTGGTGAGGTAGTGAAGTTTGACGGTTTTCTGAAGGTTTACCGCGAATCTCTCGATGATGAAGACAATACGCAAGAGGCCTCTTCTCACCTGTTGCCCCCTATGGTGGAAGGTGAGCAGCTGCAACGCCGCGAAGTTACCGCCACACAAAGGTTCAGCCAAGGCCCTGTAAGATACACTGAAGCCAGCTTGGTGCACAAGTTGGAGGAGCTGGGTATCGGCCGTCCGTCTACTTATGCGCCTACTATCAGCACCATACAGCAGCGCGAATATGTGCAGAAAGGCGACAAGAAAGGCACCGAACGCAAATATACCATCGACACGTTGCAGGGAAAGGTGATTACACAAAAGACCAAAACGGAGATGGTGGGCAACGAGAAGGGGAAGCTGTTGCCTACGGATATAGGTACTGTTGTCAACGACTTCCTGATGAAATACTTCCCCAACATCATGGATTATAACTTTACCGCCAAGGTAGAGCAGCAGTTTGATACCATAGCAGAAGGCCAGTCGAAGTGGGAAAACATGATAAAAGACTTCTACAAAGGCTTTGAACCTACCGTGGAAAAGACCATGAAGACCCGCGAAGAGCATAAGGTGGGCGAGCGACAGTTAGGCGTTGACCCGGCCAGTGGCAAGCCTGTGTTTGTAAAGATAGGCCGTTTTGGACCTGTTGTGCAGATAGGTGCCGCTGACGATAAAGAGAAGCCGCGCTTTGCACAGATGCCTGCTGACAAGAGCATAGAGACCATCACGCTCGATGAAGCGCTCGAACTGTTTAAGTTGCCGCGTGTAGTGGGTCAGTTTGAAGACT
Organism: uncultured Prevotella sp.; assembly: GCA_937907705.1. GTDB lineage: Bacteria > Bacteroidota > Bacteroidia > Bacteroidales > Bacteroidaceae > Prevotella. Next base: position 51,803 of record CALCVP010000031.1, on the reverse strand, counting down.
CTGATGTAGTGATAGGAGCAGGCCGCTTCGGGCCTTATGTGATGCATAACAAGAAGTATGTGTCGCTGCCCAAGACCGAAAATCCGCTCACGGTAACTCTGGAAACGGCAGTAAGCCTTATCAAGCAGAAGCGTGAGCAGGAAGAGAAACGCCACATCAAGACCTTTGAAGAGGAACCAAAACTGGAGGTGATGAACGGCAGATACGGTCCTTACTTGGCTTATGACGGCAAGAACTACCGTCTGCCCAAGAACCTGCACGACAAGGCTGCGGAGCTGTCTTTGGCAGAGTGTATGGACATTATCAACAGTTCAAAGAAGAAAGGCTGATGAAAAGAATCATTATTATAGGCTATATGGGGACAGGAAAAACCACTCTTGGCAAGGAGCTGGCTAAGGTTACAGGCTTGCAGTTCTATGACCTTGACTGGTACATAGAGAGCCGTATGCACAAGACTGTAGCGCAACTGTTTGCCGAAAAGGGCGAAGAGGGCTTCCGGAAGATAGAGAGGAACATGCTCCATGAGGTAGCAGAGTTTGAGGATGTCATCATCAGTTGCGGTGGCGGAACGCCCTGCTTCTTTGACAATATAGACTATATGAACCGGCAAGGCGACACGGTCTACCTGAAGGCAGCGCCCGAAGTGCTCTATGAACACTTGAAAATGGGACGCGTGGAACGCCCCTTGCTCAAAGACAAAACAGCCGATGAGATGCGCGCTTTCATACAAGCGCAACTGCAAAAGCGAAGCCCTTATTACGAGAAAGCCAAGCACACGCTTGACGTGAACTTGCTTGACAACTACCAGAAGATAAAGACCGCCGCAGACATGTTGTGCAAGGTGGTCAACCTGTAAACCGCTGTTGGTGCGCCATACAACCGTTATGGCGCACCAATCGGCAAAATACAATGTTTGAACAGGCGGCGTTCAGCCATTTGTCAGGGCTGTTGCTGCATCTGCCCATCATGGCAATGGACAGGCAACAGACTGTTGCTGAACGTTGGCACCTTTAACTTTAGCTAATCAATTTCAAAACAATATCAGTGAATGAAGAAGTGGACTATTGAAGATTCCAAGGAACTTTACAACCTCAATGGATGGGGAACATCTTACTTTGGCATCAATGACGCAGGCGATGTGTATGTTACTCCCTGCAAGGACAATACCCAAATAGACCTCCATGACGTGATGGACGAGCTGGCATTGCGGGACATTACGCCTCCTGTTTTGCTGCGTTTCCCCGACATTCTCGACAATCGCATTGAGAAAACGTGGAGCTGTTTCAAGAAAGCAGCAGACGAATACGGCTACCAGGGCGAGAATTTCATCATATATCCCATCAAGGTGAACCAGATGCAGCCTGTGGTGGAAGAGGTCATCAGCCACGGACGAAAGTTCAACTTGGGTCTGGAAGCAGGCAGCAAGCCCGAACTTCATGCTGTGATAGCGGTGCAGTGCCAGAGCGATTCGCTCATTATCTGCAACGGCTATAAGGACCAGAGCTATATAGAATTGGCGCTGTTGGCACAGAAGATGGGCAAACGTATCTTCATAGTGATAGAGAAGCTCAACGAGCTTGAGCTGATAGCTGCCGCTGCCAAGAAGCTGAATGTGCGGCCCAACTTGGGCGTCAGAATCAAGCTTGCATCCTCCGGCAGCGGCAAGTGGGCTGAAAGCGGCGGCGATGCCAGCAAGTTCGGGCTTACCAGTTCGGAGCTGTTGAACGCCTTGCAGATACTTGAAAAGAAGGGAATGCAGGACTGCCTGAAGCTGATACATTTCCATATCGGTAGTCAGATTACCAAAATCAGGCGCATACAGACCGCCTTGCGGGAGGCCTCACAGTTCTATATCCAGTTGCACAAGATGGGATATAACGTGGAGTTTGTAGACTGTGGCGGTGGCTTGGGCGTCGATTACGACGGCACGCGCTCTGCCAGCAGCGAGAGTTCAGTGAACTATTCCATTCAAGAATACGTCAACGACTGTATCTACACCTTTGTAGATGCTGCCAACAAAACGGGCATCAAGCATCCTAACATTATCACCGAGGGCGGCCGTTCGCTGTCTGCCCACCATTCGGTACTGGTCATTGATGTGCTGGAAACAGCCTCTTTGCCCGAGATGAACGAAGAGTATGAACCGCAGGATGAGGCTCATCCCCTGGTGAAAGACCTCTATGAGATATGGGATAACCTCAACCCTCGCACCATGCTTGAAGACTGGCACGATGCCGAACAGATACGGGAGGAGGCACTGGACCTGTTCAGTCATGGCATCGTTGACCTGCAAACGCGTGCCGAGATAGAGCGCATGTACTGGAGCATTTGCCGCGAAGTGAACACCTTGGCCAAGCAACTGAAGCACACGCCTGAGGAACTTCGCACGCTCGACAAGCTGTTGGCAGACAAGTATTTCTGCAATTTCTCGCTCTTTCAGTCGCTTCCCGACAGCTGGGCCATTGACCAGTTGTTCCCCATTATGCCGCTGCAGCGCCTCAATGAGCGCCCCACCCGCAGTGCCACACTGCAAGACATTACCTGCGACAGCGACGGAAAAATAGCCAACTTTGCCACCAACTGCAGCATATCCCACATCTTGCCGGTGCACACGCTCAAGAAAAACGAGCCTTATTATCTGGGCGTTTTCCTGGTGGGAGCCTACCAAGAGATATTGGGCGACATGCATAACCTGTTTGGAGACACCAATGCTGCCCACATCACCGTAAAGGACGGGCACTACCATATCGACCAAATCTACGATGGAGAGACCGTGGAAGAGGTGCTGGAGTATGTGCAGTATAACCCCAAGAAGCTGGTTCGCCAGCTGGAAGTGTGGGTTACCAAGAGCGTAAGGCAAGGCAAGATAACGCTCGAAGAGGGCAAGGAGTTCTTGTCAAACTACCGTTCGGGCCTTTACGGATATACTTATTTGGAGTAAGCTGTCGTTGCTTTTACAGCAGCGGACATGTATTTTCAAACCGGCAAACAGGTGTTTTGCCTTGTTTCTGTTATGCAGAACGCCTGTTTGCCGGCATCTATTGCAAGAAGAAAAGAATGGCACTTGGCCATTCACTACATAGTAACGATAAAACAGATTGAGAGATGAAGCAACCATTGACCGTCATAAAAGTGGGCGGAGCCGTAGTGGAAGATGAGGCCCGCCTGTCGCAACTGTTGGCTGATTTCAGCCAGATACAAGGCCGCAAAGTATTGGTTCACGGCGGCGGACGCCGCGCCACCGCCATTGCCTCGCGCCTGGGCATAGAGAGCAAGATGGTGGCAGGCCGCCGTATTACAGACCAATCCATGCTGGAGGTGGTAACCATGGTCTATGGCGGACTGGTCAACAAGAACTTGGTGGCACGCCTTCAGGCCTTGGGCATCGATGCCTTGGGGCTGACAGGTGCCGACATGAACGTGATACGCTCCCGCAAGCGGCCCGTCAAAGACGTGGATTACGGCTTTGTGGGCGACGTGGAGCGCGCAGACGGAAAGAAGCTCCAACAGCTTGTAGAAATGGGTGTTACCCCCGTGCTGGCACCGCTTACCCACGACGGTCAGGGGCATATACTCAATACCAATGCCGATACCATAGCCTCAGAAGCCGCCAAAGCCTTGGCTGACTGTTATGATGTAACGCTGATATACTGCTTTGAGAAGCCGGGAGTGCTGCGCAATCCTGACGACGACAGCAGCGTGATACCCCTTATTACCCGTGCCGATTTCCGCCAGTTGGTGGCAGACGGCATCGTGGCTGGCGGCATGCTGCCCAAGATAGAGAATGCTTTAGCTGCCGTGGAGGCTGGGGTAAGCAGGGTCAACATAACCTTGGCCACCGCCATAGACGGCCGTCATGGCACCGTTGTTCAACAGTAAGGCATCCGTCATGGTGGCGAAACGCCTTCTTTTATTATATAAGGTATCCCCTTGTTTGCCGCAACTTGATATACAAGTGCATAACAGTAAACAAATGTTAAATACTAAACAAATTAGTTATCCGCTGTAACTTTATGGTTACCCAATCGTCATTTAAACAGAGAGCAGATGAAAAATATCAGTTTTAAAAACGATATATTGCCGTTGAAAAACGTGCTCTACCGCTTGGCGTTGCGCATAATGCTCAACCGGGAAGAGGCGGAAGACATCGTGCAGGAAACGCTTGTCAAGATATGGAACAAGCGCGACAACTGGCAAAACATAGACTCTCTTGAGGCTTTCAGCCTGACGATATGCCGCAATATCGCCTTGGACAAGAAGCGAAAGGCTGGCAGCGACAACGCGTCGATAGAAGAAAGCCTGATAGACTCTGCCGACACGGCCTCTAACCCCTACGACAGAATGCTGCAGAAAGACCGCTTGCAGATGGTCAAGCGCATCGTCAACGGGTTGCCCGAGAAGCAACGAAGCTGCATGCAGCTGAGAGACTTTGAAGGAAAAAGCTATAAAGAAATTGCCCGGATACTCACTTTGAGCGAAGAGCAAGTGAAAGTGAACATCTTCAGGGCAAGGCAAACGGTAAAACAAAAATATCAAGAACTCGACAAATATGGACTATAAGTATATCGAACAGCTATTGGAAAAATACTGGAACTGCCAGACTTCTCTCGAAGAGGAGCACATTCTGCGCACGTTCTTTGCCCAAAAGGACATTCCAGAGAGCCTCAAGGTTTACAAAGATGTGTTCAATTACGAGCATGCAGAGCCCATACAAGATACATTGGGTAGCGACTTTGACGCTCGCATGATGAAATTGGTAGAAGAACCGGTGTACGTCAAGGCGCGCACCATAAGCCTCACGCAGCGCCTGAAGCCACTGTTTAAGGCAGCCGCAGTAGTGGCCATCATCCTTACATTAGGCAATGCGGCACAAATCACTTTCACTGACGACACACAGCAGATGAACGTCAGCGGACTGATGAAAGCGCGCCACGGAGCATCCGTAGCCATGGAAGACTCCATGAAGATGGACTCCGCCAAGCAGGCGCCGGCCACCGCCATACTCAAGTAGAGCACACAGGGCGGGGCAGGGTGGCAGCCGTGCCACCCATCCAACAAAGACATATTTCTATGCTTTCTCAAATAAAATCATGTTTAGTAAAACAACAAAACGAAACTGTGAAGTTTCATTTCTCTCAAATTTTTCATAACATACTAGCGAAAGTTAAAGGGTCGTTGCTCCACAATCAGGCAACGGCCCTTTTTGTTTTTCCCACGGACAAAGGCCTTATATATAGGTAAGTGTCCAGGCTTGCCCCTCACCCCTTGTTCTTGTTGCAGTGCAATCGCCTTCCAGTTCCATTGCAATCGCCATCCGGTTGCACCGTTATCGCCTCCCGATAGCTATGCAATCAGACGATGATTGCATAGCTTTTGCCTGCAACCCCTGTTTTTCTCTTTCAATTACTGCATATTGCCGACAACGCATTTAACCAAAACACAGCGTTTGATAACATAAATTGTTGAAATACACTGAATAAATGTCAAAACGAAGATTTGTAGTGCTTGTTCTGCTGAATGTAAGCCCGAAGATGACATTGTGTTACTTATAGAATATAATTGAACATGAAAGGCTGGCTGAAATAATAAATATAAAGTTTAAAGACCTTAAAATTGTCAAATTCAAAACCAGCGGCGTGTGCGGCAACAATTGCCGTCTCCTCGCTTCGTTGCATCCATATTCGCTGAATATGAAGTCAAGATCTAATCAAAATGTTATGTAACACGCATTAAAACTTTCAGTTTTTGAAAAAACAGGAGCGTTTTTCATGCTAATTTGTTAAAAAGCGGGTGCAAACTCACTTTTTTTACATTCATATTTTGTTCCTATTAAAATTATATTTAATTTTGCAAATTGTAACAAACGTATATTTATTTATTTAATTAGAGAGAGTATTTATGAAAAAAAGACTAACTATGGTTTTGGCGGGTCTATCCCTGTCTGCAGGAATGGCCATGGCCCAAACAGCAGTTACCGGAACCGTTGTTTCTCAGGATGACGGAGAACCAATTATCGGTGCCTCGGTGCGTGTCGTGGGACACAATAACATCGGTGCCGTTACCGACGTAGATGGACACTTCTCTATTACTTTGCCTAAAGGCGCAAGTAAGCTGAATGTTACCTATGTGGGTATGGAAGGTCAGGAAGTGACCGTAAAAGGCGGCCGTATCAAGGTAGCCTTGGCTTCAGACCAGCGCAACCTCGACGAGGTTATGGTAGTAGCTTACGGTACTGCCAAGAAATCTGCCTTTACAGGTTCAGCAGCAGTAGTAAAATCAGACGACATCAGCAAGCTTCAGGTATCTAACCCGGTAGACGCCTTGAACGGTAAGGTGTCAGGTGTGCAGATGTACAATTCATCTGGCCAGCCAGGTGCCAGCTCACCGTCTATCAAGATACGTGGTATCAGCTCCATCAATGCAGGCACTTCGCCTCTGATTATCGTGGACGGTGCTCCTTATGACGGCGACCTGAACTCGATAAGCAGTCAAGACATCGAGTCAATGACCGTGTTGAAAGATGCCGCTTCTGCCGCCCTCTACGGTGCGCGCGGTGCCAACGGTGTCATCTTGATTACCACCAAAAATGCCAAGAAGGGCAAGTCTACCATCACGGTAGATGCCAAGTGGGGTTCCAACTCACGCGCACTGCCCGATTACTATACTGTAAAAAGCCCTGCCAAATACTACGAAATGTGGTATCAGAACTTGAACAACTACGCTACCAACAAGCTTGGTTACAGCGCAGATCAGGCAGCCCGCTTTGCCAACAACAACCTTACCGCCAACAATACTTACGGTCTGGGTTACAATGTCTATAATGTACCCGCAGGAGAGTATTTGATTGGAAACAACGGCAAGATTAACCCTAACGCTACCCTCGGCCGTGTTATCTCTTACAACGGCCAGGACTATACCCTGCTGCCGGACGACTGGTCTGACGCAGCCTACAGAAACGGCCTCCGTCAGGAGTACACCGTAACGGCTACCGGTACCACAGACGTGTCCAACTTCTATGGTTCTGTCAACTATCTCGACAATGAGGGTATCACCGACAACTCTGACTACAAGCGCTTTACAGGCCGTTTGAAGGCAGACTATCAGCTGAAGCCTTGGCTGAAAGTAGCCGGCAACATGACCTATACCCACTTCAATACCAGCTATTTGTCAAGCGAAGGTGATTCAGACGACTCGGGCAATGTGTTTGCCTTGACACAGATGGCACCTATCTATCCGCTTTACGTGCGCGACGGCAAGGGAAACATCATGTACAACAAGGAAGCCGGCATCAAGTCTTACGACTATGGCGACGGTACCATTATCGGCTTGACCCGTCCTTACTTCTCTCAGAGCAACCCGCTCTCGGACATCCAGCTGAACCAGTCCGGATATGAGGGCAATACCGTTAACGCTACGGGTTCTGCCGAAATCCGCTTCCTCAACGATTTCAAGTTCACTACCACCAACACGGTAACCAGTGAAGAGACTCGCAGCACACAGACTGTCAACCCGTTCTTCGGACAGTATGCTTCGCTGAACGGTTCTGTCAGCAAGGCTCATGTCCGCAACTGGTCTTACAACTACCAGCAGTTGCTCAACTGGGGCCATTCTTACGGCGAGAACAACATCGAGGTAATGCTCGGTCATGAGTACTATCGCTTGAGAGGCTATTCACTCACCGGTTCCAAGAGCAACATGTTCGACTACAGAAACGGCGAGCTTGCCAATGCCGTCATTGCCGGCACCCAGAACTCTTATGTGTCAGACTACAATGTAGAGGGCTACTTTGGCCGTGCGCTCTATAATTGGAGCAACCGCTACTTCGGCTCTGTTTCTTTCCGCCGTGATGCCTCTTCTTACTTTGATCCTTCTCACCGTTGGGGTAACTTCTTCTCGTTCGGTGGCGCATGGATTATCTCTAAAGAAAAGTGGTTCAACGCTCCTTGGGTAGACGAACTCAAGTTCAAGGCTTCTTACGGTGAGCAAGGTAACGATGCCATCGGTAGCTACCGCTACATCAATACCTACTCTATCTCCAACTCCAACGACGAGATTGCCGTTAGTCCAAATACCTTGGGTAACAAGAATATCACATGGGAGAAGAACGCCAACTTCAACACCGGCTTCGAGTTCTCATTCTGGAAGGGCCGTCTTTCAGGTAGCGTAGAGTATTTCTACCGCAAGACTTCAGACATGCTCTTCTACTTCCCGATAGCTCCTTCATTCGGTTATGGCGGCTATTATGACAACGTAGGCGATATGGCCAACAGCGGTGTCGAGGTAGAGTTGAACGGCGACATCATCCGTACCAAAGACCTCGTATGGTCTGCCAACCTCAACATGACAGCCTACAAGAACAAGATTACCAAGCTGCCGGCAGAGCGCCGCTCAATGACAATTGATGGCGTAGGGGGTTATGCTTCAGGCAACTACTTCTATGGTCAGGGCCAGTCTATCTACAACTTCTATATGCCCAAGTATGCAGGTGTAGACGAAAAGACAGGCGAAGCACTCTATTGGAAAGATGTTAAAGATGCCAATGGCAAAGTAACAGGCCAGGAGAAGACTGCTGAGTACAGCAGCGCTACCTATCACCTCTGCGGCACAGCGCTGCCTAAGGTGTACGGCGGCTTCGGCACCTCACTCAGCTACAAGGGCTTGGAGGTATCTGTAGCCTTCAACTACCAGCTCGGAGGCAAGGTGTTTGATGCCACCTACCAGCAGGAAATGAGCGGAACCCGTGGCGGAGCGTTCCATACAGACCTGCTCAAGGCATGGACTCCTGAAAATACCAATACCAATGTGCCACGCTTCCAGTTCGGCGATGAATACATGGCGGCTACTTCAGACCGCTTCCTGACCAGTGCTTCTTACTTGGCACTGCAGAATGTCAACATCGCTTACAATCTGCCACGCGTATGGATTAACAGCCTTGGTATTCAGAATGTTAAACTTTATGTGGCTGGCGACAACCTGTGGTTGTGGAGCAAGCGTCAAGGTCTTGACCCACGTCAGAGCATCAGCGGAACATCTACCGCTGCTTATTACTCACCAATCCGTTCTATTTCCGGCGGTTTGACCGTAACATTCTAATTTAGCATTAACAAGGAACAACAATTATGAAAAGAAATATAAAATTGTTTATGGGTGTGGCACTCGCCTCTCTCTCTCTCGCTACTACAAGCTGTATCGACGAGACCGAGCCTACAAGCGGTGCAACCCAAAACCAGATAGATCAATCAAAAAATACCGTGAGTGGTATGCTCATGGCACTGCCTAAGCGACTCAATGTGATGGAAGGCGACACATATCAGCACTATGCATTCGGCTATGGTGCCATGATGCACGTGCGTGATATAGAGACAGGTGATATGCCTATCGCTTTCTCTGACTACGACCAGTTTATGGGGTGGGAGCGAAACCTCGGCCAGGGCGACGCCTACATGATGCCGCAATACCTGTGGAACTACTACTATCAGTCTGTGCTTACCTGCAACAAGCTGCTCGCTTCTGCTACCGATGTTACAGGTTCTGATTCTCTGTTGGTAAAGGGCGCCCGTGGTGCAGCTTACGCTTTCCGCGCTATGTACTATCTTGACATGGCTCGTTGCTACGAGTATCTGCCTGCAGATGTTACTGAAGCAGAGGCCAAGGCCAATGGTGTGGAAGGTCTTACAGTGCCTATCGTAACCGACACCACTACCCAACAGGACACCAAGAACAATCCGCGTGCTACACACAAGCAGATGTTCGCCTTCATCAAGAACGACCTCGACAGCGCATTGACCTATGTACCTTACTTGGCCAAAGCCAGTGAGTCGCTCGGCGCAAACAGGACCTTGCCTCACGAGGCTGCCGTTTACGGTCTTTATGCCCGCCTCTACATGTGGGACGGTGCCAACCCCGACGGCTCAGACAAGGCTGCTGCCGACGGTTCAGACCCGGCTGCCGTAGCTGCCGGCAAGACCAGCTACCGCATGGCTTACGACTATGCCAACACGGCAATCAAGGCTGCCAGCTCAGATGCTCCTATGTCATATTCAGACTGTTTGGAAGTGAATTCAAGTGGTGAGATAACCGGTTATACAAAGACTTGCTTCAACACATTGAGCAAATTCCTTTGGGGTGCTCAGCAGACAGATCAGGATGCTACCGTTACCTCAGGTATTGTCAACTGGACTTCTTGGATGAGTCCGCAGTGTAGTTTCGGCTATGCAGGTGCAGGTCCGGTGCCAATGATGGACAATAACCTCTTTAAGGAAATGTATGCCGGCAACTGGATGCAGGTGTTCTTTGACAGTGACAACAAGCTTACTCCTAATGTAGGCTATAAGTTCCAGCCTAACGAGGGCAACTATACCAATTACAAGGTGGCCTGTGCATCTGCTTACCCGCTGATGCGTATTGAGGAAATGTACTTCATTCAGGCAGAAGCGTTGGCACACTACGGTAGTGCCAAGAATGCCAAGACCCTGTTTGAGGGCTTCATGAACAACTATCGTTCAGGTTTCAGCAAAGACAAGTACAAAATCTCCGGGTCAGACAAGGAAGACGTTATTAAGGCCATCGTCAACCAGAAGCGTATCGAGTTCTGGGGCGAAGGCATCAGTTTCTTCGACATCAAGCGTCTGAACTGGAGCGTAACCCGTGGCTACTCAGGCACCAACTTCAAGGCAACTACCCGTTTCAATACCAAAGGCCGCCCGGCATGGATGAACTGGTGTATCGTTCGTACCGAGCAGAACAACAATGCTGCCATTGTGGGCAAGAACAACCCAGACCCGTCAAGCAAGTACACGGAGTGGACAGAAGAGTAAACGAAACGAACAGAAGAGTAAACGATTTTAATTGAAAACACAATGAAAAAGATATTCAAATACAGCTACGTAGCGTTGATGGCTGTGCTGATGACAGCGCTGAACGCTTGTACAGACGAGTACAGCTACGATGGCAACCCGGACTCCGACAACTCCGGTGCCTATATCATTGCCAACAGCAGCGACCTTACCAAGGTGCTGACCTCAGACGATGACGCCACCGCTTTCAGTTCTTCTTACACCGTAGCACGTCATGACACCGCCAAGGCAGAGGACTATACTGTCTACATTACAGGCGAAGGTATCAACAAGACCGAGACAGTGAAGTTTGCCGCAGGCGAAAGTAGGGTTACCAAAACACTTGACCTCTCATCTTTGAAGACCCTTGCCGAGAGCGGAAAGAAAGTTATCAACGTCAAGGTTAAGGTGAGCACCGTCAATGATGCCGATGGTACCGGTGCAAGCTATATGTATGGTGCAAGATCTCAGACCTACACCGTAAGCGTGTTGAACAAAATACCTGGTTGCCAGTTTAAGGCAAGCTGGTTCATGAGCGATAATACAACCATGTATCCTTGGGATATTGATGTATATGATTACGGTGAGGATACCGAAAAAGGTACCCATACCTATTATATCAAGAATCCTTTTGGAGCCATAGGCGAGCAATTGGGTCTTACTGTTGGTGATGAATACAGCATGTACTTTACCCTTGACTATAAGGGCAATGCTACCGTAGACAACAGCACCAAAGTATTCCATTTTGACGATGGCCAAGGCGTAAGTGGTGACTGTACCGTAAGTGGTGTCGGTACTTGGGACGAAAAAGAACATGCTGTTATCTTCAGCTTGAGCTACCCAATAGGCACTACAGGTTATGGTTTGACAGGCGGCGAGCACGACTTGGTGTTCCCGGCAACTTACAACCCGGTACCTGCCAAGCCAGCTAACTAAGCACTCTCTAATTATTGACTATAATGAAGGTCGGACAGCCTCGGTACTGTTCGGCCTTTTTCTCCTAAATGTTCATTTATAAATTAACTGTTAATAAGATGAAGAAACGTTATTTCCTTTTGGCGCTCATGGCTGCTTCTTTGTTGGGCACACAGGCTGCCGAGCGTACATTACGCCAGAAGCAGCTGGCTGCTGCCGCTGCTTTGGCAAGTCAAGGGGGCATGAAGAAGGCTCCTGCCGCTTCAGAAATGCTCGAACTCAAGGTGATGCCTGCCCTCACGGTGATGGGTTCTCACCAAGGCGGTTTTGCCGTTATTGCCAACGATGACGCCAATGAGGCGGTGCTGGGCTACTCTACCAGCCCTTACGACAGCACGATGCCCGACGGCTTTACCTGGTGGCTCAATGCTGCAAACGAGGCCTTGGCCAACGGCACTGTGAAGAAAGCGGTGCGCGTGAGCGGCAACTACAAGACCGAGATGGAGCCTATCATGCTTACCAAATGGGGGCAGGGAGAACCTTACAACCTCCTTTGCTACAAGAAATACCCTTCTGGCTGTGTGGCTACCGCTATGGCACAGGTCATGTATTTCCACAAATACCCGACCACAGGAGAGGGCGAAGAAATCAGTATCGACAACTTTGAGATTGTAGATTTTGCGGAAGGTACCTACGATTACGACAACATGCTGCTTGAATACAAGAAGGGCGAGTACAACAAAACCCAGGGTGATGCCGTGGCAAAGCTGATGTATCACTGTGGTATAGCTGTCTTCATGCAGTACAATGCCACAGGTAGCGGCTCTCACTATATACTGGCTGCCAACGCCTTGCGCAAGAACTTCAAGTACAATACCAATCTGCACAATGTGCGCCGCGAATATTATACTGCTGAAGAATGGAACGACATGCTCTACGGTGAGCTGAATGCCGGTCGTCCGTTGCTTTACTCCGGCAGCGACATTGACAAGAGTGCGGGTCATGCTTTCGTGTTTGACGGCTACAATGCCGAAGGACTCGTGCACGTAAACTGGGGCTGGGACGGTTCAAAAGACGGATACTACGACATGAACATCCTTCAGCCTAACGGCAGTGAAGAGAAGTATTCTTCTTATCAAAACATGATAGTAGGCTTTGCTTTGCCTGACGAGAATGTGCCGGAGCATTCAGACCTCTACTTTACAAAGACACCTGACGTAAGCGCAACCAGCAACACTTTGGTGTTCAAGGTATCGCAATCGTCGCCTATCATGAACTATAACGACTACGACTTCATGGGCACTGTAACCGCACACTGGACCCGTCCGGACGGCACTACCTATGATGACACGTTCATCAATATAGACAATGAGGACGATGCTGTGCATGCCATGCCTTACTATTCGCCCAATCTGAACCTTGGCTATCTTTACAACGACAGCAAGCGTTCAACCCTCAGCAATGCTGCCAACGGCACTTACAAGCTGACGGTTACCACCAAGTATGTCAACAGCGACAACGAGTTTCCTGTCAGAGCTGCGGGTGGCGTAACCTCATACACCATCGTGAAGAACGGCAGTAGAGTAACCGTAACCAAGGATACGCCTACCGGCATAGACCGTCAGGTTACTGTCAGCCAGCCAGCTGCTGACGAGTACACCACCGTTTACAATGCCCAGGGCGAGCAGCTCTACCGCTGCAAGACTGCCAACTTCCGCCTGTCAGACGTCAATGCCAAGGGCTTGCTGATTGTGAAGAGCGGCAGCACTGTAAAGAAAGTCGTCAACGAGTAAACAATCTTGTCGCTCCTGTTGAGCGACCGCTGCAACAGTTTGCGCCCCTGCCACCTGAAATACAGGTTGGCAGGGGCGCATTTGTTTACCGAAAGTGTGCATTTTCAGTGTTTTTTTAGCTTTTGTCATTGAATAAATACATCTTTTAGGCAAAAGTATAAGTTTTGTTTACGATAAATTTTGTAGCTTTGCAAAGTGCTTGCTTGTTGCTTTTATACTTTACATTAAACGTTTTATTTACAATAGCGAAGCTACATTTATCTTTTCAATGCGCTTGTTTGTTTACACTGACGAGTTGCTTTGTTCATGCAGAAAGGTCTCTTTCTGACAGAGAAAGCCGTGCCGGGTATGGAAAGATATGCTTGTATGTGTGGCACAGCAGCACATTACTAAAAGGAAAAACAGATAACAGAAGATACATGAGAACAACGGAAAAAGACCTGCCTGTCGTAACGATTGCCGACATCAAGTCATCCCAAAACCCTTGTTGCATAGGCGATGACCTGCTGCTGGTGGATGCCTTTCCTGCGGTGCGTCTTGACTATCCTGCCCGCAGGGCCTGCATAGTGGTAGGTTTGTGTACGCATGGAAGCATGCGTTTTACTGCCGATACGCAAGCTTTTGAGGTAAAAGCCAACGATGTGTTCATCATCAGTGAGGGCCAGATGGTGTGCAACGACTACATGAGTTCCGACATACAGGGGCTGGCCATCATCATGTCTTACAATTTCTTTTATGAGGTAGTGCAGGGCGTCCATGAGCTTTCCATGCTGTTTTTGCTGTCAAGAAACCACCCTGTCTTTGGCATTTATCCTGAAGAGGTGGAGCTTGTCAAAGAGTATTTCCACATGATCAAGGCACGTATAGATACCCCTGTGCACATGTTTCGCCGCGATGTGGCGCGCATGCTGATGGCAGCTCTGATTTATGATATGGGCAATGCGCAGCACCGTGTACTGCAAACCTCGGAGCGAAAGCTGACGCGTGCCGAGGCCATCTTTACGCAATTCATTACCTTGGTGGAAGAAAACTTCCGCCGGGAGCGCCGCGTGTCGTGGTACGGCAAGCAGCTCTGCATCACTGCCAAGTATCTGTCCGAGACGGTGAAGCAGGTGAGCCACCGCACGCCTAACGAGTGGATAGACAACTATGTGGTCATGGAGCTGCGCGTGCAGCTCAGGAACAGCACGAAGAGCATCAAGGAAATAGCCCACGACATGAACTTTCCCAACCAGTCGTTCTTGGGCAAATACTTCAAGGAACATGTGGGTATGTCGCCCATGAACTACCGGAAGAAATAACGAATAACAGCAAACCGCACTATGTTTGGCATTGAAATACCAACCATAGTGCGGCTTTTTTGTTCCGAACGGCATTCAAATGCCGTTTGTCTCTGTTGCTTTACAAGCACTGTCAGGCTGCTTACAGCAGTCCCGCCTTGGTCAGCTCTTCAGCTGTCTTGAGCAGTTCGTTGTACCATTGCTCCCCAAACCGGCGGGTGAGCGGCCCTTGCAGAAACTTGTAGACAGGCAGTTGCAGCTCCCGCCCCTTCTTTACGGCATCTTTGCACACCGCCCAGCGATGGTAGTTAAGCCCCACCATGCCGTTGCTCAGCCGCTTTTCGCGGATAGGGTAGAGCGCACAGCTGATGGGTTTGCAGAATTTCGTGCGCTTCTCCCGGTATGCCTTTTCCAGTGCGCAGAGGCAGCAGCCGTTGTCGTAGCAGGTAAACACGCAGTCTTTACCGCCCACAATGGAGGTTACGAGGTCGCCGTCGCGGTCGTTGTAAGCCACGCCCTGCCGGTCTATTACCGCCTGTGCGTTGGCAGACAGGTCGTTCCACACCGTGTCAAGAGCATCTTCTATGCCTCCGATTTCGTCGAGTGTAACGGGTGCACCCGCATCACCCTCCACACAGCAGATGCCTTTACATGCGTCAAGGTCGCAGCAGAAGCATTCCGTAAAGATGTCCGGCGACACGAGCACATGGTCAATTTCTATAATAGGTAGCATGTATCTTTGTTGCTTTAATCATGTTTTTGTATTCTTTCATTTGGCTTTTTCTTTTGAAAAAGAGCGTCAAGCCCCCAGTTCTTTCAGCCAGCCGACAGCGGGCGTTACCACTCTATGGGTGCCAATCCCTTGCTTTGCAGGTACTGGTTGGCAAGGCTGAAGTGGTGGTTGCCGAAGAAACCGCGATACGCCGAGAGTGGCGAAGGGTGGGCAGACTTGAGCACAAAGTGCCTTGCCGTGTCTATATATGCCGCCTTGCTCTGTGCGTAGGCGCCCCACAGTATAAACACCAGATGCTCCTTTTGCTCCGACAGGGCTTTGATGACGGCATCAGTAAACTGCTCCCAGCCGTGCTTCTGGTGGCTGCCGGCCTGGTGCTCCCTTACCGTCAGCGTGGCATTGAGCAGCAGCACCCCCTGTTTGGCCCAGCGCACAAGGCTGCCCGACAGTGGAATGTCTGCCCCGGTGTCGGCTTGTACCTCCTTGAATATATTGATGAGTGACGGCGGAAACTGCACTCCATCGTTGACCGAGAATGCCAATCCCTGCGCCTGTCCCGGTTCATGGTAGGGGTCTTGCCCGATGATAACTACCTTTACCCGGTCAAAGGGGCACAGGTTGAAGGCATTGAATATCAGCCGTCCCGGCGGATAACAGGTGTAGTTGCGGTATTCCTGGTGTACAAACGCTATCAGCTGTTTGAAGTATTCCTCGTCAAACTCCTTGCCGATGTGCGCTTTCCACGAGTCATCTATTTTTACGTCCATAGTGTATTGTTTCTTTGTCTTGTGTCTCGCACTGTTCCGTGTGCTCGACATCCGTTGTGCAAAAGTACGAATTAATCGTTAGAAACAAGTCTGTTGGCATTGTAAAATAGTTTTTGTTTCTTCTCAAAGGCGCAATAATCTCTGTATAACTTACAGTTGATAGCTTAAATGACTGATATAGTAGTAGTTTTCCACAATATTTAACATAATAATCAATGATTATAGTATCAGAAATAAAAAAAAGGCGTAATTTTGCCCCGAAAGACGTAAAGAAATGTGCGTTTTCTGCGCTTTCTTCGATTAAAAACATTTAAATAGCAACTATCATGAAGAAGATTTTATTGGCTATGCTGATGCTGTTGTTCACCGTCGGCTATGCTTCAGCTCAGGGAAAAGCCGGCATAAAGTTTGACAAGATAACTTATAACTTCGGCAATTTCTCAGAAAAGAACGCAGTACAGAAGTGCACCTTCACCTTTACCAATACCGGTGATGCCCCTTTGGTGATTAACCAAGCCATTGCCAGTTGCGGTTGCACGGTGCCCACTTACACCAAGAAGCCTGTGGCACCCGGCCAGAAGGGTCAGCTTACCGTAACCTACAACGGTAAGGGAAAGTTTCCGGGCCACTTCAAAAAAGCCATTACCGTGCGCTCAAACGGTGAGCCTGAGCTTACCCGTGTGTATGTAGAGGGTGTGATGGAAGAGGCCAAATAAGTGCCGCCAATTGTTTTCCTATACGCAAGAAGGGACATTCAACCATGGTTGAGTGTCCCTTCTTGCGTATAAACAGGTGTTCAAAAATCAATTGCTTTCGTTGCTTTTATCTGTGGTCTTGCAGTGCATCTTCAATGACCCGTTGCAGGTTGTCCTGCCGTTGCAGTCCGAGCTTCTTTCTGATGTGCGTGCGCTGGCTGGTGATGTTGGACTCCGACTTGCCCAATTTGTCGCAAATCTGCTTGAGACTGTATCCGTCTGCTATCAGCACACAGATGTCAATCTCAGATGCGGTGAGCTGTGGAAAGATGGTTTCTATCACCTTTTTGATGGGAACAGGTGGTGTAAGCGTGCTGTTAAGATTGCTGATGAGCAGTTCGCGGCGCTGCGGTTCGAGCCTGTTCAGTAGGCTGTTGATTTGCTCCTTCGTAAGGTCGTCTCTTGAGGTGAGCATCTCCATCGCCTTCAGCTCCTCGCGGCTGATGCTGCTGTCCATGTCTATCACGGGCAATTCACGGTCGTGTTTCAGCCGCTGAAAGTTGAAAATGACCAAGGCAGCAGTGGTGCTGAAGAGTATCAGCATATACCAAAGGCTGTCTACCAGCATGTCTGGCGATGCCGTCATGCCGAAGGCCAGGAAGCAGGCAAAGGTAACTGCCGTCATGACCATGGGCAGATAGCGCAGGTGGGCTATGATGGCCACGATGATAACTGATGCGCTGACGGCAAAGTTGCCGTAGATAATCTGGCTGTCAAACAGTTCCGGCAGAATTACAGCTGCCACATTCTCAAACGTCAGGCGGCAGCTGGTGGCTATCAGTATGGCTTCAATGGCTGCTATCAGGCTGATGTGCTTGCTCCAAAACAGTGTCTGCACCACTAATATGACAGCAAACTTGACGAGTGTGGGCACCATGAAGAACAGTGTTTCACGCCCGCTGATGCCCAACAGGTTGATGGGTATGACCAGCATCTCTATCAGGGTGATGAACAAGAAGCATTTCAGCCGCCGGTGTTCAATCGGCGAACTGTTGGATGAAAGACAGTACTTGACTATGCTTTTATATAAGTTACGCATGTATTTCTTAGTAAAGTAGTAATTTCAAAAGGCGGTTTTCTTGCTGTTCCTTCCTTTTCATTTCCGGCTTGCCGTGTCAGTGCAGTGCCTCAAGCCCTGCCGGCATGCAGTCAAGCCATTTCCCTGCATTGTGTAACAGGTACTGCAAAGGTACTCATTATTGTTGAACAGTCAGCAAAAGCTTTGGAAATTACCCCCCCCCGTTTGGTTATTTTTAACATGTAAAGGTATTTTTCCTGACAACTATCATGCTAAAGAGGGGGCTGAGAAATAAATTGTTAACCTTTTTATACCGGTTTTCTTACATTCCGGTTGCAGTGCTGTTGCCAGGCGAAAGCAGTGCAATCATATTGCGAAAGCAATGCAATCGCTTGCCGAAAGCAGTGCTGTCGGAAAGCTGTTGCAGCGTAAGGGTGATGCAGCAAAGCGCATGTTGTCCAGGCAGCATCACGAAGCGGCAATGTTGTTCTTGCTGTCGCACAGCCGCTGATAGGCGGAAGGTGTCATGCCGACAGCCTTTTTGAAGGCATTGTTGAAGCTGGTGGGCGACTTGTATCCCAGCTCTTCATAGATGCCGCGGATAGTGATGTTGCCGTAGTTTTTGCTGTCAGACAAGCGCTGGCATGCAATGTTGATGCGCTTTTCATTCAGCAGCGTGCGAAAGTTTTTGCCGTATCGCTCATTGATTACCCACGACACGTACCGCTTGTTGGAGTGGATGAGGTCAGAAAGCTTCTCGATGGAGAAGTCAGATTGCGAAATGTTCTTCACGTCAGATATGGCAGTGGCTATTTTGTCAAGCAGCAGTGTGATTTGTTCCTCGTTCAGTCCGATATTGGCGTTCTCGTTGTTTTCTTCCTCTTCCTTGGGCTGCCGGTTTTCCCTTTCGCCCACAGCAGTGGCATATTGCCTCAGCAGCTTGTTGGTCTGGGTATCCTGCCGGCTTAGTTCCCGGTTCTTGGCAACAAGAAACTTCTGCATGCTGAGCAGGTTCTTGTTCTTGCGGTAGACAGACAAAGCCAAGATGCCGATAACAGCCAGCAGCCCGATGAACACCGCAATGGTAGCCGTCTTGATGTTGTTGGCGCGCAAGAGGCTGTCCACTTGCTCCTGGTTTATTTTGTTTTCATATTCAAACAGCTTGCCGTTGGCTATTTTCATTTGCTGGTCATTGAATATGGAATCAGACAGCAACAGGTACATTTTCTTGTAGCTTTCAGCCTTGTCCATTTGCTTCAGCTGTTCATACGTCTTGGCCAGTTGCTGGCATGCGCTGGCTTTCAGCTCGGTGTTGCCGGCCTTGTTGGCAATGTCCAGTGCGGTAGACAATGCACTTAGGGCTTCCGACACTTTGTTGGTGGCCAAATAGACCTTGGCCAGTTCGCACCATTGTGTAAACACATACGCTGCGGGCTGCTTCATGTCGAGTGCATATTTCAGTGCGCTTTTATGGTTGTATTCGGCAATGTCGTATTGGTGTTCGGCCTGCGCAATGATGCCTTGGTTGTAAAGTGCGTAGTAGCGTGTTTCAAACCTGTTTTTGCGAGGGTGCATCATTTGCATCTTGTAGAACAGTTTGGCATGGTTGACCTGCCCCAATATGCAGTAAAGCCCTACAAGGTTGGTGGTAAACTTGTTTTGCAGCTCATTGTCGTTCATCTTTACCGCCCTTTCATAGCCCTGCT
This sequence comes from uncultured Prevotella sp., assembly GCA_937907705.1. GTDB lineage: Bacteria > Bacteroidota > Bacteroidia > Bacteroidales > Bacteroidaceae > Prevotella. Next base: position 32,001 of record CALCVP010000031.1, on the reverse strand, counting down.
TCTGGTAGTAAAGAGCCTGTGTAAAATCGCCCATTTTGGCGTAAATGTTGCCGATGTTTCCCAATGCAGACACTATCATCTTTTCGTTGTCGGTGTTGCGGGCCTTTTCAAGCCCTCTTGTGTAGGCATTAAGGGCTTCCGAATAACGTGAAGCCTTGAAGAAAGCATTGCCTTTTTCATTGAATACTGCGGCACTGGTGTCTGCCATGTCAGAGGCTTTCAGTTCACCGTTAAATACAAGACCTGCTATATATATAAATAATGTAAAGATGTATCTTCTTGCGTTCATAAGTGCATGCGTGTAAAAACAAGTTGTTGAGCGTGTCGTTGTCAATCAACTGCTATGTATTTGCAAAAGTAAAAAAAATCAGTAAAATATTACATATAAAGTTTGTCTTAATTTTGAAAGCCTACTTATTGTAATGTTAATGGCATATATATGCGCATATTGCTAAAATGATATGCATTTCGGTAAAAAAAGCATTGTATTGTTTACATTTACGTAAAAGTGTAAACGTTTGAATGATAAAAGTGTATAAAAATAAACCATTATTCGTTAATTTCGCAACATGAAATCATTAAAAAATTTATAAGATGCGAATAAAAAGATTGGTTGACAAATTGGCAAGCCAGCGTTCATTGCTCTCAATGTTCCTCATGCTTGCCGTTTCGGGCAAGTCATTGGCGCAGGTAAGTTTTGGCGGCCATCCCGCCAGCTTTACCGCGAAAGCAGGCAGCGAGATAAGTGTGAAACAGCTCAAGGCCCCTTTCAAGAATCTGCTGAAGCAGGCACGCCGCGATGCCAAGGCCACGGCAGAAGAGGGTGCACTGCCTCGCGTGGGCGTAAACATCCCGGTAAGTTACGATATTCATACTGATGGTACTTGGAGCACACTGCCCGACGGGCGCATCATTTGGCGGTTGCGCATAACGTCTGCCGATGCTCCGGCCCTTATATTGGCTTATGATGATTTCTACCTTCCGGAGGGCACACAGCTCTATTTGTATAATGATGACCATTCAAATGTGTTGGGTGCCTACACCTACCGTACCCATCCGCAGGGAGGTCCTTTCTCAACGGAAATGACATTTGGCGATGCCGTAACCTTGGAAATGGTATATCCGGCAGACAGCAAGGACCTTCAGGCACGCACACGCCTGCACATCAGCAGTGTGGCTTACTGCTACAATCATCTCGATTGCAGTGCCAACAAGCCCAGCAAAGCGCCGCGTAAAGAATACGGAAGCTCGAGCGACTGCATGATCAACGTGAACAATACCGAAGGAAAAGACTGGCAAACAGAAAAAGATGGCGTGGTACGCCTGCTCATGTATTTCGAGGACGGCATCTATGTATGCTCAGGCACCATGATCAACAATACGGCAGAAGACCTTGCCCCCTATCTTCTTACAGCCTATCACTGCTATTGCGGCAGCACAGAGCCAAACCTTGCCAAGTGGCAGTTTTATTTCCATTATGAGTCGCCGGGTGCAGAAAGCGCGGAGCCTCTTGACGCCAAGACGCTTGTAGGCTGTACCCGCAAGAGCATCACTCCTACGGAAGGCGGTTCAGACGGTATGCTGATAGAACTCTCCGACCAAGTGCCGGAAGAGTGGAATGTCTATTTCAATGGCTGGGATCGCCGTAACGAGCCAGTGGAAGGGCGTGGCGTGTGTATCCATCATCCTGCCGGCGATATCAAGAAGATTTCCACTTTTGACCGCTACGAGTCCGGCCAGTGGACAGGGCAGGGCGGTCCCGGTGCTCCTGATGCCCATTGGCAAGTGAAGTTTGTGCAGACAGACAATGGTTGGTCGCAAGTGGAAGGCGGATCTTCAGGTTCACCGCTCTTTGCCAGCAACCATCTTGTAGTAGGCACATTGACCGGTGGCGGCGGCGGATGCACCAAAAAGACGGGTACCAACTATTACGGCAAGCTGTGGTACCACTGGAACCAATACGGGCAGAAAGCCGAAAACCATATGCAGCAGTTGCTCGACCCGCTGAACACGGGAGCTGAAACACTGCGGGGCATCTATTACAACCCGACAGCTCCACGCATGACACTCGACAAGGAACAGATAGAGCTGGACGGTAAAGTGGGACAAGACAATCCAGATGATTACCTGGACATAAAAGGCTATAACCTTACCAAAGACATACAAGCCATGGTAGAAGGCTGCTTTGAACTGTCGGTGGACGAGAAGACTTGGGGCAAGACTGCCACCCTCGGCGTAGATGGCGCACGCCTCTATGTGCGGTATGTGCCCGAAAACATAGGAAACCACACGGGAACCATTACCATACAAGCCCCAGAGGTGAAGCGTGTGCGCACCATTCTGCTTACCGCTTCATCGTGCAACGACATTCAGTTGGCAGACGCATTGCCTAATGGCGAGGTAGGTCAGCAGTATGAATATACATTGCAGCCGACAGGCAGCGAAGGTCCGTTTGAGTTCAAGCTGGCAGACGGCACACTGCCAAAAGGCCTTGCCATGACAACTGACGGCAAAATAAGCGGCACGATAGAGAAAGACGGCAACTATCCACTGACCGTGTCGGTAACAGACAAATACGGTTGCGTGTCTACCTGTTCCACCAACCTGTATGTAAGGTGCATGGTGGTGCAGCGCTTCCCTTATGCAGAAGACTTCGAGCAAAGCCTTGAGAGCGAATGCTGGAAACAGTCAAAGGAAAAAGGCGATGCCGAGTGGACTTTGGGCGCAGGCGTAGACGAAGAGTATGAAGACGTAACGTCAGCTCACGACGGACAATACAACGCTGTCTTCAATGATAAAGCCTATAATGAAAATACCACCTTGCTCGTATCACCGCAATTGGACTTTACGGGCTATGCAACAGGCAAGCTGTCTTTCTACAGGCTGATGCCGACATGGGATGGCGACCAAGACGAACTGAAGGTATATTACCGTACATCGGCCCACGGAAAGTGGCAAGAGTTGGCCACTTACAATACGGATACTCCGGAATGGACACTCACAGAGCTGGACTTGCCTGATGCTACCGAAGAATACTTTATAGCTTTTGGCGCTACGGGCAACTACGGCCATGGCATAGGCATAGACGACATCACTGTCAGCACGGGCATGCCGTCGGCCATTCAGGCTGTAATGGCAGCCGATGCGCTGCAACTGACCAGCAAGGTAAACGGCAACGAGCTTACACTCGGTTGGCAAGGACAAGCCGTCCAGCTCTCTGTCTTTGATGCAGCAGGCCAGCAGATGGCACACCGGAAGTTAGGCAGCGGGCAGACCTCATGCACAATCTCTACCGAGGGATGGGCAGGCAATGCCTATATACTGGTGCTGACAACAGCCGACGGTAGCTATAAACAGAAAATATACATTAACAAATAACTTTTATTTTATATTTTAAAACCGTTTCAGTATGTACAAGAAGTTACAATTCTATTTGCCGTTGTTGCTGCTGCTTGTCAGTATGCCTACGGCAACGTTAGCTGCGCTACAGCGCTTGCAAACGGACGATACGGGGCAAACGGGGTTGGATGTGCCTTACTTTGAAGGCTTCGACACAGAAGAAGCCGTGAGCAAGTGGACACAAATCAACAATGTGCCGTATCAATGGGTTTATCTTAATTTTTGGGGTATGGACAATAGTCCCTGTGTAAAACTCGCCCAGTACAATGCAAAGGAAAAGCGGCCGTGCGACGACTGGATTATATCTCCGGGCCTGAAGCTGAAGAAAGGCATGACTTACGGCCTCTCGTTCTTTTTCCATTCCACTGTGTCTTTTGATGCAGATGTGTCGGTATATGTGCTGAAAGCACCCACGGATACTACATCGAAAGAAAAGATACTGGATGTGCAGTCTTACCAGCAGAATACTTACGATGGTGAGATAACTCCCAAGGCAGACGGTGTTTATTACATAGCTTTCCATGACCACACCAAGTGGTGGGAAAACAGCACAGCCTTGCGCTATGCTTCTTATATAGATAATGTAACCGTTACGCCTAAAAGCAACAATGCTTCACCAGCCGCTATTACCAACCTGACACATGAGCCGGGCAAGAATGGCGAACTGAGCATGACTCTGAAATGGACCAATCCGTCAAAGAGCCGTGAAGGTGAAGACTTGGACTTCCTGTCGTCTGTAACCGTTTACAAGGATAAAAAAGACTCCGTAGTGTTGCGAGATGGCATAACTGTTGGAGGCGAAATGTCGTGGACAGACCCTAATCCTACCGAAGGAAAGCATAGCTATACCATAGTAGCGGGCAACACGGCAGGCAATAGTGCCGGGGTATCGGTTAATACTTACATAGGTGTAGACCGCCCGGGTGCGCCACAAGGCGTTACCGCTGCCTTGAACGACAAGAAGACAGCTATCGACTTGGCTTGGACTCCATCAGTGTTCGGACTGTATGGAGGCTGGTATGACACCAAGGATTTGAGCTATCGTATCGTCAGGAAACCTGATGGCAAGGTGCTTGCTACCAATTTGGAAGCCACATCATATACGGATACGGATTTGGCTACCTATGGTGTGTACTCTTATGAAATTACGGCTCGAAACGTGAATGGCGTGGGAGCTTCTGCCACTTCAAGTGCAATAAAAGCAGGAAAGACAGCCAATCTGCCGTTGCGCGAGAACTGGGAAAACGAAGATACCTATCCGATGTGGACCATTGTGGACAACAACAAGGACGGATACACCTTGGGCATCAATCATTACAGTGGCTATGAAAGCCCGTCGGCAGTGGGCTTTGCATATCGTGATAAAACGATAGACGAGTCTCTTTACACGCCACCAGTGAAATTGGAGAAAGGCAAAACCTATAAGTTTACTTCCAAAGTCAAGTGTGGACAGTTCCAAAGCTTCTGCCTGGACATCACATACGGTAAAGACTCTACGGTCAATGCACAGCGCAATACCATCAAGACACTGACTGATGTGAGCACAGACGGTGCTTGGTCTGTTATAGAAGAGACCTTCACTCCAGCCTCTACAACCAATGCTTACATAGGTTTGCATCTCTACAATGTGTCAAGCAGCTATTTATGGTTTGATGACATGAGAGTAGAAGAGATGCATGAGAACAACATAGAGGCCACCAGCATAACCAATACTGATACCAATCCTACCGTTGGAACAACAGTTACTACGGGTATTACCTATACTAATGTAGGCTCAAAGCGTTCGGGCAAGTTTACTGTTCAGTTGCTTGACAATGACGGTAAAGTACTTGGCGAAAAGAAAATAACACGTCAGCTTGCTGCTGGCGGTAGCGGAACAGCCTCTATTACTTGGACTCCGGCCGCAGTAGGACCGATGGCTTTGCGCGGCAAAGTGGTGATGGATGGTGATGAGTGCGCCACAGACGACTATACTTCATATACCAAACTTACCGTACAACCTGATTATATGCACGCTGTTACCGTTGGTACAGGCAATACATTGAGCGCAGTTCTTCCATTCTCTCGCTATGGAGTAGCCTTCAACCAGACGGTATATACTGCTGATGCTTTTGGCAACAAGGCAGGTGTAATAGACTCTATTGCTTATAAAGTGCGCTTCAGCATGAGCCGCGATTATAAGGGAGTGCCATTCAAGATATATATGGGCAACACCACACAGACAGATATGAACACAGGCTGGATACCTGCCAATAAAATGTCTCTGGTGTTTGATGGCAAGCTCGACTTGATGCGTGGCGAATACGATCTCGTTATTCCTTTTGACAAATCGTTTGAGTACACGGGCGGCAATGTATCAATAATGGTAGTGGGTGAGTATGACAGCGACCTGTTTACCGCTGACGGTTATGGCCTTGCTTGTTATGCCACGGAAGCTGGTTTGGGCGCTTCACGCTCTGGAAACGTAATGGATCCCAACAATCCGGACCAAAATGACGGCTCGTTCTATTCGTATATACCTAACACTATCTTCTTTATCAATTCAAAGACTTACGGCAGCGTAACAGGTAAAGTTACAGACAGTGAAGGCAATGCCGTCAAGGATATTACGGTAACTGCATCCAATACCAATGGCTTGTCTGCTAAAACAGATGCCGACGGTACATATACTATGCCGTATGTTCCTACTGGCTGGGCCCGATTGACTACTTCTGGAAAGGGCTATGTTGAGGCTTCAAAAGGCGGTTCTGTTACTGCCGGCCAGCAGACTGTAATAGATATAAAGAATGTACGCAAGACTTCTCAAGTGAAAGTCAATGGTAAGGTGGCAGATGCAATTGACGGATCAGCCATTGCCAATGCGACTATCACCATTACTGGCGACTCTATTTATACTGCAAAAACGAACGCCGCAGGTGAGTTTACTGTCGACAAGATGTATACAGACAAAGTATTTGCTTATACAATAGAGGCAAAAGACTACAAGACTGTAACTTCCAACTGGATGTTTGACTCGGAAGAGGCAGAGAAAGAAGTGGACTGGGGCACATTGGAAATGACTCCGACACCGGCTTCGCCTTATAGTGTAGCGGCAACAGATGCCACAGACAAAGCTGTCGTATCATGGAAGTTGCCTGTACAACCTGTTTCTCTTTCCAAGAGCGGTACATCTTCTTATGGTCAGTTTGGCGGCAAACTGGAGATGTCGATAGGCCAACGCTTTACCCCTGAGGAGCTCAAAGCCAAAGGTGTTGATGCCGATTACTACTTGACACACTTGCGTTATATACCTATGTGTGCTGCCAAGTTTACGCTGAAGGTATGGCAAGGCAAGAAAGGCTACGAGTCTGAAGTATACTCAGAAGACATGACTGTAAGTAGTTATGGCCAGTGGAACGATTATACATTGAAGAAACCGTTCAAGCTTGATCCTACAAAGAATACAGTCATTGGTTATAGTGTAAGTTGCTCAAGCGGTGCTTATCCACTGTCATTTGACAGAGGTCCTCTCGTGGATGGCGGTGATTGCCTCTTCGATGACTCCCAAAATGCGTGGAGCAGTGCATCTGCTGCATTGTCAGGAGAGATGGATTATAACTGGAATATAGAGGCAGTATTCTCTAATGACAATAATAATCGTGCAGTAGAATGGGCTTCTTCAGCAACAACCGGTACAGAAGAGGAAACACCGGCTTATGCTTCTGAATCAATGCCTTCAGTAGTCAAAACACTTGGTTCAGACCAGTATAGTGCGCAGATATTTGCAACTGCAACAAATGTGATGCCTGCCAAGGCAGCCCAAAAAGCTCCTCAAGCTAACAAGATGCCTGTTGGCTATAATGTGTATCGTCTGGCTTGTGGCGAAGAAAGCCTTTCTGCTGATGAATGGACCAAGGTAAATGATAAGGTGGTAACAGGCAATTCTGTTGAGGATACGAAATGGAAAGACCTGGAGAACAAGCCTTACCGTTATGCTGTTCGCTCCGTTTACAGCGATGATGTAATGAGTGAGTCTACCTTCTCTGATGGTGTAGACAAGGGCCGTTATAGCAAATTGACAGTCAATGTCAAGGCTAATACAGGCAATATAGCTGATGCAGAGGTCAAGCTCATGAACAAATACTATACGTTTACGGGCAATACAGATGCCAATGGCAATGTGGTGTTTGAGAATGTACACTTTGACCGCTACCAGCTTCAAGTGCTGAAACCGTACTATAACCGTTATGCTGACTCTTTGGATATAAATGTCAAGGAGCAAACTTTGTCGGCCGCTCTTAATGCAAATGCAAAGAGTGTGGAGCAATTGTCTGCTACAGACCTTATAGATCATGTTGACTTGTCGTGGAAGCAGCCTTCAACGGCTATTGAATATGAGGTAACCAAGAGCAACAAACAGCATGGCGGCTTCATTGGAAAGACTTCAGACGACAATACAATGATTGTCGGTCAGCGCTTTACTCCTGCAGACTTGAAGCAATATGCATACACTCAGTTCTATATTGACAGTATCAGTTTCCGTGCTGGTGTGCCTGCTACCTATAAATTGAAAGTATGGTGTGGCCCAGAGAACAAAGAGATGGAAATATACTCTCAAGACTGTGTTGTAACCGATACTGCTCATTGGGCAAAAGCCCGTTTGGATGAGCCTGTGTTGATAGACCCCTCAAGAAGCTATATCATTGGTTATGAAGTAAAGCCCAATAAGGGCGAATATGCTTGTAGTTATGATGCCGGTCCTCATGTAGACGGCGGTAATTTAATGTACTATTACTCTGCTGCTGACAGGATGTATGTATGGGAAAGACTGGACTACGGCAGTGAAATACAAGGCAACTGGGAAATAGCCAGTCATATAACCAACACACCTGATGAAACAGAAAGTAAAGTAAAGGATATCAAATATGATGTATGGCGCTTGAAAGCTGCTGACAAGGCAGATGCAACCAAGTGGACAAAGCTTACGACAGAGGCCATTCAAGAAACATCTTATACTGATGCCATATGGAAAGACCAGGCAGATGCAGATTATCTTTATGCCGTAAAGGGCAACTATTTCGGCAGTACTGCTTCTGAGCCAACATTCAGCAAGTTGCTTGAAAAAGGAAAAGTATCGCTCGTTACCCTCAAGACAGCTACCGACAACGGTACCGTTGCGGCAGGTGCAAGCGTGAAACTTTCAAATGCAACCGATACCTATGAGGGTGTAACAGATGCCAAAGGCATTTGCCAATTGCAAGAAGTCAGAAAGGGGACATTTACTTTGACGGTAGCCAAAGCCGGCTTTGACACTTGCTCGAAGACCGTAGAACTGAAGAACGGCTATGATACCTTGTCGGTAGTTCTCAATGAAATAAAGTCAGCTCCGGTTTATGCCAAGGCTGAGTCTGTAGACAATAATGACGCCGTTAGCATAACATGGCGTGCTCCAGGTGCCTACGCTCCTGCTGAAGGCTGGGCTTATTGGGATACCAACAAGGTCTTGGGCGGTATTGGATCTTCTACCGGTGAGATAGCAGTAGGACAGCTCTTTACAACAGAAGACCAAGAGACCAAAGGCATGAAAGAGCTGAGCATATCCAAGATAGCGTTCTATGTAAATGATGCGAAAGATGAAATTAGCGACAATCCTGCATGGACAGCCAAGATATGGCGCATCAATACCACTGGCGTAGAGGAGGTTTACTCACAGGATGTAGACAATGTCAAGTTAGGTGCATGGAATGAGGTAGAGCTTGCGACACCTTATTATATCAACGGCAACGAGCCTTTGCTCATTGGCTATGAATATGTAGGTTCCGGTAGAGTAATAGGCGTAGACCGTGGTCCTGCTGTGCCAGGAAAAGGCGATTGGGGCAATACCGGCAGTGGCTGGGCTTCATTTAGTCAGGTAGCAAGTCTTGACTATAATGTGCTTGTGCATGCTTATTGTGCTGATTTAGGCGAACCTGCTGATGCTGCTTCAATGACTGCTGCTCCTGTCAAGGCTGCCATGAAGTCAGAGACTGGCGCATTGAAAGTTACGAAGGCCGCAGTAGAAACTGCGCCTGTGGCTGTTGCTCATCATGCGTTGAAAGCTGAGAAGGCTGACAATGTGTTGGGTTACAATGTGTACCGTTTGGCTCAAGGCAATGATGTTGACGAGACCTCTTGGACCAAGTTGAATCAAGAGGTGATAACAGAAACCTTGTTTAAAGATACAGCATGGAAGCAATTGGCCAAGAAAGGCGATTATGTATGGGCCATCAAGGCTGTGTACACAAGTGGTGAGTCTGCCGCTACCTTTACCAATGTGGTCAATGCCAACGGTACTTCCGGCATTGACAATGTAGACGCAGATGCGAAAGCAGTGGTAGTAACTCCTAATCCATGCGACGGCAACTTTGACATTATAGTGGCCAATAAAGCAGAGGTAGTGGTAACTTCTGTTGCCGGTGCTACTGTTTACAGCAGCTCATTGCAGCCGGGCACTACTCATGTAAGTCTTCGTCAAGGTCAAGGCGTTTATCTTGTAAACGTACAGGTGAACGGTAAGCAGACTACTACAAAACTTGTTGTCAAGTAATGTAAGCGGATGAAGAAGCAGGTTGTAACACCTACTTCGTGTAAATAAGCCAAAGAGGGTATGTCATGAAAGGTACAAAAAACTGTTGTGGCGTATCCTCTTTTCTCTTTGACAAGCTCGTGTTCACAATAAGGGCAAATCAGTTTTGCACTTTTGGATAAACGATAGCATATCAGTAATTTGAAAATATTTATAGACTAAGCTTTTAACGTATGAAGTATATTTTATCAATTATATTGCTTTTGGCATCTTTGGGCATTGTGCGGGCAGACGATTTGTCCATAGGCTATTGTGACGGCGACGTGGTAGATGCAAGTCTCAGCCAAACTTCCGCCTCAGCGGTAGCCATTAAGCTTAATGCCGATGCTTTCAGCATGTATTGCCATTCAAAAATAACAGGTGCCCGTATAGGCTTGACCAGCGATGCACCAGGAGGCATTGTCGTTTTTGTGCGCAGCAGTCTTGATGGGCGCAACTTGTATGAAATGAAAACCGGAGCCCTTTTCAAGGGATGGAATGACATAAGTTTCACCACCCCGGTTGATTATCCTCAAGGTGATATTGTTGTCGGCACCACATCTTCTGGCTATGTCGGCATATCCGGAGATGCCTGGACCAATGGGTGCTGGGTGCTGAATGGAGGGAAATGGACGGACATGTCGGCTTCTGAAGGTCAGTCATTGTGTCTGCAAGCACTGATAGACGGCGACAGCTACCATACTGTTGATGCTGCTTTGCTGTCGCTTTCTTCGGCTACGGTAAGCAAGGGAAAGGCTTTTTCCTTGAGTGGAAAGCTGCGTAACAATACAAGCCAAGACGCTACGACTGCCAAGATTGCTTACCGTATTGGCGACAAAGAAGCAACTTGTGACGTGTCGCTTGACGATATATTGCCTGGTGAGATAGGCTCCTTTACCCTTCCTGTTGAGGCTCCGGATACCATAGGCAATTATACATTGGAGGCCACATTGCAGTCAATTAATGGTCAAGATGACGAGTTTGCTGCCAATAACACGGCTACGACCTCTATAAAGGTGTTGGGCGAAGTGGTACCTAAAAAGGTTCTGATAGAGGAGTTTACCACACAGGGCTGTTCCAATTGTCCGGCAGGTCAGACGCGTATCGCCGAAGGAGTGAAGGGTCTTGACAATTATGTGCTCGTTGCTCACCACTATGGTGCGGGCACAGACATCTTTACTGCCTCAGGTTCCTCTGTCTTGCAGCGGTTCTATAACTCCAGCACTACATTCGCCCCGGCAATGATGATAGACCGTACGAACATGACAGAATTAGGCGTTTCCACTTCAGGTCCTGTGCTGAATGTGCTGGAGTCAGACCAGATACGCAAATTGGTTAACCATTTTGCATCATCGACGGCTTCTGTCAGCGTAGGCATCAAGCGTGATTATGACGAGGCCTCCCGGCAGCTGAAGATTCAGGCAGGCTCCCATGTGGTAGAAGGTTCTGTTATAACAGGAACACCAGCCCTTCATGTCTTGTTGATAGAAGACGGGGTCATAGCAGAGCAGTCGCCTGACTTGGCCAACTATCAGCACAATCATATTTGCCGGCGTTTTGTTACTCCTGTAAATGGCGAGCCTATTACATTTGTTGGCGGTGCGGAAATTGAGAAGACCTATACTGTAACACTGCCCGCAGATTGGGACGCTTCCAACATGCACATTGTGGCCTTTGTGAGCAACTATGACCTCAATGACTGCAACAATTGTCAGGTGTATAATGTAGAACAGGTAGACCTTGTGGGGCATGATGCAATAGAAACGGGCATTGCAACAACCCAAACCAATGCTGTCGGTGTTCCGACAGCCATTTATGATGTACAAGGCAGTTTGCGTAATCACTTGAGCAGAGGCATAAACATTGTGCGGTATAGTAATGGTGAAGTTCGTAAAGTGATGGCAAGATAATAAAGAAACAATTATTTTGAGCATCTGCTTATGGCAAGGATACATTTCTTCGTATTTTAATTGCAGTGCAATCGTCTGGCGATTGCACTGCAATTGTTTCCCGAAAGCACTGCAATCACTTCCCGAAAGCATAGCAATCGTTTGCCGGTTGCAGTGCTTTCAGTTTTTGACTGTACCTTGGCTGCCAATCATGTTTGCTTACTGAGGCGGTGTAATGGTAGAAAAGGTGATGGTGATGGCTTATGACCGTTTTGGCAGTGCAAGTACCTGTTTTTCTTTTGCTTTGCAAGAAAGGGCAGAATAGCCTTTTTTTTGATATATTTACATGACAAAGCATGTAAACAAATATTACATAAACGTTAAAATAAGTTACTACATAGGCTTTTTAGTGCATTTTCAGTTGAAAAAACAAGGAAGAAAGTGTGTTTTCAGTATTTTTCAGTGTATAATTACACTAACCAATCGGATAATTTACTAACTTTGCATACGGAATATTTAAGGATAACATAAATACGGTTTGGCAAAGACCGAAGTGTAGTATCGGTAATTAAAAACAAATGAAGAAACTTTTTCACTTTGAACTATCTGACTTGGAATTAAAACATTCTTTGACACTGTTGGTGGCAATACTTATAGTGGATGTAGTGTTGTTGACAGTATTGTGCCTGAAACTGTTTGCCCCAGCTGACAATGCGCAGTTGCGGTATGACTATGCCGAAAAAGACATCAAGACAGAAAAGCCGGAAAAGGTGTATGGTGCTCAAGAGTCAGGATATAGAAAAAGCGAATCATTGTCTGCTGAAACAGTAGAAGACGCAGATACTATGTTGAGCCAAGAGACCAATGCATCCGTAGACAGATAAGCGGAAGCGGTGTGCCATCTCGTGCTTGGCAATTGTTGACAAGGATTATATACGTACTCAAATATCATATTCTTAACATAGAGTTTCTGGAGACGCGAGTCTGTAGAAACTCTTTTTTTTTACACTTTGGCGTTGGAAAGAGGACAAAAACAGCTGACTGCTTTCGTCAGCTTTCCGTCTTCCATACCTTCAAGAAAACAGGAAGCCTCTTGTCTTCGGCATAAAAATCCGGCAAAATATCACAGCTATATGGTATATTTTATGTAACTTTGGCGTCGAATAGCCCTTTGCTTTATGCAGCGTTTCGCCGTGTACGCAGTGTGCGGCTGCCCCTATTGCAAAGAATAAAGAACAAATACAGGTGTCGCTTGCCGACAAACGGCAGACGACACCCCTCCAACTTGAAAACAGAAATACAAAATATGGTAACAACAGCCCATACCTATCATGTGCCAGTGTTGATGAAAGACAGTGTTGACGGACTTGACATCAAGCCCGACGGCATTTATGTGGACGTTACATTTGGTGGTGGCGGCCACAGCCGCGAGATACTGTCAAGACTCGGTTCAGAAGGTCATCTCTACAGCTTTGACCAAGATGCCGATGCTGAGCGCAACATTGTAGACGACCCCCGTTTTACCTTTGTGCGCAGCAATTTCAGGTATCTGAAAAACTGGATGCGCTATTATGGCGTAGAGCATATAGACGGATTGTTGGCCGACTTGGGCGTATCAAGCCACCATTTCGACGATGAGACACGTGGCTTCTCGTTTCGCTTTGACGCTCCTCTTGACATGCGCATGAACAAGCGCGACGGCATGACCGCTGCCGACATTGTGAACAAGTATGAAGAAGAGCCGCTGGCAGATGTGTTTTACCTCTATGGCGAACTGAAAAACTCGCGCAAGATAGCCGCTGCACTGGTCAAGCGGCGCACGGAGCAGCCCGTTGCCACCACCCAGGATTTTATGGATTGTGTGGCACCGCTGTTCAAGCGCGAACGCGAGAAGAAAGACATGGCCAAGCTGTTTCAAGCCCTTCGCATAGAAGTAAACCATGAAATGACAGCCTTGAAAGAGATGCTCAAGGCTGCCACAGAGGTGTTGGATCCAGGCGGCCGTCTCTCTGTGATTACCTATCACAGTCTGGAAGACCGCATTGTAAAAAACGTAATGAAGACAGGCAACGCTGAAGGCCGGCGCCATCAAGACTTCTACGGACGAATGGAAACCCCCTACCGGTTGGTCAACAACAAGGTGATAGTGCCCACAGAAGCAGAACAACAGGAAAACCCACGCAGCCGAAGCGCTAAACTAAGAATAGCAGAGAAACTATGAACAGTGATATAAACGAGGAGGCAGAAAAAGAGCCGGCTTCATTGGAATCGGCAGATTTGCAGGGCATAAAGGAAGCAATCAGAGAGCAAGCCGTGGAGGAAGAACTGCCCCATCAGGCCAACCGCACCTTGCGGCGTATATTGGGTGGCGACTTCTTGACAGCCAAGATACTGAAGCGGCAGGCATGGCTTATCGTGATAGTGGTGGCTTTCACCCTGCTGTATGTGTCCAACCGCTACAATTGCCAGCAAGATCTGTTGAAAATCAACGACCTGAATGAACAGCTGAAAGATGCCAAATACCGCGCCTTGTCCAGTTCAAGCGAACTGACAGAACTAAGCCGCGAGAGCAATGTGCTTGAAATGTTGCGCAACAATAAAGACAGTGTGCTCCACATAGCCGACCAGCCTCCCTATATTATTAATGTACCCGCAGAAGATGAGCAGTAATCAGTTTAACCGTAAAAAGATTATACCTCGCTATAAGATAGTGGCCTATTGTATGGTGGTTTGGGGCATTATGGTGCTCTGCAAGGCTACCTACACAGCCACCGTGAAGCGCGAATACTGGATGGAAGTGGCATCGCGACTGAAGAAAGACAGTGTAGACGTGATGCCTGTCCGTGGCAACATTCTGAGTTGCGACGGCAGGTTGATGGCCAGCTCGCTGCCTGAGTTCAAACTCTTTATGGATTTTCAGGCCGGAGGCGAAGAGAAAGACTCGCTGTGGCGTGTCAAGGTAGACAGCATCTGCATGGGTTTGCACGAGATATTTCCCGAAAAATCAGCGGCAGCATTCAAAGCCGACTTGGAGAAGGGACATGCCAAGATGAGCCAAAACTGGCCTATCTGGAAGAAGCGTGTCAGCTATGACGTCTATTCAGAAGTAAAGCGTCTGCCCGTGTTCAGATTGTCGCCCAACAAGGGAGGCTTCCATTTTGAGACCTTCAATGCCCGCCAGCGTCCTTTCGGTTCATTGGCACAGCGCACCGTCGGCGACATGTTTGGAGCCAAAGACACTGCCCGCTGCGGCCTGGAACTATCGTTTGACTCTATCTTGCGTGGCAAGATGGGCAAGATAAGCCGCAAGAAGGTCATGAACAAGTATCTGAGCATCACTACCCAAGAGCCGGTGAACGGTGCCGACATCGTAACCACCATAGACGTGAACATGCAAGACCTTGCCGAGCGTTCGCTGCTCAACATGCTGAAGCGTGAGGAAGTGCACGGCAATGTGGGCGTGGCCATAGTGATGGAAGTGAAGACGGGCGACATCAAAGCCATTGTCAACATGACCAAGTGTGATGACGGCGTGTACCGTGAGGTGAAAAACGATGCCGTGTCAGACCTGCTCGAACCCGGCTCTGTGTTTAAGACTGCCTCCATCATGGTGGCTCTTGACGATGGAGTAGTGGACACCACCTACCGTGTAGACACGGGTAACGGCATTTGGGATATGTACGGTGCCAAGATGCGCGACCACAACTGGCACAAAGGCGGTTATGGTGTCATCTCGTTGCCTCGTACCCTGGAGGTAAGCTCCAACATTGGTGTGAGCCGCATTATAGACAAGTTCTATGCCAACCATCCGGAGAAGTTTGTAGAAGGCATTGACCGTGTAGGCCTCCGAACTAATCTGCATCTGCCCTTGGTAGGTGCCACACCGCCCCGCATACGTATGCCCAAGAAGAACAGCAAAGGGCAGTATGTAAACTGGAGCAAGACCTCTCTGCCCTGGATGAGCATAGGCTATGAAAGTCAGGTGCCGCCTATTTCTACGCTGACCTTTTACAATGCCATTGCCAACAATGGCGTGATGGTGCGTCCCCGGTTGGTAAAGCAAGTGGTAAAAGACGGCGAAGTACTGATGGATTTCCCCGTAGATGTAATCAAACCGCGTATCTGTAAGGAGAAAACCCTCAAGGAGATACAGACCATACTGACCCATGTTGTCAGCCAGGGACTGGGCCGCAAGGCAGGTTCCCCCCTCTTTCCGGTGGCAGGAAAGACAGGTACAGCACAGATATCCAAAGGTTCGCGCGGCTATAAGGCAGGCAGTGTCAACTATCTGTTGAGCTTTGCAGGCTATTTCCCTGCCGACAATCCGCGTTACAGCTGTATCGTGTGCATACAGAAGACGGGCTTGCCCGCTTCGGGCGGCAATACCAGTGGCGTGGTGTTCCATCAGATAGCAGAAGGCATCATGGCACAAGACGTGAAGCTGAGTGTGGCAGATGCCAACGACTCTACATCCATATTGATGCCCGATGTAAAGGCAGGCAACATGTTGGCAGCCGACTATGTGCTGACACATCTTAATATAGCCACCAACAAAAACTGGAACGGCAGCTATGCCGACGGCAACCCTATTTGGGGCAACGCCGTTAGAGAGAAACGCGAAGTGGTGCTTCGCCGTGAACCGGTGTATGGCAGAGGCACGGTGCCCAATGTGATGGGCATGGGTGCGCGCGATGCTGTTTTCATGCTGGAGAGCCGTGGTGTCAAGACCATTATTGAGGGCCGTGGCAAGGTAGTGAGCCAAAGTCTGCCGCCAGGACACATTATCAAGAAAGGTGAAAAATGTGTACTGAAAATGGAAATATAGCGAAAATAATGTATATTTTCAAATGAAAGTGCTTATATTTGCAAGCTGAAAGAAAGGCGTAAAGCCATCCGCCAGTCAAATTTTCCACTGTTATTTGTTCTACATACGTGTTTGATTTTCCGTGTTTAAAAGGAAAGTGAAAAGGATGGAGAAAATGAAGCGGATGGTTTTATGCCAACTTTCAAAAACTCAAAGACGGGCATTGTAAAGCCTGTAGCTGTCAATGTGAACATTAAAAATACGGGGAACAAAGCCTTGTATCTTAAAAACAAGATAAAGTATGAAACTGAAAGAGCTGATCAAGAACATCTCGCCATTGCAAGTAATTGGTGACACTGAAGTTGAGATAGCTGGCGTAAACATCGATTCACGCCGCATAGCCGACCACCATCTGTTTGTAGCCATGAAGGGTACACAGGTAGATGGCCACAAGTTTATAGCCAAAGCCATAGAGCAAGGCGCCAAGGCAGTGCTTTGCGAAGACCTGCCCGAGACACAGGCAGCAGACGTAACCTATGTGCAAGTAGCATCAACGGAAGATGTAGTGGGCGAGGTAGCCACACAGTTTTACGGCGACCCTTCGCGCAAACTCAAGTTGGTAGGTGTTACAGGTACCAACGGAAAGACCACCATAGCCACCCTGTTGTATCACATGTTCAGAAAGTTTGGCTTCAAGTGTGGCTTGCTTTCCACCGTTTGCAACTATATAGAAGACGAAGCTATACCTGCCGACCACACCACACCAGACCCTATCGAGCTGAATATGCTGTTGCACCGCATGGTGGAAGCCGGCTGTCAGTATGCGTTCATGGAGTGCAGCTCTCACGCCATAGCCCAAAAGCGCATTGGCGGACTGAACTTTGCAGGAGGGTTGTTTACCAATCTTACACGCGACCACTTGGACTATCACAAGACCTTCGAGAATTACCGCAATGCCAAGAAAGCCTTCTTTGACGCACTGCCGAAGACCGCTTTTGCCATTACCAATGCCGACGACAAGAACGGCATGATAATGGTACAGAACACCAAAGCCACCGTGAAGACCTATTCTACACGCACCATGGCAGATTTCAGAGCCAAGATATTGGAGTGCCACTTCGGAGGCATGTATCTTGAAATCAATGGTCGCGAGGTGGGGGTACAGTTTATCGGCAAGTTCAATGTAAGCAACCTGTTGGCTGTCTATGGTGCTGCCGTTATGTTAGGGCAGAAGCCGGAGGACATACTGGTAGTGATGAGCACGCTGAAAAGCGTAAGCGGCCGTCTGGAGCCTGTTCATTCGCCTGAAGGTTACACCGCTATCGTGGACTATGCCCATACCCCTGATGCCTTGGAAAATGTGTTGAAAGCCATTCATGAGGTGCTCAACGGCAAGGGCGAAGTGATTACCGTGTGCGGTGCTGGCGGCAACCGGGACAAAGGCAAGCGGCCTTTGATGGCACAAGAGGCTGTAAAGCAGAGCGACAAGGTAATTATAACCAGCGATAACCCCCGCTTTGAAGAGCCGCAGGATATTATCAACGATATGCTGGCAGGTCTGAACGCACAGCAGATGAAGAAGGTAATCAGTATTGTAGATCGCAAGGAAGCCATACGTACAGCATGTATGATGGCAAAAAAAGGCGATGTAATATTGGTGGCAGGCAAGGGCCATGAAAATTACCAAGAGATAAAAGGCGTAAAGCATCACTTTGATGACAAAGAGGTGCTGCATGAGATATTTGATGCGCAGAAAGCGTAGGCGGAAACCCGTTTGGAAACGATTATGCAATGAATGGGCTGCACTATGCAGGTGATACGCCCGTAAACCAATAACGACAAAGCATGTTATACTATTTATTTAGGTTCTTAGAGCAGTTTGGAATACCTGGTTCCCACATGTGGGGATATGTGTCTTTCAGAGCCTTGCTGGCACTGATTGTGGCATTGATTATCTCTACTTGGTTCGGCGAAAAATTTATCAAGTATCTGAAGGGCAAGCAGATTACGGAGACACAGCGTGATGCCAAGATAGACCCCTTTGGCGTAAAGAAGATAGGTGTGCCCTCAATGGGCGGCATTATCATTATCGTTTCTATACTGGTGCCGGTGCTGCTGTTGGGCCGTATGCGCAATATCTATTTGATACTGATGGTTATCACCACCGTATGGTTGGGCTTTTTGGGCGGACTGGACGATTATATCAAAATCTTCCGCCACAACAAGGAAGGCTTGCCGGGTCGCTTCAAGATAGTAGGGCAAATCAGTATCGGACTGATAGTAGGCTTGATATTGTGGCTGAGCCCTGATGCCAAGGTCAACGAAAACTTGGCTATCGTCAAGCAAAACGGTCAGGAAGTGGTGGTGAAACATAACCCCGAACCAGTGAAGTCGCTGAAAACCACCATTCCATTTGTCAAAAGCCATAATCTGGATTATGCCCGCATCATGGGCTTCTGCGGCAAATATAAGGTAGCGGCAGGCTGGGTGCTGTTTGTCATCATGACCATCTTGGTGGTAACAGCAGTGTCTAACGGTGCCAACCTCAACGATGGTATGGACGGAATGTGTGCCGGCAACTCTGCCATTATAGGCGTGGCATTAGGAATCTTTGCCTATGTGAGCAGTCATATAGAATATGCCGCCTATCTGAATATCATGTATATACCGGGTTCACAGGAGTTGGTGGTATTTCTCTGCGCCTTCATTGGTGCGCTGATAGGCTTTTTGTGGTACAATGCTTACCCCGCCCAAGTGTTTATGGGCGACACGGGTTCGCTGACCATTGGCGGCATCATAGGCGTGTGTGCAGTCATTATACACAAAGAGTTGATGCTGCCTATACTCTGTGGTATCTTCTTTGTAGAGAGCCTGAGCGTTATCGTACAGGTGTATTATGCCAAGTGGGGCACGCGCCATGGTGTAAAGCAGCGTGTGTTCAAGCGCGCACCACTGCACGATACGTTCCGGACACAAGACGAAACCCTTGATCCGGATACCAAATATCTGTTCAAGAAGCCTAAAGGTGCTATCCACGAGTCCAAGATTACCATCAGATTCTGGATTGTAACCATTATTCTTGCAGCACTTACCATCATCACCTTGAAGATGCGGTAAATGCAGGAAGAAACAGAATACGAAACTAACTAAATACACTCATTAAACAAACGAAAGGGCAAGTCAATGCAACAGCATCCGAACAGATGCGCAGTTGAGGCGGCTTGGCAGGAATGAAAGATGAAAAGAATAGTTATTTTAGGAGCTGGCGAGAGTGGTGCGGGAGCAGCCGTGCTGGCAAAGAAAGAAGGCTTTGACGTGTTTGTATCAGACATGTCTGCCATCAAAGACAAATACAAAAAACTATTGGACGACCACGGTATAGCGTGGGAAGAAAAGCACCATACCGAAGAGAAAATACTGAATGCAGACGAGATAATCAAGAGTCCGGGCATACCCAAGGAAGCTCCTATGGTGCAGAAGTGCATGGAAAAGGGCATACACATTATCAGCGAAATAGAATTTGCCGGACGCTACACCCATTCAAAGATGGTATGTATCACGGGCAGCAACGGCAAGACCACTACTACCTCGCTGATTTATCATATCTTCAAGAGTGCAGGCTACGATGCAGGACTGGCAGGAAACATAGGCAATTCGCTGGCACTGCAAGTGGCTGAAGACCCACATGAATATTATATTATAGAGCTTAGCTCGTTCCAGTTGGACAATATGTATGACTTTAGGGCCAACATAGCCATCTTGCTCAATATTACACCAGACCATCTGGACCGCTATGACTATTGTATGCAGAACTATGTGGACGCCAAGATGCGCATCATACAGAACCAAACCAATGAAGACTCGTTCATCTATTGGAACGATGACCCTGTAATCAAGCGCGAACTGGCTAAATATGACATCAAGGCCATACAGTATCCATTCTCGGAACTCAAGGAAAATGGCTCGATAGGCTATATCGAGGAGGGTGACTATGTGATAGAGAAGCCTGTGCCTTTCAACATGGAACAGGAAGAGCTGAGCCTTACCGGCAAACACAATATATACAATTCTCTTGCAGCGGGCATTGCTTCCAATGTGGCAGGCATCAAGAAAGAGTTTATCAGAAAGAGCTTGAGCGACTTCCCGGGTGTGGCACATCGTTTGGAAAAGGTTACCCGTGTGGCTGGCGTGCAGTATGTCAACGACTCCAAAGCTACCAATGTGGACGCTTGCTGGTATGCGCTGGAAAGCATGAAGACCCCTGTTATACTGATATTGGGCGGTAAAGACAAGGGCAACGACTATAATGCCATAAAAGACCTTGTGCAGCAAAAGTGTGTAGGTTTGGTGTATTTGGGCGCCGACAACAAGAAATTGCATGATTTCTTTGACGGTATGGGCATTCCTGTTCGCGATACTCACTCCATGAAGGACTGTGTGCAGGCTTGCTATGAAATGGCAAAGCCTGGTGATACCGTGTTGCTGAGTCCTTGCTGTGCCAGCTTTGACTTGTTCAAAAACATGGCAGACCGTGGCGATCAGTTTAAGGCATTGGTAAGAGCATTGTAATCTTCACAGACAGAAGTAGGTGCAAAATATTAACTGAGCCATATACTGTGGCTGTTTTTGACGGCAGATAAGGAGATACAACATTGAAAATACAAGATACTGCAAATACCGCTCATACCATGCGTTTTAAGGGCGACGGTGTGATATGGGCTGTGTTTATAGCGCTGTGCATCGTCAGCATTATAGAGGTGTTCAGCGCATCCAGTTCCATGTCGTTTAAGAGTGGCAACTATCTTGGCCCCGTATTGAAACACTGTGGTTTGTTGGGTTTTGGCGTGTTGGCCATGATTGGCACAATGAACATCAGTTGCAGATGGTTCAAGGCACTGACATCAGCCGCTTTGGTATTGTCTGTATGCTTGCTGATAGGAGTGTTTTTTTTGGGCGAATCCACCAATGGTTCGCAGCGGTGGATGTCAATCATGGGCATACAGTTTCAGCCATCGGAGCTGGCTAAGGGTGCTTTGGTGCTGAGCGTAGCCAAGATATTGAGTGCCATGCAGACGGATACAGGCACCGAAAAGAATGCTTTTAAATACGTGATGATAGTGTCTGCCGTTATTATCATACCGATAGCATTTGAAAACCTTTCTACGGCAGCCCTGCTGAGCTTTGTGGTTATCGTCATGATGTTTGTGGCACGTGTGCCTGCGCGGCAGTTAGGCAGGCTGATAGGTGCAATCTTGGCGTTAGTGTTTGGTGCACTGTTGTTGGTGGAATTGGTGGGTAAAGCTCCCGACAAGACCGATGATGACAGGCGAAACATGACCGAACAAGTAGGCGAAAAACCCAAAGAATCGGTACTGGACAAGGTCTTTCACCGTGCAGGAACATGGAAAAACCGTATCAACAAGTTTACCGACAAGAAACAGATAGACCCTAAAGACGTAGACCTTGACAAGGATGCGCAGGTAGCTCATGCCAATATAGCCATTGCTTCAAGCAATGTGGTAGGAAAAGGGCCGGGAAACTCTGTGGAGCGCGACTTCCTGTCGCAGGCATTCTCAGATTTTATCTATGCCATTATCATAGAAGAGACTGGTATAGAAGGCGCTTTTGTGGTGCTGTTTCTCTACATTATCCTGCTGTTCCGAACGGCAACGATAGCCAACAGGTGTGCCAATGCGTTTCCTGCGCTGATGATAATGGGCTTTGCTGTACTGTTGGTGGTGCAGGCATTGTTCAACATGTCGGTGGCAGTAGGGCTTGTGCCCGTTACAGGGCAGCCGTTGCCGCTTATCAGTAAGGGTGGAACCAGCACCATTGTCAACTGCGTGTACATAGGAATGATACTCAGTGTGAGTGTATCAGCCAAGAAGCGCGACAAAGAAAAAACCACGTCTGTCCCTGTAGCTTGATGCTTCTGTGGCGGAAATAGAGTAGATAAAACCCGTCTGTTGCCTGTACGACGACGGACGATACAATATCGATAAGTAGGTGTTCAGAATGGATAACATGCGTTCTGAACACCTACTTATCGCGTTTTTTAAGCCAACTTGTAGCGTGGAAGAAAACTTGTTCAAGAGGCATGGAGAAACAATCAGTAGCCGATAAACATACACTGTTTGTGTAAAAAGAGAAAAGTGGCGGATAAAGAACATATCTAAACTTAAAAAGTTAGCAAAAAAAACAAGTTGAAAGGGATATAAAAAGAAAAATTTTGATTACTTTTGCGAAATAATATATAGAAGTGAAAGGACTATCACTAATGGACAAGAATCTAAGGATTATAATCAGTGGTGGAGGCACAGGAGGCCATATATTCCCCGCTGTATCTATAGCCAACGCTATTAAGGCCAAATATCCAAATGCTGAAATACTTTTTGTAGGAGCACTGGGACGCATGGAAATGCAACGTGTTCCGGCAGCAGGTTACAAAATAATAGGCTTGCCAATTTGTGGCTTTGACCGCAAACATTTGCTGAAAAATATAGCTGTGCTCTTTAAGATATGGAAGAGTCAGCGCATGGCTGCGAAGGTAATACGCCAGTTTAAGCCGATGGCTGCGGTAGGAGTGGGTGGCTATGCCAGTGGTCCTACTCTCAACGAGTGTGCCAAGATGGGCATTCCATGCTTGATACAAGAGCAAAACTCGTATGCCGGTGTTACCAACAAACTGCTTGCAAAAAAGGCAGACAAGATATGCGTGGCTTATGATGGCATGGAAAGATTCTTCCCCGCAGACAAGATTATCAAGACAGGAAACCCTGTAAGACAGGCTTTGCTCGAGACAAAGATGAGCCGTGAAGAAGCGCGTAAGGCGTTTGGACTGGAGCCGGACAAGAAAACAATACTGATTGTTGGCGGTAGTTTAGGCGCACGCACTGTAAATGAAAGCGTATTGCAGCACCTCTATTTGATAGCAAAATCTGATGTGCAAGTGATTTGGCAGACAGGAAAATACTATAATGCCTCTATCATGGAGCAACTGAAAGCGCACCAGCCGATAGCTAATCTGAAGGTAATGGACTTTATATCTGATATGGGTGCAGCTTACAAGGCAGCCGATTTGGTGATTAGCAGAGCCGGTGCCAGCAGCATATCAGAGTTCTGCCTGATAGGAAAACCTGTGATATTGGTACCCTCGCCTAATGTGGCAGAAGACCATCAAACCAAAAACGCTATGGCATTGGTAAATAAGGACGCAGCCCTGTTTGTTGCAGACGCAGAGGCACCAGCCAAAGTAATGAGCTTGGCTATTGAAACTGTACAAGATAATGACAGGCTTGATATGCTGAGCCAAAATATAAAGAAATTGGGATTACCTAACTCTGCTGACGTCATAGCAGATGAAGTGGTAAAGTTAGCTCAAGGCAAATAAAGCCAAATTAGTGCGGAAGGATGCAACAACAGAGGTGTGGCTGATGCCGAAATACACCGTGAACGGTAGCAGACTGTATAGGTCGGGGAATATGAAGTAGAGCCGAATGACGCACAGGTAGAAAAAGAAATAATATGGAACTTAAAGATATTAAATCAGTATATTTTGTGGGAGCTGGCGGTATAGGCATGAGTGCCATCGCCCGTTATTTTTTACATAAAGGTGTAGTGGTGGCAGGTTATGACAAAACTCCATCAGCGTTGACACATCAATTGGAAAAAGAAGGTATGTTGATACACTATGAAGAGAACCTCGAAGAGGTGCCTCATGTGTGCAAGAACCCTGCATCTACATTGGTAGTATATACACCTGCTATTCCACAAGAGCACAAAGAGCTGGTTTACTTCCGTGAAAATGGATTTGATGTAGAAAAACGTGCGCAAGTGTTAGGCATGCTGACACGTACCCATAAGGGTCTTTGTGTGGCAGGAACACACGGGAAGACCACTACATCAACCATGTGTGCACACATCATGCACCAGAGTCATGTGGATTGTAATGCCTTTCTCGGAGGCATATCCAAGAACTATGGCACCAATTATATATTGAGTAAGGACAGTGATTACGTAGTAATAGAGGCTGACGAGTTTGACCGTAGCTTCCATTGGTTGCGCCCATGGATGAGCGTTATCACCTCTACCGACCCAGACCATCTGGATATCTATGGTACGAAAGAAGCCTATCTTGAGAGTTTCCGCCATTATACCACATTGATACAGCCAGGTGGTGCACTTATCATACACAAGAACTTGGAGATGAAGCAGGATGTGCAGTCTGGCGTAAAAGTATATGAATACAGCAGAGATGAAGGCGATTTTCATGCAGAGAACATTGTAATTGCCAATGGAGAGATAACTTTCGACTTTGTTTCACCTATCGAAACAGTGCGTGGTATAGAATTAGGACAGCCAATACCTATCAATATTGAGAATGGTATTGCTGCCATGGCAATGGCTCAACTCAATGGCTGTACCGCGGAAGAACTGCGTTATGGCATGAAGACTTATCATGGTGTGGACCGTCGATTTGATTTTAAGATAAAGACAGACAAAATCGTATTTTTAAGCGATTACGCTCATCATCCTAAAGAAATATACCAGAGTGCCAAGAGTATACGTGAGCTTTATAAAGACAAACGCATCACGGCTATATTCCAACCTCATCTTTATACACGTACAAGAGATTTCTATCAAGACTTTGCCAAGAGCCTGAGCTTGCTGGATGAGGTAGTGCTTTGTGATATCTATCCAGCTCGTGAGCAACCTATTCCAGGTGTAACATCACAGTTGATTTATGACAATCTGGCTCCAACAGTAGAGAAGCACATGATACATAAAGAGGATGTTACAACCTTTGTGAAGAACAACGACTTTGAGGTTTTGGTGGTATTAGGTGCTGGCGACCTTGATAATTATGTGCCACAGATAGAGAAAATACTCAAGGAAAAGTATAACGTGAAGTAGTGGCTGCTGTGTCTCAACAAGTCTGCCACTGTCTGCATGTGGGCCAAGGGGCTTGTGTAGGCTGATGGAAAGACTGTAAAGCAAGGCGGGCAGCCCTCTGTAATATTATATAATAAGGTGAACCGCAAACTAAAAAAAAGCATATTGGTGCTGCTTGATGTGATTATTGCCGTCTATCTTGTGCTGGCAATGACATCTTTCAATCATCCAAAGGAGCAGTATCCTGTGTGTACCAGAGTTTCTATTAATATAGAAGATGAAAGTACAAATGGATTTCTGAGTGCCGATGAAGTAAAGCGCATCTTGCAAAAAGGACATCTTTATCCCTTGAAAAAGCCGATGGACAGTGTTCATCCACGTGAAATAGAAGACCTGTTGAGGGTGAGTCCTTTTGTGAAGACAGCGCAATGCTACAAGACCAAAGATGGATATGTGTGTGTAAATATTACGCAGAGCTTACCCATTGTGCGCATCAAGAACGTTAGAGGCGATGACTTCTATTTGGATGACCATGGAGGCGTGATGCCCAATTCCAAATACACTTCAGACCTGATTATAGCAACAGGACATGTAGGAAAATGGTTTGCGCGCAACTATCTGTCGCATTTGGCTATCGCTATCATGGCAAATGATTTTTGGAAAAATCAAATTGTACAAATCAACGTGCTGCCTGACATGAGTGTGGAGCTTGTTCCACGGGTAGGGGAGCATATCATTTATTTAGGCAACTTGCCACAGTCAAGATATATTAATCGCCGCAAGGCATTGGTAACAGACTTTGTAAACCGCAAATTAGATAGGCTTTATAAGTTTTATCGCTATGGACTGAGCGAGGCAGGCTGGAATAAATATTCGTATATAGACATAGAATTTGACAATCAAATAATATGCAAGAAACGCCATTTTGTGTCTCAATCAGCAGCAAAGACTGATGATGTCGCTCCGCAGAATAATGTGGCAAAGGCTGCAAAAACGGATTCTTTAGCGAAAAAGAAAAGTGAGAATACAAGTGAGAACCATAATGAGGAAGGCTCAAAGAAGCCTGAATCTAATCTAAAAACCAAGAAAACAAACGCAGGCAAGAAAGCCTGAGATAATTAAAAACGCAATTACAAATAGAAAATATATGGCAGCAAAGGAGTTTATCATAGCTATAGAATTGGGCTCATCGAAGACAACAGGTATAGCAGGACGCAAAAATCCAGATGGAAGTATTACCGTGCTACATGTAGTAAAAGAAGATTCTTCTTCTTTTATCCATAAAGGTGTTGTCTACAATGTAATACAAACAGTGCAGTGCATCACTAATATTGTAAGCCAATTATCCGATAAACTGCAAGCAGAAGTGGCGCAAGTATATGTAGGCGTAGGTGGTCAATCTATCCAGAGTGTGAAGAATACCATTGCCAAAGACCTGCCTACGGACACCATTGTTACGCAACAGATGGTAAATGTAATGATGGATACCAATCGAAACATGTCTTATCAAGATCAGGTAATACTTGATGCTGCTATACAGGAATACAAAGTAGACAATCAAGCCCAGATAGATCCTGTGGGCATTCCATGCAGCCGATTGGAGGGAAACTTCCTGAATATCTTGTGGCGTAAGAGTTTTTACACTAATCTTAACAAGTGCTTTGATGCTGCAAAGGTAAATATTGCTGAGATGTATTTGGATCCTTTGGTGCTGTCTGACAGTGTGCTGACCGATGCAGAAAAGCGTTCAGGATGTATATTGGTAGATTTGGGCGCTGATACTACTACGGTGTCTGTGTATTATAAGAATATACTTCGTCATTTGGCTGTAATACCTTTGGGTGGCAGTAGTGTCACAAAAGACATTGCTTCGTTGCAAATAGATGAAGCACAAGCAGAAAAGATGAAGCTGAAATTTGCCAGCGCGTATACCGAAAACAATGATATTGATGATAAATTAGAGCTTCCTATTGATGCAGAACGTAGCGTAAACAGCCGCAAGTTCATAGAGATTGTGGAAGGACGCATGCAGGAAATCATCAAGAATGTATGGTATCAAGTGCCTAAAGAATATAGTGACAGGTTGCTTGGCGGCATTATTCTTACAGGTGGAGGTGCCAACATGAAGAATATAGACACTGCTTTCCGCAATATAACCAAGATGGACAAGGTGCGTATAGCTAAGTTTGTAAAGCAAGATATCAAGGCTGACCAGCCTGAACTATTGGCTCATAACGGTACCATGAATACTATATTGGGTCTTTTGGCTAAAGGTGACATGAACTGTGCAGGCCAAGATTTTAATGCACCTGTAGAACCTCAGGTAACTGAAAGTTCACAAGTGGTGGTGGGTGTTGAGACTACTCATCAGGCTACTTATGCCAGCGGAACAATGGCTAATGGTGTGGTGATGAGCGAAGAAGACCGCATCCGCTTGCAGAAAGCAGAGGAAGAGGCACGCCGTGCGGCAGAAGCGACATTCCAGCAGCAGCGACCAAAGCAGCCTACGGCACCTGCTGATACGGCAAAAAAGAAAGACGGAGGCTTTAGAATATTAGGAAAGAAAGTGAAAAACTTCTTCCAAAACATGGTAAAAGAGGAGGAGTAATCACAACGCTGATATTCAGTAATGCTTTTAATGATTTTCTGAAACCAGATAATAAGTCAGTTGCCAATAGGTGATAACCCACTTGTGAATGGTCGATAACCCACTTGTGAATGGTCGATAACCCACTTGCCGGAGGGTCGGTATTTACCTGTAAAGAGAAAGTATCTTGGCTATCGGCAACCTGTTATTCTTTTGAAGAAAGGCTAAGAGTGGGTACTGAAAGTGGCGTTTACATATATTTTCAATAAGAACGATTATGAGCGATAAACCTACAATACTCGATTTCGGTGAACCCGAAAAAGAACACAGCATTATAAAAGTAATTGGTGTTGGTGGCGGTGGCGGCAATGCCGTCAACCACATGTATCGTGAGGGTATTCACGATGTGTCATTTGTGCTTTGCAATACCGATAAACAAGCGCTGAACGATTCGCCGGTGCCAGTGCATTTGCAGTTAGGCAAGGAAGGACTTGGCGCAGGAAACAAGCCTGCCAAGGCTCGTGAGGCTGCCGAAGAGAGCATCAATGACATTAAGGCAATGCTCAATGACGGTACCAAGATGGCCTTTATTACTGCCGGAATGGGTGGCGGTACGGGTACGGGAGCTGCTCCTGTAATAGCCCGTGTGTCAAAAGAACTGGACATATTGACTGTCGGTATCGTAACAATACCTTTCCGCTTTGAGGGCGAGAAGAAAATTTTTCAGGCGTTGGACGGCGTGCAAGAGATGTCAAAACATGTGGATGCACTGCTCGTTATCAACAATGAGCGCTTGCGTGCCATCTATCCTGAGCTGTCTATTCTTGACGCATTTGGCAAGGCTGACGATACTCTGAGTGTGGCTGCCAAGAGTATTGCCGAGATTATAACGGTGCACGGACTGATTAACCTTGACTTTAACGATGTCAAAACGGTGCTGAAAGACGGTGGCGTGGCTATCATGAGTACTGGTTATGGCGAGGGTGAAGGTCGTGTAAAGCGTGCTATTGACGATGCGCTTAATTCGCCTTTGTTGAATGACAGCGACATTTTCAATTCCAAGAAGATACTGCTTAACATATCGTTCAGTAATGACAAGAATAACAAGAGCGGTGGCTTGATGATGGAAGAAATGAACGATGTGAACGACTTTATGGCTAAGTTTGACTCTCAATTTGAGATTAAATGGGGACTTGCTACTGACCCTGAACTTGGCGAGAAGGTAAAGGTTACGATCTTGGCTACCGGTTTTGGCATTGATCATGTGGACGGAATGAACGGTCGCTTGAATCAAATAAAGCAGGAAGACAATGCAAAACGGGCACAGGAAGAAGAGGACAGGGCATCCAAGATGGATGAGATGCGCCGCATTTATGGTCCTGATGCCACCACCAATAATTATAAACGAGTGCCTCATGTCTACATTTTCCGGCAGGAAGACCTTGACAATGACGACGTGATTTCTGATGTGTTGTCTACTCCAACCTATAAACGTACCAGTCAGGAGCTGAAGGAAATAGAGAACAAGTCGAGAGGTGTAAGCATCAAATCGACAGACGAAGAGGGCTCTGCTCCTATCAAAAAGGTGCAGGGCACCATAAAGTTTGGATAATTGCAGGAGCATAGCCAAGAGGCTGTTTCACCTGTACAGTTGGCAGAACGGGCTGTCTATAAAGGTTTGTATGACAAGTGCCGGCTGTCAACCGCATAAAATCCACTTAATACGAATATAGCAATAACCTTTTAGGCTCTTTGACCGTGATAGCTACCGAGCATGTACGAACTGCGGCAGAGGGTCTTTTTTAAAACATAAAATCATTATGGCATTATTTGATCAGATTAGCAATGACATTAAAGAGGCTATGAAAGCCCGCGACAAGGTGCGCCTTGAGACTTTGCGTAACATTAAGAAAGTATTTCTTGAGGCAAAGACAGCTCCAGGTGCCAACGACACCCTTGAGGACGCAGATGCGTTGAAGATATTGGCAAAATTAGCCAAGCAAGGTAAAGAGTCTGCCGCTACCTTTGTGCAACAGAACCGTCAGGACCTTGCAGATGAGGAGCTTGCTCAGGTTAAGGTGATTGATGAGTATCTGCCCAAGCAGATGAGTGAGGCAGAGATAGAGGAGGCTGTAAAGGCTATTATCGCCCAAACAGGTGCTTCAAGCATCAAGGAAATGGGCAAGGTAATGGGCGTAGCCAGCAAGCAGATGGCTGGACGTGCAGACGGACGTGTTATCTCTACTATTGTAAAGAAGCTGTTGGCATAAGTCAGGAGTGATTATATTTCCCGTTAGATAATCCGCACACACAAGCTGATATTGGCTTGTATGTGCGGATTTTTTGTTGAGGTTGTGTACAATAATCTGTATATACAGCTTTTATTTACCTATAATATTGTTATGTGAAAACCATGCTTGCGGTGTGCACCGGTCGATATTCTGATTGGTTGCGTAAGTGGTAGACGCACTCCTTCAAAGAGGTTTTCGGTATATTCGGTTGAGGTGACTTTCAGCACGGGTCCATCCGCAACGAGCTTGCCGCGTTCTTGCTTGCGTTCTTCGCTGCCTAACCATCCTGATTGTGGCAAGAAAGCTTCTGCTTTATTTGTCTCTTGGCTATTTTATATACTTCATTCAGCAATATAGGAACTGTCAAGCCTATGATGAATTTTGAGAATATCAGCAAAGTCTCATTGTCAACAGTAATGATTCCATTGTCAACAGCACCTTGCAAGAGCCAAAATGCGAACCATTGGAAAAGCACAATTGCCATTGTATTTTGTCCTATGAGAACAAAAATATCCCGTAGTGTTTCTGTATGCTTTCCTATCCATGAGCAAAATTGTATCACAAGGAAGCTTCCTGACAACGACGTAATCAAGTAAAGAAGATAAGTAGAACTGTCGCATGACGAGATGGTGGCAGGGACAAAAGGCTTTAAATATATCATTAAAAGATAAGACACGCCTAATATACCTATGGAGTATAGCTTTTTAGGCAATGCTCGTATCGTGCCTTTAGATGTCTGCTTTGCTGCATATCCTATGGCATAGAATAGTGCATAATAGAGGAAATCGCTTACGTTTAGGCTAACGAAGGAAACGGCATAGGTCAATATAAATATCGCTGTTACCGATAACCATCCGGAATATTTGCTTTTACGAAGTGCCAGCAACACTGCAAGCAATATCACCTCTGCCCCGAACAATGCAGGCAAGAACCACATTGTGCCTAACCAATGATATTCTACTGAGGTTTTGAATATATCAGGAAATATTCCTGAATATTTCATACACCAGAAGGGGGATTTGCATAAAAGCCACGGCAATAATAAAGAAACCGTTCTTTTTTTCAAGAACCGACGCTTTGCATCCAAATGCTTATCGCTGAAGCACCATCCTGAAAGCATAAAGAACAAGGCCATGTGAAAGGTGTATATTACCCCCCCCATTACAGTAGGCAAATGCCCGATAACGACTAATAGCATGCCTACACCTTTTGCTATGTCAATGGTGATATCCCTTTGCCCACTTGATTTATTGATGTCCATATTTATATGAAAATTGGTTTAGTGTTTTCTTGATAAAACGTATCATGCGTTTTATCTTTCTTGCAACGTGTTGATTACGATTGCAAAAATACGATTAATCGGGATATGTTCCAAATAAAAATGTCTGTTTTGCAGACCATTGACCACAAAAACGGGCTGTACCGTGGTGCCGTCGGGCTGGTGGGGCAGGGGTATAGGGATATAAAACAAAAAAAGGAATTACAGAAGTAATTCCTTTTCAGCGCTTCAAGATGGGCTTGAACCAACGACCCCCTGATTAACAGTCAGGTGCTCT
>CALCVP010000030.1 GCA_937907705.1 uncultured Prevotella sp. | reverse complement strand
TTAACGGGTGATTTCAGCATTTGTTTTTCGGAACATCTAACTGGACACCCTATTTGTTTTATTATAGCATTCTTTTTGCTTTAATGTTTCAAGACCATTTATGTGTCTGTTGTCCCTTACAGTATAAGAGTATGTATCTTTCTGTTTTGTCAGTTAAGGTTTACTCTTATGCCAGCGTAGAACATGCGGCCATGCACAGGTCCCCAAATCATGGTGGGTTCAAATGCACTTGACCAAGGATTGCTGGCTCCATAGATGGTTGTATCTTGCGTAAAGTTGGTAAGATTTTCGCCACCAATGTAAACAGACCAGTGCCTGAACCATCTTGTAACTTGTGCACTGACTTGAGAATAAGCCTTAAAGCGAGTGTTCCATGCAGACAGTTGTGTCGTATTATCGGTGTATGCAGCAGGCAGACGACCGCCACCATTCAACTGCCATGTGGCATCAAACTGCCATAGTCCGAGCGGTGTCTTGTATGATGCCGTAACCAATCCTTTGTATTTGCTGGTCAATGGGCGTTCCATCAGTTTTCCGCCATAGGTTGTTTTCACGTCATTCAGACGGTAAGCCGCAGTAAGCGTCATGCCCTTGAAGAGCGGATAAGTAGCATCTATCTGCATGGTGTGCGAATAAGACTTGCCGTTCAGGTTGGTGATATGTATGACAGAAGGGTTGCTGTCATAGTCTATTACTGCCTGATTGCCAAAGCGGGTATAGTAATATTCTGCATTCAGCTTCAGTGTTTCGCCAAACAGCGGTATGTAGAAAGCTGCGCTGGCTCCATAGTTCCATGCATCTTCCTGTTTCAGAGGGTCTATTACCAGTCTCCTTCCGCTGGTCATCAGATAGTTGTTTTCTGCCAATGCGTGTACGGTACGATAGCCTTTTCCTGCCGACAACCGCAGACTGACAGCACTGACAGGCGTATATTTCACGTGGAAGCGTGGCGTAATGAAGTTGCCGTATAGCGAACTGTGGTCCAGACGTATGCCTGCCATGGCTGTAAAGTGGTGTCCCAGGTTAAGTGTATATTGTGCATAAGCTCCAGGAACTGTTTCTTTATCGTTGATACGACTGCTTACCGTAGGTGCGTTATAGTCGATATTGCCCTCATAGGCAGCATCAGTCAATGTGCGATAATGTTGCCCTAGATAATCATGGTTGAGGCTCAATCCTAACGACAGGTTGTGAACCTTGGTAAAGTTGGTCTCAAAAATGAGCGATGCATACAGGTTTTTCTCATTTACATCATACCCTTTCAGACCGTAAGTAGCATCCAATTGGTGCATAGAAGCCGATGTCATGAGAGCTATATTGGTGCCATGGTCACTATCCAAGATAAAAGCATTTTTGGCATAAGCCTCATATCTGTTGCTTTTCAAGGCTATGCGGTAGAGAGGTTCATCGGCATTATGTTCTGTGTGGTGCCCATCAGCCATTTGTCCACCGTTTCTATTCTCCTTCAATGCACCTATACCGCCATGAAACAGATAGTTTTTGTGTCTGTAAAACCATCTGTTTTGCAGGTTGTATTGTTCCACTTTGGGCTTGTCCAAGAACCCGTCATTATTGTCATCATGATTTTTTGTACTGTTTTCATAATGCAACAAAATCTCTGTACTCAGTCCACTGTTCATGTGGATGTTGGCATCGGCGTTAGCCTCCATTCTGCTTTTGGTATCTTGAAAGAGGTTAACCTCTATGTTTTCTTCATCTTCAGGCTTCTTGTAGTCCACATTGATTTGTCCTGTTATCGATTCATAGCCGTTTTTGACAGATGCACTGCCTTTAGACACTTGTATGGCTTTCATCCATGGACCAGGCACATAGCCCAGTGCATAAGGTGCTGCAGCCCCTCTAAAGTTAGGTATGTTTTCTGTCAACATTTGCACATACGTGCCCGACAGTCCGAGCAGTTTTATCTGCCGTGCTCCAGTAGTGGCATCGTTATAGCTTACATCTACCGATGGATTGGTAGAGAAGCTCTCGCCCAAATTACAGCAAGCAGCCTTGAACAGTTCTTCGCGTCTCATGCTGACTGCATTGAGTGGACCTGCCAATCTTGATGTTCCCACACGCCGGGTGGTTATCTGTACGTCTTTTAGTGTGTGGCTTTGGCTGATAGAGTCGCTATCGGTTACTGTATTTATTCGTGAAAGTGGCTGGTCAGCATAGGCATGAACTGTAGCCAACAAGGCAGAACCAGCTATTAAAATCTTGGCTTTATTATACATTTTTCTTATTTTCTGATACTTAAACTACATAAAAAATGACTGCAAAGTTACTGCATATAGTCTGCAACTGAGTTGCAAAGGTTTTACAACCATGTTGCAAACAGTGCATATAACATTGCCACCTGTCTATCTGTTCAGACGGTCAGGTGTAAAGTTTGCGTTTGTAACCTTCTGCATAAGCAGAAGGACTAAGCTTATCAAATAACAAGAATACGGATAATAGACAAGTAGAGCCTTGGCGGAGCATGGGGTGCCACCTGTTTCAACGCTGCCTTGTTGTGTGGCAAGTAGGCTGACAACAGCCATTGCTCAGCTCCTTTAAAGAGTTTGACCACTATGGCTACAGGCGACGGACAAGTAGGTTGTTGCTTGGCTACTGATGTAGGCGACAGCTTCATAAACACGTATTCCATGCAACTTTTCTTGCTGATGCCGCCCTGATGGTTGCAATGCTTCATGCACGCCATGGGCACACCAATCTGCACTTTGTCGTGATGCAGACAGTGTGTAACGTAAGTGCCCACGCCCATATATATAATGAGGAGCGAGAGCAACGCTGCCATCAGTATGTTGCTTGAGTGTTTCATTAATACTTGTCTATAAAAAACTTCTCTCTCTAAACTAAAAAATGTGTAAGGATTACTGTTTTGTAATTCTGTAAAACACTTATAATGTATGATTGTTTTGCAAAGTTATGGCAATATACATAGATTGCAAAATGTTTTTTGTATATTTAATATTAATTGACGGTTAAACAGACAGAGTGTGCTTGTTTTTTATAGAAATGTTACTTTTGTTAGGCAAAACTTGATGTAATCATGCATTTTCTTGCTCATTAGCGGAATAGATTGTATCTTTGACACAGTAAAAAGTAAAGACAATGAACAGTAATTGTGCAAACACGAACCACGAGGTGCAGGTACGCAACGCATGTGAAGATGACTGCGATACCTTGGCACGCATCTACTCAAAGTATATAATGGAAACTACTATAAGTTTTGAAACGTCTCCCGTTACGCCCCAAGAGATGTTGAGGCGCATGCGGTTGATAATTCGGCATTGCCCTTATTTTGTAGCCGAACTGGATGGCAAGGTCATCGGTTATGCCTATGCCCATCCATGGAAAGAGCGTGCAGCTTATAGGCATACTCTTGAAACTACGGTGTATGTAGATGCAGCTTACACACATCAAGGTATAGGTTCCTTGCTGGTAAAGCGGTTGATAGCGGCATGCAAGCAGCTTGACTGCCATGCGTTGATAGCTTGCATCACTGGTGGCAATACGCCCAGCATCAATATGCACAGTCGGTTAGGCTTTTGCCCTGTGTCAAGTTTTAAGCAAGTAGGCTATAAGTTTGGGCGTTGGCTGGATGTGGTTGATATGGAATTGCAGTTATAATTATTGTCTGTACACAGATATTTTGTATGCGTGAAATGCGTTTTCTGCCTGCTATAAGGCTGGAAACGCATTTTATTCATGTGCTATTTCACCCTTTTTGTCATCTAAAGTTGTTACCTTTGCAATGCAAGAGAGGCTTGCTCGTGGTACCATATCTGACAGCTACCCCTCTCTTATGCAAAATAATCATTTAGCTTATACTTTATAAACAATATGAGAAAGCTTCATTCTATCATGTTTGCGGGAACGGGCAGTGATGTAGGCAAGAGTGTTATAGCCGCTGCTTTCTGCCGTATTTTTAGGCAAGACGGTTACCATCCAGCCCCTTTTAAAGCGCAAAACATGGCCCTTAACTCTTTTGTTACGCCCGACGGACTTGAAATAGGCCGTGCACAAGTGGTGCAGGCGGAGGCTGCCGGTGTGGCACCTCATACCGATATGAATCCGATACTGCTGAAACCTCAAAGCGACCACACTTGTCAGGTAGTGCTCAACGGCAAGGTAGAGGGCAACAAAGATGCTTATTATTATTTTAAGAAAGAGGGTCGCCAAGTCTATCGGCGTGCAGTATGCGATGCTTACGACCGCTTGTCCCGACAATATAACCCGATAGTGATGGAGGGTGCCGGCAGTATATCAGAGCTCAACCTTAGAGATACCGATTTAGTCAATATGCCTATGGCCATGCATGCAGGTGCAGATGTGATATTGGTGGCCGATATTGACCGTGGTGGAGTGTTTGCCAGTGTGTATGGTTCCATTATGCTGCAACGCCCGGAAGAGCGCAAGCACATCAAAGGCATACTGATCAACAAGTTCAGAGGCGATATCCGACTGTTTCAGTCGGGCGTCAAAATGATAGAAGAGCTATGTCATGTGCCTGTCATAGGTGTGGTACCTTATTTTAAGGACATTCATATAGAAGAGGAAGACAGTCTGCAACTGTCTTCCAAACTGCACTCGGCTCATGCCGAGGGCAAGGTAAGTGTAGCGGTTGTGCTGCTCCGCCATCTGAGCAATTTTACCGACTTTGATGCACTGGAGCATGATGCACGTATCCACTTGTTTTATTCTAACAATGTAAAAGATATGGCCGAGGCAGACATTATCATCGTGCCTGGCACCAAGAATACCTTGGCAGACCTGTATGAACTGCGGCGCAACGGCATGGCAGAAGCCATTGTCAAGGCGCATCGCAATGGCAAAACAGTGCTGGGCATCTGTGGAGGTTACCAGATATTGGGGCAAGAAATAGCCGATCCTGACCATGTGGAAGGGCAAGTAGACCGTTTGCCGGGGTTGGCTTTGCTGCCTGTGCGCACTGTGATGAATGGACAGAAGACTACCCGGCAGACCTCTTTC
Organism: uncultured Prevotella sp.; assembly: GCA_937907705.1. Lineage (GTDB taxonomy): Bacteria > Bacteroidota > Bacteroidia > Bacteroidales > Bacteroidaceae > Prevotella. The sequence goes on along the minus strand of CALCVP010000030.1, from coordinate 32,972 downwards.
GCGCTGAGCAGGTTGCAACCGTCTGCGCTGCATGGCTATGAGATACACAATGGCAGCACCTTTGCCACTATAGACGAGCCTGTTACGCCACTGTGTTATAAGGCTGACGGCAGTACTGACGGCTGTGTGGCAGACGCCAAATGCATGGGAACGTATATGCATGGCATATTGGACAATGCAGAATTTGTTGACTTTCTGCTGAAACCTTATGCACAACGGATAGCGCAGTCGCAGCCACAAGAGAGCTATGCTGACTTTAAGGAGCGGCAATATAACCTGTTGGCAGACCATGTCAGGAAGCATGTAGACATGAAAAAGGTGTATCAGATACTAACAGACAGCAGCCATGATTAACGGACACGGTGATGACCTGTACCGCTATGCGGGTAAGGTGCATATGAATTTCAGTTCCAATATTGATGCTTCTGCCCGTTTACAGCCGCTTATGGCACATCTGACCCATTGCCTGAACTCTATCAGAAACTATCCGGAGCCCAGTCCTGATAGTCTGGAACAGGCCATAGCCCGCAAGTTGGGCGTAGCAGCCCGTCATGTGCTGGCAGCCAATGGTGCTACCGAGTGTATCTATCTGTTGGCTCAACATCTGGCAGCTGATGCCACGGGCAAGCCTTTGCGCCATGCTATCGTGCAACCCACGTTTAGCGAGTATGCTGATGCTTGCAAGCTTTATGGCAATAGTGTGGTTGGTGTTGACGGGCAATCATTGTGGCAGACAGGCTTTCTGCAACAGATAGACGTGTGCTGGCTGTGCAACCCTAACAACCCTACGGGACGTATGTTTGCTGTCAACCATCTGTTACAGCTGATAGATGCCAATCCGCGTACCTTGTTTATTGTAGACCAAAGTTATGAAGACTATGTGGCGCAACCTGTTGTTGCTGCAAAGCAAGTGGCTCAACGGTCTAATGTTGTAGCACTGCACTCCATGACCAAACGCTACTGTGTGCCAGGGCTTCGCTTGGGCTATATGGTGGCTTCGCCTCAACTGATAGCCCAAATAAAGGCGCATCGTTACCCCTGGAGCATGGGCGCACTGTCTCTTCATGCAGGACTGTTCCTTGTCAATCAGGCAGAAGCAGTGCTCGGTGGGGTGGAGCAGCGCTTGGCTGAGGCCCGCCGATTGGCACAGCTGCTGGCTGCAATACCCACATTGCAGGTAATATCTTCTGCTACTACTTTCTTTCTCGTTCGTATAGACTGTGCCACGGCAGCCCAACTAAAGCAATGGCTCATTGACCATTACGGCATACTGATACGCGATGCTTCCAACTTTGAAGGCCTTGACAATCACTGCTTTAGAGTGGCATCACAGACATCTCTGCAAAATGACACCTTAGTATGTGCCGTCAAAGCTTTTGTGGCGCAGACAAAAGCATAGCAATCGGTTTCCAAAAGCTATGCTTTCGCAAGCCGATCGCTATGCTTTTGAACTGCGATTGCTATGCTTTCGCAAGCCGATAACAGTGCTTTCAGGCAGCCTCCTGAATTTGCTTGCGCCAAGATAATTGTTTAAATCCTCAAAACCATCATAGATATGACTGTTTTTCTACAAATTATAAACTCCTGCATCAGCAGCCTCCCTGTAATAATAGGCTGGCTGTTAGACCGCCTGTTTGGCGATCCGGTATCTCTCCCGCACCCCATTGTGTGGTTTGGTAAAGCCATAGCGGCTTTTGAACACCGCTTGAACCGTGGGCGACACCGCAAACTGAAAGGTGGCTTTACAGCCCTGTTCCTGATTGCGGCGGCATGGGCTGCTACCTGTTTGCTGCTGCTTGCCACCACACAGTTGGACAGTTGGCTTGCACTGACAATGCAAGCCATATTGGTGTTCTATTGCTTGGCAGGCACCACCTTGGTAAGAGAAGTGCGACAAGTGTTTGTAGTGCTCGACCAGTCTTTGGAAAAAGGCAGGCTGCAAGTGGCGCGCATCGTAGGGCGAGACACCACTCAACTAACAGACAATGAGGTAAGAAAGGCTGCTCTTGAGACTTTGGCAGAAAACCTGAGCGATGGGGTGGTGGCCCCCCTCTTTTGGCTATGCCTGTTAGGTGTGCCAGGTATGGTGATGTACAAGATGATTAATACCCTCGACTCTATGATAGCTTACCGCACCGCACGCTTCAAAGACTTTGGCTGTGTGGCTGCTGTAATAGACGATGTGGCCAACTTTTTGCCTGCCCGACTTACGGCTTTGCTCATGCTGCTTGTAGTGGGGCGCTGGCAGTTGCTGCCTTTTGTATGGCGCAATGCCCGTAACCATTTGAGTCCTAACAGCGGTTATCCGGAGGCCGCGCTGGCAGGTGTGCTTGACTGTCGGTTCGGAGGGGGGCACACTTACTTTAATGAGTATGTGGAAAAGCCCTATATAGGCACCCGCGAACGCCGCTTGACCATCGCAGATGCACAGGTGGCAATACGCATTAACAGGCGGGTAGAAGTAGTCATGATACTCCTGTCTGCGGCTGTTGTGGCGTGTATCAGCCGTTATATGTAGCTTCGAAAAGTAGCAGAAATTCAAATGTTTATGCTGAGAGATGAAAGATTTAACAAGAAAAACATGATTTTTTCGGTTTTCTCACGCAATAATGAAAAATAATTTGTAACTTTGCAGCCCAAAGAATGTGGACATGCCTTAGCCTGGGTGTGATATCCATGCAAACGCAACCCACAAGTCTTAATATAGCATATATAATATAATGTATAGTTTAGAAACCTTTAAGATAGATTTAAAGGGGTTGAAAGAAGACGAAACAACTTTTCAGTACAACCTCAATGACGATTACTTTAAGGCGATAGACGGTCCTGAAGTGAAACACGGAGCCGTACAGGTAACTGTGTCTGTTAGTAAGACAGCCAGTTTCTTTGAGCTCAATTTTCATACTGAAGGCACAGTAGCAGTTCCCTGTGATATTTGTCTTGACGACGTGGAGCTGCCCGTCAATACCGACAATAAGTTGGTAGCGAAGTTTGGAGAAGAATACTCAGAAGACGATGACCTGATAACCGTTGAGCAAAACGAAGGTTTGCTGGACATATCATGGTTTATTTATGAATTTATAGCACTCAGTTTGCCCATTAAGCACGTGCATGCCCCTGGAAAATGCAACGCTGCGATGATACATGTTCTTGAGGAACACTCAGCTGCCCGAAGCAGTGATGGGGAGCAAGAAGCTGTAGATCCTCGTTGGAGTGGATTGGAAAAATTAAAAACAATAATTAAAGATTAAAGAAAATGGCACATCCTAAAAGAAGACAGTCTAAGACTCGTACACTTAAAAGAAGAACTCATGATAAGGCAGTAGCTCCCACATTGGCACTCTGCCCTAACTGTGGTGCTTATCATATCTACCACACAGTTTGTCCTACATGCGGTTATTACAGAGGAAAAATCGCTATCGTTAAGGAAACAGCTGAATAATTAGATGGAGAAGATTAACGCTATCATCACTGGTATAGGTGGCTATGTTCCCGACTATGTGCTTAATAACGATGAACTGTCGAGAATGGTCGATACCAATGATGAGTGGATTATGACGCGTGTCGGCATCCGCGAGCGTCGCATCTTGACCGAAGAGGGTCTCGGCACTTCTTACATGGCGCGTAAAGCTGCCAAGCAATTGCTGAAGAAGACAGGCGTAGACCCAGATACCATTGATGCGGTAATCGTGTCTACTTCTACTGCTGACTATGCGTTTCCTTCAACAGCTTCTATCGTAATAGGTAAGCTCGGACTCAAAAACGCTTTTGCTTTTGACTTTTGGGCAGCTTGTTGCGGTTTCCTCTATTCGCTCGATGTGGCTTCTTCTATGATTCAAAGTGGCCGCTACAAGAAGATTATCGTTATCGGTGCAGATAAGATGTCGTCTGTAGTAGACTATAAAGATCGTAGCACATGCGCCTTGTTTGGCGATGGCGCCGCAGCCGTACTCGTAGAGGGAACAACAGAAGAGAATATCGGTATAAGAGACTCTTACTTCCGTTGCGATGGTAAGGGCTTGCCATTCTTGCATCTTAAAGCCGGCGGTTCCGTATGTCCTCCATCTCACTTTACTGTTGACCATCGTCTGCATTACCTCTATCAAGAGGGACGCACCGTATTCCGTTATGCCGTAACAAGCATGAGTGATGATTGTGCGTTGATAGCAGAGCGTAACCATTTGAATAAAGACAACATCCGCTTTGTAGTGCCACATCAGGCTAATATCCGCATCATTGAGGCAGTAGCAAAGCGTCTTGACTTGCCTATGGACAAGGTAATGGTCAATATAGAGCATTTTGGCAATACTTCTGCTGCCACTATTCCATTGGCACTTTGGGAGTATGAAAGCCAGCTGAAGAAAGGTGATAACCTTATCTTTACCGCTTTCGGAGCAGGATTTGTACACGGAGCCTCTTATTACAAGTGGGCTTATGATGGCTCAGCCGTGGCTGTTGCTAAATAAAGTAAGACTATATACTCTTATTATTTATATAAAGACACACTCTTGTTTTGCAGAGCAGAGTGTGTCTTTTTTGTTTTTTGAGAGGCTTGTTGGTAATCAACTTGGCTTTACAACGCTCGATAATATACTTTTCAGGGTAAATTTTTACAGCAAAAAACTGTAAAAGTTGTGAGTGAAAAATATTATTCGTAAATTTGCAAAACATATCATATACACTGGCTTCACTCTTATTTTTAAGCAATAAAGCCAGTGCCGACAAATAAATCAAAATCAAGATATAGATGCATAAAGCAGGTTTCGTAAATATTGTAGGCAATCCTAATGTGGGAAAGTCTACATTAATGAACCAATTGGTGGGCGAACGCATAAGTATAGCCACCTTTAAGGCGCAGACCACTCGCCACCGTATTATGGGAATTGTCAATACAGACGACTGCCAAATCGTATTTTCCGATACGCCAGGTGTGCTCAAGCCCAACTACAAGTTGCAAGAGTCTATGCTCGCATTCTCTGAATCGGCTTTGCAAGATGCCGACATATTGCTCTATGTTACGGACGTAGTGGAGAATCCGGAGAAGAATATGGACTTCTTGGAGAAGGTACAAAAGATGAAGATACCTGTACTCTTGCTGATTAACAAAATTGATGAGAGCAACCAGAATAAGTTGGGCGACATCGTGGAACACTGGCACTCACTGCTGCCTAATGCCGAAATCTTGCCTATATCTGCCAAAAACAAGTTTGGCATTGACATGCTCCTCAAGCGTATAAAGGAGCTGTTGCCAGACTCGCCTCCTTACTTTGACAAAGAGCAATTGACCGACAAGCCTGCCCGATTCTTTGTAAGCGAAATCATAAGAGAGAAAATACTGCTTTATTATGACAAGGAGATACCTTACTCTGTGGAGGTTAGGGTTGAGCGTTTTAAGGAAGATGAAAAGCATATACGTATCAATGCTGTTATCTATGTGGAGCGTGATTCGCAGAAAGGCATCGTCATTGGGCATCAGGGATATGCCCTTAAAAAGGTTAACACGGAAGCAAGAAAAACCCTAGAGAAGTTTTTTGGCAAACCTATCTATCTTGAAACATTCGTGAAAGTAGACAAAGACTGGCGTAGTTCGCAGAAAGAATTAGACAGCTTTGGATACAATCCAGAGTGATTTTTATCGTTAATAACACTGTTGTTGCGTATTAATCGTGCGATGACCGCATGAATGCAGAAGCGGCGAAACATGGCAGCAACACTTAAATTGAATTGAAATGGCAAATTTAGTAGCTATAGTAGGACGCCCTAATGTGGGCAAATCAACCTTGTTCAACAGGTTGACCAAGTCTCGCCGTGCTATCGTCAGCGATACTGCTGGCACTACTCGCGACCGTCAATATGGCAAATGTGAGTGGAACGGTAGGGAGTTTTCGGTGGTTGACACCGGTGGTTGGGTTGTGAAATCTGACGATATCTTTGAAGATGCTATACGCAAGCAAGTGATTATTGCCACTGAGGAGGCTGATTTGGTGCTCTTTTTGGTGGATGTAAATACGGGTCTTACAGACTGGGATGAGGATGTGGCTGCCATCTTGCGCCGCACAAAGCTGCCTGTTATATTGGTGGTGAACAAGGTCGACAACAATATTCAGAACTATGAAGCTGCCGAGTTCTACAAGTTAGGATTGGGCGATCCTCAGTGTATCAGTTCAGCTACAGGTAGTGGAACGGGCGATTTGCTTGACCTTGTCATGTCGAAACTGAAAGACAACAATGCTGAATTAATAGAGGAAGGCATACCTCGTTTCGCTGTCGTGGGACGTCCTAATGCAGGCAAAAGCAGCATCATCAATGCCTTTATTGGAGAAGACCGCAACATTGTTACAGAGATAGCAGGTACCACACGTGATAGTATCTACACCCGATATGATAAGTTTGGCTTTGACTTTTATCTGGTAGATACTGCCGGTATACGTAGAAAGAACAAGGTAACGGAAGACTTGGAGTTTTACAGTGTGATGCGTTCTATCCGTGCTATCGAAAATGCAGATGTCTGCATCCTAATGTTGGATGCTACAAGAGGTATAGAAGCGCAAGACATGAACATCTTCCAGCTCATTCAGCGCAACAATAAATCACTGGTAGTAGTGGTTAACAAGTGGGACCTTGTAGAGGATAAGTCGCAGAAAGTGATAACAACTTTTGAGACAGCTATCCGCAATCGTATGGCTCCTTTTACCGATTTCCCCATCATTTTTGCATCAGCATTGACCAAGCAACGCATCTTTAAGGTACTGGAAACAGCCAAGCAGGTGTATCTTAACCGCAAGATTAAGATTGGAACTACCAAGCTTAATGAAACAATGTTGCCGTTGATAGAGGCTTATCCACCACCATCTATCAAGGGAAAGTATATAAAAATCAAGTACTGTTCGCAGATTCCGAACACTCAGATACCTTCTTTTGTGTTCTATGCTAATTTGCCACAGTATGTAAAAGAGCCTTACAAGCGCTTCTTGGAGAACAAAATTAGAGAGAATTGGACATTGACCGGTTCTCCTATTAATGTCTTTATCCGTCAGAAGTAAGGCGTATAAAGTATATAAAGCCTTAGCGGCAGCTATTGTATTATGGTGCAAATAGTAGGCTGCTAAGGCTTCTTTTATGATATAGAGACGTGAAAGTCTTTTGCCGGCATTAAGCAATTGTTGTGCTGAAAGTAAAAAATAATAGAAGAGATGCGTAGTTTTTTAGTGGCAATAATGATGGCTGTTGCTATGAGTTTTGTAGCTTGTGGTCAACGAGAAAAGCCAGATGAGGCATTGATAGCCGCCCATCAGTATTATGATTCGTTATTAGCGGGTAAGTATTCTTATTTTATTCGGGCTACTTATTTGGCCGATACTATTCCTGACAGTTATCGAGAGCAGTTGGAAACCAACCTTAAAATGTTTATTGGAAGAATGAAAGATGAGCATAAAGGCATTTGTGGTGTCCGCCCTTTGAGCTGTGTTCATGATACAGCCTCTCAGTCTGCCAATGCCTTTTTGCTGCTTACTTTTTGCGACAGCATGAAGGAAGAAGTTGTTATTCCTATGGTTTACAGACGTGGTCGCTGGCTTATGAAGTGACTTTATCTTTCAAATCTTCTGTAAACAGGTACTCAATATTAAGCGTAAAAGAGTGGCTTGTTTCTGTTAAGCCTTTGGAAACGCTTTGCACAACTGGTACTTTGAATCTATTGTGTCTTCCCTACAAGGCTATTGTATCAATATGCCCCTTTGCTCATTCGCTTGCAATAGCGTTGGCAAAGGGGCATTTAAATATTTATATATTGGCAACTTTCAGTATTGGGGTGCTGCGTAATGGTACAGCTTGTTGTGGTTTATTGCTGCTTTTGTATGCGCTCCATTTCTGCTTGTTTCATGCGCTTGAGCAAGTCGCTGGCAAAGATGAAGTCGGTAAGCCGTTCGTTGTCAGATGTCATGATGTCTGCACTCACTCCCTGCCATTCCTTGTGTCCTTGATAGATGTAGATGATATTCTCGCCTATTCCCATTACAGAGTTCATGTCATGTGTGTTGATAATGGTAGTAATATTGTACTCTTCGGTAATGGAGTGGAGCAAATCGTCTATTACAAGTGATGTCTTTGGGTCAAGTCCTGAGTTGGGTTCATCGCAGAAGAGGTATTTGGGATTGAGTGCGATGGCACGTGCTATTGCCACACGCTTCTGCATACCACCAGATATTTCGCCTGGAAATTTGGTTTCTGCCCCTGTTAAGTTTACACGGTCTAAGCAGGTGCGGGCACGGCTTATGCGCTCTTTGAGGTTCATATTGGAGAACATGTCGAGTGGAAACATCACGTTTTCTAGTACTGTGAGAGAGTCAAACAGGGCTGCACTTTGGAATATCATGCCCATTTCACGACGCAACATGATTTTCTCTTTCTTGGTCATGCTGACAAGGTTGCGCCCGTCATACAGTACTTCACCACTGGTAGGCGAGAGCAATCCTACCAAGTTTTTCATCAAAACGGTTTTTCCTGAGCCGCTTTGACCTATGATAAGATTGGTTTTTCCGCTTTCAAATACAGCATTGATGTCTTGAAGTACTTCTTTTTCGCCAAACGACTTATATAGATGTTTAACTTCTATCATATATTATAAATGGTGTTCTTGGTGATTGTATAGGAGCTTTTGCCGGGTCAACTCAGTATTTGTGTAAGGAACACATCGCTGAAGAGCACGAGCACACTACTGGTTACTACGGCATTTGTACTGGCTTTTCCCACGTCTACCGAACCGCCTTCTACAGTGTAGCCATAGTAAGACGATACACTGGTGATAATGAATGCGAAGACTATACTCTTGATAATGCTCATGTAGACGAACCAAGGATTGAAGTCATGTTGCAGACCTATGGTGAGGTCATCGGGACTAATAACGTGTCCTATGTATGCTGTGGCATACGCTCCCACAAATCCTGCTGCCGTACTGAAGATAACCAAGAATGGCATAATGGTAATCATGCCTAATATCTTGGGCAATATCAAGAAGTTAGCAGAGTTCACGCCCATAATGTCAAGTGCGTCTATCTGCTGTGTTACGCGCATGGTGCCTATTTCAGAGGCTATGTTTGAGCCAACTTTTCCTGCCAAGATAAGGCACATGATGGAAGAGGAGAACTCTAACAACATGATTTCTCGTGTTACGTAACCTGTAACAAAGCGAGGCATCCAAGGACTTTGTATGTTTAGCTTAATCTGTATGCAGATAACGGCTCCTATGAAGAATGAGATTAGGAGCACGATGCCTATGGAGTTGACACCCAAAGCCGACATTTCTTTTATATACTGTTTTAGCGACATTCTCATGCGTTCCGGACGGTTAAAGGTGCGCCCCATGAGCATCAGATATTTGCCAAAACTGGTTAGGTATTTGTGTATCAGCATATTTTCCTTTCTAAAAAACTTATGCAAAAGTAAGTAAAATATGTATAAAACTCAAATCTTGTTGTTAGTTTTTTGCCGTGTGCAGTGTTATTGGCTTGTTTTAGGCTATTCTTTACCACCGTTGTTGTGCTTAGTGGTATCACTGTCTGAGCGTTGAATCCATAAAAGCGCATCTGGAACACAGCATTGCTTTTGTGGCTTTAACGGTCGTTTTTATCGGGGTGTATTGTTCTGTTTGTAATAAAAATTCTTCGCTTTGTCATAAAATCAGAATTTTATTGGTTTTTTAGTTGGTAGTTTATCCAATTTTATCTTATATTTGCTGACGTAAACTTTACAGTCAAGTTTGTATCCGTTCATTGGCTAACATACTGTAAATGATATGTTTACACAGAGATAAAACCTTAGTATTAACAACTTAAATTACTGTATTATGAAAAAGATCATGTTGACAGCGCTGTTTGCCATTATGGCTGTTTGCGCAAGTGCCCAAGGAAATCTCACGCTATGGTGGGGCGGAAATTTCGCTAAGTTCACTGATGCTGATTCTGAGTTCAAGCCATTGAATATAGGTCTTACCTACACCGCACCTCTTCAAGACGCTTTTGATTACTCAATAGGTGCATCTTATCAGACCAAAGGCTGTAAGGACTGGGACCCTGGCTTCATTCAGTTGGAAGGTAACGGAGCATGGAACTTCGTGAAACAAGATGGTGTTAAGGTTGGTGTTTTCACTGGTCCTTACGTCAGCTTCTTGGTTAATAAAGACGATGTTGAGCAAACCAATACAGTGGATGTAGGCTGGCAAGGCGGTCTGAAACTTGATTACAGCCGCTTGAGTTTGAGAGCTGGCTATGAATTTGGTTTCTGCAATTTGTTTGATATAGACAAGATAGACTCCAAGAACGGTACCTTTTTTGTTAGAGTTGGTTTCAACTTCTAACAGCTATTTATATTTTTTACGTTATGAAAATGCCCGAACCATCAGGTCCGGGCATTTCTGCTTTCTTGTATTTTCTTTATAAGCTGTTGTATCTACTGATGAGTTTCCGCCGGAAGAAGCGTCCTACCTTTACATCAGTAATATTGTCGAACGGTGGATAAAAGTAGCAGATGTTGTCGCGTACCTCAAAGAGATAATTCAGGTTGATAATACACTTTTGACTTATTTGTATGAAGCGGTTATCCAGTTTGAGCAGTATCTCTTTGTTTACGTTGCGCTTTAGTCTCATAGGTTTGCTGCATCCGGCAGCTATTACGGTCCATGATCTGAGGTCATGGTCGTAGTAGAATACGCAGATGTCTCGCAGTTGCACTATTCTAAAGTCTACGGCATTGGTGTAAAACAGTAGTTTGCCGTTATGCGGTTTGAGTATATCGTCTTTGGCTTCGTCGGCTTTAAATCCACTTTTGCTGTTGGCCAATTCTATATAGAAACGCTGCATGATTGTGCAGAGTTCCTTTTCGTCAATGGGTTTCAACAGAAAGTCGAATGCTTTGTTTCGGAAAGCTGGCAGCATATAGTCATTATAGGCTGTGTACATGACTACATAACACCAGTTGTCTGCTTCCTTTTCATTCATCTTTTCAAGCACTTCCAGTCCCGTCATGTCTGGCAGTTCTATATCGAGAAACAGCAGTTGAGGCTTGTAAGTATCTATAAGGTTCAGCCCCTCGGTGCCGCTTTTAGATGTAGCTACCACATTGATGTCTGCATACTGTTTCAGTTTTTCAACCAAGTTGTCGATTGCGCTTTGTGCATCGTCAATAATCACTGCGTCCATATATTTACTGTTTATTTGCTGTTATTCTTGTTGTTGTGGTCCACGAGCTGTTTTACTGGCTCATGGCAGTGTGTATTCTCTGCTGCCAATGTGTTCGAGTGGTCAACAGCTTTCGGTTGGCTTTAAGTCGTCTGGCAGTTCAATGGCTATTTGGCAACCTGTTATCTGTCCGCTGCTGTCTTTAAGATTGTTGATGCTCATTTTTAGTTTGTGCTTATGCGTGCGGTTAATGGCACTGATAGTACTTCTGATAATCCTCAGTCCAGTCTTGGTAGAGTCAGGGTTGGTGCGCCTGATATCAAAGCCTGGTCCATTGTCTGTTACAGTAATGATCCAGGTACCCGTTCCTTTCTGCACGTTGACAGACAACCTCTTGGGACCTTCTTTTCCTTTCAGTCCATGCTTGATGGCGTTTTCTGTCAGTATCTGTATAAACATGGACGGTACAGCCACCTGCTGAGTTTCGCTGTCTTCGGGGGCATGCAGTTCAAATGTAAAGTCGCTGCCAATGTTGTGTCGCTCTACACTGATGTAGTATTTTACGAAATCAAGTTCCTCTTTCAGTGTGATGTAGAACTTTCCCGACATATTGAGATTGGCTCTTATGAGCTTTGCCAGTGCCATCAACTCATCGGCATCTTGCTGGCTGGTGTGCGAGATACGGTTGTTGAGCACATTGAAGATGAAGTGTGGCGAGATGCGGTTGCGTGCATTTTGCAGTTTCAGTTCCATGAGCTGCATGCTGGTTTGCAATCGCCTTTTTCTGATAAGTGTGAGCAGATAGAGTACCAAAAAGATGAGCGTCAGCGTGAGCATGGCCACTCCAAACGAGAACCATTGCACCTTTCTTATGTGTGCATCTTTCTTCTGCATTTCTATGTGGTGGTGCAGCGAGAGTGTATCGTTGGTGTATCGCATCATGATTTCTGCCGTTCTCATGTGTGTTATGTTGTGTTGCAGTGAGTCGTTGCAGGCATTGCTTTCCACCAAATTGTCGTAAGCCTTTTTGTATTGTCCTGTTTTCACGTAGTATTCACGCAGGTATCGTTGCCTGATGTTCACCATGTTGTATTCTATATTGCCCATGTTGCCCTCGCTGCTTAGTATGCGTTCCACTTCTGCAGTGTTGCCTTGGCGCAGGGCCAGACCAATGCGGACGGTGTGGCAGTAGTAAAGTGCCAGTTTATAGTCAATCTTGTTGAAAAATGCTTCTGACTGATTCAGATTGTCATAAGCCAGCTTGGTGTTGCCTAAATTGAGATACGTATCTGCCATATTGAGTTTGCACACATACATGTCGATACTGTTTTCCAGCTTGCTATGGATGAGTAGCCGCTTCAGTCGCAGAAAGTTTCTCAGTGCTTCGGCATATTTCTTGTCGTAGTAGTAATAGTTGCCATAGTTGTTCAGAAAGTAAATTTGCATGTTCAAAGGCAGCAGCTGTATCTGCTTGTCTGCCTGCTGATAGCATTTCAGCGCTGCATCAAAGTCAGCCAAAGCCACATAGATGCGTCCTAATCCCATGTATAGCGTGATGGCACTCTTGTCAGACAGCTTGAGTGAGTCTGCCAGAAACAGTGCCCTTCTGTACCACATGGCAGCCTGTGGCAAATTATTGGTGTTGATGTAGGCATCGCCGATGTTGGCACATACGTCAGGCATGCTCTGCTTGGCATCGCTCTTTTGGAGGTATTGGTAAGCTTTACAGAAGTAGAGCATAGTTTTTTTTCCTGCTCTATTCTTGAACTTCATTTCGTAGAAGCCGCGTGTGTTATACAGATAGCCTAACATTCCATATATGCGTGGGGTGGGTTGCTGTTGGCTTAAGTGGCTGGCCAGCTTGTTCCATTGATGCGGAAAAGTGTCTTCAGCACAGAAGGTTACATTGTGGCGTATGTATCTTATGTAGTAGTCGCAGTAGGCAAGGCTGTCTTTTGTATGGCTAAGCCCCTGCTGTATCATTGTCAGGGTGGATGCGGCATTTGCCGAAAGCGAGTCGTCAATAGCCCTTAATGCCTTGTCAAGTTGGGCAGTGCGCTCTTGATTGTTATGAGATAGTTTGCTGCACGACATTACCGCCATTATCGCCAGCAAGCTTACAATGACTGTGGCTAAACGTAGTGTCTTGCACGGAGTGTCCATCTTTAATGTAACGTTTGTATTTTTTTACAATCAATAATTTGCAATAGTTTCTTGCCATATAGGCACTACAAAGTTAATTATTTTTTTATGAATCGTATAAAAGTAACCCATAAATCGTAGCTTTTGACTTGCTATTTTGTTGCGTTTTGTTTATTCTGTAAACAATTGGTTTACAGCTTTTGTGTATTTTTGTTGCTTTTTTGTCGTTGTTGGCAACTTGTTCACTATTTTCAATGCTTGTGTAATATTTATGTTGTAGTGGTTTTGGAGCATGAATGGGTGCTGGTATTGTGGCGCAGTAGGGTTTTATGTTGATTGCACACTTTCTTGTTTCATTACAAAAAGCGGGATGCTTGAGGTGTATAATTGCCGCTTTTTCGTGCAGCACTGCTTTTTATATATTTTACGGGCAGTTTTTGTGTGCAATTATAACGTGTTGATAATCATGTTATAATAAGAAAAATAATGTGAAATGTGCAATGATTGGCAATCAAAAAGCAGTGCTTTTCCTGTGAAAAGCACTGCTTTGGCGGTTTGAAAGCAGCCTTTTGGCAGGTCAAAAGCTATGGTTTCAGTTGCCAAAAGCTATGGTTTGGCATCTGTAAAGCATAGCTTTGGCTCTATACCGCCATAACAGGCAGACAAATGCGGGGTAAAACGAGGGGCAAGAATGCTATTTGTCGAAAATGTTTTGTCATGATTTTTGCTTGCACACTACAGCCAAGTCGGTGCTGCTTATTTGCTTGTTGCGTTTGTCTGCTCTCTGAATTTGCTGGGCATTTGTCCCGTCAGGCGTTTGAAGAATTTTACGAAATAGGAAGGGTCTTCAAAGCCCAAGCCATAGCCAATCTCTTTGATGCTGAGCGTGGAGTGGCGCAATTGCCGCTTGGCTTCCAGCACAATGCGGTCGTTGATAATCTGCAAGGGTGAGCGATGTGCGCTTATGTCTACATATTTAGTAAGGGTGCGTGCAGATACATGCAGCATGTCGGCATATTCCTGCACGGTATGCACCTGGTGGAAATTTTGTTCCAACAGCTGTCTGAAGCATACAAAGGCCCGGTTTGCCACGTTTGTAACATAGAGCTTGGGCAGAGCCTTGCGTTCGCCACCGCGTTGCACCCTAATCAGAAAGAGGCGCAACAGGTATTGCATATAGTCTTGGTGGGCAAAGGCCCCTGTCAATGCGTATTCTCGGTTCATCTCGTTGATGATGGACATCAGTCTGTCTGCTTCCTCGTCAGACACTTTGCAATAGGGCACAGAGTCATAGGCGTTGAACACATTGTACTTTAAGAACACGCTTTCATTTGATGTTTCGTCAGACATGAAATGCGCATTGAACAGAATGACGATGCCCTCATAGTCTTCCTTTCCGTCAAAGGCATGTATCTGTCCCGGTGCCACGAAGAAGATAGTGTTGTCTGTAATGGGATAGTCAGCAAAGTCTACATGGTGTGTTCCTTTGCCATGGAGGAACCATATAATCTGATAAAACTCATGAATGTGCGGTGCCATGGTTCCGCAACCGTTCTCATGGAAGAAGTGAGGCATGAAATGCAACTCAAACTCCAGCCCGGAGTGGGTGTTCTCTTGTATGGAATAGCTTACTAAATCTTTCTTTTTCATCTGTGCAGAATGGTATATTCGGTATTTTCAGTGGTAAAATTATATCATCTTTTTAAGGTAGCCGCCTGCAATTCGTAAATTTACCATTTTTTTACTGAGATGCACAAGCAAAACAAAGCCGACACTACTTACTTTTGCAACCGATACCAGCAAGGTGCAGTCTACTGGTTAAAAGATTTACATCCCCTTCTATTGAATAAAATATTAACAATTAAAACCACAAGAAAATGAAAGAAGTAAAAGCTTATCTTCAGATTACCATGAAGATTAAAGAGAGCGACCGTCCAAGTGCCGCCAAAGTTTATTTTGACTATCGTGAGCCATTTCTCAATACCATTGAGGGCGCTCTGACCAAAGCATTGTTGGTTCGCGATGAGGATGTGCAGGTGCTTCACGGCTTTGACAGCAAAGAGCATGCCGCAGCATATCTTGAGTCAGACCTGTTTAAAAACGATGTAGCCAAAGGTCTTTCACCTTACTTTCAGGCTGATCCGGAAATACGCATCTTTACGGTAGCAGGGTAACGGTATCTGTAAGAACTGTTTATGGATTAGTTTACAACAAGAAAGCGTGCCAATAACCGTTCGTTATTGGCACGCTTTCTTCTGTTAAGTGCAAGCCGCTGCCGGAAAAGCAGCACAAACTGTAGCCTTTGCTGCTTAGATATTGTTGTATTCAGCCTCTTCAGCCTCTTTGGCCCGTCTCTCTTCATCGAGCAATTGGAAGTCTTTCTTGCGCAAGACGAAACTGTTGCTCAAGTATTTCTCTCTCACAATCTTGTTTTCTGCCAATTGCTCAGGTGTGCCTTGGAACAGGATGCGACCTTCAAACAGCAGGTAGGCACGGTCGGTAATGCTGAGTGTTTCCTGCACGTTATGGTCGGTAATCAATATACCTATGTTGCGGTACTTGAGCTGCCATACTATGTGTTGAATGTCTTCTACGGCAATAGGGTCTACACCGGCAAACGGTTCGTCAAGCATGATAAACTTGGGGTCAATGGCAAGACAGCGTGCAATCTCTGTTCTTCGGCGCTCACCGCCAGACAGTTGGTCGCCCTTGTTCTTGCGCACCTTTTCCAACCGGAACTCCTTGATGAGGCTTTCTAACTTTTCTATTTGGTAAGAGCGCGGCTTTCCTGTCATTTCCAGCACCGACAAGATATTGTCTTCCACACTCATCTTTCTAAACACGCTGGCCTCCTGTGGCAAGTAACCTATGCCATTGCGGGCGCGCTTGTACACAGGAAAATTGGTAATGTCCTTGTCGTCTAAATAGATATGGCCCGCATTCGGCACGATAAGACCTGTTGTCATATAGAAAGAGGTGGTTTTTCCGGCACCGTTAGGTCCCAGCAACCCGACAATCTCTCCTTGCTTTACGTTGATGGATACATCGTTGACCACAGTACGCTTGCCATAACGCTTTACCAATCCCTCGGTTCTCAGCATCATGTTGTGGCCTGTTGATGCTATGTTGTTTGTAGTAGTACTGTCCATATACATTATTGTTAATACGCTGCAAAGATACAAATAATAAGTGGTGTTTAAGGATAATTGCTGAAAAGAATGTGCCCATGCGTGTGATAGTGTAGCTTGAAATCTGTTTCTTTACACTGTTATCATGGTAGAGATAATAAAAAAATAGCATAAGTGGATTATGTGGATATAAAATATTACCTTTGCCGATATGGTAAAGAAAAATAAAAAACAGCAGCAGAGTGGACAGCAGAGCCTGTCGCCTACACGTTTTATTCGTGAGCGGATGAGAAGCGTCAAAATAGGAAAGTGTTTCATGAGCACAAACTTTAGCCAGCATGGCGAAGGATATGTGGTTGTATCGTGAGAGCATACAGGCGGAAGAATAAGTTATTGTGCATATCTGACAGATGTATGGTGCGTAGGTGTGAAAGATGTCTTTTATCAGCTAAGAGGAGAAGAAGATACCTTTAATGAACTGTTAGACCATTTAAGCATGATGTTCCCTTTAAAGGAAGTCAGCTACAATGAAGCCCATAACATGGTGTGGGGAGCAATAGCTTTTGCCGAAGAGGCAGGTATTGAGCCTTGTAAAGAATTTGCTCTTGCACAGTATTTTTTGGAAGACGATACAGATGATATACCTCTCATTGAGTATGATTATGGAAAGGACGGCAAACATTTTCTTGTGGCACAAACTCAGTTGGAACTTTCCGGTTACTTGTCTGTAATGAAAAAACACTTGACTGCAGACCAATACGAGTTTATGTTGGAAGATGATGACGATGATGATGACATGGAAGATGACAATGACGAGGATGACAGTTATGATACAACCCATTATCCTTGTTATTATCAAGTAGGGGATTTCCCGTACACTTATCATGGAACATATCCTTCGGAAAAGCCCCTGCCGGAGTTTCCAGAAGTGGAACAATTGTTTGAATCTTCAGACAGCTATTTGGTACTTCAGAACAACGATATAGACAAAATTTTGGCATTGCCACATGACAAGCTGCGAAAACAACTTGAACAGACTGTTAAGTATGGACTGTTTCGGGTAAATGGCAAGAATGGAGAAGTAAGCGATCAGGCAGGTGTTTATGACCAGATAATCATGCATTCTATTATATTCCTTGGCGAGGTAGGTGCAGTGGAAACTTCTCTTGGCGTTGCCCTTGAAACTCTGAGGCAGTCAAGCGATATATATGATTTTCTTTATGGTGATGGAGCTTCTCTGATGGTAGTTCCTACACTGGCCAAGCTTGGACTGAATTCATTGCCGACATTGATGGACTTTATGCTTGAGCAAGGTATCTGCACCAATAATAAAATGAATGTGATAGAAGCTGTGTCAAGCATAACTGTTACTTATCCTGAGAAGTATCAAGAAGTAATAGAATGGTTTGAAACACTGATTGACCATATCATTGAAGCAGGACCGTCAGCTAAATTTACCAATTATAGCATCAATGGAATTATAGTCAGTGAGCTACTTAATCTGCGTGCAGAAAAGCTGCTTCCTAAAATTGAAGTAATGTACGACCGTAAACTGGTAGAAGCTCAGGTGTGTGGTAATTGGCAAGAGGTAGAATATGACATGAAGTTGCACAGCTATTCAGCTACTTCATATATTATGCCAATAAAGGAAATCTATAAAGAATTGGCCAGGGAATTTAGAACTTCAATATAAGGAAAGTTGGAAAACAAGCTCTCACCGTTTCAAATATAATGACTGATACGAAGAGAGCTTTTGTCTTTGAATACGCTACTTGGCGTTATGTTACAGCTTGTTTTTAAGCTATGAGCCGCTAAAAAATCACATGCTTTTTGCCTTTCCAAATAAATTATAGTATATTTGCAGCGTATTTAATCTATGAAACAAATTCATACAAAAACATTTTATTATGGTAAGTAATAACATTCCACAAGTCAAGCTGGGCATTATAGCCGTAAGCCGCGACTGCTTTCCTGTTGCACTGTCTACTCAGCGCCGTGAAAATATTGTAAAAGAATACAAAGGCGAACTGTTCAACTGCCAAACTACTGTTGAGAATGAGCAGGATATGCTCAAGGCTGTCAGCGAAGTAAAAGAAGCTGGCTGCAACGCATTGGTGGTATTCTTGGGTAACTTCGGTCCTGAGACTCCGGAAACATTGATAGCTAAAAACTTTGACGGACCTTGCATGTTCGTAGCTGCTGCCGAAGGCGATGGCGACATGATAAACGGCCGTGGCGATGCATACTGTGGTATGCTTAACTGCTCTTACAACCTTGGCATGCGCCACCTGAAAGGTTATATACCTGAATATCCAGTGGGCACAGCAGAGGATGTAGCCAAGATGATTAAAGACTTTGTGCCGGTAGCACGCGTAATATTGGGCTTGAAAGGCTTGAAGATTATTACTTTCGGTCCTCGTCCACAAGACTTCTTTGCTTGCAACGCTCCTATCAAGGGCCTCTATGAGTTGGGTGTAGAGATTGAGGAAAATTCAGAGCTCGACCTGCTTGTAGCTTATAAGCAGCACGAAAACGATCCACGTATTGACGGTGTGTGCAAAGAGATGGCAGAAGAAATGGGCGAAGGCAAATATTATCCTGACTTAAGTCGCCGTATGGCACAGTTTGAGCTAACCTTGCTCGACTGGGCAGAGCAGCATAAAGGCTCTCGCCAGTATGTAGCTTTTGCCGACAAGTGTTGGCCTGCCTTCCCAAGTCAGTTCGGTTTTGAGCCCTGCTATGTCAACAGTCGCTTGGTAAGCCGTGGCATACCGGTAGCTTGCGAGGTGGATATTTATGGTGCATTGTCTGAGTATATTGGCATGTGTGCTTCTGACGATACCGTAACATTGCTCGATATCAACAATTCAGTGCCTAAGTATATCTATGATGAAGACATCGTAAAGAAATACGATTATAAACTGACCGATACCTTTATGGGCTTCCACTGTGGCAATACACCTCAGTGCAAGATGTGTGCTACACGCGCCATCAAGTATCAGTTAATTCAGAACCGCTTGTTGGAGAACGGTGGAAAGCCAGACTTTACACGCGGAACTCTGGAAGGCGACATTGCTCCAAGCCAGATTACATTCTACCGCTTGCAGTGCGACTCTGAGGGCAATCTGCGCTCTTATATCGCTGAAGGTGAGGTGTTGGACGTTCCTACACGCTCATTTGGTGGCATAGGCATTTTCGCTATCCCTGAGATGGGCCGCTTCTATCGCCATGTACTTATCCAAAAGGGCTATCCACACCACGGAGCAGTGGCCTTTGCACATGTAGGCAAGACACTCTTTGAGGTGTTCAAGTATCTTGGTATCAAAGACATAGCTTACAATCAGCCCAAGTCTCTGCCTTATCCTACAGAGAATCCTTTTGCTTAAAAGATGCTGAATAAGGTGTAGACTGCATGACTGGTTTTTGCATGTCTCTATTTGCAATAGCCCCATTCGCTTTCTTGTACAGATAAACACTCAGGAAAGCACAAGACCTTACTATAAAGACAAGAGTCGGTAGCCACAGTAGCTATCGGCTCTTTGCATGTTATAGATTTTTGCATCGGAAGATGTAGCAGAAAAGTAACAGTAAAAATTTATCCCAGACCATGCGACAGGTGACTCGCGTCGCCTATTCATGAGTCTGGGACTTTCATTTCTTTTATTGATTGTATAGGAAATATATTTAGATAAGTTTCCTTTTCTTTAGTTGCCAACAGGCGGCATTCTTGTTGTCTTTGCCACGCTTGGCGAGACTCAGTCTGCACTGTTGCTTCAATATTTAGAGAGTATTAATGAATAAATTTCTTCGTTATGCTTATCCGTTGTCGACCAATGCTTTTAATTGGTCAATCGTGATGAGCTTTCGGGTGATGAGCGCAGAGACAGCTGCAATGCCTGATTTATCGTAAAACTTATTGATGACATGTGCCAAAGTGCTGTCTTTATATTGCTGCAACGAGATGGCAGGATAGTACTCAAACTTGCGGGTTGAGAGCGCTTTGTGCCTCAGAAATCCTTTGTCTTCAAGTATATGCACCATGGTGGACAGTGTGTTGATATGCGGCTTCGGGTCATCATAGAGAGCTTGCAGCTGCTTGATGTGAAGTGTGCCATGCGTCCAGTAATGGTGCATGATGGTTTCTTCTTTTGGTGTTAGTGTTTTCATAGTAAATATGGATAGATTCTTTATGTTCAAAGTTAGCATAAGACAAGCATCATGAACTGTTGTTTTATCATGCATAATGGCTCGTCTTTCTTTTTACAAAGATAACTAAAATAATTAGTATCTAATGAAATATGCTGTTAATAAAGCTAAATTAATAAAATAGGAAGTGCTTGGAAACAGCTTATGAGAATACTTGTTTCTAACAAACGAAATGCCTATTCCAAAGTCTTTCATATCGAAAACTTTGGAATAGGCATTCTCCCTGTTCGTAATATTATCCCTTGCTAAGGGTTGTACTGTTCAATTTGTCTTATTTGATGTTGCCTACTTTTACCAAGTATTCGGCAATCTGTACGGCATTAAGTGCTGCACCTTTACGTATCTGATCACCACTGAGCCAGAAAGTGAGACCGTTTTCATCAGCTAAGTCTTTGCGGATACGACCTACATACACATCATCTTTACCCGCAGTTTCAAGTGGCATTGGGTAAACAAGGTGGTCAGGATCGTCTTGCAGGGTAACACCAGGAGCCGCAGCGATAGCCTTTTGAGCTTCTTCTACGCTGATGGGGCGCTCAGTTTCAATCCATACAGACTCAGAATGGGCACGAAGAGATGACACACGCACACACATGGCAGAGCATTTAACATCGCTATGCATGATTTTTTGTGTCTCATTGAACATCTTCATTTCCTCTTTGGTATAGCCATTTGGCTGGAAAACATCAATCTGTGGTATGACATTGTAAGCCAATTGATGAGGAAATTTCTTCACGGTAACAGGCTTTCCGTCAATGATTTCCTTGTATTGCTGCTGCAATTCGGCCATAGCCGCTGCACCGGCACCGCTGGCACTTTGATAGCTGGCAATGTGAATACGACGGATATGGCTAAGCTTCTCCAGTGGCTGCAATACTACTACCATCATGATAGTGGTGCAGTTAGGGTTGGCAATGATGCCACGTGGACGGTCAAGAGCGTCTTCTGCGTTGCACTCAGGTACTACCAAAGGCACGTCTTTGTCCATGCGGAAAGCGCTGGAGTTATCTATCATTACGGCTCCATACTTGGTAATATCGGCTGCAAATTCTTTGGAAGTGCCTGCACCGGCAGATGTAAAGGCAATGTCTACATCTTTAAAGTCGTCATTGTGTTGCAGAAGTTTTACCTCATATTCTTTTCCTTTGAAAGTGTATTTAGTGCCTGCTGAACGTTGCGAACCAAACAATACTAAATCATCAATAGGAAAATTTCTCTCTGCAAGAACGCGAAGGAACTCTTGTCCAACAGCTCCACTCGCACCGACAATTGCTACTTTCATACTTTATAATAGTTTATATAATTAACGTATTTGTGGTGCAAAAGTACAACTTTTTGTACTATTTATCGCAGAATTGATATTTTTTTTGCACCTTTGCATATAAATTAAATGTATATTCCTATGTGAAGGTTGCTTTTGTAAAGCGTAAATACACTTTTGTCTTCAACTAAAAACATCATAGTTTATGCCTGACATTTCGCATTGTTTTCCTATTACCGATCCCACTTTGATATTTTTCGTGGTACTATGTATCATTCTTTTTGCGCCTATTATCATGGGTAAATTGCGCATACCTCATATTATTGGCATGGTATTGGCAGGTGTATTGATAGGTCACTATGGCCTTAATATATTGGAGCGCGACAGCAGTTTTGAGCTGTTTGGAAAGGTGGGCCTTTACTATATCATGTTTTTGGCAGGTCTTGAGATAGATATGCAAGGGCTAAAAGCCAATGGCTGGAGAGTCATAGTATTTGGGTTGCTTACCTTTTTTGTTCCTTTCCTGCTCGTATTTGCTGCTTGTATGACAGTACTTCATTACAGTGCGCTGTCGTCTTTGCTGTTAGGCAGTATCTTAGGGTCCAACACGCTGATAGCCTATCCGATTGTTTGCAAGTATGGTTTGCAGAAGCATGTTAGTGTAACACTGTGTGTGGGGGCCTCCATGATATCGCTTACCATTGCTTTGGTGGTATTGGCAGCCATCGTAGGAACATTTAATGAAGGAACGGGCATAGGCTTTTGGGTTGTTTTTATATTGAAATTTGTGCTTTTCTTTCTATTTAGTGTATTCCTTATACCACGTTTGACGCGTTGGTTTCTCAGGCGTTATTCAGATGCCGTAATGCAGTATATCTTTGTTATGGCAGTCATGTTTCTGAGCGCAGCGGTATCTTCTATGATAGGAATAGAAGGAGTCTTTGGAGCATTTCTGTCAGGCTTGATACTCAATCGCTACATACCTCATGTGTCGCCACTGATGAATCGTATAGAGTTTATAGGCAATGCGCTGTTTATACCCTATTTTTTGATAGGTGTGGGCATGCTGATTAATATGCGTGTGCTTTTCATGGGATGGCATACTTTGTTGATAGTGTTTTGCTTAGTGGTATTTGGTACTCTTGGTAAGGCCATTGCTGCTTATATCATGCAGTTCTCATTGCGCTATCCGTTGTATTCTGGAAATATGATGTTTGGTCTTACTGCCGCTCATGCTGCTGGCAGTATAGCCATTGTAATGGTTGGTATAAAGTTGGAATTGCCGGAAGGGGGCTATCTGATGAATGATGATATGTTGAATGGGGTGGTCATGATGATACTATTTACTTGTGTTATTGGTTCGTTGGTAACAGAGCAAGCTTCGCGTTCTATTGTGCTGACCAATGGCACGCAAACAGGCCAAGCCAAAGATGATGGGGATGATGAAAAGATATTGTTGCCAGTCAAGTATCCGGAAACAGCAGAGAAACTACTCAATATGGCAATGATGATGCGCAACCAAAAGCTGAACCGTGGGTTGATAGGTCTGAATGTAGTGTTTGATGATGAAAACCGTTTGGCAATGCAAGATAAAGGCAAGCAGCTGCTGGAGAACCTCGCTCAGGCAGCCAGTGCGGCTGATGTGCGTATGCAGAGCCAAGTAAGAATAGCTACCAATATAGCCAATGGCATCAAGCATGCGTTTAAAGAGTTCAATGCTTCTGAGATTATTATGGGTATGCATATACATCATGAGATTTCAAAAAAGTTTTGGGGCGAATTTATACAGAGCTTGTTCAACGGCTTGAACAGGCAGATTATGTTGGTGCGTTGTGAACAGCCGCTTAACACATTAAGGCGTATTCAAGTGGCAGTACCTTCAAGGGCAGAATTTGAACCGGGCTTTTATCGTTGGCTGGAACGCCTTTCTCGCATGGCTGAAAATTTGGAGTGTAAGATAGAGTTTCATGCTAAACCGGAAACGCTGACGCTTATCAGTGATTATATACAAAACAAACATGCCAATGTAAGAGCTGAATATACGGTAATGAACCACTGGAATGAATTGCCAAAGTTGGCCTCTACCATTAAGGAAGACCATTTGTTTGTGGTGGTAACTGCCCGTAAAGGTACCGTATCTTACAAGGTGGCGCAAGAGCGATTGCCAGAAGAACTGACACGCTTCTTCTCTGGCAAGAGCCTGATGATTGTCTTTCCTGACCAATATGGTGAACCTCAAGACGCAATGACGTTTGCAGAACCGCAGCACCATGAGCAGCGAAGTGCCTACAACTTGCTGCTGGATTGGTTTAGAAAAAAACTGGGAAAGTAAAGTAATTGGATGTTTTTATCAGATAAAATATCGATAAAGAAAATGAAAGTATTATTGTTGATAGCCTGTATTGGCATGATTTTACTGTTAGGATGTGTACAAAATAAGCATTCTAAGCAGCTGACACGTCAACAGCAGCCAAGTGAGCATGTAGTGAATAACGTGCAAGGCGCGAATGAAAAGCGACCGGTTGCTGGCAAGGTAAACAGTATTTCTGCAACAGATTTTCAGCAATGGGTGATGAATTATAAAGAACATCCACAAGAGTGGGTGTTCAATGGCACAAAGCCTGCCATTATCGACTTTTATGCTACATGGTGCGGACCTTGCAAAATGACAGCTCCTGTTGTTGAAGAATTGGCAAAGGAGTATGCGGGAAAGATAGATTTCTATAAGGTTGATATTGACCAAGAGGCCGAATTGGCTGATGTGTTTGGCATACAGAGTGTGCCGACTTTTCTCTTCGTTCCTGTAACGGGTAATCCTACCATGCAACTTGGAGCCATGCAAAAGGATGATTTTGAGCGGATAATAAAAAAAGTATTGCTGAAATAGCATGAAACAAAAGTGGATAAAAATAGCTTTTATTCATTGATATATGTTTTATAACATAGTGATTGCACTGAAAATAGGTAAAGTTTTTAGTTCTGATTTGCATGAAATCAATTTAAATTATTATATTTGCACCCATATAATACGTATTAGTTATGAATCTTGACTTATTAACCGCCATCTCACCAATAGATGGTCGCTACAGGGGTAAAACCGAAAAACTGGCAGATTATTTTTCTGAGTATGCTCTTATACGTTATCGCATACGTGTAGAGATTGAGTATTTTATTACGCTTTGTGAGTTGCCTTTGCCGCAACTTAACAAGTTTGACCATGCTTTATTTGCGTGTTTGCGTGCTATTTATCAAGATTTTGATGAAAAAGGTGCCGCTCGTGTAAAGGAAATAGAGAAAATAACCAACCATGATGTGAAGGCTGTAGAATACTATATCAAAGAGCAGTTTGATGCTATTGGTGGACTTGAAGAGTACAAGGAATTTATTCATTTTGGCTTGACATCACAGGATATCAACAATACTTCAGTGCCTCTTTCGTTGAAGGAAGCATTGCATGAAGTGTATATTCCACAGATTGAAGAGCTAATCAAGCAGTTGGAAGATTATGCCGAAGAGTGGAAAGATGTGCCTATGCTTGCAAAAACCCATGGACAGCCTGCTTCTCCTACTCGTTTGGGCAAAGAAATAATGGTGTTTGCCTATCGTCTGCATAAACAGCTTGATTCTTTGAAGGCTTGTGAGTTTACT
Organism: uncultured Prevotella sp.; assembly: GCA_937907705.1. Lineage (GTDB taxonomy): Bacteria > Bacteroidota > Bacteroidia > Bacteroidales > Bacteroidaceae > Prevotella. Next base: position 7,413 of record CALCVP010000030.1, on the reverse strand, counting down.
GCTAAATTCGGTGGCGCAACAGGCAATTACAACGCACATCATGTGGCTTATCCACAGTTTGACTGGAAGAAATTTGGTGACAAGTTTGTCAGTGAGAAGTTAGGTTTACAGCGTGAACAGTGGACAACCCAGATTAGCAATTACGATTGCTTGGGTGGAATCTTTGATGCTATCCGCCGCATTAATACTATTATTATAGACCTTGACCGTGATTTTTGGATGTATATCTCTATGGAATACTTCAAGCAGAAAATCAAGGCTGGTGAAGTTGGCTCAAGCGCAATGCCACACAAGGTCAATCCTATTGACTTTGAAAACAGCGAAGGCAACTTAGGTATGGCAAACGCTATCTTGCAGTTCTTGGCACAAAAGTTGCCGGTAAGCCGCTTGCAGCGTGACCTTACAGACTCTACGGTGCTGCGCAACATCGGTGTGCCATTGGGACATGGCATCATTGCCATACAGAGTACATTGAAAGGGCTCCGTAAGCTGATACTGAATGAAAACAAAATTTCTGCTGATTTGGATAATACTTGGGCAGTAGTGGCTGAGGCTATACAGACAATCTTGCGCCGTGAAGCTTATCCGCATCCTTATGAAGCATTGAAAGCATTGACTCGTACAAACAAGAAAATGACAGAGGAAACTATTCATGAGTTTATCAAAGAGCTCAATGTCAGCGATGACGTAAAGGCTGAACTCATGGCTATTACTCCTCATAATTATACTGGTATGTAAGAATGAACATGCGGGTAAAAGGCAATGGTGGATATTGATGTACAGCTTTTGCCTTTTATCTGCATAGACTAACACTTTTATTGGCATTCCAACAGCAATTGATAACCCTTGTCGTAAAGTGGGGTGAAGATAATAAAGATAAGATATTTGGATAATAATAGAATTATAATTCAATAAATATAGATAGAATTAACCAATTACAATAACCGCCGTGAGGCTTTAATAATTACAATTATGACAGAAGAATTAGAAAACAAACAAGAAGGTCTTTCTGCTGACAATGGTCAGAGTGGCCGTGAGGGCTATACTCCAGCAGGCAGTTCAAACTATCGAAGCGGTGAAAAACCTATGCGTCAGCGCGTTCGCATTCAGCGCGCTTATGCTCCAGCAAGGAATTATAGTAGTAACAATGATGAAGGCGGTTTCCGCCCTGAAGGCTTTGGCGCAGGCTTGCAGTCTGATGCCCCTCAGCACTCTTATCGTCCCCGTACCAGCTATGGTCAGCAGGGCGGCTACCAGCGTGGAGGCTATAATCAGCAGCGTCAGGGTGGCTATCGTCCACGTTATAATAATGACAATAACGGCGAAGGCGACTATAGCCAGCAGCGTGAAGGCGGCTATCAGCCACGTTCTTCTCAGTATGGACAACGCCCCAATACAGGCTATCGTCCTCGCTATAATAACAATGCAGACGGTGGTTACCAGCGCGACGGCGGTTATCAGCGTCAGGGCGGTTACCAGCGTAGTGGCTACGGTCAGCAGCGTCAGGGCGGTTACCAGCGCGGTGGCTACGGTCAGCAGCGTCAGGGCGGTTACCAGCGCGGTGGCTACGGCCAGCAACGTCAGGGCGGCTATCGTCCTCATACAGCCGATTATGATCCTAATGCAAAATACAGCATGAAGAAGCGTATTGAGTATAAGGAGGCTAATATAGACCCGACAGTACCTATTCGCTTGAACAAGTTCTTGGCTAATGCAGGCGTTTGCAGCCGTCGTGAGGCTGATGAGTTTATTCAGGCTGGTGTTGTAAGCGTTAACGGGCAAGTGGTTACTGAGTTAGGAACAAAGGTGCTGCGTACGGATGATATCAAGTTCCATGACCAGAAGGTGTCTATGGAGAAGAAAGTGTACGTACTGCTCAACAAGCCTAAAGATTATGTTACCACCAGCGATGATCCACAACAGCGCAAGACCGTGATGGATTTGGTAAAGAATGCTTGTCCCGAACGTATTTATCCCGTAGGTCGTCTTGACCGCAACACTACTGGTGTGTTGCTTCTTACCAATGATGGCGACTTGGCAAGCAAGCTTACTCATCCTAAGTTCTTGAAGAAGAAAGTATATCATGTTTATTTGGACAAGAACGTTACAGCTCATGATATGCAGCAGATAGCCGAGGGTATTACTTTGGAGGATGGCGAGATACATGCAGATGCTATTGAATATGCAAGCGATACCGACAAAAAACAGGTAGGTATAGAGATACACAGCGGCAAAAACCGCATCGTGCGTCGTATCTTTGAAAGCCTTGGTTATCGTGTTGTCAAGCTTGACCGTGTGCTCTTTGCAGGTTTGACAAAGAAGAACCTGCGCCGTGGCGATTGGCGTTTCCTCACTGAAAAAGAGGTGGATATGCTGCGTATGGGTGCTTTTGAGTAATTTGATAATATACAATTAAGACAGACATATACTGTATGAAGAGAGTTAAGACATATCTTTTGGCTGCAAAGTCAAACTGCTGTCTTAACTCTCTTGCATACAGGTGAACACTGCAACAACAAACAAATACAATAATGGAGAATATAAAAAGAACTAAAGTCGTTGACTTGTTGACTCGTAAAGACTTTGGAGCCAAGGTTAATGTCAGAGGATGGGTGCGCACTCATCGTAGTAGCAAAGCTGTTGACTTTATTGCTTTGAACGATGGTTCCACTATAAAGAATATTCAGATAGTAGTAGATCCTGCCAAGTTTGATGCTGAGATGCTGAAGCAAATCACTACTGGCGCATGTATTTGTGCCAATGGTGAACTGGTAGAGAGCCAAGGAGCAGGACAGACAGTGGAGATACAGTGCAGTGAACTCAAAATTTACGGCCTTTGCGGTAGCGATTATCCTATGCAGAAGAAAGGTCAAACCTTTGAGTATATGCGCCAATATGCCCACTTGCGCTTGCGCACCAACACTTTTGGCTGTGTGATGAGAATACGCCACAATATGGCTATTGCCATTCATAAATATTTCCATGACCATGGCTTCTTCTATTTCCACACTCCTCTTATCACTGCAAGTGACTGTGAGGGTGCTGGTCAGATGTTTCAGGTAACTACCAAGAACCTTTATGACCTGAAGAAGGATAAAGACGGTAAGATTATTTATGATGACGACTTCTTTGGCAAGCAGACTTCTCTTACTGTAAGTGGACAGCTGGAGGGCGAATTAGGTGCTACCGCATTGGGTGCCATTTATACCTTTGGTCCTACTTTCCGTGCAGAAAATTCCAACACTCCTCGCCACTTGGCTGAGTTCTGGATGATAGAGCCGGAAGTGGCTTTCATTGATATGAACGACTTGATGGATTTGGAAGAAGACTTTATCAAATATTGCGTTCAGTGGGCTCTTGACAACTGCAAGGACGATTTGGAATTTTTGAACAAGATGATTGACAAAACTCTGATAGCTCGTTTGCAGTCTGTTGTCAAGGATTCTTTTGTCCGTTTGCCTTATACCGAAGGTATCAAAATATTGGAAGAGGCAGTAGCTAAGGGGCATAAGTTTGAGTTCCCTGTAAGCTGGGGCATGGATTTGGCCAGCGAGCATGAGCGCTTCTTGGTAGAGGAGCACTTCAAGAAGCCGGTTATCATGACTGACTATCCTAAGGAGATCAAGGCTTTCTACATGAAAATCAATGAAGATGGAAAGACGGTTCAAGGCACCGATGTCTTGTTCCCGCAGATAGGTGAGATTATTGGCGGTAGTGTTCGTGAGGAAGATTATGACAAGTTGATGAGCGAAATCAACGAGCGTAATATTCCTATGAAAGATATGTGGTGGTATCTTGACACACGTAAGTATGGTTCTTGTCCTCATGGAGGCTTCGGACTTGGCTTTGAGCGTCTTATTCTTTTCGTTACAGGTATGCAGAATATTCGCGATGTAATACCTTTCCCACGTACTCCTAAAAACGCTGATTTCTAATCGAAAGCATAGCAGACAGGCATTTGCAGGTATGTAAAGCGTCCTGCATGACATAAATTAAAAACTCCTTGTCAATCTATAAAAAGAGTTGGCAAGGAGTTTTTTTGTTTTTCATTGCATCGCTATCGTATGTCAAGAGCATTGCTTTTAGAAGACGATAACGGTGCAATCGTATTCCGATAGCAGTGCTATCAAACACTAAAAACAGTGCTTTTGTATCGTGATGGGGTGCTGTTGCTCAGTCTACGGAAATATAGTACGAGGTATAGATTTGTGCCTATCGTGCTTGGCTGAACGTATTATACGAAATATTTTCCTTCTTGTATTTGTCTTTGGGTTGCGGATGTTCGGCAGGATAACCTATTACTGTGATGTTCAGCGGAATTATGTTATCGGGCAAATGGAGTACAGTTTCTACCGCTTTGCAGCGGTCTTCAGCAGGATATAGCCCTGTCCATACGGCTCCCAAGCCCATTGCATGTGCAGCCAACAGCAGGTTTTCAGTGGCGGCAGAAGCATCTTGAATCCAGAAGTCTCGCCCGCCACCCTCTATGGCTTTATCCATATCGCCACACACTACGATAGCCAATGGTGCTTTCTTTAGCATCTTGGCGTGAGGGTTAGCTTCGGCCAGTTGGTCAAGTAGGCTGCGCTGGTCTACCACGACAAAGTGCCAAGGCTGTCGGTTCATGGCCGTTGGAGCCGCCATGGCCGCTTGTAGCATTTTGTCTATCTTGTCTTTCTCTACAGTTTGTCGGGTATAGTCGCGTATACTGGTACGTGTGGCTATATTGTTGAGCACTGCTTCTTCTTGATTGTATGGTTGATTGATGTTGCTTTTGCTTGTTACCAGGTGTACGCTAAGTATCAAGATAACGATAGCTAACACAAAATTGAGTATAGTTGCTTTGTTCTGCATAGTTGCTGTTTGTTGTTTTTTTATATTCTGATTAACATGCCTGTTGGGCACACAAAGTGGCAATAAGGCCGCGGTATAAAAATAGATAGGACCAAAAATGCTACGGCTGCTACGATAACCCATATCGAGGCTGAGGTGTATAAGAATGCAGTAAACAGCTCGTAGTCCATCCATGCAGTCCATGTGCCTGTAAGCATGCATGTCATCAACACGCCCCACAGTATGTTGCGGAATAGCGTCAGCCATGTGAAAACTCTTGGCGACATCTTTATATGATGGCTTTTGGCTATTTTTCCTGTCAGTTCTTGGGCAGAACCTAATGGACAGATATTGGCGCAATAGTACCCAGACTTGCCTGCTAACGGATAGATGAACGCCACCGTTACCAATATAAGCGGAGCTGCAAGACCAGCCAAGGTTGCTGTACTTGGTTCATTGGCAAACAGCCGCATCAGCAGTGCATAAGACACAAAGGTGCCTGTCCACAGTCCGAGCACAATGACATTGAGCGTTAGTTGCACATAATGCCAACTCCTGTTTTTGGTGCATAGCGGTATGATGGCCCCCAGCAAGGCAACTGCTAATGCTGCTATGCTGCCAACAGTCCAGTCTGTGGCAGTTGTAGAGGAAGCTTCTATTGACGATGTTCTGCGCTGTGCAAATATCAGTCCGCGTCTTATGTTTTCCTTGATGGCTTTTGATGAGAAGGTGGCTCCTGACACACCGTCAACCTTTTCTTTTAAAGCATCTTCAATGCGTTTGCCTTGCCAGTTGGCAAACAACGCCTTGGCTTGGTTGAAGAAATCTGGCGTTTCAGCATTGGGCAATGCTTCTATCTGCTGTATGATACCCTCCTTGCTAATATGTATGCGCAAAGGCACAGGTCCACCATAGCCAGATACGTCTTTAGCCAATAGCTTGGTATTGACAATCATGCCACCGTCAGGCAGTAGCGTGAGCGTGTCGCCTATCGCTGTTTTGGCTGTGGCAGCTTGTTGTGGTTGCAGCTGGTGTCCAAAAATCTTTCCGTCACGCAACATGACCGTAGCAGAGAGCATCAGTACCACCGTGAAGAGCGACAGTAAACGAATATAAAAATTCTTTTTCCTTTTCATCTTCCTATTCTTGTTTGTTGGTATCTATGCCACCAAAATGCGGACAAGCCATTATGCGTTGTCGGCAGGCATTAAACTCCGTAACAAGCCGTTGCATCACTGTATCTACCGATTCAATGCTGTTGATAGCCGCAGCCACCTGTCCTATTTCTAATTCACCGTGTTCTACATCGCCCTCAAAAATACCACGTTTAGAAGCCGCTGCGCCCAATATGGCTTTAAGTTCATCGGGTTGCGCCCCACGGTCTTCAGCTTGAGCCACCTCCTCATATAGTGCATTCTTGATAAGTCGGGTAGGAGCTATCTTTTTCAAACAGAGCATAGTGTCGCCTTCATGGAGTGCAATACAGCGCTGCTTAAACGCTTCGGCAGCCGAACTCTCTGTGGTAAGAGCAAACAAGGTGCCTATCTGCACACCCTCAGCACCCAAGGCCATGGTAGCTAATATGCCGCTGCCACTGGCTATGCCGCCGGCAGCAATAAGGGGCAGGTCGGTAGCTTGTCTCACTTCAGGTATCAGTGTCAATGTAGTGGTCTCCTCACGCCCGTTGTGGCCACCAGCTTCAAAGCCCTCTGCCACTATTGCATCAACACCAGCCTCCTGGCATTTGCGGGCAAACTTGCTGCTTGAAACCACATGGGTTACCTTTATGCCTGCTTCATGTAGTTTTGCAGTGTATTTCTTTGGACTGCCAGCCGATGTAAATACGATTTTTACACCATTGTCTATAATCAGCTGTATCAGTCTATCTATCTCTGGATACATCAGTGGCACATTGATGCCCCAAGGCTTGTTGGTAGCTGTTTTCATCTTGTTGATGTGCTCAAGCAGTGTTTCGGGGTGCATAGAGCCCGCCCCTAACAGGCCCAACCCCCCCGCATTACTTACAGCAGCGGCCAATCTCCATCCACTGCACCACACCATGCCACCTTGTATAATAGGGTATTGTATACCAAAAAGTTGTGTTATTCTGTTTTCTTTCATACGTAAATATTATTTTTGAGGTTTATAATGAAAACTAATAAATAATCTATTGAAGATAAGAAGCTGTGCTCATGAATAATTGTCTTATGCAAAATCAGTGCAAGTTGAATGCAATAAAGTTTACTTTAAACTGCTGAGCCGTAGCCTGACTGATGCAAAGATAGATATTTTATTTTGTTTATCCAAATGTTATAAGATAGCTATTGCATAGTTATAAGAATCAAAGTAAACTTTAGAAAAAGAGCAGAAAAACTACGAAAAATGGTCTTTCACGTTAAATGAATGTTAAAAACTGGCATAAACTCATGCTTTTTGAAATATTCTTGCAATAAAATTTGGTAGAAACAAAAAATGATTGTACCTTTGCAACCGCAAATCAGAAATGATACTTGCAGTGATAATGATAATATCGCGGAGTGGAGCAGTTGGTAGCTCGCCAGGCTCATAACCTGGAGGTCG
>CALCVP010000029.1 GCA_937907705.1 uncultured Prevotella sp. | reverse complement strand
GATCCGTCTGCATGACGATGAGGGCAACCTGCTTTGCTCTGATACTATCCGCAGCTGGTTCGATTATCCTTATTACAAGCTCTACATTAGAGATACCAAGGAGCACGCCATTGAAACAGCCAACAGCTTTACCCAGACCTTGGGCAGCTGCAACGACATGTACCTCTACCGCTTGGCAGAAGTGTACCTGCTCCGTGCAGAGGCTCGCTTCTTCCAAAACAACAACGAAGGTGCTACTGAAGACGTAAACGAAATCCGTCACCGTGCAAAGGCTTCTCAGTATTACACCAGCGTTACCATTGGCGACATCATGAACGAGCGTGCTCGCGAGCTTTATCTGGAAGAGTGGAGAAACTGCGAATTGAAACGCGTGTCTTATGAGCTGGCACAAAGCGGCAAACCTGATGAGTGGGGCAACACTTACAGCCTGTCCAACTGGGACAAGCGAGAAGGCACCGACGATAAAGGCGGCAGCTACTGGTACCAACGCGTCAATCACTACTCTCTCTACAACAAAGGTGCCATTGTTTCCAACGGAAAGACACTGAACTACAGAATGGACAAGCGCAACATGTTCTGGCCTATCCCCCAGAGTGCCATCAATGCCAACAGTGAGGGCCAGCTCCATCAAAACTATGGATATGACGGATATGATGCCAACGTAGTAGAGTTTGACAACTGGAAAGACGCAGTGGCTGATGAAGACAAGACCAAGTAATAAAACACTGGCTTGACAAGACAAGCAGCACAACAATAAAAAACGGACATCTTTATAAAGATGTCCGTTTTTTTATTGTACACTTTTACATTAATTCCAAGCACCTGCTTAATGTCTATCAATATTTATTTCAAAACAAAGAGCCTCCTCCCCCCTGGTTTATCGGGTGAGCCGTCTATCAGTCAAGATGAATGACAGACACTATGCATCCATACATTGTCCAAACTGACAAAAGCACTGCTTTCACCGCATGCCCAAGTTTTGGGCATGCGGTGAACAGCGACAGGGCAATGGATGCCCACACCTTGGGCACTCATTGCCCATACCGTTTGGGCAATACCAAGCAACTTATTGGCATCTGCCACAGTGTTGGGACCAGTCCTTTCAACGCATTGGTGGTCAGCAGCCTCTTTGCAGGCGTTCAAAACAAGACCAAATGCACAAGCTGGCCAAATGTACAAGCAAATCAAATACACAAGCACAAGTCAAATACATAGGCAGTACCGACAAGCTCAAAAAGCATAGCTTTATTTCGCTAAAGCTATGCTTTACAAAGATAACTCTATGGTTTAGAGTGGCTAAACCATAGAGTTATTTGACATCTATAATGCAAAACGCATACATTTACAATACAAAAAGAGGATATGCCATCAAAGCATATCCTCTTTTTATGTAGTTTACCAATAGTAAAATTATCGGCTTACGCGCACCTTAAATATGCTGTTGTCTATCTTTACAATATATGTGCCGACAGACAATGTAGCCAATGACACCGTCTGCTTATAGCTGTCGGTTACCGTTGTACTGCCCAGCAATGTTCCATCAACAGCATATAGTTTGATGACAGATCCTGTATGAGCACCATATACATAGAGCTGACCATGGTGAGCCTCTATGCGCAAGCCATTCATAGTAGCCGCACCATTGATGTCTGATGTTACAATGGTTACCTTGTTTGAGAACTTCTCGCCATGTACGCTATAAACAGCAGACACCTGATAGTCAAGATATTTGTCTGTATATGGCTTTGTGTCTACGTAAGCAGTGTCAATGGTCAGTGCACCGTTCAGCTTCTCACCATTACGATAAATGTTATAACCCTCAAACACATTCTTGTCTGAAGAAGCAGTAACTTTGATAGGACTTGACTTCAAGACAGTGCTACCTGTATTTTGCTTTGGAACAAAGCGGCGGACATTCTTGGCTGCTTTCTTTCCACTGCCCGGCAAGGTATTGGAATAAGCGCTCAATCCGATAGAGATGTTCCAGTTGGCATCAATGTCTGTACCGGAGTCGGCAATGGTGCTCCAAGTAACGCCATCAGCAGAATAAAGATTGCCTCTACCACTTACAGCAGGACCGTGGTCATAGCCCAATGGCACAGTAATCTCATTGTGCTCTACATAGACTGCTACGCGAAGATTCTTTTCGGTATCAATCTTTAAAGGCTCATCCAAGTGGATGGTATTGAAAGAATATTGCTTTAACGAAGGAACATATTGCTGACGCACCAGATTGTTGTTTTCATAGACAAGCAGGAACAAGGCATCCGGTATCTGATTGATGTAAACTTCCACATCGCTCAACCAAAGATTGCCATAATTCTTCAAGTCTGAAGCAAACCAATTGGCACCTGCAAAGAATGCACCGCCATTAGGCAGACCCGCAGCATCATAGCTGTCTCCGTCATGCCAACGCAGATAAACAGGCTCGCCTAAAGCCGGGAACTGCCAGTTCAAGCGGTAGGTATTGTCTGCCTGACGCTCGGCACGAAGATTGGTAGGTGCCAAACTGCCATTGTCATAGTAAAGGTCAAGACTTGCTTTCTGGCTCAATTCACTCACAGCAGCAGTGTTGGTAATCATGCTTACCTGATAGTCATAATGGCCAGGCAACAGGTTATGGTCTACATAAGAGATGCCGGTAACAGGCACCTTGTTGAGTTGCTCACCGTTGCGATAGATGTTAAAGCCATACAGATTGCTCTGTGGCTGCTCCTTGTAAAGTGCTACGGCATCAACATATTGTGCGTCAACACCGCTATTCTTGGCAATGGCCACATACTCTACATCAGCAGGCAACTTACAAACTACATCCTGCCAAGCCTCTGAAGTAGTATAGCTGTCGAGCAATATAAAGTTAGAGCGGTGTGTACCACCAGTTGAGTAGTATACGCTAACGGTTCCATTGCCCTTATGGTCGTCACCATTACGCAAAGCCATGCGCAAATAATGCATGTCCTCAGCTGGTATAACGCCAAAGGCGGCATCATCTTTAGCTGCTACCATAGACTGTGTTCCCAGGAAGGCACGGTCTGCGGTTACAGTCCAGTTAGACTGATAGCTCTCACCGTCAACAGCATAAACTGTTGCACCCTCCTTCTTGTCTTCAAACTGATTGACAGAAGCAGCATTGCTGTGCATGTCTGGATCAGCAAACGACAGCAGTACGTTATAGCCATAAGTAGAAGCCTCAGCCTTTACATCTTGAGGTACCTTGGCTTGTCCGTGTGCCACGATAGTAGCAGAAGTAGCCTCAGATGGTTCCGAAACAGTCTCGTCTATAAATACGGTTTGAACCGTATACCGGTAGGTACCCTCATCAGCTATGTTCTCTTCAAAATAGCGACGGGTAAGTGGAGTGCTGTTGAGTTTTGTACCGTCACGGTAAACATTGTAGCCTTCCACTGTGTTCAGTCCGCTCAGGTCAAGTATCACAAACTGTGTGTTTTTGTCTTGACGCTGTAATGACAGCAGCAAATAGGTTATACCCTCCGGCGATGTATAGGTAGACATGCCGCCGGCCTTGGCAGATGCCATGTCATCTATTTCAAGATATTTGCCCATATCTATGGCTCCCACACGCTTATTGGTAGCTACATCATAAATACCTATTGTATAGGCATTGTCGCCATTGCCCTGTTCAAAGGCATAAAGCCTGCCGTCATAGTAAGCTGTGCCTGAAGCGCCCTTCAGGGTAGGACCGGTAGCAAGTTTGCTGCCATTCTTGCTGACAAAGATACTGGTTTCCCAGTCTCCTACCTCAAAGCCTCCCTTTCCGCCGTCAAGCGTTGGCACGTAAGCCAGATGTCGAGAATACTCAGAGATAGCTACCGACTCTGCCAAAGTCATGGTAGACAGATCTATCTTATGAATGTCATTGGTATTGTCAGCAGCATACAGGCAAGTACCGTCACAAGCCAAGTTACGTATGCCCTCAATGCCGTCTATTATGTAGTTGGCTACATATTTGCCGTCTAAGGTATATTTCTCTATGCGTCCATCCTCATTATAGACAGAAGTATAAATATATTTGCCATCTGTGGCTACACCCATTGAAGACTTTTCGCCCATAAACGCATTGACATACTCAGGACAGCCATCATCAGTAGTTACAGGGCGCTTGCTCAAATCCGTAGCGAAAGTAGGAGCAACAGCCAACGGCAAATCCCAGCGCAGAGTTACCTTGCTGTTATTTTCTATCACGGCTCCTACATGCTTCGGTGCTACCTTGTTCTCTATATTCTTGACAGTAGCAGCCACAGACAGGCTCTGATTGGACTCACCACCATCTGCATAAACAGAAGTAGCGGTATAACGATATGTGCCAGGCTCGCTAAGTGTATCTTGGTAAGTAGCAGCTGTAAGCAATGCCGTGTTTACTTTCTGACCATCGCGATATACATTGTAGCCCACCGGTTCTGCTTCTTTTCCCTGCTGTGCAGGTACAACATTCACACTGATGTTGAAGTTTCCGTCAATACCTGTCTCCGCTGCAGTAAACCAGTTGGTTCCATCTAATGACAAGAGGTTGCCTTTTCCGTTCACAGCTTTGCTGTTGTCTATTGCCAAAGGCTGTACACTCTCGTCATTCATTATCTGGAAAGCAAAAATATAAGAATGGCCAGGCTCCAATATGATGTCGCCGTCTACAGGAACTTCGGTCAGTCCACCGTCATAAACAATGTTGCCTTTATATTGCTTCTTGTAAATTACCTCACCGTCTTTAGATATACGGAGTGCCAAATAGCTACAGTTGTTGACCAGCTGAACTGCCACTGAAGATACCTTCTTGTTACGATAAGGAACAATATCCTCTGCATCCCATTTAACTCCGGCATAGAAGTAGCCGCCTGCATCCAAGCCTAACTGGTCTTCATGTACGCCATTGCTCCAAGACAAAGTATCGTTCTGTGCTTGATTGGCAAGAGGCGATTTCCAGCTGAGCGTTACGTCTTTGCTGTGAGCAAGATGAGCAGCCAGCTGAACAGGCGGATAATACTGTGCACCGTCACTTACGAAAGCAGCAACAGAATCGCTCTTGGCCGACTCCTTGCCACCGGCATAGACAGCAGTTACCTTATATGTATAATTGCCATAGACCAACTTGCTGTCTGTAAAGGTCATTGCCTTTATCAATTCGCTGTTGACCTTCTTGTCATTTCTGTATACATTATAGCCTTCTGCCTGAGCTGAACCATTGCCTTTCTTCCAGTTCAACACTACGCTGGATGAGCCGGGAACAGCTGTTACCGCTTGCGGGCGTGGTGCAGCCGACTCGTTTACAGCTTTCAAGCTAAAGGTTAACGGCAGGTCTTCGCTCTCAGGATTAGTCATCAGCAAAGCTGTAGAAGCAAAAGCATCGCCCTTCTGAGCCTCCAACGCATCAAAGTTAACAGTAAAGTCTTGCTTCTCTCCTGCAGCCAGTACGCCATGCTTGGGCGTAACATCCAGCCACTTGTCAGCCTCACTAAGAGTATAGCGGAACACAAGGTTAGGACTTTGGTTTAAAGTACCCATCAAGGTAAGCTGACCCGGCACTACATCCATTGACGAGAACAGCCCGCAAACGTAGTTTTGTCCAGAGGTTTGATTGCCCATTACATAACCGGGAGCATCGCTAAGCACATGCTTTACATCGGTAAGCACACGCCTGTTGAGGTCAAACTGGCGTATCTGTATCTTGTCTATCACATCACTGGAAGCTGTAGTCATGTCAGAAAGCCAGAGATAAGGGCCGCCGGGTGATACATTATCGTAGGCAGAACCATAAATGGCTACATCGTTTGAAGAAGACAAACTTGAGAAGCGCGTCTTGATATTGCCCTTCATGTCTATGAAACCAATGGTAGTAAAGCCTCCTACCCAGAAGCCTTTACGGTCTGGATCGTAACTGCAGTGGGTAATCTCAAGACTGGGTTCTGCGGCAACCGTAATGACATCCACTACACGGCGATTGTCAAAGTCGAGTTTAAACAGCCTGTTGGAGTGGTCACTGCCATAGAAGTAGCGTCCGTCATAGGTAATGTCATACAGCATGTAATACATCTTTGGAATGTTAAACTGCTCTATAAAATTGCCGTTCTTGTCATACTTCCAGAATTTGCCTAACTCTACAGACGAAGTTGTATAATAATACTCACCGTCAAAAGCGATGGATTGCTGCAAGTCGCCAGAAGTGTTAAACGATGGCAAGGTCTTCCAACGGTTGGCATCACTGCCTGATGCTTTGTTCACCTTGCTCTGCAAATGCCAATACATCTGCCCGTCACCGGTATTGGTCAACGTAAAGGTTTGTTTGGAGTTGGCCTCTGCATCAATCTCTGCAGTGACTGCATCAGTAGACAGAGTGGCAACAGGTTTAGCCACATGCACTTCCTGCTGGTTGTTACCGTCTTTTGTTATGGTCCATTCTCCATTGTAAATGCTATAGCCTTCCTTTGACACACAGACAGTGTACTTGCCCTCTTCTATCTTGTCAAAAGCCACATTGCCGTTGTCGTCTGTTGTAGTGTCTATCTCTGCACCATTATCACCAGTCATAGATACTTTGGCCTGAGCCAAAGAACCGTTTGCAGAGGTAACATGCAGAGAAGCTTTTGTCCATATAGGGTTCCATATTTTGACATCGTCTACATACCAGTAGTTAATCCACTGTGCCACAGCGCCATGGGCACGGAAGCGTATCTTGAACAAATCATTGCCCAACACGTCAGCCAAAGGCAACTGACAAACGGTCCATTCAAAGCCACCATTTTTGTTGTCATAAGTCTTCAGCTCTTTCCAAGTAGCTCCGTTGTCATCACTCAGCTCCACAGAGAGATAGTCTACATTGGTCTGCTGAGAATTGCGCAAGCGCAGATTGAAGCGCAAATAAGTGTTTGCCTTGTCAAGCGTATGCAACTCGCGAGTTACCAAAGACTGGCTGTAATTGGTCAAGTTAGAATAGCGGTAAGTGGCACTGGGGTCTACCAATCCATACTCATAATAGTCAATAGACCATTTTGTCTCATCGCTGCCATCTTCTTGTTCGGTAGACCACTTGTCTTCATGCAGTGTCCAATCATCAAAATTGTCTTCAAACGGCAACAGTCTTACGTCAGGCACATTCACCTTCAGCGGTTCACTCTGTGCTGACTCTGTGCCGTCCTGATATACGGCAGACACGGTATAAGTCATGTCGCCATAGTCCGGCACATTGTCTGTATAGCGCAATGAATCGATAGGTTGAGAGGTTATTTTGGTTCCATTGCGGTAAACATTGAAGCCTACCAGAGGATTGGCAGTTGCAGCCTTGGCCATTGAGCCCGGGCGAACCTTGTTGGTGCCGATAAATATATCGTCAATCATCAGCATGAAAGCATCGTCAGACACGCAATGTATGGCAACATATTTGGCCTCTTTGGGAATCGTATATTTAACCAATGTCCACGCCGCGGGCAACTCTACATAAGGACCTTCATTGACATAAGTAAAGTCTGAAGGACGTTTGCCTGTAGTGGAATAGCCCACTTGCACACGCTCTGCGCTGATGTTTGTACCTATCTTGTAGCTACGCGCCATGAAACTAAACTGGAAATCAGAATCAAAGTGCAGCTCTGGCGATATAATATAGTCATTGTTAGGCACATCAACAGATGCAAAATCTACCAGCATCTTCTTGCCTGAATAAGGCTGGTAATTAGGATTCTCGTTGACAGCAGGTGAGGTAGTCCATGGATTCATGACAATGAAAGCCATCTTTTGGCCTTGATTGGCAAACTTGCATGCCTGCCAAGTATAGGTATTGGTATTATCACCGTCAATATATGACCAGCCTATGGAACCTGTAGAATTGATTTCAAAGTCTTGATGATTTTCAAAATCATCGAAATAGCCGTCTATTGGCTCTGGCGACATCCATGACAACTGTACTTTTTTGTCAGTTACGCCCATCAAGTTAAGACCGTAAGGCACTCCATCGGCATTGCCTTCCGCTTTCAACGGTGCATAATGCGCACGGCTCAAAGGCTTCTGTGCCAATATGCTTGCCGTAGGCTTCTGCTTTTCGCTGTCTGCTGCATGACCTTTATGCGAGCCAATAGATGCCCATACAACGCCACCAGCCATAGCTGCCAGCATGACGGATAAAATAGTTTGTCTATTCATATCTATTTATCATTATTGTTTTATAATTGCTTTGGTACGGTAGGCAGTGCCCTTTTCCATTACGCTGATTACTACCACTCCAGCTTTTCCCGATGTACTGAAAGAGAGCTGGCTTGAGGCAGCCTCACCATGATAGAGCACTATACCGTCAAGAGAAGTACAAGTTACGACAGCACCTGGCTCCAAACCAATTACCTTTACAGTGCCGTTATCCTGAACAAGTTGGATATCTGTATCGCCAATAACGTCTGTTATGGCAGATGTCCCGGCTGAATAATAAGCAGGTTCCGACTCGTCAAAATACAAATTGTCCTGACCTGCGGCTACCCATACCTTGTATTTGCCTGTATCAAACTCGTTTTCCTCTTTGGCTTTAATGTCTATCTTTGTATCAAACACACCGCCCGTAGCCAATGTTTCATACTGCATGCCGTCATTATAGATAAGTGTCAGATACTTGATACGCCCATTTCTGCCGCCATGCTTGAAGCGGAAACGCAATTGGGTATATTTCTTGTTCTGCACATAAGAAGACCAGTCGCACTCTTGACCCTCTGAGTCATACTCTTTCAAGGTTATCTTAGGACCTACTGTCTGCCATGTATTGCCACCGTCTTTTGACCCTTCCACATACAATTCGGAAGTACCTAACGGACCAGACGTGGTAACAATGAACTTGCAGTCATCAATGCCCTCGGCAATCTCTTTAAGGGTTACACAGCCAGAACTCTTGAAGAAGATGTTTCCTGTGCCTAAGGTTACATCACCTTCTACCTCTTTATAGAAAGACATGGGAGTGAACAGAGCTTGCTGGTTCTTGGTGGTTGTCTCCTTACCTAAATAGAGATAATAGTTGTTGGCTCCGGCTACAGGTGTCCACGCTACATGCAGCTGTTGCGGAGCGATGCGGCTGAAGTCGGTAATGGTCGGTGTTGCCAGCTTATTGGTTACCATAATGTTCCACAACCACAGATAGCCTTGCATCCTGTCTGAACAGCAACGGAAAGCTACATAAATGTCTTGGCCTGCATATTTGCTGAGGTCTACCTCTTCAATACACTGCTGCGAAAAGTTATCGGCAAACGAGAAGCGCTCTGCTACATGAAAATCATTAATATTGCTGGTCTTGTTTGACACAAGCACTTCAAGCGACTCGATAGAGGTTTCCTCTGACACGCCACGCGTAAAGAAAAGAACGCCATTCTCCGGTACATGGATACGGCGCTTGCAAATCAGATAATCATCAGCATCATTCCAATAGTCAAAAGAGTATACTATTGAATTGGAAGATTCGTCTGCCACCCAAGTAGTGCCGTCACCATTATTGTCTACTATCTTCCAACAGTCAAGCTGGCCATTTGTCCATGAAGAGAAATCTGTCTGGTAAGGCGTGTCTACCGTAGCACACTCTGTGACAAAAGGTACAGAAGAACCATAAATCACACTACCGTCAGACAGTTTCATATAAGAGCGTACTGCATACTGGCTGCCCGGTTGCAAGCCGCTGGCTGTATAGATTGGATTATCTTTATCTGCACAAGCTGCATGGCTATCATTCAGTGTAGGCTCTTCGGCACCTTGCTTCCAGCAGAAACCTACTTCTGCTACATCCGTATTGTGCTGCTCTACCGTAGCCTTAAAGGTTGCCGTTACGTCTCTTACGTCATCAGGTACATCTGTCTTTACGACATTCCATGTCTGCACACCTCCACTTACCTGGAATTTTATCTTGCCGTCACTCTCGGCAATATGAGTGATAGGCACATTGACCGGTTCATTGCTCCAATTCAGAGAATTAGGCGTAGTAGTATCGGTAAAGGATGTGTTGGCTGAGGTTCCCGGATAAGTGTCCCCGTCCCGGGAATTAGCATCATCTATACCATCAGCAGGCTTGATATACATGCAGCGGTGCTTGGCATTGTTGTTAGGACCATTCACACTCCAATAAAGGTCCTGCATCTCTTTTGTATAATCATAATGCGTAATCAGCAAGCCATGGGCAGGTATGTATTTGTCCCATCCTGTCTGCTGACGGTTTTCCAATATAAACCATTCTACGCCTGTGCCGGCTGCCCTGCCGGGTTGAGCATTGATATAATAGGCTTTATTGTCTGCAAGGCTTGCCAGTTCTATGTCTTCCGGATTTTTCAATTCCTTGATGTCTTCACCTTCTTTCATCCAGCCCATCTGCAAACGCTCAAACGCCATGAGACAAGGAGGGGTGCGGCTGTCGTTGTTGTAACTGCCGCTGGCATAGATACTGTAAGCACCTGGGTCAAGACCCTTTCCATTGGTATAGCTGTCTGTGTCGTACATATCTTTAAGACCCAACACATGGCCGAACTCATGGGTAAAGGTGCCTATACCGTCCATTGCAGGCTTTGTGCCGTTGCCCGGCATACCTACCAGCTCTGCAGAGCAAGAGTAGTTTTTGACAGCTACGCCGTCTATTGACAATTGCCCGTCTTGCAGATACCATGAATGTGGCCAAATATCATCATCATTGGCTGTACTGGCTTCGCTATAACCTGCATAGATAACATAGCAGTTGTCCATTTCGCCATCGCCATCGTTGTCAAACTGAGAGAAGTCAAGTTCCGGATGATCTGCCTTTGCCAACTTGCAAGCCTCTACCACCATCTCACGTGGACGTGCATCGCTGGCAGAAGCATCGCTGGTGTTTTCGCCATAATATTTTGTAGGCTGAGACAGTGTATAAGGTCCTACCACCTTAAAATTGGGGATAAATTGCCCCATAGAATTGTCTCTATAATAATCCTTCACACTGCCTGTTCCGCCGTTGACACTATACCCTGGCTCATTAAGCCAGCGGTCAAAGTCCTCGTTTTTGTATTTGAAGGTGCTGTCTGCAAAGTTGACCAATATAACCAGATATTGCGTCTCCTTTACAGCAGCCTCCTTACCCATTACGCGACGAGGTGCCACCACCTTTCTGCTCAAAGTCTTACTGGGCGATTTCTTTAGCAGCTGCCCTTTGGACAGTAGCTCTGCATTAACTGTAGAGGCCGCTTTCAGCTGCGCAAGCAGTGTCTTCTCTGCTGCTGTACGGTCATTGACATTATGGGCTCGCTGCTTGGTAAGACTCTTCCTACCCGACTTGGAATCGTAATCTACATAACAGAAATAACCTTTCTTGTCTTTCTTCAAAAGGTATCCGTCAGAGGATGTTACGAAATGGAAGTTCTCGTCGCCTTGTATTCTTACCAACAAGGTGCTTCCGTCTGGCTGTCGCATCAGGATAGGGCGTGGAAACGCACCGATAGCCAAAGCTTCTTGGGTGCATCCTATGCCAAGTGCAGAAGCCAATAACAGACTTTTTAGAAGTTTCATAAAATTCTCTTTTTGTTAAACATTATATATAATTGTATTTTTCAAATCTTCATTACCATATTGCATTCAGGACAAAAGCCTACCCTTTTGCAACCTCATTGGTTGTGCCTTGTTGTTTCATGATGACAAACTTTTACGCTACTTTCAACAGTTGAAAGAATAAATTATGCACAGCTACCTTACTGACATACAACAGTTGATGCACAACATGCACTCATGTTGAAACATTATTACAAGAATCCGGCTGTCAAATCCAATTATGAATAGTGATAATTATATTTAAATAAAAGACCGCAAGCGCTGAACAGCTATTCCATACAATAGCTATCAGCACTTGCAGTTATAGTTAAACAATAGTTGTATGATACATCTGGTGGTTACTTGACAACAACTTTATTTGTCTTGCCGTCAGCATTTACTACGTAAACACCTGGCTTCAGCACTACTGCATTACCGCCCCTTAAAGTGGCTACCTTGGCACCGCCTAAAGTAAAGACACTGACCTTTGCTTGTCCGCGGGCTACTATCTGTCCACCTGCCAAGCTGTAACTGCCGGCAGAAGCATTGGCTATATTGATGCCAGTGGATGTACCGTCATTGAACAAAGTGAGGTTAACCTGACCATAAGAGTCATTAAACTGTATGTAATACTCACCGTCAGCAGCAATACTCTGACTAAAGCTATAATTCATGGTACCCTCCAAACTGCTGTCATACTGGAAGCTGAAGTAAGTGCCATTCACATCGCGTGCAGCATCCTCTTTGTTTGCATAGAGCATACCGCTCACATAACCGTCTGACTTGAACTGAGCAGTACCTTTATGAAGGTTTACTGTGCACCAAACGGGTGTAGAACGAGTTACGGACGGAAGGTTTACAGTCTTGCCCAATTCTATAGCAAGAGGATTGTCCAATGACTCGCCTGCCTGATAGTCGCGCTCAGCAAAGGTTACCTTATAATTGTCTACATTGGACTTCATCTTGAGATGAACCAAAATAGCATCACCTGCTTTCACGTTCTTCTGTCCCCTGTAAACGGTATTGGTATTGCTGCCATTGGTTACAGTAGACACCATACCAGAAAGATAGCTGTCAGTCTCTTTGCCAAATTCTACAATACTGTTATAGTCATAAGGAGCATCACAGTCTACTGTTACTACACCGTCTTTCTTCACCACATATTTCAGCCAGAGGTTTCCGGCATCAGCACCTGTCAACGGATAACTGTCGCCTTCTACAACGATAGGATTGGAACGGGTATCGCCGGCAACAAAGTCCTGCTCAGCCAATGAGAACACATCACCGGAAGATACATTCTCCAGTTTGATAAGATAAGCTTTGCCTGCCGTAGCTTCCAGAGTATAGTCCACACCCTTCACAATGGCATCATAGTTGCCATCCAACTGTCCTGTACCACGTGGGAAGCTAACGGTCATCTCCGGTGTACCGCTTACCACAAGCTTGCAATCCTTGGTAGGAGTATAGGTATAATACTTTGTACCGTTGCCGGTAACGGTATTGTCGCCTAACACGGCAGCAACAGGATTGGTAATGACATCACCCGGTAAAATGTCTTCATAATAGACTTGGAAGGTAAGTGGTGATGCCTCTTCAGAAGTAACCTTTATGATATAGGTAGTTTCAGCACTGTTGGTTACATTCAATTTTGCAAAGTCAGAACCTGTAGCACCGTTATAAGAGCTGCCGCCTACCGGATAGATGGCCAGTTGTGTACCATAAGCAGGATTTGTTACGTCAGATTTGACAGCCAAGAATTTGACGGTATTGGCAGGAACAGTTACACTGTAATAATAAGTGCCCTTGGCTGTTGCCAATGTTTGGGTGGCAGGCAACTCTGCCAAACTGATAGGATTGCTCTCTTTCTCGCCGGCTTTGTAGTCTTCCATCTTGAAAGTAAAGGTTTCGTCCTCGTCTGTCCCATCCAACTTATTCACATATATATAATAAGTAGAACCCAGATAAGGCACTTCTACACGCACATTGTAAGAGCCTGTTTCAGACTCTGCTGCCACTTGTCCGTACTGCACATTTTCTTTAGAAGTATAAATCTTTACACTGCCACCAGGCAAGCTGTTTTCACTGCTGACAGTAAGGTATCCGGTCTTGGCAGGAGTATAGGTATAATAATATTCTCCATAAGCCGCAGGAACGGTATTTTGTCCTTCTGCCAAGCTGAAAGGCATCTCGTAAGAGCCTTCCTTAGGATAAGTCATCTTGGCTGTTATCAATACAGGATTGCTGATATTGAATGCCATGTCGTATGTCTTGCCAGCCTCAACAGTGAGTTTGGCTACGTAGCCACCGTTTTCATAAGAGCAAGACAGGGTTGTGCTGCCGTTCACGGTGCAAGTGCCAAAGTAGGCATTGCTGCTCAACAGCAACACGCCATTCTTGTCTGCTGTATAACGTGCATAAGCATTATAGTTGGAATAGCCTGACCTGTAAGCGTTTCCCAAATAATTCTGGGCATCCAATTGCAAATTTACTGGCTGGTCTGCACTTACACCGCCCTCCAGTCTGTCAAATTCTTCCACTGCAAACTTAAAGCCCAACTCACCCACATTGTTTAATATCATATAGTAAGTTTCGCCCTTTTTCAATGGATATATTTTATTGGGATAAGCTGCTTGTGCTCCCACCAAGGCTATTGTATCATTCTTCTGGGTATCGGCATTGGCTCTGATGGCCGTTACCGTTACTTGATCATACTTGCCGTCCAATGGACCTATTGTAGCAAGATAGTTCTTGTCGGCCGTAAACTTCCAGAATACAGAATCCGCAGAGTTTCCTTCTACTGTGTAGGAGTTATTGCCTACTGCCGCAGAAAGCGCCGAGTCGTAAGATGTCTGCGCCCAACCAGCAGCAGCTGTCAGGAAAAACGCAGAAGCAAAAAGTACAATTTTCTTCATATACACTCTTCGTTATAAGGTTTAGTAATTAATCAAGGACTTAAACAAATATATAAAAATGTAATTTAATGAAAATTACAGTGCAAAAATAATAAATTAATTCTATAATAGGATATTTATCGATAAAAAAATTGCATCATGACCGTATATAATATCAATTTCACAGCCCCAATCTTTATAAACGGAAGAAACTGCACGTGTAAAACTTCTTCATTTCAATACGACCTCATAAGCATCTTCTATGTACCAATGCCTTCATCAGCGAATGGCCAAGCGGATGCTCATCATTGAGAAGAGAGCACCCAAAGCACTGCTTTCACCGCATGCCCAAAGCTTGGGCATACGGTGAACAGCGACTGGGCAATCGTTGC
Organism: uncultured Prevotella sp.; assembly: GCA_937907705.1. Lineage (GTDB taxonomy): Bacteria > Bacteroidota > Bacteroidia > Bacteroidales > Bacteroidaceae > Prevotella. The sequence continues at coordinate 34,252 of CALCVP010000029.1, read as the reverse complement.
CCAAGCCTTGGGCAATCATTGCCCACATAGTTAATTTAAATTTGGGCACTTGTTTAAAAGCATAAAATCTGTCGTTTCCCTACTCATTTTTCACTGAGAATGACTATCTTTGCCTTATCAGAGCCATTACAAATGGCATTACAGAAAGATAATACGTGGATAAATAAAAAATAAAGCACATGAAAAGTTTTGCACCAAAACCGTGGGTAATGCCACAGCCAGTGCTGATTATCGGCACTTATAATGAGAACGGAGTTGCCAACGCCATGAATGCCGCCTGGGGCGGCCAGTGGGACATGAAAGAAATCATGATTTCCATGGGAAAACATGCTACCACAGACAACTTGAAGCGCAATGGCGAGTTTACCGTTGCCTTTGCAACCCGAAAGACCATGGTGGCTTCAGATTTCGTGGGCATCGTTTCTGCCAAGAACAATCCGGACAAGATGGAAAAGACGGGCTGGAATATCAAGAAAGCAACTATGGTTGACGCTCCTGTGTTCACCGATTTCCCGATGACTTTAGAGTGCCGCATCAAAGAGAAGTATGACGAAAGCGATACCGGATATTATCTTGTTGCCGAGATTGTCAATATCCTTGTAGACGAGAAGTATTTGGCAGAAGACGGAAATCCTGACATTGAGAAGATGGAGCTGGTTGTCTTCGACCCTGTTCACCACGGCTATATCCAATTGGGCCACGAGGTGGGTCAGGCTTTCTCAGACGGAAAGGCATTGAAATAACCCGATGGAGACGGAAAGGATACTGCTACGCCATTGGAAAGAGACAGATGCAGAGACACTGTTCAAGTATGCCTCAGACCCTGACGTGGGACCGCGTGCAGGATGGCAGGCACACAAGTCGGTAGGAGACAGTATGAATGTAATCCGGACATGCTTCAATAATGACACGACATGGGCCATTGTCTTGAAAAAGACCGGCGAAGCTATCGGCTGCATGAGTTACTATACGCGTGCAACCAGCAATATTCCCATTGGCGAAAATGACTGTGAAGTGGGCTATTGGCTGGGCAAGCCCTTTTGGAACAGAGGTATCTGTACCGAAGCTTTGATGCTGATGCTTGACTACTGCATTCATGTAAAGCACTTCGAAAACATCTGGGCTGACCATTTTACAGGCAACCCTGCATCAGGAAAAGTGCTGGAAAAATGTGGGTTCACAGATACAGGCAAGTTGAACAGATGCAGTCATCTTGCGGGCGGCAACAAAGATATGGTCAAAGTGTTCAAGTACAACAAACAAAAAATGAATATGGAGTTTCAGAAAATATACTCGGCAGCAGGCATGATGGAACTAATCCGGAAGATCGGGTTCCTTCCTCTCCTCAACAGCGGCATAACAGGTTTCTCTGCTGAAGACATGGTAGATGAAGACTGCAAATATGTAACATTTCCTGAAGGCGGTTGGGACTGGCCGCTGTGGAAATGGAAGGGCGAGATTGTAACGGAAATGCCATGCATGTACGGAAAGTTCTTCAACAAGAAAGCAGGGTTTATCAGCCGGGAATGGTGGCCGGACTTCTGCAACTACAGAAGGAGCAAGCACCCTCGTCCTACCGATGATTCAATAGAAGGAGCTATTCTCTATACACTTCAATCATCTGGCAGTCTCACCACAAGAGAGCTTCGGGCTGCCTGCGGTTTCGGAAGCAACCGATACATGAAGAAGGAGCAGCGCAAGGCTTGCTTCGACAATGCCTTGCAGGAAAAGCAGCCGACAGTCAAAGGACTGAGAGGCAAGTTTGACAGTTATCTTACACAATTGGAAATGGCTACCTACATCGTAACAGAGGATTTCATCTACCCGCGAGACAGGCATAACCGCGAATATGGATGGGGATGGTCATTGCTGAATACTCCAGAAGAGCTCTATGGCAAAGATGCTTGCCAATGCGAGCGAACTCCTGAAGAGTCTTGCCAGAGGATATTTGAGCATCTGAAAGGAATCCTGCCCGATGCCTCAGACAAGCAAATACGCAAGATGATTGAATAAGCAGGTGCCCAGAACCAGGCAAAGCGCGAGATTGTCCAAGGTGGTTCCTGCAATCAAATGGGGTTTCATAATACAGCCTATGCCATTTGCTGTTCACGCAAAATACAAGTACAGCCATTGTTTGTCTTGCATAAACTTGTCATTTATGCAAATAATCACTACATTTGCACAGAAGATGCAATGGACAGACATGTGCCCAAAACAGATTTAAATCAACAAAGCAAGAAGACTATGGCAGCAACAAGAAAATATCCTGTAGGAATACAGACGTTTGAAAAGATAAGAGAAGGCAACTATCTTTATATTGACAAGACACAATACCTTGTAGATTTCATAAAGAATGGTTACCAATATGTTTTCCTGAGCCGCCCGAGGCGGTTCGGAAAATCGCTGTTTGCCTCTATGATACATGCCTACTACGAAGGGCGCAAAGACTTGTTTGAAGGCCTTGCCATGGGCAAATACGAGAAGAACTGGGTAAAGCATCCCGTGCTGCACTTCGACATGAGCGGAGCCAAGCACATGGACAATGACATGCTGGAACGCTATCTTGCCGACATGCTCGACGACCAGGAAGCCGTATTCGGCTACAAGAGCGAGAAGAAAGATGCAAACATACGCCTGAAAGACCTCGTGGTAAAAGCATACAGCCAGACGGGGCAAAAGGCGGTGCTTGTCATCGACGAGTATGATGCTCCGCTGCTTGATGTGGTACACGAAGAGCAGAACCTTGCCGACCTGCGCCGCACGATGCAGAACTTCTATTCGCCCATCAAGTTGCTTGACCCTTACCTTGAGTTCGTATTCCTCACGGGCATTACCAAGTTTGCACAGCTCAGCATCTTCAGCGAACTGAACAACCTGTTCAACATTTCCATGTACGACCAGTATTCGGCCATCTGCGGTATCAGCAGTGAGGAACTGCACACGCAGATGCGTCCCGACGTGGAGCATCTTGCCGAACACCTGCATATCACTGTGGACGAGACCTTTGCATTGCTCAAGAATAAATACGACGGCTATCATTTCAGCAAGAACTCCGAGGATGTGTACAACCCGTTCAGCCTGATCAAGGCACTTGCCTCAGGCGATATAGACAACTACTGGTTCGGGTCCGGCACTCCCACCTATATCATCAAGCTGCTCCAGAAGTACAATGTCAGCTTGCGGGACCTTACAGGACAGGACGCAAGTATCGACGACTTCAATGTGTCGCCGGAAAACATGACCACTGCACTGCCGCTGCTCTACCAGAGCGGCTATCTCACCATCAAGCATTACGACCCCACAATAGGGCTATACACCCTTGCCTACCCCAACGAGGAGGTGCGCGTGGGCATGATACGCTCGCTTGCCGCCAACTACCTCATTCCTGCTGAAGGCACCAACAGCAGCTTTGCCATCAAGTTTGTCAAGGCGGTAATGGCCGGCGACATGGAGCTGGCACTCACCCTGATGCGTGCCTACCTTGCAGGTGTGTCTTACAGACTGTCCAACAAGACCGAGCGCGATGTGCAGACCATCTTCTACCTCGTCTTCTCGCTCATCGGCTCGTTTATCCAGGTGGAGGAAGAGAGTGCACACGGACGGGCAGATGTGGTCATCACACTGCCCTCGGTGGTCTATGTCATGGAACTGAAGTTCGACGGCTCCGCCGATGCCGCACTCAAGCAGATTGACGACAAAGGCTATCTCATACCTTACACCGCTGACGGAAAGAGGCTGGTGAAAGTAGGGGTGAACTACAGCAGCGAGGAGCGCACCGTTACCGAATGGAAAATAGAAGGATAAACAAGACAAGCAGGAAAAAACACCTGTCTGCCACTCGCCCAAAGCCACTGCAAGCAGACGAAGAATATATGCCAAATGTGTCAGTTTTGTGAGGCGTTGCAATTATTTTTTACGTTTGGCACGGATTTTGCATTGCGAAAATCTGAGAAACTTCAATGTTTCATCTGCGTGTCTGATTCAACAGCACGCATCAAGTCTAATATAAAAAAAATTAAATATACATAAAACTATGACAAAAGGAAATATTGGTGTAACGACCGAGAACATTTTCCCGGTGATAAAGAAGTTCTTGTATTCTGACCACGAGATATTCTTGCGCGAGATGGTAAGCAATGCTGTCGATGCCACCCAGAAGCTGAAGACATTGGCTGAGCGCGGTGTCTTCAAGGGCGAGTTGGGCGACCTTACCGTACACGTAAAGTTAGATGAAGCGAAAGGTACACTGACCATCAGCGACCGCGGATTGGGCATGACAGAAGAAGAGATTGACAAATACATCAACCAGATAGCCTTTTCTGGCGTTACCGACTTCCTCGACAAGTATAAAGACAATGCCAATGCCATTATAGGACACTTCGGTTTGGGCTTTTACAGCTCATTCATGGTGAGCAAGAAGGTGGAGATTTACTCCAAGAGCTATAAAGATGGCGCACAGGCTGTAAAATGGAGCTGCGACGGCAGTCCTTCGTATGAGCTTGAAAATGTCGAAAAGGCAGACAGAGGTACAGACATCGTGCTGTACATCGACGATGACTGCAAAGAGTTTTTGGAGCGCAACCGCATCCAGAGTCTGCTCAGCAAGTACTGCAAGTTCATGCCTATACCTATCGCTTTCGGAAAAAAGACAGAGTGGAAAGACGGAAAGCAGGTAGATACCGACGAGGACAACATTATCAACAATGTAGAGCCGCTGTGGACAAAAGCGCCAAGCACGCTGAAGGACGAAGACTACAAGAAGTTCTATCAGGAACTCTATCCTATGCAGGACGAGCCACTGTTCTGGATACACCTGAATGTAGATTATCCGTTCAACCTTACAGGTATTCTCTACTTCCCGCGCATCAAGTCCAATATTGACTTGCAGCGCAACAAGATACAGCTGTATTGCAACCAGGTGTTTGTTACAGACCAGGTAGAGGGCATTGTGCCAGACTTCCTTACCTTGCTGCACGGTGTGATTGATTCTCCTGACATTCCACTGAATGTAAGCCGCAGCTACTTGCAGAGCGACCGCGATGTGAAGAAGATTTCTACCTATATCACCAAGAAAGTGGCAGACAGACTCAACGGCATCTTCAAAGAGAACCGCAAGGAATATGAAAGCAAGTGGGACGACCTGAAGCTCTTTATCAACTATGGCATGCTGTCGCATGAAGACTTCTACGACCGTGCAAAAGACTTTGCACTGATGAAGGATGTAGACGGCAAATACTTCACTTTTGAGGAGTACAAACAGCTGATTAAAGACAACCAGACCGACAAAAACGGCGATTTGGTCTATCTCTATGCCACCAACAAAGAAGACCAGTATTCATACATCGAGGCTGCCAAGGCCAAAGGCTACAGCGTGTTGCTGCTGGACGGTCAGCTGGATGTACCTGCCGTTTCCATGCTGGAGCAGAAGTTTGAGAAGAGCCACTTCATGCGTGTAGACAGCGATATCATTGACCGTCTTATCGTAAAGGAAGACTTGAAGAAGAGTGATTTGGATCATGACGACTCTGACAATTTGTCAGCTGCATTCCGCTCTCAGCTGCCTAAGATTGACAAGGTGGAATTTGGCGTTGAAGTACAGTCGTTAGGCGAGAGCAACCAGCCTGTACTGATTACCCAGAGCGAATACATGCGCCGTATGAAAGACATGAGCCGCTACCAGAGTGGAATGAACTTCTATGCACAGATGCCGGACAGCTACAGTCTGGTACTGAACAGCGACCACCCGTTGATCAAAGGCATTCTGGACGACGAGAAGCAGCACTGCGCCGAAGAGCTGAAGCCTGTGCTCAGTGAACTGAAGGGCCAGCAAGCCCGCCTGTCTATCCTGCACAAAAGCCAAAGCGAGAAGAAGCCCGAAGAGGTTACACAAGAGGAAAAAGACGACCTGCAGGCTACCGAAAAGGCCATCAACGAGCAGCGCACCAAGAAAGACAACATCATAGCTGCCTATGCCAAAGGCAACAAGGTGCTGCACCAGCTGATAGACCTTGCACTGCTGCAGAACGGCATGCTGAAGGGTGCTGCCCTTGACGCGTTTGTAAAGCGTTCAGTATCCCTGATCAAATAACCGGACAACAGATTCTCATCTATATTCCGACAGCAAAGCCCCGCGATACGTTACCGTGTATCGCGGGGCTTTTTGCCTGCAGACACTTCATGGACAAAAGCCAAAGAGGCTGCCGACCTGTGCAGGCAGACAGCCTCTTTCCATACACAAGAGAGCCTATAACATGTCAAACTCGCTCAAAGCCTCGCCCCATCTGCGCTTCACGTCCTTGTATTCCTCGTCATCGACAAACTCGCGGAACGCAAGCAACACTTGCTGGTAATGACCGAGGGGACAAGAGCTCTGCCCCATTCCCTTTTTGATGTCTGAAAAAGTTGTCCTGTTGAAATGACAATGCTTTCTAAACATTTCCACACTGATGCAATGCCGCTTTAGCTCTGCATCCAGAAAAGCCCCAAACTGGCGGTTCACCGCCCTGAAATCTGATTTTGGCATAATTATTTATCATTTATTAATATAATTTTAGGGCAATTATTGCCCAATCCGCCTTAACATGTTAAGGCGGCTGTTTCTACGGTTTTTGTATCTTTGCTACCGATAAACAATCATCAGCAGAACAAAGTATGCTGGCAAAACATAAATTCCAATATGGAAATACTTAATATCTTTAATACCATGAACTGCAAGGTGCCATCAGATGGCAGCCTCGCAAGCATTGCAGCACTGATGCAGCATGACGAGAAAATAAGTACTTTTACAGAATCTTACCGCAAAACCGGCAGCAAGACCTTTAAAAGCGAGTGTTCACTCTTTGCCGTTGCCTGTCTGTTTAAAGATGGCAGAGGCAGGAAACATGTAACCAAGCTGACAGGACTCGGTCTGGTAGACTTTGACCACATCAATCCGTCAACGACAGACGGCAAGCAGGCAAATGAAACCCTCCACAAGCTGAAGCAGAAGATAAAGGCAGACCCGCACACGCTGATGTGCTACACCACCATCAGCGGCAACGGGCTGCGTGTCATCTTCCGGTATGAACTGCCGCCGGAGCTGGAGACCGGCGCCGAAGAACAGCACCCGCTGTCTGAAGAAACGCTCAGGAAGATGGGCAGCTTTTACCTTTCCGCATTCTTCTGTGGCAACACTTACTACGAGAAGCTGCTGGGCATCAGTGCTGACATGCAATGCAAAAACCTTACCCGACTGAGTGGACTGGCCCATGACCCTGACACCTTTCTGCACGAAGATGCCATACCCTTCAGGCTGGAAGAGACAGAAGCCGCCCAGACAGCCTACATCTGCCAAAACAGGGCAGACAAGCAGCAGCAGCGCATACAAAGCTACTACGACACGCAGGTGGCACCACTGCTGGCCAAGGAAGGCATCAAATACCAAAGCGGCAGCCACAACAATTATGTGATGCGGGTGGGCTATATGCTGGCCAAGCGGCGGTTTACCAAGCAGACAGCCATACAATGGGCCAAGCGGCAGTTTGCCGACTATGCCGACACGGAACAGGTGGTGAACTCCTGCTTTGCCAACACCCCTGCCAACGAAAGGAAAAGGGAAAACACGGACGACAGCAGGACCATGGCCGGCGTGGAAGACATCAAGTCGTTCCTGAAAGAGCACATCTTGCTGCGGTTCAACGAGATAACGGCACGCGTAGAGCACCTGCTGCCGGCAGAAGACGGCACACAAAAGGGGCACTACCAGCCCATCAGCGACAGGGTGGTCAACTCTCTGTGGAGCAAGATGTCGCTCAACACACGTGTCAATATACAAGACATGTACCGGGTGATAGAGTCAGACTATGTGCCGACGTTCAACCCCTTTACCGACTATCTGTACCGCCTACCCACCTATGACCTTGACACCTCCCGCCTGCAAGGCGCAAAGGATGAAGAGAAGCGCGACTATATCCGCGAACTGGCCCATACCGTACGCGTAAAAGGCGGTGCCGCCGAGCAGGAGCGTTGGTACACGTATCTCAAGAAATGGCTGGTAGGCATGGTGGCAGCATGGATTACAGACAATGTGGTCAACAATGTAATACTGGTGCTCATCGGCGAGCAAGGCTCCTACAAGACCACCTGGTTCAACTATCTCCTGCCACCGCAGCTCAAGCAATACTTCTACACCAAAACCAATGCCAACCGCCTGTCAAAAGACGACCTGCTCGTACTGACACTGTATGGCCTGGTGTGTTGCGAGGAGCTGGACGCCATGCGCCTGGCTGAGCTCAACCAGCTAAAGGCAGTGGTTACCATGCCGCATATCGACGAGCGAGCGGCTTACGCCCACTTTCACGAGCACAGGCAACACATAGCCTCCTTCTGCGGCACAGGCAACAACGTAACCTTTCTGAACGACCCTTCAGGCAACCGGCGCTGGCTGCCGTTTGAGGTGGAACACATCCGCTCGCCAAGAGAATTCACGCTCCCTTATGAGGGCATCTATGCCCAAGCGCTTGCCCTCTACATGGACAACTTCGGCTTTTGGTTTACCCAAGAGGAAATCATAGAGCTCAACCAGCACAACAAGCATTTTGAGACTCCTCGCCCTGAATACGATTTGGTTAACCTGTACTTCCGCAAGCCCACGCCAAGCGACATGGGCGGCACCTTCATGACAGTTGCCCGTGCCATGCAAATCATTGGCTATAACGGCAACCTTAATCTCAGTTCTGTACAGATTGGCAAAGCTTTTACTGAATTAGGGTTCAAACGTGTGCGTAGCCATAAGCAGCGTGGCTATCTCGTCGTGGAAAGGACTGCCGAAGAAATAAAGAATTATCAGAAAATACAAGCCCTTGATTCTGAGGAAGATAGCGAATGCGTAATGGCATAGCAAATCAAACACAGTGCGGCAGGTATGCAGGTTGCGGCAGGTGAATTTTCAAAATCCCTACGCGCGCAGGCAGGAAAAACTGTTTTTAATTTCATTTTCTGTCTATTGTCATAATGATATATTTTAGAAAACAACTGTACACATCCTGCCATCCTGCCGCACTTGCCTGCAACGCCTCCTGATGCAACCGGAGCAGGCAAAGCCCGAAGAAGCCCCGACAACCCCTCGCCGGCCGTAGCGGAAACAGAAGCCTTTGCAGCAATAAACCTATGGGTTATGCCTCGTAAACCATAGCTTCGGCAAAGCTAAACCATAGGGTTACAACTCATCAACCATAGGGTTACAACCCGCAAGCACAGCGCTGGCTGCACACCTATCCACCCGTTTAACTGCAACAACAAAAAACAGACGACACCATGAAAATAAAAAACTATTCAAAACAGGAACTTGCATTGCTCTACTTTCCAGAATCCATGCCACGAGCTGCCACCAAACGGCTGATGCGCTGGATATACCACTGCAAGCCTCTGCTCAAAAGACTGACGCTCCAGCACTACCAGCGCACCGACAAAATGTTTACCTCACGGCAAGTAAAGGCCATCATACATTTCATCGGAGAACCGTAAACAGGTTTATTGACCTGAAAGTACACACAAACGGACACACGTGCCCAAAAGCAGACAGCGGGGAATACGGATTTCGTATCTTTGTAAACGTAAAGACAACGGAGCCGGAACCTTATGGATGCCATGGCCATCAAGAAGCTCCACCAGTATTCACCCTAAAAAACAAAACCGCATGATCAAGTATCTTGTAAAACAAAACAACGTAAAAAACAGCCCCATCAACGGCCAATGGTTTGCCTATCCCGTCATCGAAGAAACCATAGAGCTGGATGCCTTGGCCACACACATGGCCAACCACAACACACCCTACTCGCCAGGTGCCATCAAGGGCATGCTCACCGACATGATTATCTGCATCAAGGAGCTGCTGCTGCAAGGCAAAAACGTAAAGTTGCCCAACCTTGCCATCTTCTCCATCGGAATCAAGAACAAAAAGGGAGGTGCCGGCACCGATACCGGATTTGCCACAACGCAACACATAGACGGCGTGAAGCTCCGCGCACGTGCCACCGGCACACTGACCACTGCCACACTCAACCTGGAAGCCACACTGAAGCGTGCATCAACCTCTATCGTCAAGAAACTGTCGCAGGCAAGCAGCCGTATGAACCCACAGAAAGCTGTTGCCGGCAACAAAGTCTAAACGCCTGACCGCCATTCCGCACGCCCGGCGGGCAACAGGCAGTCAGGAGTAGTCCGATGGCCACACAGGCTGACACACAGCAGCAAGAAGCATTGACACACCGCCATGAACGGATACTTGCTACTGTTGCCAAAGGGAAAAGAAGGCAGACAGGCGGTCAAGATGAACCAGAAAGCACAAGCGGGTGTTCATGGCAGACACCTGCTTGCCGCTCAAGACAAGACACCGCAACAAAGAGCAAAGCACGGCAACCGGCAACACAGCCGCTTGCCGTTGCGCTAACTTAAAGACGCAAAACAAGCAACACCATGAAAACATCAAATTGGAAATCTATCATCAATGTAATCATAACCATTCTCACCGCCATTGCCAGCACCTTCTGCATGCAATCATGCAAGTAGGCATGTAGCACCTTAAAACACATATACATACCATGCGCAGCATTCATCTTATCGTTATACACTGCTCAGCCACCAAAAGCAACAGAAGCTTTCCGCTGGCAGCACTCAAAGCCTGCCACCAGGCACGCGGCTTCCGCACCATAGGCTACCACTACTACATAACCAAAGACGGCACGATACACCCCTGCCGGCCCGAAGAACAGCCGGGAGCACATGCCAAAGGCTACAATGCCAACAGCATAGGCATCTGCTATGAGGGGGGACTGGACGAGCACGGCACGTCTGCCGACACACGCACACAGGCACAGCAACGCAGCATGGCTGAACTGCTGAAAAGCCTGAAACGCGACTATCCCGATGCTTGCATCGTAGGGCACCACGACCTGCCGGGCGTAAGGAAAGCCTGCCCCTGCTTTGACGTAAAGCAATGGCTGGGAAAATGCAAGGAACTGGTCTGAACAAGATGTGCAGACAAGGGCAAAGGAAAAACATTGCACGCACTTGCTGCACAACGGAAAAAGGGTTGAATTTGCAAAACGCAAATTCAACCCTTCATACGAAAAGAGCTATTTCGGAAATACAGAAATAGCTATGTGCTCTGCTAATTGTTTACCGATCCTCCGACAATGTCGAGCAATTCATTGGTAATGGCTTGCTGACGGCTCTTGTTGAACTGGAGGTTGAGCTGTCTCAACAGTTCATCTGCATTGTCCGTTGCTGTCTGCATAGCTACCATCCGCGCAGCATGCTCACTGGCATTGCTGTCAAGCAAGGCCGTGTACAGCATAAGATGGGCCAACTTGGGAATCAACAGCTCCAAAACGGTATGAATATCTGGCTCGACAATAAAGTTGTCGTTCAACGGTGCCACGCTTTCAGCCTTTGAAGCATTGCCCTTTTCCTTGTTCCGCAAATACTCTTGCGCTTTCAATGTGGCTACATTGGACGTAAGGTCACGCTCGTGGTCCCTGTTCAGCTCAGCGGAAAGGTCTATCGGAAGGAAAGTCTTGCGGGTAAGGACCTGTGAACCGGCACTCTTGAAATGATGGTAAATCAGCTCTACCTTGTCAAACTCTCCTGCAACAAACTTATTGCCTAACTCATGAGCCAAATCTATGCACTGCTGAACGTCTGGCTTATTTGTCAAATCAGAAAAATCACCACCACTTTGCAAACCTGACTTGGCTACCTTTTCAGCTACCTTACGCCCGATAGGATAAATGACAATATTGTCTGGACCCAATGACCGGTACTCGTCTACCGCATGCAGCATGGCCTTGATGACATTGGCATTGAAGCCGCCGCACAGGCTGCTGTTGGACGAATAGACTACGATGGCCACTCTCTTTACGGGACGCGATGCGCTGAAAACAGTAGAGGCATCAGCTTCTGCCGCAAGAAAACTCTTGAGGATATGCTCCAACATGGTTTCATAAGGCAGCATATTCTCAATCATCATCTGGGCATGATGCAATTTAGATGATGCAACCATCTTCATGGCACTCGTTATCTTACGAGTGCTGTTGACGGATGATATCCTGTTTTTTATCTCTTTCAGTGATGGCATACGCTAATTATTTTTTATACTGCCCTGCGATATCGGCCATGGTAGACTCAAGCACCTTTGTAACTTGGTCGTCTATCTTGCCCTGGCCCAATGTCTTCAGCACGTCCGGATGAGCGGAACGCATCTTTTCAAGATAGGTGTCCTGACACTCCCTTACCTTCTCCACAGGCACATCATGCATCAAACCGTGTACGCCACAATAGAGGATAGCCACTTGCTCGCCTACCGGCATCGGGCTGTACTGAGGCTGGATAAGAAGCTGGTTGTTCTTGCGGCCCCTGTCAAGGGTCATTGCCGTTACGGCATCCATATCACTCGAGAACTTGGAGAAAGACTCCAGCTCACGATACTGCGCCTGGTCAATCTTCAATGTTCCTGCCACCTTCTTCATACTCTTGATCTGGGCGGAACCGCCTACACGGCTCACGGAAATACCCACGTTGATGGCAGGACGGAAACCCTGGTTGAACAAGTCGGTTTCAAGGTAAATCTGTCCATCGGTAATGGAGATGACGTTGGTAGGAATATAGGCAGACACATCACCTGCCTGTGTTTCAATGATAGGCAGTGCGGTCAAAGATCCGCCTCCCTTTACATGCCCCTTCAGGCACTCAGGCAGGTCATTCATCTGCTCGGCTATCTCCTGCTGGTTGTTGATACGGGCAGCACGCTCCAACAAGCGGCTGTGCAGGTAGAACACATCTCCTGGATAAGCTTCACGGCCGGAAGGACGACGCAAGATAAGAGATACCTCACGATAGGCCACAGCCTGCTTGGAGAGGTCGTCATACACCACAAGCGCAGAATAGCCGCGATCGCGGAAATACTCGCCGATGGCAGCGCCTGCAAAAGGTGCATAATACTGCAATGCTGCCGGATCGGCAGCCGTTGCAGCCACGACAATGGTATAGGGCAATGCGCCATGCTCCTTGAGATTCTGAACCAGCGCTGCAACAGTGGAAGCCTTTTGGCCAATGGCCACATAAATACAGTAAACAGGCTCGCCGGCTTCATAGAAGCTCTTCTGGTTGATGATGGTATCTACGGCAATGGCTGTCTTGCCTGTCTGGCGGTCGCCGATAATAAGCTCACGCTGGCCACGGCCGATAGGAATCATGGAGTCAACGGCTTTCAGACCTGTCTGAAGAGGTTCCTTCACCGGCTGACGGTAGATAACTCCAGGAGCCTTGCGCTCAAGAGGCATTTCAAAAGAATCTGTCAAATCAATGTCTCCCTTACCGTCTATAGCCTGACCTAAAGGATTGATGACTCTTCCTAACAGATTGTCGTTGACACGAATGGAAGCAATGCGCTTGGTCCGCTTGACTTTCATGCCTTCTTTTATGCCTTCAGTAGAACCCAAAAGTACACAGCCTACGTTGTCTTCCTCCAGGTTCATCACAATAGCCATAGTGCCATTCTCGAACTCGAGCAACTCATTGGCCTCTGCATTACGCAATCCATAAATTCGGGCAACACCGTCACTGACTTGAAGCACTGTGCCCACCTCGTCGAATTGCGCACTGTCGTTGATAGCCGTCAATTGCTCAAGGAGTACAGATGACACTTCACTTGGTTTAATTTTATCTGACATAAATTCTAATTTAATTATTTAAGCTTGGACAAAACATTGTTGAGCTGAGATTTCACACTCGTATCCATACGGTAGGTGTCATACTCCAGTATGAAGCCACCTATCAATGAAGGATCTGTTTCCGTTTCAAAGTCAACCTTCCCGTTTGTCTTGCTCTCAACTAACTGCTTCAGCCTCTCCTCCACAGCAGAAGAAAGCCGCGAAGCAGTCGTTAATTTTGCTCGAATCAAGTTATTCTGCTTTCTATATAGCGTAATAAATGAATTTGCAATGAACTGCATGATGCTTTCACGCATTTCTTTCAGCACAAGCTCAAAAAAAGTTATGGACAATTTACAGGAAGTATTGCCGGAAGCAACTACCAACAAATTCTTTTTCTGAGCTTTCGAAAGCATTGGATTATCTATTGCCGCCCTTAATTGAGGCACCTTGCAGTAGCTGTCTGCCAGCACACTCATATCTGAATACAGCTGGTCGGACAGGCCTGTCTGCTCTCCTGCTTTCAACAAAGCGCGCGCATATCTCACAGATATTAATCCTAAATCCATAGCATTGTTATTTATCGGTTACAGTAACTTCATCGAGCAAATGATCTATATAATCCATCTGGGCCTTGTCTGTCTGAAGCTTTGTTCTCAATATCTTTCCGGATATCTCGACACTCAATTCAGCCACCTGCCGACGGACGCTCTGAATAGCAGCTTGTTTCTCCACTTCTATCTCAGCTTTTGCTTCTTTCAAGATGCGGGCGCTTTCTTCGCGTGCCTTGTCCTGTGCCTTTGCCACAATCTCATCACGGGTAGCCATGGCTTCATTCATGATAGAAGCCTGCTTCTCGCGGGCCTCCTGTATCAGCGCTTCGCTCTCCTTCTTGATGTTGTCAAGACGGTCGTTGGCTTCCTGCGCCTTTTGAAGGCTCTCGTCTATGAAATTCTTTCGCTTGTCTACCATGTCAATCATGGCAGGCAGACCGAACTTTGCAAGCACGACAAGCACCACTACGAAAGCCAAGAACATCCAGAAAAGGAGTCCGGGGTCGGGTGTCAATATCGATGGCAAATTATTAAAATCCATTTGCGATAATTTACTTTATTCCATTTGCCGGTACGGCAAACAAAACAATGATGTTACTTAATAAGGAATGCGCAAGCTACAATAGCAAAGAGGGCACAACCCTCAACGAAAGCGGCGGTAAGAATCATGTTTGTCTGTATCTTGCCTGAAGCCTCAGGCTGTCTTGCTATAGCATCCATGGCGCTACCGCCAATCTTACCAATACCTAAACCTGCACCAATTGTTGCAATACCAGCACCAATACCGCAGCCAAGCTGAGCTAATCCTTCTGCGGCCAATAAAGATGTAATAATCATAATTCTTATTTTAAATTTGTTAATAATTAATTTCTTTGTTATTTGTTTTTCTTATTCTTTCTCTGTATGCTTTTGTTCCTTCCCTTTACGTTCTCCGTATATGCCACGCATGCTTTTTATTCTTCCTCTTTATGCGCCAATCCTATAAATACGGCACTCAGCAGTGTGAATACATACGCTTGGATAAAGGCTACCAGCACCTCCAGGCAGTTCATGAACAGCAGCATCACCGCGCTCAGGAAGTTCAAGCCTATACCGTAAGCCGTGCCCATGGACCATCCCAAGAATATCACACAGGTGAAACTCAGGATAATGGCATGACCCGCCATCATGTTGGCAAAGAGACGGACCATCAATGCAAACGGCTTCGTGAACACGCCAAAGAACTCAATGACAGGCATCAATGGCACCGGAGCCTTCAGGAATACAGGCACATGGGGCCAGAAAATATCTTTCCAGTACTCTTTGTTTCCGAAAAGGTTGATGGCAATCATTGTACACAAAGCAAGGAAGAATGTTATGTTTATATTGCCTGTAACGTTGACGCCACCGGGGAATATCGGTATCAAGCCCAACAGGTTTGTTGTAAAGATGAAGAAGAATACGGTAATGAGATAAGGCGCATAAGGCTTGAAATGCTTCTCGCCTATGGATGCCTTCACTACATCATCGTAAATGGTCATTACGAACATCTCCATCATTCCGACAAAGCCTTTCGGTGCCGAACTGCGTTCATTCCTTTTCTTGTACCAACTTGCACATGAAAGGAATACGACAATCAGTATCAGCACGGAAATCCAAATCTGGGCCACTGCCTTGGTAAAGCTCAGGTCCAGGGGTTTCACGGATTCGCCGGTACCGGTTCTCTCGTAAATCTTTCCGTGATGAGTGCTATCAAAATAATAATTTGACGGCAATGTACTTGCTGTACAGACTGTCCACTTGCCGGTAACAGAGCTGCGCAATATGACAGGCAAAGGAATAGACACGTCTGTATCCCCCATCTTCACAATGTGCCATTCATATGAGTCTGACAAATGCTCAAGTACCAGTTCAGGTATATTCAGTTCCTTCGTCTCGCCCTTGTCGTCTGATGCCATCATGGACAAAGGCGAAATAAGCATCAGCAGTAATGTTATCAATAATTTAGTTGCTCTCATTTTTCTTATTCATTTTGATAGAAGAGACTTTAGTATCATGCGCATTGAACAGACGGGAAAAATACAGCGAACTATGTATCAACGATATAAAATAGAAGCAGAGAAACACTGCACAATATCTTACAATCATTGCTTTTCCTGCTATCACATAGCAAATCAATAGAGTAAACAGACCCAACAGCATCCTGCATCCCGATACTGCCGTAAAGAATGTAGGCAACCCTTCGGCATGTCTGCCTGCTATCCTTTTCCACAGCAGGATTTCGGCAAGGCCCGACACCAGGGTAAACACTGCACTGACGCATGTTGGCATCAGCAAATTCTGGACATGCATCCAATGCATGACCAAGAAGGATGCCACGGTCAACAGCACTACGATGGACAGAAGCTGTATAATGTATTTTCTACATATCTTGCCAATGTCTGCACTTTCAAACATATTATACTAATTTATAGTTCTACGCAGAGACTTACTACATTCTTTTGAACTTCAACAAATCCGCCAGAAATTTCAAGAGCAATCCTTTCTTCCTGTTCCAAGGGTTGATAGACTACCTTACCCTTTTGCAAAGCAGAAATGATAGGTGCATGGTCTTTCAGTATCTCAAACTGACCGTTTACGCCAGGTACCAATACGCTTGATATATCGCCCAAGAATTCAACCTTTGCCGGTGAAACTATTTTTAATCTCATACTCATATAAATAAATTAGGCTTTATACATTAGCTTCTTCCTGCAGACGCTTACCTTTTGCAATAGCATCTTCTATTGTTCCGACATTCAGAAACGCCTGCTCCGGAAGATTATCCACCTCGCCGTCAAGTATCATGTTAAAGCCTTTGATAGTATCCTCAATACTTACCATGACGCCCGGAATACCTGTAAACTGCTCTGCTACGGTAAACGGCTGCGACAGGAAGCGCTGCACACGGCGCGCTCTGTTTACCACCAGTTTATCCTCATCAGAAAGTTCGTCCATACCCATGATGGCAATGATATCCTGCAACTCTTTATAGTGCTGCAAGATTTCCTTTACTCTCTGGGCACACTCGTAGTGGGCTTTGCCTACAATCAGCGGGTCCAGAATTCTTGAAGTACTGCCCAACGGGTCTACTGCCGGATAAATGCCCAGCTCGGATATCTTACGGCTCAACTCGGTGGTGGCATCAAGGTGTGTAAAGGTAGTGGCAGGAGCAGGGTCGGTCAAGTCATCGGCAGGCACATAGACTGCCTGTACTGAGGTGATAGAGCCTTTCTTTGTTGAAGTGATGCGCTCCTGCATGGATCCCATCTCGCTTGCCAATGTTGGCTGGTAACCTACGGCAGAAGGCATACGGCCCAACAGGGCTGATACCTCGGAACCTGCTTGCGTAAAGCGGAAGATGTTGTCTATGAAGAACATGATATCTGTAGCTTCGCCATCGTTGCCGCCATGGTCGCGGAACTCTTCCGCCACGGTCAGTCCAGACAAGGCTACGGAAGCACGTGCACCAGGTGGCTCATTCATCTGGCCGTAGACAAGGGTGGCCTGTGACTTCTTCAGTTCGTCCGGATCCACGAGAGACAAGTCCCACTTGCCCTCTTCCATTGCTTTCTTGAAAGCATCGCCATATTTGATAACGCCAGACTCCAGCATATCGCGGATAAGGTCATTGCCCTCACGGGTACGCTCACCTACGCCGGCAAAGACAGAATAGCCGTTATGGCCCTTGGCAATATTGTTGATAAGCTCCATAATAAGCACCGTCTTGCCTACACCGGCACCGCCGAACAATCCGATCTTTCCACCTTTCATGTATGGCTCCAACAGGTCAATGACCTTGATACCTGTAGCCAGCATTTCCTTATGGGTAGAGAGGTCGTCGAACTTCGGCGCTTCGCGGTGTATAGGATATGCACCTTCCATATTGAGTGTCTTCATGCCATCAATAGGCTGGCCTATTACGTTAAGCATACGGCCTTTGATTTGTTCACCGGCAGGCATCAGAATAGGAGAACCTGTCTGCTTTACTTCCAATCCACGCTGAAGACCATCAGTATTGTCCATTGCCACGCAGCGTACGGTATCTTCGCCAATATGCTGTTGCACTTCGACAATCAATGTCCTTCCGTCACCTCTATCTATCGAAAGAGCATCATGGATTTTAGGTAACACCTTCTCAGCATCCTGTCCCTTTACATCGAAGTAAACATCGATAACAGGACCTACAATCTGGGAAATATGTCCATTTAATTTTTCCATAGATTTGTTTTTAATAATGTATTTTTCTATGAGCAAAAGTACCAAATAGTTTTCTATTCAACAAATCTTTATGTGTAAAAGACTTAAATATTTACTATATTTACAAATAAAAACAGAATTTATACTATTAGGGTTTTACCGCTGTTCAAGTACTTAAATGCTTAATTCGTCCAATACTGTGATGAGCTTTTTGTCGAATGGCTTGTCGGAGCGTATAGCCTCACTCAGCGGGATGTACACTACCTCATTGTTGCGCACTCCTACCATTACATTCCTCTGTCCTTGCCTGATAGCGTCTATCGCGCCTACGCCTGTACGGCTGGCCAAGATACGGTCGTGGGCGCTTGGCCTTCCTCCGCGCTGCAAGTGTCCGAGAATAGACACGCGCACGTCATAATCAGGAAACTCGTTCCTTACACGGTCTGCATAATACAAGGCACCGCATTTGGGGCTTTCGGACACTATCACGATGCAGCTCTTCTTGCTCTTGCGGATACCTCTCTCCATAAACCGTGCCAACTGGTCTACGTCTGTCGAGTCTTCCGGAATAATGGCTGCTTCTGCGCCTGATGCAATGGCACTGTTCTGTGCCAGGAAGCCGGCATCGCGCCCCATTACCTCTACAAAGAAGATGCGCTCATGGCTCTGCGCCGTATCCCTGATTCTGTCCACACACTCCACTATGGTGTTCAGCGTTGTATCATAGCCGATGGTTGAGTCTGTACCATACAAGTCGTTGTCTATTGTACCGGGAAGGCCGATGCAGCAGATATCATACTCTTGTGCAAACATCATGGCACCCGTCAAAGAGCCATTACCGCCAATAACCACCAGTGCGTCAATATTATTGGCCACCATGTTGTCATAAGCTTTCTTCCTGCCTTCCACGGTCCTGAACTCTTTGCTTCTTGCGGTTTTAAGAATTGTGCCGCCCGACATGATGATGCCGCTCACGTTTTCCGTAGTAAAATCTACAATCTCATTGTTGATGAGTCCGTCATACCCTCTCAATATACCTTTTATATTATAACCCTGACAAATACCTGCTCGTGTTACGGCTCTGATTGCCGCATTCATACCTGGAGCATCTCCACCTGAAGTCAAAACACCTATTGTCTTAATTTTTGTCATAACTTTATATTTATATTATACTAATTCATTGCCCACATAACCGCCAGACCCAACAGCCAAGCTGCTGCGGATACGGCACCCGCCTCTTTAAAGAACCAGCGGATGTGTATCTTTTCCATCTTGACAAGTGCCAAACCACTTGCTGCGCCAATCAGCAAGATATTGCCGCCCATGGCAGAACTGTATGCAATTATCTTCCAATACAGTCCGTTTTGCACGAAATGGGAGGCATACTCATACTGCATGGCAGGAAGGAGCGTCAGATTGTGCATGTCCATAACAGGAAACAGCGTAACAAAGCCCATCGTGGTGGCAAAAGAGTCTACCACAGAGCTTATCAAGCCCGCCAATATTCCCAATATCCACACATTATGCACCTCATTGTTAAGGAAAGAAGCGATATTGCCCAATATGCCGGTTTCATAAGTTACGCCCATGGCCAGCATGATTCCCATCACGAACAGTATCAGCTGTATAACGCTGTACTGCAAGACACGCGGCACCTTACGGTGTATCATCTGGTCTGTATTCATGAGCTTGTGGTTCATGATTTCATTGACAATCCACAATAACGACAGCACGCATAATGCTCCCAAGAAAGGACTTAGCTTTGTTATATTGTGAAATGTAGGGATAAACCACAGCCCGCCGATGCCTACAACGAGCATGAGCATTCTCTGCCATCTGTTCAGGTTGGTGTCATCGCCCCGATAAGGCAGGCCGTCCCATTGTATTTCAACATGACTGGGCAGTGTCCTTCCAAGCCACATGATAGGCAAGGCGCAGGAAATCAAGCAGGGCAGCACCAACGAGAGAGAGAAGTTGGACGCTGTTACGGCACCGGAGTTCCAAAGGACCAACCCTATAGGATCGCCTATCACGGTCAATGCGCCGCCACAGTTTACTGCTATCACAATAGCTGAGCCATAAACGATGCGCTGGCGCCTGTTAGGCACAAGCTGGTGCATGATAACCAGCATCATGGTAGTAGTGGTTATATTGTCAAGATTGGCAGACAATATAAATGAAAAGAAGGTCAGGTTGAACAACAGCTTCTTGCTGTTGCGGGTTCTTAGCCATTCTATCAGGAAGTCAAAGCATCCGTTATTGTTCAATATCTCTACAATGGTCATGGTAGCCAATAGGAACAATACTATTTCAGAGCTTTTTCCTACATACTTGAGGAAGATGTTTTGCGCTATGAACTCTTTTACAATAGTGCTTGAGGATGCTGCTCCTGACAAAAACGCCTGATATTCGCTGTAATACTGGCTCAATACGAAGTCTGTTCCGTAACATATATACAATACCCAACCTACTGTTCCCATAAACATGGCAACAGCAGCTCTATTGATATTGGTTAAATGTCCTGTTGCTATAAGCAGTAAGCCTAATAGCAAGATAGAAAAAATGATTAGAGCCATAATCCTTTATTTGTATGCGCAAAATTACTAAAATATATTTAAAGGCAAAATAAATACACTTATTTTTGTACTCAACAGTTCATTATTTTAATAGTATATTAACGTCAGTTCCTGCATAAAACCGGAATAATCGGTCAAGTAGGTGTCTAAAATGAATTGCATAATAGCCAAAGCGGCGGATTGGCAAACCTGACCCTATGATTTAGGGGTGCTAAACCACAGGGTTACATGAGCAAAAGCCATGCTTTTTGGGTGTCGCAAGCAAGGAAGCGGCACACAGGATGGCATCTTGCATGCCGTACGAAGCGGAAAATGAAGCGTCTCAGATCTATTTCAAGTGGTTGGAATGCCATGAATTTTACTTGCACACGGTGCAAGAGGCAGACTAAACTTCTAACTTGTACTCGTATTGCATGTATAAGCAGGTGTTCAAAATTAATTATGAACACCTGCTTGCAAATTCACTTTTTTTAGTAAATATGTTGTTTGTTATTAAAATTATGTGTATCTTTGCAAAAGAATAAAAAATCAATGCTATAACGAAATTCTTTGCATACACAATAAAACATAGAGCAATATCGTTATTTATTACACATGTTCATCATACATGGCTTTATACAACTCATAGCAGTTCTACATAACTAAAAGGATAAATTTTGACAAGTAATTTACACAAGGTGAAAAGCTTATATCTGATATTACTGATTTTTGTATTTTCGATATTCCAATCATGCGAGTTCAAACTCAAGGTATTCGAAAAGGAATCGAGCAATCAACGCATAGAAGTGCAAAGATATGATCGGTTGGAAAGTCAGTATGTAACCACATCTGACTTCTCTGCCCTGCAACAGATGAATACCGACTATCCTATCGAGACACGCACGCTTATTGAAGATGTGCTGAAATTAGGCGAAATCAACGATCCTGAAATCAGCCATAAGTTTCTGTCTTTTTATCAAGACTCTACCCTTCAGACGCTTATATCTGACGCCGAGTCGCAATATGCCAATATGGACGATATAAACAAAGGGCTGAACGAGGCTTTCGACAAGCTTACAGCATGGGTTCCGTCTATTCCCATTCCGCTTGTATATGCCCAAATAGGAGCATTGGACCAAAGCATTATCATAGGCAACAATACGATAGGCATTTCTTTAGACAAATATTTAGGGCGCACCTATCCTATCTATCAGAAATACTACAACCCGTCACAACTGAAGACAATGACCAGGGAATACATTGTTCCTGATTGCGTCTGTTTTTATCTGTTAAGCCTATATCCTATACATAATTTTGAATCTAAATCGCAATTGGAAAGAGATTTGCACATGGGCAAAATCATGTGGGTTTGCAACAAGGCCTTGTCCAAGAGGTGTTACAACTCACGCTATGTAAAGATGATAGAAAAATTCATGTGCAAAAACAAGCAGATGACTGTCAGCAAGCTGTTGGAACTCAATGATTATTCAGCTATTTCCAGAGGAAAATAGGCAAGTAGGCATTCACATAGTAAAATAGGTGTTCAAGATCAATCGTATATATCAACCTTCCTTAGCCAGATTAATTATAAACACTCTTACTTACAAGAATTTCAATAAAAAGCTTTTCCTTAAAAACACCTTATTATACATAACCAATCCTGACTGGAAGCGCGCCACTTATGCAGCTTCCTTGGCTTGGTATATGAAGTCTTAAAGGTTTTCACCGGTTGTCGAGCTTGGCTACAGGTTTCTTGATTCACACACAAAAGACTTTGACAATTATGGCAATGTCTATGTATCTTTCGGATTAAGGTACTGTATACTGTCCATCATCCATTACACAATATAAGAAATGTACACCTCCTTCAGTAATTCTGCATGCTGAAGGAGGTGTATATTTTTATCGGTTTCAGTATCTAAAGTGCAACGATAAGTACAGGCGTTGAAATGAAAAACGTATCGTACGCCTACCCTATCAGAATACGCAAGGGAGTGTAAGCAACTGATAATAGAGGGTACGCGCCAAGCGCTGATGACCTATATCGTTAGGGTGCAGGCGGTCTGCATCTTTATCATGGAAATACACAGCCATCTCGTCTTTCAAGGGATACAGGCCTGACAGCGCATTCAAGTCTATTACAGGAACAGCCCAGATGTTGCCAGCTTCCTTAATGGCTTGTACGTAACTGCCGAAAAACTCGCCGCACTTGTTGCTGTAATCCTCGGTAGGCTGCCAATTGGTGTCTGAATTGTAAAAACCTGCACGGTGAATAGGGGTGAGCAGTATAACCTGCTTGGAAGGGAACATCGTTTTCAGCCTGTCAAGAGCAATGTTGATACGCCCCTTATAAGTATTCTTGTCCATCACGGGTACACGGCGCACACGGTTCACCATGCGCTTCTGTTCGTGTATGCCCGCCATGACCTTTTCTTTTTTCTCTTCAAACCATTTACCCAAAGGCACCCCTGCATTAAAGTCGTTAGTGCCCATAAATACAAGTATAGCGTCAAAATCATTGCCATGCTGTTCTTTCAGCTGATTGGCTTGCCGCGGAATATCATCCCATTGTCTGCCGCTTACCGCATAGACAAAAGGAGTGATGCCCAGCCACTCTTGCAGGAAATTCCAATATTTGTTTTTGGATGCACGATTGTTAGGGTCTGTAATGGAGTCGCCGAAATAAGCAACTTTCTTTCCTTGCCAAGGATGCGTCAGCAACGACTGTGCCGTTACTGGCAGTAAGGTTAACATTGCCAAAGCAATACAAAAAATCTTCTTCATAGTTATTGTTGTTTTATGTCTTAAAGTAGGTATTATTCACTATTCATTTAGATGCCCGGACCCCTGCTTGCGTTTCATTTTAAGTACTTGCTTATAACGCTCCTTTGGTAGACGGCAACTGATAATGATAGATATCCCGCTTCACTGCCATGCGCAGTGCGCGCGCCAAGGCCTTGAATATCCCTTCTATCTTGTGATGCTCGTTCTGCCCTCTTGCCTGTATGTTAAGGTTCATCTTGGCGGCATCGCTTAAACTCTTGAAGAAATGGAAGAACATCTCCGTGGGCATTTCCCCTATCTTTTCTCTATGAAACTCTGCATCCCACACCAGCCAAGGCCTGCCGCCAAAGTCAAGCACTGCCTGACAAAGGCAATCGTCCATAGGCAGACAATAGCCATAACGCTCAATGCCGCGCTTGCTGCCCAAGGCTTTCAATATAGCTTCGCCCAAGGTAATGGCAGTATCTTCTATGGTATGATGCTCATCCACATACAAATCGCCCTTGGCAGTGATGTCCAGATCCATCATGCCGTGCTTGCCTATCTGCTCCAGCATGTGGTCAAAGAAGCCTATGCCTGTGGAAATGTGGCACTGCCCACTGCCGTCAAGGTTAAGATGCACGTATATGTCGGTCTCTTTCGTTGTGCGTCTTGTTTCCACAACACGCTCTCCGGCAAATACTGTTTCTGCTATTTTTTGCCATGTCAAGCCGTTGTCTCCCAATATAAGGGCTTTGCAGCCTAAATTACGGGCAAGCTGCCGGTCGCTCTCCCTGTCGCCAATCACATAACTGTTGGCCAGATCATACTTGCTGTTATTGACATAGCCTGTCAGCATGCCTGTACCCGGCTTTCTATCGGGATGGTTGTCTTCAGGAAAATGACGGTCTATCAGTATGTCATCAAATACAATGCCTTCTCCCTTTAATGTCTGCAACACAAAATTATGGACAGGCCAGAAAGTCTCTTCCGGAAAAGAGGCTGTACCTAATCCGTCCTGGTTGCTCACCATGACAAGCTTGAAATCAAGCGCTTTCCGCAAGAAGCCAAGAGACTGGAATACGCCATCCACGAACTTCAGTTTTGAAAAATCGTCTATCTGCTCATCTTCAGGTTCCTCTATCAGGGTACCGTCACGATCTATAAACAATATGCGTTGCTGAACCATAAGCTTTTGTATTTATATTGTATTTTATTGCATAGAGACGGGCATCAGTCTTTCTTTGCTTCCAACGAGTTATCTTGCTGAAAGGCTTTCCTTTCTTTGTCGCGTTTTTCCATGCTCTCATACATGTTATAGGTTACAATCACTTGGAAAAAGAAGATAAAAGAAGCAAGGAAATTATTAAAGAGCACGGTAAAGAACTCTATAACAAGGAAATAAGAGGGCAGTCCTGACGGGTCGCCCATCGTCTCTGTACCCATCATTGAGAGGAAAGAGGCTATATTGACAATCATATAAGGAACACTGACTGCCAACGATACTGCCAGCACACATATAAAAGAAAGTAGCTGAGTGCTGAAAATAAAGCCCCAATGGCGGAAACCTGTAGCCACAGACTTCCACCATATATGGTGCAAGCGTGTATCCGCCTCTGCCATATACTTGGTAAATACATAGAACAACGGCAACGACAACAAAGCAAACACTATAAGGCAGCAAGCATAGATGCCAAGTGCCCATACAGGCATTGACACGGATGCAGGCTTCAAGCTATCGGTAACAAGCGAAACAAGCATCAGCAGGCATCCCAACAGGACAGTGTAAGCAATGCTTGCAACAACAACCTTGGCACTCCTTTTGCACGTAAGCTTCAACGGGAAGCCTGTAAGCTGCGTAAAGATGCGCCCGTAAAGGGCTATTGTGCTGCCGACAGACAGCAATAAAGGTATCAGACAGCACAGCAGCAATGCCCTGCTGCCGGAATGAAGCTTGAAGAATGTTACGCAAAGAAAAAGCAACGCCGTAGAAAAGCCATAGGCCAAGGCAAAAGCCCAGGTATTGAAGAAAATGGATTTGAGATTTTTTGAAAAGATATTAAAAGCCTCGGCAACACAGCCTTTATAGCCGTGTTCTTTGACCATACCAATCAGTTTATTCGTGTTCATTTTGCTTTTGTTTAAATAAATAAGACGGCAGCACAAGGGCAGCTTGCCATCAACGTTTTTTATGCAGATACAAGATGGTGCATTCATCTGCTGCAAATGCGGAATGACCATTCGCTATCTTTTTTGCAAAGGTAATAATAAATCCTGATACGATAACTTATAAATATCAATAAAAATTGCTAACTTTGCAATTAACGAATAGTATTTGCCGCTCTAAGGCAGTTGCCCGAAATGAAGCGTATGCAGTATTGCGGTTGCCAATGCCGACATTGACAATTCCCACTTGGGTTCCGAGCTCCTGTGGGCAGGTACATTTCGACCGAAGCATCCAACGTCATGCTTTGAAGATACAAAGGTTTACAATTTAACAATCATCAGACATGAAACTACTTAATTGGGGATTTATAGGTTGCGGTGAAGTTACAGAAAAGAAATCTGGACCAGCCTTTAATGAGGTAGAAGGTTCGCACATCGTAGCCGTAATGAGCAGGAACGAGACGAAAGCCCGTTCCTATGCAGAGCGTCATCATATCAGCAAGTGGTATACCGATGCCCAGGAACTGATAGACGACCCCGACATTAACGCCATCTATATTGCCACGCCTCCATCCAGCCACGCCATATTTGCCATCATGGCCATGAGAGCAGGCAAGCCAGTCTATGTAGAGAAGCCCTTAGCCTCCAATTATGACGACTGCGCCCGCATCAACAGAGTAAGCGAGCAAACCGGCGTGCCCTGCTTTGTAGCTTATTACCGCCGTTACTTGCCCTACTTCAAGCGGGTGAAGCAGATTATCCAGGAAGGCGGTATCGGCAAGATTATCAATGTACAGATACGCTTTTCGTGTCCCCCCCGCGATTTAGACTACAATTCAAGCCAGTCCATGCCATGGCGTTTGCAGCCAGACATTGCCGGCGGCGGCTATTTTTATGACTTGGCGCCTCACCAGCTGGATATATTGCAAGAGCTTTTCGGCATCATTACAGAGGCCGAAGGCATGTGTGCCAACCGTGCTCACCTGTATGAAGCGGAAGACAGTATCTCTGCCTGTTTCAAATTTGAGAGCGGCATACCGGGAAGTGGCTCTTGGTGCTTCGTCGGCCATAAATCAGCCAAGGAAGACCGGGTAGAAGTAATTGGCGAAAAAGGCATGTTAAGCTTTTCGGTCTACAATTACGACCCCATTCTTTTGGTTACGAGCAAAGGCACTACCAGCATCACTGTGCCTAACCCTCCCTATGTGCAGCTGCCTATCATCAAATCTGTAATAGAAGATTTGCAAGGTATCGGCGTATGCTCATGCACAAGTGTATCGGCCACGCCAGTCAATTGGGTACTGGACAGGATATTGAATAAAATCTAATACACTAAAACAACCACATTATTCCATGCGACTGATTCTCCTGCTTTTATTGATAGGATGTACTATAAGTGCCACTGCATCTGTATCAAAGGCTAAAGAAGCCGATTGCCCACAAGACGCCCAATTGTCTTTGGCATTGGCTCCACATCCCTGTTCTGCGGATACGGTACAAAGTGCCACCCCTGCAAAAGTCAAAAGAAACACCGTTTTCAGGCGCATAGGCAGAACATTTACTAAATTATTCAAGGATTTCAACGAGATAGATACCAATTTCATAGAGCCTCAACATTACAACTACACCGTAATGTTGCAGAACACCAATACTTATGAAATGTACCGTTTGATGAGCAAGCATGGGCAATCCATCACATTTGCACCTAATCCTTCTGTCAAGATAGGTCCTTATATAGGATGGCGCTGGATATTCTTGGGCTACACACTGGATGTAAAGCATATCAGTAGCGACAACAGCAAGAAAGAGCTTGACCTGAGTCTTTACAGCTCTCTGTTCGGTATTGACCTATATTACAGAAAGACAGGCAACGACTACAAAATCAGAGACAACAATTTAGGCACTCGCAATGACCACAAGATTCTCAACGATACACCGTTTTCCGGCGTAGCTGTCAGCATCAAAGGTTTTGACTTATACTATATTGTTAACCATAAGCGTTTTTCGTATCCGGCAGCTTTCAGCCAAAGCACGTGCCAAAGGCGCAGTTGCGGCTCGCTTCTTTTCGGCATAGGCTACACAGAACACAACATCTATCTTGACAGCAAGAAATTGGAAGATCTTGTAAACGAAAAGCTAAACGGAACAGTACAGCTTGATTCCGGATTGCTTTTCAACAAAGTGCAATACGCCTCCTATTCCTTATCCGGCGGATATGCCTATAACTGGGTGTTTGCCCGCAACTGGCTTTTTGCCAGCTCACTGTCATTGGCTTTAGCCTACAAACGCTCTTATGGCGACATCAGGCACAAAGCTTTTTCTTTTCGAGACTTCTCGTTTAACGATATAAATATAGATGGCGTCGGGCGTTTTGGCGTTGTATGGAACAATACCAAATACTATGCCGGCATGAGCACCATCTTGCATTCTTTCAATTACAAGAAAAGCCAATTCTATACAAACAATATCTTTGGTTCAATCAATTTTTATGTAGGAATTAATATAGGAAGAAAGAAATGAAAAAATTGTGTATCATATTCGTATTGTTGATGGGTTGCATCAACAGCAATTGGGCAACAAAGATAACTTACAAGAAAGAAGACAGCCTAAAGGTTGTCCAACTATTGACCGCAGCACGCCATCAGCATGTTTCCAACAACAATTATACACTGTACTTTGCCCGTAAGCTGAAAGGAATACCTTATGTGGCGCACACATTGGAAATAAACAAAACAGAGAAATTAGTTGTCAATCTGCGGCAGCTGGACTGTACCACACTGGTAGAAAATGCAGTGGCACTGCAATTGTGCATGCAGCAAAAGATCTATACCTTTGCTGCTTTCTGCAAAAACCTGCAACGCATACGGTACAGACAAGGCTGCGCCCCTTATTACCCTGCACGCCTCCACTACTTTACAGACTGGATTGAAGACAATTCTGCAAAGGGCATCTGCCATGAGCTGCAATCTCCCAACCCGCCTTTTACCGCTGTTCAGAAAGTAAACGTGTACTTCATGTCCAAGCATCCTGACAAATATGCCATGCTGAAAGCCAATCCTTCATACGTCCCCATCATTGCGAAAGATGAGCAACGAATCAACAGAAAGAGCTATCGGTATATTCCCAAAAGCGGTATCAGCAACAGTAATCTACTAAGGCAGACTATTCATGACGGCGATATCTTGGCCCTTACCACATCACTCAAAGGGCTGGACATACAGCATATCGGCTTTGCCGTATGGCATAAAGACGGGTTGCACCTGCTCAATGCCTCGTCTCTGCGACACAAGGTAGTAGAAGAGCCACAGCTGCTCTCCACTTATCTGCGAAAGCAAAAGAGCATGACCGGTGTCAGAGTGATTAGGCTCAAATAGGAAAACAAGTGTCCTGCATTAACGTATACATGAACTTGCCTTTGACAACATATATATATGTATGAACTTGTCGTCAGCAACAACGATACGTTCAAACCCATTCTGAACACCTGATTATAAAGAACACTTTATCATCAATAAAAACAAAGTACTGAAAATACAAGACTTATGGTTGATTTTAAATTCTATGCACCCACCGAAGTAATATTCGGGAAAAATTCTGAAGAACATTTAGTGGAAATGATCAAGAAATACGGCGGCAGCAAAGTGCTTCTGCATTATGGCGGCCACAGTGCAGAGCGTTCGGGCTTATTGGCTGCCGTACGCCAAAGGCTCCACGATGGAGGCATATCCTTTGTAGAGTTAGGAGGCGTAAAGCCCAACCCCCGCTTGTCATTGGTCCACCAAGGCATAGCACTCTGCAAGCAAGAAAATGTCAACTTCATATTGGCAGTGGGCGGTGGTAGCGTAATAGACTCGTCAAAAGCTATCGGCTATGGTGTAAAATACGATGGAAATGTATGGGATATTTACGCCCGCCGCTATGTTCCCACACAGACATTGCCGGTAGGCAGCATACTGACCATACCGGCAGCAGGCAGCGAGATGAGCGACTCAAGTGTCATCACCAACGAAGACTGCAACCTGAAGATAGGCTATTCCAACAACTTGTGTCGCCCTAAATTTGCCATCATGAATCCTGTGCGTACCTTTACCTTGCCTCCTTACCAAACGGCTTGCGGAGCTACGGACATTATGATGCACACCATGGAACGCTACTTTACACAAGTCTGCGACATGACGCTTATCGACAATATAGCAGAAGCCCTACTACGTACCGTTAAAGATTGTGTGTTCCATGTATTGAAAGATCCCAGCGATTACCGCAACCGTGCCAATATCATGTGGGCTTCCAGCTTAGCCCACAATGATTTGACAGGCGACCGTGCATACAGCGATTTTGCAACACACCAGTTAGAACATGAACTCAGCGCCATGTTTGATGTAGCACATGGAGCAGGCTTGGCTGCATTGTGGGGTAGCTGGGCAAGATATGTATATAAAGGAAACACCTCACGCTTTGTGCGCTTTGCTGTCAATGTGATGGATATTCCATGCGATTTTACAGACCCAGATGCCACAGCATTGGCAGGCATAGAAGCCATTGAACGCTTTTACAAAGCCATAGGCATGCCTACCGGCATAAAGCAATTAATAGGCAGATGCCTTACAGAAGCCGAGACAGAAGAGCTCGCACGGAAATGCAGCCATGACGGGAAACGCACCATTGGCGCATTCAAGGAACTCAGCCAACAAGACATGAGAGCCATTTACACCATGGCCAACAAGTAACAACAAGCACTCCAAGTACAAAGAGCCTCAAGCGGAAATTGCTTAACTTCGCCTGAAGCTCTTTGCCTTTTTGAGTTTCTTTAAAATCCACAATACCATAAAAACGGACAAAAATTTTGCTACCTACGCAAAAATGGCTACCTTTGCACCCGAATACAGTGCTTCGGTTCTGCCGCTGGCAATTTTGCATTGCGAGAGGAAAGTCCGGGCAGCAAAGGGTATTCCACTTCTGAAAGTAGAAGCTATTGGCGACAGTAGGATAAGGTAGAAGAAAACAACCGCTTGGCTTTATGCTGAGTAAGGGTGAGAAGGTGGTGTAAGAGACCACCAGCCTATGGGTGATTATAGGGCTGTACCATCTGGAAGCTGCAAGTTCATGTAAACCATCGTCTGAAGGTTGCCCGCCTGACTAACTCCGATGGAGGGTAGAATGCTTGAGTTTTAAGGCAACTTAAAATTTAGATAAATGGCAGATGCCACATGAAGGCGAGAGCCTTCTGTGGAACAAAACCCGGCTTATAGAAGCACTGTCTTCATTTTTTATATATGGATATTGCCACATTTCCCGCTAACGATGTGTAACTTCTTATCCCTTATATAGGCTATCTATACAGTAACAGCCCAAAGGTTACGTATTTTATATAATTGAGCACTTAGTTAGCATGAAAGACTTCATAAAAAAACTAATCCATTTTCTCAACATTGACATTTGGCGCATTACACGGCAAGATGTATCTTTGTCGCGATACTATATTTACAGCATTGTCAAAAAGCTTGTTCTTGCAATAGAAATTACCACTACCAAACGCATATCCAATTCGGCAGCGGCACTCACCTACTCTACCCTGTTGGCCATTGTACCCATCTTTGCTGTGGTATTTGCCATAGCCCGCGGCTTTGGCTACAACAAGTATATAGAAGAATGGTTCAGGTCTTCCTTATCCAGCCAGCCACAAGCGGCCGAAATCATAATAGGCTTTGTCAACTCTTACCTCATCCACACACGCAGCGGCTTGTTCTTGGGCATCGGATTAATCTTCATGCTCTTTACCGTTATCATGCTTATCAGCAACATTGAGCAAACCTTTAACTATATCTGGCAAGTGAAGAAACCACGCAGCGTGTTCCGGACCATTACAGACTATACATCCATGTTTCTGCTGGTGCCTATCGTCATCGTCATTACATCAGGTATCAGTATATTCATGGCCACTGTCTGCAACGAAGTGGAAGACTATCTGCTCTTGGCTCCGCTCCTCAGGTTCCTCATCACCCTGATGCCCTATATCCTCATGTCGGCCGTCTTCATAGCACTCTATGTATTTATGCCCAACACAAAGGTAAAGACAAGCAGTGCCATTCTGCCTGGCATCTTAGCCGGTGTAGCCATGCAAGGTCTGCAATTCTTCTACATCCACTCACAAATATGGGTCAGCAGCTACAATGCCATTTATGGTTCATTTGCTGCATTGCCGCTTTTCATGCTCTGGATACAGATATCATGGATTATTTGCTTGTTCGGAGCAGAGCTGTGCTATGCCAACCAAAATCTGGAAGAATTTGCATTCAAGGCAAAGTCTGAAGACCTCAGCCACCGCTACAAGCTCATGCTCAGCATCATCTTGGCAGGCTTGGTATGCGAAAACTTCTCTGAAGGGCGCAAGCCGTACACTGCACTACAACTCAAATTAAAGACTGGCATTCCCATCAGAATCGTCAATGAACTGCTGTACGAACTTACGCGCATCAATATATTGACAGAAATCACCAACGACGAAAAAGGAGAAACAAGCTACTATCAGCCCGCCGAATGCGTTACAAGGCTGAGTGTAGGATTGCTGATAGACCGCATGGAGGCATTTGGAAAATGGAACCTGAAACTCAATACGCAACTGCTCGACACACCTGGATGGCACAATGTAATAAAGCTACGCACCCGCTATCTATCCTGCCAACGGCAAATACTGCTAAAAGACATACTAAAGAAACAGTAGTATGGCATCTTCTTCACGGCAGTAGCCATAAACGGATATTCAAAATCAAACGCATATATGAATCCTTCATGATCAACAATATGCTTGTTTAAAAGCATATTGTTGATCAATTCAGAACACCCACTTATTCATTTATCTATCATTTCACCGTATGCCCAAGCGTTGGGAATACGGTGAACAGTATGTAGACAACAAGTGCCCAAGCCTTGGGCACTCATTGCCCATGCTGCTTGGGCATTACAAGACAATTTATCGGCAGCTGATATTTGCCGGCATTTTTGGGGGATTTTACTCCGCAGCACGTACAAATTTATTTTATTCTGAGTACAAATTTCCAACAACGGCATCAAATTTATGAGGCCAGTTACATCTCAAACTGTCAGCCGTATAAATATGTATATCTCCTTCATTAATAATTTCTCCATTCATTAATGCAAACAATATAATCAAGAGCTTTGAGCGTCTTGTATTATATTCAAGAATATCTGCCCCATATAGGTTCTCTTTAATTATATTTTCAATACTCTTATGGAAAGTATTTGTATAGTACCTAATAGTCCCTAAAAGGAAAGCACCACTTCCACAAGAAGGATCTATAACTTTAGAATTTTCTTGTGGAGCTATGTTTGTAATAATGTAGTCAACAATATACTGAGGAGTAAAAAAGCTCCATTAGTTTTTTTGTCTTCTGAAGGCATCAACAACTCCATATCAACCACAATTTCTTCTATTTTTTTGTGGTTAAGAGATTTTATACTCGCAACCAAATTTCATTTGGTTCAAAATCAGACAGATAATTGGATATATAACAAGATAGAGAATAGTCTATGCCATTCTCTTGTACAAAATTATATATCAAGTTTTTTCTATCTCATCAACAGAAAAATTATTAATTAAAGTATTTAACGTAATTTCTTTCATTGCTGTTTAATTAGTTCATGAATAGACACCTTTAATAGTTGAGCTATTCTATTTAATGTTTGCAAGTCAGGTTGAACAGAATTAGAACACCAACGACTGGTTGTTGTAACACTAACTCCAAGTTGCTCTGACAACCATTTTCCTGTTTTCTTTTGTTCTACAAGAACTACTTTTATTCTATTCAGCTCATTCATTGTAATTTTATTTAAGTTCAATGCAAAGGTATTTACATTTATTGGAATAAACGAGAATTTCAAAAAGTATTGCCTACTTTGATGAAGAAATATGTTTATTGCCTTTATTTGCCACTTTTCTACATACATTAAGGGTTTCATATATACTATTAAATTTGAACATCTGCTTATCGATTGAAGATCAACAAATTGATAAGTGTATTTCTCTTATTTACTATCCAAAAATAACAGTTCTTTTTCTGCCAACCATTTTTCATCACTCTGCTTTTCATTTTCAATAGCTATGCTTTTCATTTTCAATAGCTATGCTTTTAGTACTCAATAGCTATGCTTTTAACAAACGATAGCATTGCTTTTGGCTTGCGATAACTATGTTTTTGGAAGCAAAGAGATGTACTACTGATTTTCCATACATAATATAATCCTTAAAACGAAGCGTTTCATTTTTTTAGAACGAAATGTATAAATTTGT
>CALCVP010000028.1 GCA_937907705.1 uncultured Prevotella sp. | reverse complement strand
TTATAACAATATTTTCAGCCAACCAACACATATACGCTTCGTTCTGTGCCCCATAATAAGAAGACTTGTGCGAAACAATATTATTCATGGTATGAATATGCAATTTTTATATAATAATGACAATATAAATGCAACAAAATAAACATTTTGATTAAATTTTATCAATTTCACTTGCATATAAAAATAAGATTATATATCTTTGCAAGCAGATAAGTTTAACATCAGACATAAACAGTTTACTGAGGTTGACTCACAAAAGACAATTAAACAAGTACAACAATACACATTTAACAAGCATGAATAATTCATTGACATTTGCATGGTGGTGGCACTACTCAAGATTAAAACAATCGTGAGCACGGAGCCGTATACATATATCAACCAAGGTATAAAAAGGTCTGTCGCAAGTACGACAGACCTTTTCTTTTTATCCAAAGCAATGGCCAACAGCTCGCAACACGACAGATACAAACACCACATTGACACAACAGTTTATATTAACACACTAACTTACAGGGCATCAGCCATAGGCCCAGCAGCCCTGCCAAAAACATTCAGCGCTATGAACATGAGAGAGACATTGACCAAAGTGATACATCACGAAAGCCTTACCAGAGAAGAAACGAAGCAGATATTATTGGGCATTACCCAAGATGCTTTTCCGCAAGAGCAGATTACAGCTTTGCTTACAGCCTTGCAAATGCGGGGTGTTACAGTAGACGAGCTGTTAGGTTTTAGAGACGGTATATTGGAAACCGGTGTACAAGCCATTCTCAACTGCGACAAATATATTGACGTAGTAGGAACTGGTGGCGACCGGAAAAACACATTTAATATATCCACTTGCGCATGCTTTGTCATTGCCGGTGCAGGGTATAAGGTAGCCAAACATGGCAACTATGCAGCCACTTCTACCAGCGGTGCATCGAATGTGATAGAGGCACACGGCATACAATTCAGCACCGATACTGACTTGTTGAACCGGATAATCAACGAGTGTGGATTTGTCTATTTGCATGCTCCCTTGTTTGCTAAAGCCATGAAACATGTAGGTCCTATACGAAAGGCATTGCCCTTTCCTACCTGCTTCAACCTGTTGGGACCATTAGTCAATCCCTCACAGCCACAATGTCAACTGTTAGGTGTGGCCACACTTGACCAAATGAGACTCTACCGCAATGTTTATCAGAAAATCGGCATCCGCTATGGCATACTAAACAGTATTGACGGGTATGATGAGATATCGCTTACAGGCGATTTCAAGATTTCCACCAATCAATACGAAAAGATTTTTCACCCAACTGACTTGGGCTTTGAACTGGTTCATCCAACAGAATTAGTGGGTGGCAAGAATGTAGAAGAAGTCAAAAAGATATTTGACAGTGTATTGGAAAACAGGGCTACGCCCAGCCAGAAAAACGTGGTAATATGCAATGCTGCCTTTGGCATTCAAGTGATAGACCCCACAAAGAGCATTGAAGAAGCCATTGCGTTGGCACGTGAATCTATCGACAGTGGACGCGCCTTGCAAGTATTACATAAACTGATTGAACTGAGTAAATAGTCAACTATCATCTTTCATCAATAACATAGACATGGATATATTAGAAGAAATTATTGCCCACAAACAGCAAGAATTAGCCAGCTATCAACGGCAAACATCTGAAAAAGCAATACATCAAGCAGTAGAGCCCCTGCTCGGCAAGCCTCAACCATCGCTCAAAGCCTCACTGTTACACAGTAATACGGGCATCATAGCAGAATTCAAGCGCAAGTCGCCTTCTAAAGGATGGATTAATCAGCATGCAAATGTAAATGAAATAGTTACTGGCTATGAAAAAAACGGTGCGGCAGCCATCAGTATTCTTACCGATGATACTTATTTTGGAGGAAATGACAACTATATAGCAGAAGCGCAGAAAGCAGGAGCCAAACTTCCTATTCTCTATAAGAACTTCATCATTGACGAGTACCAACTGTTCCAGGCACGATACTGTGGAGCTTCTGCTGTGCTGCTTATCGCTGCCGTCTTGAACAAGCAACAGTGCAAAAGCCTCATCCATACAGCCCACGAAATAGGCTTGGAAGTATTGCTTGAGATGCACAATGAAAGCGAAACAGAATATGCTGATTTAGAACCCGATGTGTGTGGCATTAACAACAGATGCTTAGACACCTTCATTACCAATGTAGACACATCTATCAACCTCATTCACAGGCTTCCTCAAGAGGCCTGTAAAATAAGTGAAAGCGGTATTTCTAATGCTGAAACAGCCCATATTCTGCAAGTCATCGGATATAATGGCTTTTTAATAGGCGAAAACTTCATGAAACAAGCACAGCCAGGACTGGCACTCAAGAGATTTATTGAAGACATGAGCAGCAGCTCCATTCTATAATCCGCTAAATTGTTTTATACAACAAAAGAGCATGTACTATGACATCAGAACATTCATTTATCATAAAAGTTTGTGGTATGAGAGAAGCTCATAATATAGAAGCTGTCATGGAGCTTGACATTGACATGATGGGATTTATCTTCTATCCACAATCATCACGCTATGTCAGTCATGTGCCTAATGTACCTTCTATGTTTCAGTATAAATACAAGGCTTGCAACAATAAGCGTCCTAAGGCGGTTGGCGTATTTGTCAATGACACAATAGAAAACATACTTCACAAGGTTACAACTTATCAATTAGACTGTTTACAGTTACATGGGCAAGAATCTGTACACACTATCAGACAGCTGAAACAAGTCTTGCAAATGCAACAACTTAGCCATGTAGAAATAATAAAGGCTATCAACATAGCCACACCTACCGACTTTGACCTGTGTCAACAGTATGAGGATGTTGCCGATATGCTATTATTCGATGCAAAAGGAACAATGGCTGGAGGAAACGGCAAAACTTTTGACTGGACACTGCTGAATGATTACCAAGGTGCCCTACCATTCTTGTTAAGCGGAGGTATCGGCATTCATAACATTGATACACTTTGCCACCTACATCATCCCCGATGGCAAGGCATAGACGTAAACAGTCAGTTTGAATTATCGCCAGCTTTAAAAGATACCCGTCTTTTAGCATCTTTCATTACAAAAATCAGAACGTTTAAGAAAGCACTGTAACATGAACAAAATAGATCAATTATTCAATCAAAACAAGCAACACAAGCTGTTGTCGCTCTACTTCTGTGCTGGTTGCCCTACTCTCAACGGCACCGCCAACGTCATTGCCACCTTGCAGCGCCGTGGCATAGACATGATTGAGATAGGCATTCCGTTTAGCGACCCGTTGGCAGACGGTCCAGTCATACAGTCTGCAGGCACTGTAGCACTGAAAAATGGCATGACCCTCCGCTTGCTGTTCAGCCAACTGAAAGAAATAAAGAGTCAAATAACCATACCATTAGTACTTATGGGCTATCTTAATGTTATCATGCACTATGGCTTCCATGCTTTTTTCCAACAATGTATAACCTGTGGCGTATCAGGAGTCATCATTCCCGACTTGCCTTTCAGCGATTATCTGAAAGACATCAAGCCATTGGCAGACCAATACGACATTAGGGTCATTATGATGATAACACCCGAAACCAGCGAAAGCCGCATACGCTTTATTGACGATAACACCGAAGGCTTTATCTATATGGTATCATCGGCCAGCATTACAGGAGCACAGCAGCATTTTGACGAAGCCAAGCAAGCTTATTTCAAACGGGTAAACAGTATGCAGCTAAAACATCCAAGAATGATAGGCTTTGGCATTTCCAACAAGCAAACGCTGATGAGCGCACAGCAAAATGCGGCAGGTGTCATTATAGGCAGCAAGTTTGTTTCGCTGCTTAACCAAACCAACAATGCCGATAAAGCTCTTGACTTGCTCTTTGATGCCTTGCAACAAGAGGATTAAGCAATGAAGTACACCCTTCTATTTTATATTTATACTCACTAACACATACACACAATGAAAGAGTCATTCTTTGTAAATAAAAATGGATTTTATGGCGAATTTGGAGGTGCCTACATCCCGGAGATATTATATAAATGTGTAGACGAATTGAAGCAATCTTACCTGAACATTATTGAAAGCGAGAATTTCAAACAAGAATACCATGCCTTGCTCAAAGATTATGTAGGCAGGCCTTCGCCGCTCTATTATGCCAAACGCATGAGCCAACGTTACGGTTGTCAGCTCTATCTAAAGAGAGAAGACCTCAACCACACTGGTGCCCATAAAATAAACAATGCCATAGGACAAATATTATTAGCCAAGAAGATGGGCAAGACACGCATTATTGCCGAGACAGGAGCTGGACAGCATGGAGTGGCTACAGCCACTGTTTGCGCACTTATGAATATGGAATGTGAAATATTCATGGGCAAAACAGATGTGCAAAGGCAGCATGTAAATGTAGAGCGCATGCGTATGCTCGGAGCTAAAGTACATCCTGTAACCACAGGAAACATGACCCTAAGCGATGCTTGCTCTGAAGCCATTAGAGATTGGTGCAGCCACCCCGACAATACCTTTTATATAGTAGGATCTACTATGGGGCCTCACCCCTATCCCGACTTGGTGGCTCGCATGCAAAGTGTTATTTCAGAAGAAATAAAATGGCAACTGGAAGAAAAGGAAGGGCGTAACTATCCTGATTATCTAATAGCCTGCATTGGAGGTGGCTCTAATGCCGCTGGTACTATTTATCACTATGTGGATGATGAAAGAGTGAAGATCGTATTGGCTGAAGCTGGTGGACAAGGTATCAATTCCGGTTATACCGCAGCCACTATTCATAAAGGATCGGTGGGTATTCTGCATGGCAGCAAGATGCTGGTAATGCAAACACCTGACGGACAAATAGAAGAGGCATTTACCATATCAGCAGGACTTGATTATCCTGGCGTGGGTCCAATGCACTGCAATATGGCGGTAAAAGGGCGCAGCAAGGTGCTGGCTATCAACGATGATGAAGCTATTAAAGCAGGATTTGAGCTTACTCGCACTGAAGGTATCATACCTGCCATAGAGAGCGCACACGCTATTGCCGCACTGAAGAAGTTGACATTCAACCCATCAGACATAGTAGTACTGACTGTCAGTGGCAGAGGCGACAAAGATTTAGACACATATCTTAAACATAAAGAAAACCTATCAAGCAATGAATAACAGCAAATTTATATACCATACCATTAGCAAGACTGTATTGGCAGACTTGTTTACACCAGTCAATGTGTACATGCGCTTACGCGATGTTTATCCGCAAAGTGCACTTATGGAGTGTTCCGATTATCACGATGCAGGCAACAGCCATTCCTTTATAGGCATACGCCCTATCGCAAGCATAGCTATCAGCCACGGCCAAGCTATTTGCAGATACCCCGATGGAACAAAAACAACAGATTGTATCAATGATACATTTACTTGCGACAAGGCTATCAACACGTTCTTGGAAAAGTTTAAAGTAAGTGGTAGCAATGCTCAATACTGTGGGCTCTACGGTTACACCACCTTTAATGCCGTAAGATATTTTGAACACATCAAAGTAAAGGACACTACCATGGAACAAAATGATGCGCCAGACTTGTATTATATATTGTATAAAAATGTCATTGTATTTGACCACTACAACAACCAGCTTACAATAATATCACTTGCCACACAAGACAACGATAACGAAAGCCCCATAGAAGGGCTGCTAAAGCAGATAAAAGAAGGCACTGAAAAAGACTTTGGATTTAAGTGCATTGGTGAAACCACATCGCCACTTACAGATGAGCAACATAAAGAGAATATCAGAAAAGGCATAAAACATTGCCGGCGTGGAGATGTTTTCCAAATTGTACTGTCGCGCCGGTTTATACAACAGTTTGAAGGAGATGACTTTAAGCTTTACAGAGCTTTAAGATGTATTAACCCTTCACCCTACTTATTCTACTTCGACTTTGGAGGCTTTAGAATATTGGGCAGCAGCCCTGAAACCCACTGCCGAATAGAGGGCAGCAGGGCATATATAGACCCTATTGCAGGAACTACCAAGCGAACAGGCAATGCTGAAGCCGACAAAAAAGGAGCAGATTTCTTGCGCAACGACCCAAAAGAAAATGCCGAACATGTAATGCTGGTTGATTTAGCACGTAATGATCTCAGTAGAAATTGCCATAATGTAAAGGTTGATTTTTACAAAGATATTCAATATTATAGCCATGTGATACATTTGGTCAGCAGGGTGAGCGGAATATTAGACACTTCTAACCATATCAAAGCCTTTATTGACACGTTTCCCGCTGGCACATTGAGTGGAGCGCCTAAAGTAAGAGCCATGCAACTCATCAGCAAATATGAACCACATAACCGTGGTGCTTATGGTGGCTGTATTGGTTTTATCGGGTTAAATGGCAACCTCAACCAAGCTATAACCATACGTACTTTTGTGAGCCGAAACGGCGAACTGTGGTTTCAAGCGGGAGGAGGTATCGTTGCGAAAAGCAATGAAGACTATGAGCTGCAAGAAGTCAACAACAAGTTAGGGGCGCTAAGGAGAGCCATTGTCATGGCAGAAAAGTTATAAGCAACCCAATGCTGCAAACACACAATATTTTCAACTTTGGAACGTTCTTTGTATAGGGAAAGAGCAGTAGCAACAATATACAGGTACTGTCTTATACGGTAAATGTTTTTATAAAACGAAGCAAAACAGCATTTGCAAGAAGAAAGGTCATACAATTAGCACAGTCTCATTTAAATCCTGAAAACATGAAAATAGCAATCATCGACAACTATGATAGTTTTACATATAACCTTGTTCATTTAGTAAAAGAATTAGGGGCTGATATTTCTGTATATAGGAATGATCAATTTGAGCTATCCATTCTTAATACATTCGACAAAATACTGCTCAGCCCAGGTCCTGGCATACCACAAGAAGCAGGTCTTTTACTGGATGTTATCAACCGCTATAAAGGTGTTAAACCCATATTAGGTGTATGCTTAGGACACCAGGCAATAGGTGAATCCTTTGGTGGGAAGCTGGTCAATCTGACTGATGTATATCATGGCGTAGCCACAGAAGGCACGCAATTTGGCAACGACACATTATTCAATGGCTGCCAAAGACGAATAACAATGGGACGCTATCACAGTTGGGTAGTTGACAAAGCTACTTTTCCCAACTGTCTTGAAATAACCGCAGAAAGTGATGATGGGTATATCATGGCCTTGAAGCATAAAACATTTGACATCAAAGGCATTCAGTTTCACCCGGAAAGTATACTGACACCTGACGGAAAACGTATCATTAATAATTGGATTCAACAATAACGTACTGACAGCTGTTTCTACATCGCAGCACTCTATCATGCCGTCATGCAAGAACAGCTTATCTTAACAATCTACATATATGAAACACACATTCTACTGGCATTGCACTGTAATAGCCCTGCTTCTGTGTTTTTCCTCTTGCCAAAAAAGTTATGACGAAGAGGAATACAAGAAGAACAATCAGCAAGAAGAAACAAAGAATGACAGCAACGACACTGAAAAAGACAGTTCTGCTGACAATGACAAAAAGGATGATAACAATCATGCACAAGCTGACACAGTCAGCATAAAAGAATTCAGAAGCAATACGATTGGTGGGCAAATATGGGTAAAAGGTTATATTGTAGGAGCCGCTTCAGGAAGACCTAAAACACTGGAATTAGCACCACCATTCACAGTCAAGACAGCTTTGCTATTGGCCGATGACCCACAAGAAAGCAGTATAGACAATGTGATTTCCGTAAGATTAGTAGCAGGTAAATATCGTGATGCACTTAATTTGGTAGACAATCCAGACAATAAAGGCAAATGTATTGCTATCTACGGCATCCAAAAAACTTACCTGAACATGCCGGGCATCTATAATATCGATGGCATAGAATATTCTATAAAATAGGATATTTCATGCCATCATATTACGGCTTTGTGTCAATATGCTTCTGTTAAAATGTGCTTTTATAGTATATATATTAAAAAATTCTGTCGTATTAACACATCTTATATTTTTACAACATATTAAATTTATCTTAACGTGTTTGTAATTTTACATAAATACCTTTGCTGCCGTAAATAATAATAACATTTAACAGGTATTTATGAATTCAAGAAAACTCTTTGCATCAGCATTCGGAATGATAATGATGACAAGTGCCATTGCCGCAGGAGTGGTAGAAACAACAAAAAGCTTGGAATTGGGAAACATTCGCGGTCGCATCACAGACTCCGAGAAACAAGTGTTGCCAGGAGCAACCATCATGATTGAAGATTTGCATACAGGAGTAACAAGTGATATCAACGGATATTACTCCCTGCCCAACCTAAAGCCAGGTACCTACAAAGTAAAAGTAAGCTATGTAGGATATGCCCCTAAGGTGTACACTATCAAAGTAGGCAAAAAAAGCGTGGAACAGAATATAACACTTGATACAGGCAAGACATTAGATGAGGTAGTTGTTACAGGTGCTTTCTATGGACAACGTAAAGCCATGCAGATGCAAAAAGAGAGCATGGGTGTTTCAAATGTAGTGTCTGCAGATCAAGTAGGAAAATTTCCAGATGCCAATATTGGTGATGCACTAAAAAGAATCAATGGCGTAAATGTGCAATACGACCAAGGCGAAGCTCGCTTTGGGCAAGTAAGAGGAACATCTGCAGACTTTACTTCCGTAACAGTAAACGGCAACAGGATACCGTCTGCTGAGGGCGATACACGCAATGTGCAATTAGACCTTATCCCATCTGATATGATTCAGACTATTGAACTCAACAAGGTGGTTACAGCGGACATGGATGGTGATGCCATTGGAGGTGAGATTAATTTAATTACTAAAAATACACCAAACCATAGGATAATGAACTTCAATGTTGGCTCTGGCTACTCATGGGTTAGTCAGAAAAATGAATGGGACTTGGGCGCATCTTGGGGACAACGCTTCTTCAACAATAAATTAGGAGTAATGGCAGCTGCTTCTTATCAATACATGCCTGGCGGCTCTGACAATACAGAATTTGAATATGAAGAGAACGACAAAAAAGAGCTTGAGCTTAAAGAAGCTCAAGTAAGACAATATTATGTAACAAGAGAACGGCAGAGCTACTCATTAGCCCTTGATTATATCTTCAACCCACAGCATAAGATTTCTTTTAAAGGCATCTATAACCGTCGCAGTGATTGGGAAAACCGCTACCGCATTTCATATA
Organism: uncultured Prevotella sp.; assembly: GCA_937907705.1. Taxonomy (GTDB): domain Bacteria; phylum Bacteroidota; class Bacteroidia; order Bacteroidales; family Bacteroidaceae; genus Prevotella. Next base: position 6,363 of record CALCVP010000028.1, on the reverse strand, counting down.
AAAAGTTGAATAGCAAGGCATCCAAACAATCTGTTGTGTTACAAACTAAGGCTGGCTCTGACGATAATAAAGATGCAAGATTAGAATTACAGCAGACTATGGATTACACCTTAGATGGTGAACACTACTTTGGCAACATGAAAATAGACTGGGCAGGAAGTTATTCTCGTGCGACAGAAGGGCGTCCTAATGAGCGTTATGCTGCTTACTCACTGAAAGGAATTGACTTTGGCAAAGATTTTAAGGATGTAGGCGACAGACAGCCTTATTACAGTAAACAGCTACCGGAATTGACCGATGAATCATGGACCCTAAGCGAGCTCAACAATTCGAATCAAGACATTGTAGAAAACGAATGGAAAGGGAAAATAAACTTTACACTACCTTTATCCATTGGCCTATATGGCAACATGCTGAAATTCGGTGCCAAAGTAACAGCTAAAAACAAGAAACGCAACACGTCATATTTTGACTATGACCCAGATGAAGTGTTAGGTAAAGACTGGCGCAACAGCACTTCTCTGCAAATACGTGATGGTTTCATGCCAGGCAGTGTATACCCTTCTCATGAGCCTTTTATCACAAAACAGACTTTAGGAAATATTGATTTTTCTAAATATAAAGGCGAAGAAAATTATGAAGAAGAGGCTGGAAACTACAAAATACACGAACGCATTACTGCAGGTTACTTGCGATTTGACCAGAAATTAGGAAAGAAGCTCTCTGCTACCATTGGTTTGCGTGTAGAACGGACAGATTTGAAAACCAGTGGATACAACGTTGACGTGCCGGAAAAAGGCGATGCTACCATGACCCCTACCGGTGAATACAAGAGCCACTACACAGATTTATTGCCCAGCTTGCTGCTGAAATACAAATACAATAAAGATGGAAATATTAGAGCCTCCATTACCAAAACTATTTCACGTCCCAAATATTCAGCATTGATTGCCAATAAGACATTCAATACAGCAGATCTTGAAGCTACCATTGGCGACCCTAACACCAAACCGGCAAAGGCAATTAATATAGACTTATCTGCAGACTACTTCTTTAAGAATGTGGGATTGGTAAGCTTGGGCTTATTCTATAAAGACATCAAAAACGTAAACATAGAGTGGGCTTCTAACAAGTATTTAGGTAAAGACCTTGGACTGACAGGCAAATATGCAGACGAAAGTTTTGAGGTTACACAAAACATTAATGCTTATGATGCCAAAATATTAGGCATAGAAGCAGCTTATCAGCGCGACTTTGGCTTCATCTCGCCAGCATTAAAATGCTTAGGCTTCTATGGCAATTACACTTATACACACAGTAAAACCGACAACTACAACAAACGCTTGAACATACAAGATGGTGATGATGTAAAAGTGGCTGGTTCGCCAGAACATACTGCCAACGCTTCGTTATTCTTTGAAAAATTTGGCATTAACATTCGCCTCTCATACAATTATGCCTCATCATTCATAGACCAAATGAGCACCAGCAGAGCCCTTGACCGCTATTACGACAGTGTGAACTATCTTGATTTAAATGCAAGTTATACATGGGGAAAGACGACCAAATTCACCATATTTGCCAATGCAAACAACCTGCTTAACCAACCCTTACGTTACTATCAGGGAACTAAGGATCGTACCATGCAAGTTGAATATTATGGAGTAAAGGTAAACGCGGGATTTAAAATTAACTTATAAACAGATTTTCCGGTTTCTATAAAATAACAAAACAATGAATCTTTTTTTTAAGAAAACAATTGTTCTTCTTTTTCTATCCATAGTTTCCATTGCTTCCACAATAGCCCAAACACCGCAAACATGGGAAACGCTAAAAGGAGAAATAAACCTATATATGGTCAATGACATGGGCAGAAATGGATATTATGACCAAAAAACAATAGCAGAATTGATGGGTACTATGGCAGAGACAATTGGTCCTGAGTGTGTAATAGCGGCAGGTGACGTACATCACTTCAATGGTGTGGCATCTGTAAAAGATCCATTATGGACTACAAACTATGAGCTTATATATTCTCATCCAGAACTGATGCTCGACTGGTTTTCTGTATGCGGAAATCATGAATATCGGGGTAATACTCAAGCCGTGCTTGACTACGCTAAAGTAAGTCGTCGATGGATGATTCCTTCTAAATACTACACAAAGGTATTTAATGACCACGGAACGACACTCCGCATTGTTTTCCTTGATACCACTCCACTCATAGACAAATACAGAAATAATCCTGATGTGTACCCTGATGCATGCAAAGAAGACATGCAAAAACAACTGACATGGCTTGACCAAACACTGAGCAAAGCTAAAGAAGATTGGATAATTGTAGTAGGACATCATCCCATCTATGCAGAAACGGGCAAAAGCGCCAGTGAACGTCTGGACATGCAGAAGCGGGTGATGCCTATATTGCACAAATATAATAATGTCGCTATCTATGCTTGTGGACACATCCACAACTTCCAACATATCAAAATGAAAGGCGATGCTATTGACTACGTGGTGAACTCTGCCGGTGCCTTAAGCCGCAAAGTGAAACCGATAGAAGGAACTGTATATTGTTCACCAGAGCCAGGTTTTTCGGTTATTGCAGCATCTAAAAGCAAGCTAAATCTGTATATGATAGACAAAAAGGGAAATATACTGCACACTGTAACAAAAACAAAATAAAAATACAGCATAAAAGTTGATTTCGATAAATAATCACTTTAAACATTTAAAACTGCACCTTGGAACAGAAGACCTCAAGGTGCAGTTTTAAATTCATTTCCGCTTTCCAGATACAATGGTTTGCAATACCACTGAAAGTATAATCATCAACACACCTATCCAAAAAGAAGTATTTAATTCTTGCCCTTCATTAAAAAATATCATGGCAAGTATAATGCTATATATAGGCTCAAGGTTATAACTCAAATTGACAGTAAAGGCAGAAATAGTGCGTAAAGCTTGCAACTGAGTAAGAAAAGGTCCTATAGTAAAGATTGAAGCAAAGACTGGTATGTACAGCCAATCCTTACCCATAGGCAGCAACGTGACCGATGGATATAAATAAAAATAAGCAGGCAAGACAAACGTTAAGAATCCCCACCCTGACAATAATTCATATAAAAGCATCGTGCTACTTGAACGGCCTGTGGTACGCTGCACTCTTTTGCTGGTAATGGAAAACAGTGTATAGAATAGTGAAGAGCAAGTGCCAATAATAATACCAATACGATGATGGGTATCCAATCCAAATATCAGTAGTATACCAGCAAGCGTTATCATACTCAACAGCAGTTCTCGTGGCGACACACGCTGATGACTTGTAAATGGCTCAACAATAGCAGTAAAGAAGCCATTCAGTGCTATACATACTACTGCTATACTGACATTAGAAGCTTTTATACTGGCATAAAACAAAACCCAATGTACAGCCAGCAACACGCCACACCCGGCTATTCTTATTAAATGCCCTCTACGGGGAACATCCACTCTGTGATTTACACAAAGTACCACCGTCAGTACTACAGCGGCAATAATCATACGATACCAAACCAATGGCAACTCTGCCAAAGATATCAATCTGCCAAAAATGCCCGTAGCACCAGCCAATAATATACCTATATGCAAGCGTAAGTAATCATTCGTATTATCCTGTTGCATTATTTATACCTTATTTTCTTAACGCCCTCATTGCATTCAATACAGCCACTACCGTAACGCCTACATCTGCCATTACTGCCATCCACATATTGCTTAATCCTACCGTAGCCAAAAGTAATACAGCTACTTTTATTCCAATAGCAAACCATACATTCTGCTGAGCTATACGAATGGTACGACGTGCTATACGAATAGCTCGTACTATTTTATAAGGTTTATCATCCATCAATACCACATCAGCAGCATCAATAGCTGCATCACTACCCATACCTCCCATAGCAATGCCTACATCTGCACGCTTTAATACAGGTGCATCATTAATGCCATCGCCCACAAAGGCCAATGCTTTACCCTGAGGCTTCGTTGTTAGCAAACGTTCTACATAGTCTACCTTATCGGTAGGTAACAGTTCGGCATGGTATTCGTCAATACTTAGACGCTGAGCCACTAATTCGCCCACCTCTTTTCTGTCGCCCGTAAGCATAACTACATGTTCCACACCAAGACGCTTTAAAGATGCAATAGCCGATAGACTATCTTCTTTTATCTTATCATTCACCACAATATGACCAACATAGACACCATCTACAGCTATATGGATAATTGTGCCCACTTTATGGCAATCATGCCACTGTGCACCTATTGCATCCATCAACTTAGTGTTGCCTACACATACTATTTGTCCATTCACTTTAGCACGTATGCCTTGTCCAGCTATTTCCTCTACATCAGTAACCAAACAACCGTCATGAGCCTCATCAGGAAAAGCATTGCGAAGAGCAATACCTATCGGATGAGTGGTATAATGTTCTACATGAGCCGCCAAATGGAGCAACTGATGTGCATCAAAATGATTAGGATGTACAGCCTCTACCTCAAACTGCCCATAAGTAAGGGTACCTGTCTTATCAAATACAACAGTGCCAAGATGAGCCAGTTTATCCATATAGTCGCTACCTTTTATCAAAATTCCACAACGAGATGCTCCACCTATTCCACCAAAAAATGTCAGAGGAACACTAATAACCAAGGCGCACGGACACGATACTACTAAGAATATCAAGGCACGATAAAGCCACAAAGAGAATGATTCAACATAACCTTCTACGGCAAAAAAAGGAGGTACCAATGCTAAAAACAAAGCTAACAATACCACGATAGGAGTATAGACATGAGCAAACTTAGAAATAAAAGATTCGCTTCGCGACTTATTTTCATTGGCATTCTCTACCAAATGAATAATTTTTGAGACAGTGCTCTCGCCAAAGCTTTTGGTGGTCTGCACTTTTATTACACCCGTAAGATTTATACAACCTGATATAATGTCATCACCTACAGATAAGTCGCGAGGTACACTTTCACCTGTTAAAGCCAAAGTATTGAGTGCGGAAGTACCTGATAGTACGATACCGTCAAGAGGCACTTTTTCGCCTGGCTTGACAACAATAGTCTCACCTACTTTCACCGTAGAAGGTTCTACACTGACCAATTGACCATTACGCCACACATTAGCCACATCAGGACGAATATTCATCAGATGAGAAATACTCTTGCGACTTCTACCTTCCGCATAACCTTCAAAAAGTTCACCCACCTGAAAAAACAACATTACAAAGACCGCCTCAGGAAACTCGGTATCAGCGCCAGGTAAAAAGCCAATACACAATGCACCTATTGTAGCAACGCTCATTAAAAAGTCTTCGTTAAACATATTGCCATGCATCACCCTTTCTGCTGCCTCTTGCAATGTTTCATGACCAATAAGCAAATAAGGTACCAAATAAACCAACAATAACTGCCATGTAGATAATTGACAGTTTTTTTCTATACACACAGCTCCTATCAGCAACAGTATTGTTGATGCAATAAGTAGCAATTTGTGTTTAAGACTTTCTTCCTCATGTTCATGATGATGAGCTGCATCGTCATGAGTACATGCTACATGTTTTGTTTCACTCTCTATATACTGTTTTTCCGTTGAACAACAGCAGCTGCAATGTTTTTTGTCTGTCATTGTATATTATTTATTTTATGTTCAAATTGATACTATACATCTACCTTTAACTAAGAACTAACGTAGTCAAATGCAATTATTGATGCAAAGATATCACTTTAAAGCTGCAACTTAGTTGCAATTTTCAAATTACAATGAATTTTAGTCATCTGCATTAACATGCTGACAAGCGGTAGAAAAATAACATGAGAATCAAGGTATCGGCCATGCGTGACGAAAAACTGTTTCAAGAGGTTTCAGGCAGAGTCATTATTGACGACTCAGGGGATAAGGCATCGCAATTCTTGAATGAGGGAACTTCCTCACGTAGCTTTTGTCCCGAGGTCAACGCCTTTGGCTATATCGTTCTTGGCCAAGGCCAGATGTTATAGGCGAATGTGGATTTCTCTTATGGAGACAACCGTTATAACGATGACATTCAGGAAAAAGGCTATCGTTTTCTCTCCAATGACAATGAAGATATCTGGCAATTGAAGAATTCCGCCAGTTATAGCAAGATCGTCAAGTCTCAGAAGGCATGGCTACTAAATATCGGGAAGGAGGTGAATATGGAAAACAACAATTCCTGCAGGATTTATCTAAGTTCTATAATGAAATAACTCCACGGGAGATGTTGTTTGATATTTCCAATTATCAATACTCTGTTAATTCTAATGTAATCGTTTGAAAATGAGAGAGTTAATTAA
>CALCVP010000027.1 GCA_937907705.1 uncultured Prevotella sp. | reverse complement strand
GGCATCAGTGGATGATGAATGACTGTATCTACTGTATTTTTTACAGAATCCTCAGTATCATGAAAGCCTTCTAACCAATGGTCAAGGTTGATGCCACAACGACTCACCATATCAATCGTTGATGGCTGTATGCCCCTTTCTATCATCAGCTGCCTCATTTCTTTTCCGTTCATATGGCAGGCTCCACAGTTTGAATGTGCAATTACCATTATTTCCTCCACTCCCAATTCATACACCGCCACAAGTAGGCTACGCATGGCACTGTCAAAGGCACTGATCACCAGTCCACCTGCATTCTTTATCAGTTTCACATCCCCATTCTTTAGCCCCAATGCAGCAGGCAATAGAGCTGTCAGACGCGTATCCATACATGACAATATGGCTAACTTCTTATCAGGATATTTGCTGGTAAGATAGGGCTCATAACACTTGTTTTCTACAAAAGAACGGTTAAATTTCAGGATTTCTTCTATCATTAGAATATTTATTTAAGTAAGAAAATACTTGCATTTTAATGCATAGAGTGCATGTCTCATCTATTATTGCAAGCAAATATTAACACTGCTAAGGTATGTATTTTTACTGAAATGAACAATAATATGCCCAAAAACAATTATTTATATATATATTTGCACTACCGAACCCATCTTTTATAAGTTATGATGATTACCACACTTATTGTTCTCCTGGTGGCATCCCTTATGTTTGCCATTGGAAAGATACGTTCCGATATTATTGCTCTTTGTGCATTGCTTGCCCTTCTGTTGTCGGGTGTATTAACTACAGAAGAAGCTCTTGCAGGTTTCTCCAATCCTGTAGTCATTATGATGGTAGGCTTGTTTGTCGTAGGCGGAGCGGTGCTGCGCACGGGATTGGCACGCAAAGCGAGTCAACATGTAATGCTCTTTGCGCACGGCAGTGAAACCGTTTTGTTTCTGTTGGTAATGCTGACCACTGCCGTTATCGGTGCTTTTGTAAGCAACACAGGTACGGTAGCGTTGATGTTGCCCATTGTTGTGAGCATGGCATCACAATCAAAAATGAATGTTTCCCGCTTGCTTATGCCTTTGGCTTTTGCCAGCAGCATGGGAGGTATGCTCACTTTGATAGGTACACCACCTAATCTTGTCATTCAAGAGGTGCTTGTAGAAAATGGCTATACTCCTTTAAACTTCTTCTCGTTTACCCCAATAGGCCTCATCTGTTTAGCTGTTGGCATAGCCTTTATGTTTCCGATGAGCAAGTGGTTGCTGGATTACAAGTCCAAGAATAATGAATCTTTTGCAGGAAAAACACTTGAAGAGCTAACCGATACCTATCATTTGGCTCACCATATATACCGTTGCAGTATACCTTCCTCAAGCCCTATTGTAGGTCTGACCCTTGCCGAACTTGATTTGCGCAATCGGTATCAGCTTGTCGCAATAGAAGTGCGACACCAAACGAACACCCATGTACGCTTTATGCAGCAAGTAAATCAGCGCATGCCTGAATCACACACACAGTTGCAAGCAGATGAAATATTATATCTTTCAGGAAACAAAGCTGATATACATCACTTTGTTTCTGATTATGCGTTAACTCTACTCAATGACAAAGAATATACAGCCAAGCTTGACTTCTATGACATAGGCATAGCAGAATTGGTACTTCTGCCCCATTCTCGATTGGTGAACCGCGAAATTAGACAATCGGGGTTCCGAGAAAAATTCAACGTAAATGTATTAGGTATTCGACGCAACGGAGTAACACTTGTTGAGCAATTGTCTGAAGAAAAGTTTCATAGCGGCGATATGCTTTTGGTGCAAGGAACCTGGAAAAACATTGCCCGTTTGGAGGCTGAAGAAGAAGATTGGGTTGTGATGGGGCATCCACAGCATCAAGCAGAACAGGTAGTGCGCGATTATAAGGCTCCTTATGCAGCCATCGTATTGGCACTAATGGTGGCATTGATGGTTTTCAACTTTATTCCAGTAGCACCCGTTACTGCCGTGATATTAGCAGGTGTACTCATGGTGATTGGCGGCTGTTTCAAAAATGTAGAAGCTGCCTATAAAACCATTAATTGGGAAAGCGTAATACTTGTAGCAGCCATGCTTCCTATGTCTGTCGCATTGGAAAAAACGGGTGCATCGCAGTTAGTCTCTCATTTTTTGGTAAATCTTTTGGGCTCTATGGGGCCTACTGCACTGTTAGCAGGCATTTATTTTACCACGTCTTTATTAACCATGTTTATTAGCAATACAGCCACGGCGGTATTGATGTCGCCCATAGCCCTGTCGTCAGCCTTACAATTAGGGTGTAGTCCTTATCCATTTCTCTTTGCCGTAGCTGTTTCATCAAGCATGTGCTTTGCATCCCCCTTTTCTACGCCTCCCAATGCGCTTGTCATGCAAGCAGGAGGATACCGTTTCATGGACTATATGAAGTTTGGCTTTCCTCTCCAGATTATCATGGGCTTAGTCATGATTGTTGTGTTACCTTGGTTGTGGTAAGTAAATGCTTACCCATCATGAGATGCACTCGTTCACCGCAACAATACAAACATCCCCAATCATCGCCATAATAGACATGCAAATGATTGGGGATGCAGCTTGCCAAGCAGGTGTTACTCAATGACTGCCTATGTACAAGAATACCATTCCGAGCAAAACCAACAGCAAATCAACAACCTTACTTTTAAGGTTCTTTTCATGGAAAAGCCATGCTCCAAACAGGAATGATACAACTACACTGCCTCTACGCACCATGCTGACAATGCTGATCATGGCATCAGGAAAACTAAGGGCATAGAAGTAAACAAAGTCGGCTGCACTAAGAAATACGCTGATAAAAATAATACACCAGTCCCACCGGAATGGAGTGGTATGCTTCCTCTTTGGCCACCACAGCACCATGAGCATAATCAGCATCATAAAACACTGGTAAATATTGTACCAACTTTGCACCATCATCGTGTCGAGCCCTACCCCGCCATGAGAGCGTGGCGCCATCAAGTACTTGTCGTATAGACCGCTCACGGCACCCAACACTGCTGCCAATACAATGAAATAAATCCATTTGTCGTGCTTAAAATCAATGCCTTCTTTCTTGCCACTGCGGCTAAGCATAAAGAAAGAGGCTACTGCCAAGGCCACACCTATCCATTGGTATACATTGAGACGCTCGCCAAACACCAGCAAAGCACCCACCAGTACCATAACTGGACGTGTAGCGTTAATAGGTCCTACAATAGTAAGCGGAAGATGCTTCATGCCAAAATAGCCGAACACCCATGATGACAATACTATGATGCTTTTAAGCAAGATGTACTTATGTGCTTCCCATCCGCCTGTTCCAACATGAAAGATGGTGCCATCAAGCACACTGCTGTTAGCCGAAAGTATGATAAACGGCAAGAAAATAAGTGATGAAAACAGTGTATTGAGAAACAATACAGGAATAACAGCATTACCATTAAGAGATTTCTTCTTGAAAGAATCGTAAAAACCCAACAGTGTTGCCGATAAAAAAGCTAATACTAACCACATAAAAATATAATTGAATTGTATTGATAAGTTTATCTCAAACTTTTGTTATCTGCTATCGTTACACAAGCCGATTGCATTGTTTTTGCAAGCCGATTGCATTGTTTTTGCAAGCCGATTGCACTGTTTTTGCAAGCTAATTGCACTGCTCTTGCAGCGAAAGCATGTCTCTTTACTTAAACAACAGCTTTTAGAAGCTGTTGATGAGCCATAGAAAATAACAGCCTTAGTCTATTTTGTATTCTATATTTTCCAAAAAAAGAGCATTACCAGGCATGCTCTCACCGGCAGCGGAACGATTGTGTCCTTCTACCACTTGCTGAAAATCGTGCAAGCTAAGTCTTCCACGTCCTACTTCTACAAGCGTTCCTACAACAGCTCTTACCATATTTCTAAGAAAGCGGTCGGCAGTGATAACAAAGTGCCATTGATATTCTCCATCTTTTATCCAACGCGCTTCTGTTACCTTGCAAATTGTGGTTTTGGCATCTGAGTTGCTCTTGCAGAAAGATGCAAAATCGCTGTTTCTTAGCAACAATGCAGCAGCCTTGTTCATCAAACCGTAGTCAAGGTCGTAATGCATTTGACAGGAATAAGCACGCATAAAAGGGTCCTTATGGGTGTGTATATAGTAATGATATGTTCTTGACAAGGCACTGAAACGAGCGTGCATATCGCTGCTTACAGGCAGCATCCTGTCAGCAGAGATATCGCGAGGCAATATTCTGTTCAGCCTATACACCAATTGCTTACAGTCTATATCCATATCTGTGTCAAAATGAGCTACCATCATTCGGGCGTGTACACCCGTATCTGTGCGGCCTGCTCCTGTAACAGCAATCTCTTGCCGCAATACAGTAGAGAGTGCCTTCTGCAATTCTGCTTGCACCGAATTGGCGTTAGGCTGCACTTGCCATCCATGATACGCCGTACCATCATACTTGATGTAAACAAAATATCTTTGCATCTATATACATTGTTTTAATTTGAATGCAAAATTACATAAAATAAGTAGGTACTCAAAATTAATTGTATTTGATTTATACTTTGTAGAAAAACACAGACAGCTTACTCAACTATTTTTATGGTTCTATATAGCCTTATCGCCTTCAACAAGAAATGTCCCAATATGCAGAAGCATCCTATAACAGCATAGACAGCACACACCGTTTTTATATTTATGTGGATATTGTCTATGCTGGCAGCCGGCAATTGCACGATCCACTCTATGCTTCCGTTAAGCAACTGTACAAGGTATTCAACTATATGTGCTGCAAAAGTCTGTACCATAGGTACTATACTTGACAACAGCATGACAACTGTGGCATAAACAATAGCCGTAGAAAGAGGTATAACCAGCAAATTAGTAAGTAAAAAATAACAAGAAAACCGGTTAAAATAAAATGCTATCAGCGGAGCCACCCCTATTTGGGCTGCTATGGAGACAGCCGAGAATTGCCAAAACTTGTAAAGAGGCTTGACACTTCGCCAGCGATTAGGCAGAAGCTCACACAGCGGACGATAGAGCAAACCTATAAAGAAAACTGCCATGAATGACAGTTGAAATCCCACATCATACAGCATTAAAGGATTTGACACAAGCATGCAACACGCTGTAAAAGCCAACGCATTAAGTGGCATTTTTTCTCTGCTGAAGATAGACAACAAGGAATATACACTAAACATAATGGCAGCCCTGACAACAGACAGCGGCATGCCTGTAAGAAATACATAAACCCAAATGGCAGGTATTACAAATGTCAATTCAACAGCCCTGTTCCGCCATCTGCCGGCTATCAGCATCAGAATAGCATATATAATGCCAAGATGCAAGCCAGACAGAGCCAATATATGCGATGCTCCTGCTATGGAATAATGATTGGCAGTGTTCTTGTCCAAATTGCTCTTGTCGCCCAATGTCATGGCAGCGATAATGGCATATTCTTGACGGTTCCAATTCCATTTATCGAATTGCGCCAACAAGCGGTTTCGCTTTTTTAAGGCTTTTAGCCTCAGTCTGTCTATAACCGAGAGACTGCCAAGACTTACCTTACCTTTTCCCCAATAGTCTGTATAAAGAAAAGCAGTGGCTTTGTAGCCATGAAACAACAAATATCGCCGATAGTCAAAAGTGGCATTTCCAAAATTGGCAGGTTCCTTTAGCTTAGTATAGAAATACATTCCGTCACCAGGCTGTAAAGTCATGGCACAACTGTCTTTATAGATATTGGCTTTTACCTTTACAGCTTTTTGAGCGTTGACAAGCAGCAAATCGCACGCTATAACCCGCTCTTTTATTTGCGGTTGACTGGCCACAACGGCCTTGTATAGGCACGCTCTTTGTGGTAATCTTATCTTTGTTTCCTTTAGTTGCCTGAAAGTCAGAGCACCTCCAATGGAGGTTATAGTCAAGAGCAGCAATATTTGAGTGAGATAATGGTATCTCTTTGTTATAAAAGCGCTTATTGACAATATACAAGAAGCTGCCAACCACCACACTCCATCTACTGATTCATAGCTAAAGATTGAGGTCGTGATACCTATAACAAGAAAGATTACCACATACAGATAAGGATAAAATTCAAGGCGCTCGCTGAGTGTCATCAGGTTTTAATCGTTTATGAAAGAGGGTAAAACAGCTTTAGCTATCCCTTTGTTTTACAGAAATGAATTATGCTAATATAAAAATTTGATGAAGGTAAATAAAGCTTTCTTCTATTACTTTTATATTGACAAGCTATTCATTTACAGTCAATTGGTATGCCCATCGGTCATCGCCATTTGCAATATAAATAATGCCACAATATTCAAATCCATGCTGCAAAAGCAAGTGTTGCATAATGGTATTGTCGCGATAGGTATCAATACGCAAGTTGCTGCATACAGAGAGACTGTAACGGAGCAATGCAGAAAATACGCCATGAGCATTAGGCTTGCTGGTGATGCGATGGATAACATAGTAAGGCAAGCTGTTTTTCCATGCACCGTCATAGATTCTTGCATAAGTAGGGTCAGGTCCAGACTTTAGAGTAAACGAACCTACCGGAGAATTACTGTCCATCACTAAAAAACAGGTCTTTGTATTGATATCAGAAAGGATTATATCATCTGTAGGATAGCCGTCAGCCCATTGCTTGGTGTTTCCATTGTCGCGCATAATTTGTTTGGCACTTTTTATCAGCTGCTTAATAATGGGCAAGTCTGTTTGAGTTGCCATGCGGATTGATAAATGAGTCTTTGGTGTCAATGTCATGATAATGTACTTCTTTTCATTTATTTTGCATAAATAAGCAATATGCTTTTTACATATTATCCACAAAAGTACACAAAATAAAAATAAAACAGGTATTAAGACTACTGAATTTTGTCTTAATACCTAATTAAATTGAGTATGACTATTTATATAATCCTAAAATCCGCAACTTGTAATATTTTTGATAAAATGGGGTGCAGCTCCCCA
>CALCVP010000026.1 GCA_937907705.1 uncultured Prevotella sp. | reverse complement strand
ATGGTTTAATGGCGGGCAAATTAAAATAATGAAAGAAGCGGTAGAGGATCATAGAGCTTCAGCATCTCATGCACCAAGAAGTATCTACGGAAAAATTGTTGCAGAAGCAGATAGAGATTTGGAACCGACAATGGTATTTAGAAGAACTATAATGTTTGGGCTATCTCATTATCCGGAAAAGAACAAAGAAGAGCAATGGAAACGCTTTATACAGCATTTAAATGAAAAATACTCAACAACGGGCTATATAAAACTATGGATATCAGGATCTGAGAACGAAGAAAAGTTGTATGAAATAAGAAAAATATTGCTGAATAAAATTACCCTAAGGCAAATATTTAATCAATTATATGAGGAAGAAATAGCAGAGTAAATGGTTGTTAGCTAAAGATTATTGTTATAATAAACTTCTTTTATAAAGGATCAACAAAAAGTTGAAAATCAGTAAAATTTGAACTTTTTCTAATAAAAGAATGAATTTAAATTCTGAATGTTCGTTCATCCTTAAAATGATGTATTTGTGCAATTTTAACACGAATGAAACAAAATATTATAGACAGTCTTAATAGCATGGCTGAAGGAAAAGAACCTTTCCTTTTTGTTGTCAATTATGCAGGGACGGAGGCATATATACGGAAGTTAGCAGATATAGACCCAAATGAGTGCTTATATGATTTTTGCGGTGTTACTAATGCTAAGATGGATTTTCAAAATGTTTCTTTCAAACGGCCGAAGTGGAACATTGCGAAGTTAAAATTTGAGGACTACAAGAAAAGTTTTGAAATTGTCAAGCACAACATTATGTTGGGGAATAGCTATCTTGTTAATCTTACATGCAAGGTGGCTGTGGATTGTAATTTATCGCTTCGGGAAATTTTCTTTCGGGCAAACGGTAAATACAAGATGTTCCTGAAAAACAATACAGATTGCAGCAGCCAATTCGTATGCTTCTCACCAGAAGCCTTTATAACAATAAACAATAAGAGAATTTTCTCATATCCAATGAAAGGTACACTTGATGCTTCTATACCAAATGCCAAACACGTGCTGATGAAAGATAAAAAAGAAGCAGCGGAACACGCCACCATTGTGGATTTGATACGCAATGACTTAAGCTGCATAGCAGAAGACGTAAGAGTAGACAAGTACCGATATATAGATACACTACACACCAACAAAGGGAACATTCTTCAGACAAGTTCTGAAATCAGCGGTAAGTTACCTGTGGGCTATCAACGTCACATGGGCGACATATTAGATGCTATATTGCCTGCTGGCTCTATTACAGGTGCGCCAAAGAACAAAACGATGGAAATAATTCACGAGGCAGAAGGGTATGACCGTGGCTTTTATACTGGAGTTATGGGAATATGCAACAATGGAGAACTTAATTCAGCAGTGATGATACGCTTTCTTGAGCAGAATGAAGCAGGTTTGTATTTCAAGGCTGGAGGGGGAATTACAGCCAAAAGCGACTGTAGAAAGGAATATGAGGAAGTACTACAGAAAATATATCTTCCTATAGAATAAGATACAAGTATGGCACAACAATTTGTAGAAACTATAAAGATAGAAGATGGTAACGTACAGAATATAGCCTATCATCAAGAAAGAATGGAAAAAACAATCCGTCATTTCTTTCCTTCACTTTGTCTTGCCCCCGTACCAATGTTAGATCGCATTGTCATACCGCAGGGCTACATGGATTTATACAAAGCAAGAGTTGTATATGGCGAGAGCGGAATAGAAACCGTAGAATATAGTCCATACACAATACGAGAGATAAATTCTCTGCAAGTGGTCCTTGATGATACCATAGAGTACAATTTTAAAAGTACCAATCGCGAAAGGTTGAACATTCTGTCTTCCAAAAAAAATAATAGTGATGATATTATCATTGTCAAGCATGAGCTTGTAACAGACACATCGTTTACAAATATTGCTGTATATGATGGTAGACGTTGGATAACCCCGAAACATCCACTGTTGGCCGGTACAAAAAGAGCTAACTTATTGGAATTGGGCGTTATTCAGGAGGCGGACATCACATTGGCAGATTTGCGAGATGCTCAGAAAGTGGGTCTTTTCAATGCGATGATTGAGTTTGGCAAACGGGAAATCGCCATTAAGAATATTCATTTTTGAAAGATTTGGTGATCTTACAACTACAAAGTAATAAGTTAATCAGAATTTATGAGCAGTCCACACTGTCTGATTAAAAAAATAACAAAATAGCACAGATTATTTTGAAATGTGTAAATTATAATATAACTTTGCACAAAGTTTTGATTTTTGTGCAATGGAATCTATTCAAAGTTTTAATATAATTATAGAAAAAAGTATTAAGGACAATTGGGACTTAGATGCTTTGACAGACTACAAGGGCATTACTTTGCAGTATAAAGATGTGGCAAGAAAAATAGAAAAACTCCACATTATGTTTGAAAACAGTGGCGTAGAAAGAGGTGATAAAATTGCAATTTGCGGTAGAAACAGCTCATGTTGGGCCGTTGCTTTTTTAGCTACATTAACATATGGGGCTGTTGCTGTTCCTGTTTTGCATGAGTTTACTCCAGAACAGGTCTATAATATTGTCAATCATAGTGAAGCCAAATTACTTTTTGTTGGTGATGTTGTGGCCACTACTATTGATGCAACGAAGATGCCTCATCTTGAAGGTATTATATATATACCTGATTATTCTATAGTGGTTTCACGCACAGATAAACTTACGTATGCGCGTGAACATCTGAACGAACTATTCGGAAAAAAATATCCTAAAGCTTTTCGTGCAAAAGATGTTGAATACTATAAGGAAAATAGCGGTGAAGAATTAGCCTTAATTAATTATACAAGTGGAACGACTGGATTTTCCAAAGGTGTCATGCTTCCATATAGAGCATTGTGGGGAAATCTTGATTTTGCTAATACAGTGTTGGGTAGTAAAATACCAAAAGGTGCCAATACGGTAAGTATATTGCCAATGGCACATATGTATGGAATGGCATTTGAATTTCTATTTGAATTTGTTCATGGATGTCATGTATTTTATCTCACTCGAGTGCCAAGTCCTGCCATTATAGCACAGGCCTTTAAAGAAATTCGCCCTGCTATTATTATAGCAGTTCCATTAGTGGTAGAAAAAATCATAAAAAAGAAAGTTTTTCCAAAAATCCAAAATAATAAGATGCGTATTCTCTTGAATATGCCTGTTGTTAATAAAAAAGTAAAGCAAAAAATTTGTGAACAAGTTTATAATGCCTTTGGAGGTAACTTATATGAAATCATTATCGGGGGAGCTGCATTTAATCAAGAGGTTGAAGCTTTCTTGAAGAGCATTGAATTTCCGTTTACAGTGGGCTATGGAGCAACAGAATGTGCACCTATTATTTCTTATGTAGATTATCATGATTTTAAGGTTACATCTTGTGGCAAGACCGTTGTTCACATGGAAGTAAAGATAGATAGTCCAGACCCACAGCATATTGCTGGTGAGATATTGGCCCGAGGAACAAATGTAATGTTAGGGTATTACAAAAATGAAGAAGCTACAAAACAAGCGCTCGATAAAGACGGTTGGTATCATACAGGAGACTTGGGCTTAATGGACTCAGAAGGCTATATTTATATTAAAGGAAGAAGCAAAAATATGCTATTAGGTGCTAATGGTCAAAATATTTATCCCGAAGAAATAGAAGACAAATTAAATAGTATGCCTTTAGTAGTAGAGAGTTTAGTCATACAAAAAGAGAATAAATTGGAAGCACTTATATATCCAGATTTTGAAGAAACCAAGAATATGGGGCTTTCTTCTACAGATTTGCAGCATGTGATGGAGCAAAATATACATGATTTAAATACAACACTTCCGTCTTACTGCAAAATATCTTCTATAAAGTTGCAAGAGGAGGAATTTGAAAAAACACCTAAAAAGAGCATTAAAAGATACTTATATATGTAGTTTACTTTGATGGTATATCACGAATGAACTGCATATGGGAAGAATTTTTAAATTTTTCTTTTAATTTATTGTATATTTAAGAGTGTCCAAAATTACATTTAATGGATAGAGCAAATTATATTAAAATTTAATTATAGCAAACTTATGGGAGGTTTTTTTGGAGTCATTTCAAAAAGAAAATGCATTGCAGATTTATTTTATGGGACAGATTATAATTCGCATTTAGGAACTAAACGAGGTGGCTTGGCTACTTATAGTGAAGAAAAAGGATTTATACGTTCTATTCATAATTTGGAAAATTCATATTTCAGAACGAAATTTGAATCAACGTTAAACAGATTTGAAGATAGTAAATCTGGCATTGGAGTAATCAGTGATACAGATGCCCAACCGCTTATAATGAATTCTCACTTAGGTCGTTTTGCTATTTGTACTGTGGCGAAAATAGTAAATATAGATGAACTTACAGCTCAACTGTTAGAGAAAAATATGCATTTTTCAGAATTATCATCTGGTAAGACCAACCCTACAGAACTCGTTGCATTATTGTTAATTCAAGGAAAATCGTTTAAAGATGGCATAGAGAATGTCTTTCGTCATATTAAAGGCTCTTGCTCAATGCTTCTTTTAACAGAAAATGGTATTATATGCGCCCGCGATAGTTGGGGAAGAACACCAATTATAATAGGTAAAAAGGACGGTGCTTATGCTGCCACGAGTGAAACGACTTCTTTTCCCAATTTAGATTTTGACATAGAGTATAATGTCGGACCAGGTGAGGTTGTCAAAATAACAGCAGACAAGATGGAACAAATACGTAAGCCAAATAAGAAAATGCAAGTATGTTCTTTCTTATGGGTATATTATGGATTTCCAACTTCAAGCTATGAGGGAAGAAATGTTGAGAATGTAAGATTTAAAAATGGATATAATGCAGGCCTTGAAGATAAAGATGAGGTTGATTGTATCTGTGGCATTCCAGATTCTGGAATAGGAATGGCTCTTGGATATGCAGCAGGTATGCATGTTCCATATCAGCGATGCATCTCAAAATATACCCCAACTTGGCCTCGTTCATTTACTCCATCCAATCAGACTATGCGTTCTTTGGTCGCAAAAATGAAACTCATACCAAATAAAGCAATGCTTAAAAATAAGCGTGTCCTGTTTTGTGATGATTCTATTGTTAGAGGAACTCAACTTCGTGATAATGTTAAGGTCTTATTTGATAGTGGTCTGAAGGAATGCCATATGCGAATTGCTTGTCCTCCATTGGTTTATGGATGTCCATTTATTAATTTCACATCTTCTAAAAGTGATATGGAACTAATAACAAGACGTATTATAGAGAAATTAGAAGGAGATGCTAATAAAAATCTTGCTAAATATGCAAAAACAGGATCGCCAGAATATCAACAAATGGTAGCAGAGATAGCTAAAGAACTAGGGCTTACAACATTGAAATTCAATACAATAGAACATTTAATAGGTGCCATAGGTCTTCCAAAAAGTCAAGTATGTACTCATTGCTTTGATGGAAGCAGTGAATATACTCTTAAAGAATTGGCTGATGAATAATAAATTTGGCTAATTTATGAAAAGTTCAACGAGATACGGGTGGGAGTGTTTACAATATCTCGTTGATTTTTTTTAATACCGATTACATAGCTTACCCTGCCATGCTTGCTCCTTCTTTAATTTGTTAAGAAGTAAATTAGTAAATTGATAATTCTTAAGTCCCCATTTGGGCGCAATAAGCAAGTCGCCTGGAGATTGTGAAGTAAAGCGATCCAATACTATATCAGTTCTTAAACGTTGAATATATTCTGTCAGTAAATGCAAATATTCATCTACCGTGTATAGATGGAAAGGATGCTTTATATAGTCTTTGGCAAGAGGTGTGCCTTTAATAACCTGCAATTGATGAATCTTTAATATTTTAATAGGCAATTGTGATATTATCTCTGCTTGCTGTAAATCCGTTTCCTTTGTTTCACCAGGAAGTCCTAATATAACATGTGCCCCTGTAATAATTCCTTTTTCAGCTGTAGAGGTAATAATTCTTTTTGAACATTCAAAATCATGTCCCCTATTTATTTTATATAAGGTGTTATCATTTACAGATTCAACACCATACTCTACGATTACGAAAGTCTGTTTTGATAACTGTGTTAAATACGATAACAAATCATCTGACATGCAATCCGGCCGTGTACCAATAACGATGCCAACAATATCTTCATTAGCGAGTGCTTCTTCATACTTTTTTTTTAATTGCTCCAAACTCCCATATGTATTAGTATATGCTTGAAAGTAAGCTATATATTTCATATTCGGATATTTCTCCTTAAAAAATGCTTTACCTTCGTTTAATTGTTGGGTTATTGTTTTTTGCTTATTGCAATATGCTGGACTAAAGGTATCATTATTGCAAAATGTACATCCGCCGAAGCTAATTGTTCCATCACGATTAGGACATGAGAAACCTGCATCAATAGATATTTTTTGTATTTTAAAGGGGAATATATTTCTTATCCAGCTTCCAAAATCATTGTAATAGGGTAGCATATATTAAACCTGTTTCTTCTGAAGTGTAGATATTTATTCATATAATATTTGAATAAATATATTAATTCTTTGTCATGTGCAAAGGTACTGATTTTCAATTGTTCCGACAAACAATGATTCAAAATTGTGCAGTTGATTTGTATGTCGGCACAAAAAAGATGTACTGAGCTACTATTTAAACGCTATTATTATGACGTTCAAACATCGTTTGAACGTCATTCCAATATGTAATTTTCCGATGATTTTATTTCATTTTTTAGTGGTTATCAACTTTTTGTTGTATCTTTACACCCGATTTACGTATTCAAAGTTTATACTATTTTTAGTAGTTATTAGCAAGGAGAAATGAAAGGTAGAAGATACTTTGATATATAATATAAATTAACATAATAGATAATGAAAAAAATAATTATGGTCTGTGCGGCAATAATAATGGCTGCAAGTAACGTAATGGCAGGAAATAATTTTAAATTGTCTGACCTAACCAACCCCTCGGCTTTTCCTGTGGAGACGCTTAGTGCTATAACTCCGATTGCAGGGGGAGATGGTTATGCTCAAATAAGTAAAGATAAAAAGAGAATAATAAAGTTTTCTTATAAGACAGGCAAGGAGCAATCTATACTTTTAGATGTAACACATACTGTTGGTGAAAAAATAACAGAGATAGATAATTTTATCATGAGCCCAGACGGCAGTAAAATGCTGATACAAACAGACACTCATCCCATCTATCGACGTTCTTTTACTGCTACCTATTATATTTATAATATAGCGAATCGTAAGTTAGAGAAATTATCCGATTATGGTGCCGTACAGTCTCCAGTATGGTCTCCTGATGGTATGCAAGTAGCTTTTGTAAGAGACAACAACATATACTTGGTAAAATTATTGTATGGAAATTCTGAAAGTCAAATAACAACAGACGGTAAAAAGAATATTGTTATTAATGGTATTCCTGATTGGGTTAATGAAGAAGAATTTGCATTTAACACAGCTTTATCATTTAATGCAGATGGTACCATGCTTACATGGATACGTTATGATGAATCTAATGTAAAATCATATAGCCTTCAAATGTTTAAAGGTGCAGAACCCGAACATCCTGCTTATACAGAATATCCGGGTGAATACACTTATAAGTATCCTAAAGCTGGTCAGGAAAATTCCAAAGTATGTGTTATGAGCTATGATATAAAAGCCCACAAAGCAAGGAAATTGCAAATACCATTAGAAGAGGATGGCTATATTCCACGAATTAAAATGACAGCAGACGCTAATAAAATGATTGTCTATACAATGAATAGGCATCAGAATCAGCTATGCTTGTATTCTGTAAATCCAAGAAGTACTGTAAGCAAATTGATTATAAAGGAAAGTGTTCCAAAATATATACAGGAGGGGACACTTGACAATATCAAGATTACTGCCAACCATATTTTGTTGCCAAGTGACAGAAGTGGCTATATGCAATTATACCTCTATACAATGACGGGGCAGTTGCTGCGTCGATTGACAAACACAAAATATGATGTAACTAATGTGTATGGTTATGACGAAAACACCGGCAATGTATATTATCAAGCTGCTGGTATTGATGCATTGAACAGGGAAATATATGTAACGAACAAAGCAGGAAAAACTGAAAATCTGACAACTCAAAAAGGCTGGAACAGTGCCTATTTCAGTACGGATTACAAATATTTTATAAACTTGTGGAGCGATTGCAATACGCCCTATAAATATGATATACGTGATAACTCAGGTCGAAAAGTTGCATCTTTAATAGATAACAAGAAGTTGTCAACTAAGTTATCTGAATATAATTTATTCAAAAAAGAATTCTTTCAGTTTACTACTTCAGAAGGAGTTCGCTTAAATGGCGTAATGATAAAACCAGCTGACTTTGATGCCAACAAGAAATATCCTGTTGTAATGTGGCAATATGGCGGCCCTGGTAGTCAACAAGTAATGAACTCATGGAGCATGGGATCTATAGCTCGTGGAGCACTTTTTGATGAATATTTAGCACAGCAAGGTTTTATTTTAGTGTGTGTTGATGGCCGTGGTACAGGTGGCCGTGGTGTTGAGTTTGAAAAATGCATTTATCAAAGAATGGGCTTGTTGGAAGCTAAAGATCAGGTAGAGACTGCTATTTATCTTTCAACATTACCCTATATAGATAAAAATAATATAGGCATTTGGGGCTGGAGTTTTGGTGGCTTTAATACCTTAATGAGTATGAGTGAAGGTCGTGGCGTATTTAAAGCAGGTGTTGCTGTAGCACCTCCTACTGACTGGAAATTCTATGATACGGTTTATACAGAAAGATACATGCGTACACCAAAAGAAAATCCGTCTGGTTATAACGATAACCCTATATCAAGAAGTTCAAAATTACATGGTTCGTTGCTGATTTGTCATGGACTTGCAGACGACAATGTACATCCTCAAAATACATTTGAATATACAGAAGCTTTGGTGCAAGCAGATAAGGATTTTAAAATGAATATCTATACAAACAGAAATCATAGCATTACTGGTGGAAATACGAGAAACCATTTGTTGCGACAAATAGCACAACACTTTATTGCGCACTTAAAGTAAGTAGAAAACCCCAATATTTATATTTTAGAAAAAGCGCTTTCACTACTACATTTAATAGTGAAAGCGCTTTTTCTATGTATACAGATAAGGTTACTAAAGTTTCCCACCCCTTTATTATCAGAGAGTGAGCACTATACAAAATTTCTAACTC
>CALCVP010000025.1 GCA_937907705.1 uncultured Prevotella sp. | reverse complement strand
AGCACGACCTTGCCAAGGTCGGGGTCGCGGGTCCGAGTCCCGTTTTCCGCTCCACATTAAACTGTAGAAATACAATAAACGAATATTTAAATTATTTGTTGTGGGAAGTTTTATTAAAGACAATTGTTTGTTCTCATATGCAATTTAAATAGGGATTAAACTTGGAGAGGTGGCGGAATTGGTAGACGCGCTACTTTGAGGGGGTAGTGAAAATTGCTTCGTGGGAGTTCGAGTCTCCTCCTCTTCACTTTCTAATAGCAGCTTGCGGAAATAGCTCAGTTGGTAGAGCACGACCTTGCCAAGGTCGGGGTCGCGGGTCCGAGTCCCGTTTTCCGCTCCACTTACAGTAAGAAAATACAACATGAACTTATATATCAGATATTTTGATAAAGAGACATTGGTAACCAATGTTGATGATGCCATTGATTTTTTAGCTTCTATTGACGAGATTGGAATGAATCGCGAATTGGAAAATGACATCAGAGAATATGTTGCCAGTGATGTTTATTATCCCAAAAGATACAAAATCAGACCTCGTGTTTATTTCATTATCATAAAGACTGAGGCTGCCACTATGCTTGACTTCAAGCAGAAAAAAGCTTTGCGCTCCAATGTTCAAGGCAACGAGGAATCCCGAGACATGGTTACTCCTATCATTGCGCGCCTCAATGAAGAAAGGCCCGGATGGTACGAAGGCACACTCGACTTTAAGCGCGTAGTGTTGGTGCCCGTAACCGGTAAGCACGAATATAGAGATACACATTTTGTGGTAGACTGCAAAGCAATGTCAGGACTTGACTGCTACAACCGCATGGTGGAACACCTGCGCAGCAGAGTCGACAACAGAAGCCAATTCCCGTCGGCCAAAGGCAAGAACTTCAAGTTCAGATACCTCGGCATGTGGAAGTAGCTATACGGGAAAGACAGCCACATCCCTACCGCACCTTCTGCAACTTGTTCATGAAGGTTACATACAGTTATTAATTCTAATGACAACGATACGATTATGAATAAAGTAATGCTTATTGGCAATGTAGGTAAAGATCCTGTGGTAAGATATTACGACCGCGACCAAGCCGTAGCCAGCTTTCCTCTGGCCACAACAGAGCGTGGATATACACTGCAAAACGGTACTCAAGTGCCTGACAGAACAGACTGGCACAATATAGTTTTGTCAAGAGGATTGGCTAAAATAGTGGAAAAGTATGTTCACAAAGGCGACAAGCTATACATAGAGGGACGCTTGCACTACCGCACTTACAGCGACCAAAAAGGCATAAGGCACAATGTAACGGAAGTGTATGCAGACAATATGGAACTGCTCACACCCAAGCCAACAGCCAACAACAATACTACCGAGGTGGCAGACAAGACATCCTCTGTCGGTGCCCCTACTTTCTAAATTCCATAAAGCAGCACTTATATGGATGTACATCAGCACAATACAGCTGTAAAGAAGGCCACTTCAGCATCAGCACTTGCTGTAACAAGTCAGGTTTTACACATGTATTTATAAAAAACAACAACAGTGATTAGCTTTCTATTCTTATCTTTTTTAAATGGGGTTGAGTTCTATGCCCCATCCATAGGTGTAATAATAGCCTCATGTCTCACTGTGATATTATTGCTACTGTCAGGTTTTGCCAGTGGCTCAGAGATAGCTTTCTTCAGTCTTTCGCCATCAGACCTCAATGCTATGGATACAGAGCGCAATGATGCCGACAAGAAAATACAATTGCTAAGAGACGACACAGAACGCACATTGGCCACTATCCTCATCACAAACAACTTTGTGAATGTTACGATTATTATGCTTACCAACTATATTTTCGGCAAGCTGATTAACTTTGGCAATTCTTATGTGCTCCAGTTTATCTTCACATCAGTATTGCTTACATTCCTTCTGCTGCTCTTTGGCGAGATTATGCCTAAAATTTTTGCCCGTCAAAATCCATTGAAGTTTTGCCGTAGTGCAGTAAAAGGTATCTTCTTCTTTCGCAAGATATTCTGGCTGCTGGAAAGCATTCTGATGAAGAGTGGCGTCGTAGCAGAAAAATTGCTATCCAAAGAAAATCATGTATTAAGCGTAGACGAGTTGGGACAGGCACTTGAACTGACCGACAAAAACGATATAAAAGAAGAGCAAAGCATGCTGCAAGGCATCATCCGCTTTGGTGATGAAACAGCCAAGGAAGTAATGACTTGCCGTAAAGACATTGTAGACCTCGATATAAATACTACTTTTCCTGAGGTGCTGAAATGCGTGATTGACAATAATTACAGTAGAATACCTGTGTACAAAGACAACACAGACAATATCAGGGGTATTCTATACATCAAAGACCTGCTGCCCCATCTGAAAAAGCCCAGTACCTTTAGATGGCAGAGCTTGATACGTCCGCCTTATTTCGTGCCGGAAACCAAGAAGATAGACGACTTGCTAAGGGAGTTCCAAAACAACAAGGTGCATATAGCCATTGTGGTAGACGAGTTTGGAGGCACCAGCGGCATCGTTACCTTGGAAGACATTTTGGAAGAAATTGTCGGCGAGATTAACGATGAATACGATGAAGAAGAAAAAAGTTTTATACGCATCAACAAGAATACCTACTTGTTTGAAGGCAAGACACTGCTCACCGATTTCTGCAAAACGCTGAATATTGATGAAGATTTCTTCTCGGATATAGAAGGCGAAGCCGACACTTTGGCAGGATTGATGCTGGAAATAAAAGGTGACTTTCCTAAGATAAACGAGAAACTTGCTTATAAGAATTATACCTTTGAAGTACAAAGCATTGAAGAGCGACGCATTTCAAAGGTAAAGGTTGTTATTGGTGAAGCACTTGAAAAACCATCCAAGAAAGAGGAAGAATAATTACTGTTATGCCCCTTTTATCGATTGAATATATCACCTCTGATGTACGCTTGGCCACATGGAAAGCAACAGAATCGACAGCAGACTTGTATGCCCGATACCCTATGCTGGCATCGTTGCGCTCTGCTTTCAGCCAGCTATACAAGTCTGAAAGCAGACATAAAGAGGCACTCACAGAACACATTCTTCTGTTTTTGCTCTACAATAGGCCAACAGTCTCTGACACAAAAGCTGAACTTGCTCTCCACACTGCAACCATTGAAAATCAGCAAGAAGCAATACTGTTAAACCATCATGATGATGGAAGCCCTTATCTCTCCAATGGTCATTATATAAGTATCAGCCATACAAAAGAGTTGGTAACTGTTATTGTATCCACTCATCATGCCGTTGCCATAGATGTAGAATACCAGTCAGACCGCGTGGCACGAATAGCTCCAAAGCTGTTGCGCCCAGATGAAACAGCCTCATCTATCCTGCATTTGCTGCTGCACTGGTGTGCCAAAGAAACACTTTACAAACTATTGTCTGCCCAACATTTAGGATTGAACCAAATGCGCATACAAGCCATTACCGGCAATAACACTGAAGGGCAAATAGAGATTGAGAATCTTGTACAGCAGCAAGTGTTTACTCTCTGCTATAAGATAAAGCTTCCCTACATTATGGCCTATGCCATTGTTTCTCCACATGCCATAAAGTAAAGAAGCTCTGCCTCACATTATCTTGCACCTCTCTTGCAATGCTTTCTCATGTCTCTCCGCATCTTGATGGCCTCAGGACTGTTATTACCATGAGGTCCTTTAGGTTCATCAAAGCGAGGTGGTCTGGATTCATCAAAGCGAGGACCTTTGTCATGTCCACGCTTAGGAGCATCAGGATATTTCACATAGATGTTATGAACATAAGTGCCTCTCTCCCATCCTATTGGCTGATAAAAGTAAGAAGCATTTCTATACCTTTTCCACTGACGGCTATTTAGCATTTTCCTGATTTGCTTGTTGCGGTATTTCCATGCCTTGTCATGAATATCACGATAACCGTTAATACCATTCAGATAATCGATATTCAGCTGCAATATACTGTTGCGCTGAACGGTTGTCAATCCTAACTCTGCCACCATCTTGTCTGTTATATACCGAGCTTCTACTCTAATATTCTGTAATTTCTGTGCACAAGCTGACGAGAAAGTCAACACTATTGCTACGATGGCTAAAATTGTACGTTTCATGTCGTTTACTTTTTAAGGGGTTAAACATAAGGTTTCTGATTGACGATATTGTACAAGCACCTTGGCTCAACAACGGCCGTCTGTCTCAACAAAAGATGCTCCATACACAGACAATAGCTACCGCTATCACAGTTAAGCAACTTTTCTGTATGCAAAGATAAAACATACATGTCTTTAGTTCAAAGGAAAAACCATAAATGAAGATATGACAATCCCTATTCTTGAAGGATTATCCCTATTGATTATCTTCGCTTGTTGCAAATTTGTCAAGTACATTACACCTTTATTTTAAATTATTTTTATGCATGAAAATATCTCTTTACGGCTGATCGTGAGATGTTCATATAGAAGAAACGCGAATTGAAATGCCATACAATCAGTACAAAAGCAAACATAGTACGTCTTTTAAAAGTAAAACATAATCAAAAAGAATGAAAAGACAATGGTATTTATTCGCTGCACTACTTCTGTTTATCGCATGCATTACACTGCCTGAAGCCATCATGGCACAGCCACGGTATAAAATAGGTGTATGCGATTGGATGGTACTAAAGCGACAGAAATTGGGTGAGTTCAAATTGGCCCACCAGTTAGGATGTGACGGCATAGAAATGGATATGGGCGGACTGGGGCGCCGCGACTCATTTGACAACAAGATGCGCAACCCTCAGATGGTGCGTATCTTCAAGCATACAGCCGACAGCTTCGGCATAAAGGTGGGAGCAGTAGCCATGTCGGGATTTTATGGCCAGAGCTTTGCCAAGAAGCAAAGCTGGCACTGGCTGATAGAAGACTGTCTGAACACAATGGATGCAATGGATGCCAAAGTGGCTTTTTTGCCTTTAGGGGGATGTGGAAACAACTGGACAGACTCGTTGCCGCTAAGAAAAGAAGTGGTGGAAAGGCTACGACAAGCCGGCAACATGGCTAAAACACGTGGTAAAGTGATAGGCATTGACACGCCATTAGACGCAAAAGGCAACCTGAAGCTGCTGAAAGAAATAGGGTCTGACGGAATAGCTATATTCTATAAATTCCAAACAGCCGTAGAGCATGGACGCAATATACCGAAAGAACTGAAGAAATTGGGCAAGCAGCACATCTGTGCCATACATGCAAGCAATACCGATGGCGTGTGGCTGAGAGACGACAAAGCCATAGACATGGCTGCAATAAAGAAAGCACTCGACAAGATTGGATGGGAAGGATGGCTCTTTGTAGAGCGCAGCAGAGATGTAAAGCAGGTGCGCAATGTAATAGTCAATTATGGTGAAAATGTTAAATACTTAAAAGAAATATTGCAATGAAAAAGATTTTAGCTATTTTTGTATCAATTATTGCCTTTAATTCTGTTAATGCACAGAATATAGAATTAAACTCGCAAGGTAGACCAGCTGACTATATACAGACAATACTCAACCGCTCAGCCAAAGTAACAGATGCCTTGAAGCTAACGGGTACCGACAAAGGGATACAAGTAAGAAACATCGTTGCCAACAGATATTTCAAGTTAAACGATATCTATGCTGAACGAGACAGTTTGAAAGCGCTGTCAAAAACTATGACAGGAACAGCCAAAAAGCAAGTTGCCGAATTTGCAGAGGCTCAAAAAGACATGAAGCTCTACCGCTCGCACTTTGGCTTTGACGCAGACCTGTCGCTCTTTCTTACAGCCAATGAGATAGAAACCGTAAAAGACGTGATGACCTACAATGTGGTAAAGGTTACTTACGATGCACAGTGCGATATGATACCTACCTTGAAAGAGGAAGAAAAAGCACAAATATTAGCATGGCTGAAAGAGGCACGCGAGTTTGCCATTGATGCAGAAAACTCTAATAAAAAGCATGCTGCATTTGGCAAATACAAGGGTCGCATCAACAATTATCTGTCTAAACGTGGCTATAACTTGACCAAAGAACGTGAAGAATGGGCTAAAAGAGTAAAAGCACGTGGCGGTACCTTATAATAAAGAGTAAATGAGAGGCTATTACTTTGCCAAGCAATAGCTACCACATAGGCAATAAGTCAGGGGCTCTCTATTGTGAGCTTCTGGCTTAGTGTGTTTAGGAAATATGCCAAATTGGTCGTGTTGAGACAACACGAAGTATCAAAAACAAATCAAAAAAGAAGAAAACAATTTATATTTTATGAAGAAAACATTATTGATAAACCTTTTGCTGGCCACAGCGGCAACACCCGTTTTAGCGCAGCAAAACGGCATCACCGACACTGGCAACAGCAAGTTTGCCGTTGTTTCATCGACACCCGTAAGCGCGGTAAAATGGACTGGCGGCTTCTGGGGGGAACGCTTCGGTGTTTATAGCGGAACATCCGTGCAGAGCATGTGGGAAACATGGAAGTCTGACAAGGGCAACGGCTGGAACAACTTTTTGATTGCTGCCGGCAAGAAAAAGGGAAAGCGACACGGGCCTCCCTTCCACGATGGCGACATGTACAAATGGCTGGAAGCATTGACCGCGGTATATGCTATCAATCATGACCCGGAGGTGGGCAATATAATGGACCAGTTTATAGAACTGATTCAAAAATCGCAGCGCGCAGACGGCTACCTGCACACTCCTGTTATCATTGCAGAAATGAACAAGCAAGCCACGGCTAAAGAAGAAGCCAAAGAAAATGAAACCATTGGCACCAAGGTAGGCACAGGAAAAGACGGAGCGTTTGGCAATCGGCTGAACTTTGAAACTTACAACTTGGGACATCTCATTACAGCTGGTATCATGCACAAGCGTGCCACCGGCAAGAATACACTGTATAACTGTGCGGTAAAGGCAGCAGACTTTCTTTATGACTTCTACAAGCGCGCTTCTGATGAATTGGCACGCAATGCGGTGTGTCCATCTCACTATATGGCTATAGCCGAGATGTATAGGGAAACTCACAATCCTAAATATTTGGAGTTGGCACAAAAGCTGATAGACATCAGAGGTATGGTGAAAAATGGTACAGATGATAATCAAGACCGTGGGACATTCCGTCAGCAACACAAAGCTGTGGGACACTCTGTACGCGCCAACTATCTCTATGCCGGCGTGGCTGACCTGTATTTGGAGAATGGCGACCAGCAGCTAAAAGAAAACCTTGATGATATATGGAAAGATATTGTTACCACTAAAATGTATATTACAGGAGCTTGCGGCGCACTCTATGACGGCACTTCGCCTGATGGCACCGACTACAAACCTGACAATGTACAAAAGGTACATCAAAGTTATGGACGCCCCTACCAGTTGCCCCACTCTACTGCCCACAACGAAACCTGTGCCAATATTGGCAACATGCTTTTCAACTGGCGAATGTTTGCTGCTACTGGGGAGGCAAAATACACGGATATTGTAGAAAACTGCTTCTACAACAGTATTCTTCCCGGTATAAGTTTGGACGGTAAGCGATACTTCTATACCAACCCTATGCGCCTGTCTAAAGATCTGCCTTACAAATTGCGCTGGCCCAAAGAGCGAACAGAATACATCAGCTGTTTCTGCTGCCCGCCTAATACTTTGCGCACACTTTGTGAAGCGCAAGATTATGCTTACTCGATAGAAAAAGGTGGCATCTATGTTAACCTCTATGGCGACAACACGCTCAATACTACCATCACTGGTATTGGAGAGATTGCTTTAACGCAGCAAACAGAATATCCATGGGACGGAAAAGTAAGCATTACGGTAAACAGGCTTAAAGGTAAAAAGCAGTTTGAAATCAAATTACGCATACCTGATTGGTGCACAGACAGTGCCACTATTCTGGTGAATGGACAGTCCGCAGGAACTGCTACCCAAGCAGGAACTTATGCTTCTATCAACCGCACGTGGAAAAAAGGAGACGTCATCACACTTGACATGCCTATGCGCACACGATTGATAGAAGCCAATCCGTTGGTGGAAGAAAGCCGTGGACAAGTAGCTGTACAGCGCGGACCTGTAATATACTGCCTTGAAAGCAATGACCTTAACGGCCTTTCTATTGACAATATAGCTATCCCTGCCAATGCCAAGTTTACACCGGTAGACATGACAATAGCCGGCAGCAAGATGAAAGCATTGGAAGTTGAAGCTGTAAACAGAACAGAAGATACATGGAAAGACGTGCTTTATCGTGAAGTGAGCACTAAAAAGAATACAGTAAAAATTCGTCTCATACCCTACTATGCCTGGGGAAACAGAGGAAAAAGTGAAATGACAGTATGGATGCCCGTAGATTTATAATAACCATCATGGCAGCATTGGCTATAAGCAATGCTGCCAAAGCCACAGACATCATCATAAAGCCAGGACCTTATGCCTTGGAAAAAGGTCTGCAACAAGCGCGTGAAGAGCGCCGGCTCAATGGAGCCACAGATGTGTGCCTACGGCTACAACCTGGCACTTACAGGCTCAATCAACCTGTAACAATACGTCCTGAAGACAGTGGCACGCGCATTGTAGCAAATGGTCATGCTGTAATAAGCGGAGGTGTACGCATTACTGGCTGGAAGAAGCAAGGAAAGTTGTATGTAGCTGATGTGCCAGACTTTAACGGCAGACCATTAGAGTTTAGACAGCTATGGGTGAACGGCCGCAAAGCTGACCGTGCACGCGATGTGGAAGACTTTGAAAAGATGTACAGAATACGCAACATTGACAAAGCGAAAGAGATTATTTATGTGCCTACGGCTGCTGTAAAAAGGATAGTCAACGCCCGATATGCAGAAATGGTAATACATGAAATGTGGTGTATAGCCAATCTTCGCATCAAAGGTATTCAAATTCAAGGCGACAGTGCAGCAGTTACATTCCATCAGCCAGAAAGCCATATCCACTTTATGCATCCTTGGCCATCGCCAATGGTAACCACTGACGGACACAATTCTGCATTCTACTTGACCAATGCGCGTGAACTGCTTGATGCCCCCGGTGAATGGTATCTTGATGCACGTTCCTCCAAAATTTATTATATGCCACGTTCTGGCGAAAACATGAGCACAGCTGAAGTGGAAGCACCGGCAGTGGAAACACTGTTGAAGGTAGAAGGAACCCCTGACAATCCTGTAAAGGATGTTACCTTTCAAGGTATCACCTTCTCCTTTGCCACATGGATGCGCCCCTCTATCAGTGGACATGCTCCACTACAAGCAGGCATGTATATGACCGAAGCCTACAAACTAAAGCCCAAAATGATACGCCCCAACGGCGATCACAAGCTCGACAACCAAGGCTGGGTAGGTCGCCCCGCGGCTGCTGTCAGTGTGAGCTGTGCAGAAAACATCAACTTCACTCAATGTAGCTTTTTGCATAATGCTTCCACTGGCATTGAATACAAAGAATATACAAAAGGTGGAAGCATTGACAGATGCACAATGCAAGACATTGGTGGAAATGGAATATTGGCAGGAAGTTTTGGTCCAGAAGCACATGAAGCCCATCTGCCTTATAATCCAAGCGACAGCCGCATCATCTGCACAGGTTTGTCTATCACCAATAATCTGATAACAGATGTAACCAATGAAGATTGGGGATGTGTGGGCATTGGAGCTGGTTTTGTGAAAGACATCAAGATTTGCCATAACGAGATAAGTGAAATATCCTACACAGGAATAAGTATGGGGTGGGGATGGAACCAACAAGCATGCAGCATGTCTAACAACTTGATACAAGGCAATCTCATTTATCATTATGCAAAACACATGTATGACACTGCCGGTATTTATACGCTCGGCTCCCAACCTCATACATTAATAGAAGGCAATGTAGTGAAAGACATCTACAAACCTGGTTACGCTCATGACCCTAACCATTGGTTCTACCTCTACACGGATGAAGGTTCGTCATGCATTACCGTCAAGAACAACTGGACACCAACAGACAAATATCTGAAGAATGCCAATGGCCCATGCAATGTATGGGAAAACAATGGTCCTGCAGTGGCAGACAGCATAAAGGCCAAAGCGGGCATTGAAAAATAAAAAGAAGTTTATCTTTGCAATCAAAAGCGGGCATTTTATCTCACAAAGAGATAGAATGCCCACTTTTGATATATACATGAACGGTTTGTACATCATCAAACTATACACCCACATTGCAAAAAACAGTTTGCATAGTAAATATTAGCAAGAAACAGTCATTCCAAAACAAAGGAAAAATACACGGCAACATAAAAATAATACGCCTTAACTATTTATTATCTCAAAATTTATGAATATCTTTGCATAGGAAAAATGTTAACTTGGCAATATAGAAAGAGTTCTA
This sequence comes from uncultured Prevotella sp., assembly GCA_937907705.1. GTDB lineage: Bacteria > Bacteroidota > Bacteroidia > Bacteroidales > Bacteroidaceae > Prevotella. The sequence continues at coordinate 2,272 of CALCVP010000025.1, read as the reverse complement.
TTGCGCACAACTTACATTCTTTATAAGAAGAAGAGAAGAATTTATATTCTTAATATATATTTAGCGACGAATTCAAGTATTCATTAAACAAAGTAAGCGAATATGATTTATTCAAAAGAAGTAGACAACATGTGCGTTGTCGCCAAAGGCCCAAATCATGGACCAGCTCCAATTCCTGAAGAAGGAAAATGGATTAAGGCAAAAGAGATTGCTGATATCTCTGGTTATACTCACGGTGTGGGTTGGTGTGCTCCTCAGCAGGGTGCTTGCAAGCTCTCTCTGAACATCAAGAATGGTGTTATTCAGGAGTGTCTCGTTGAGACTATCGGCTGTACAGGTATGACTCACTCTGCTGCCATGGCATCAGAAATTCTTCCTGGAAAGACAATCCTTGAGGCTCTTAACACAGACCTTGTTTGCGATGCTATCAACACCGCTATGCGTGAACTCTTCTTGCAGATTGTTTACGGACGTTCACAGAGCGCATTCTCAGAAAATGGTCTTGTTATCGGTGCTGGTCTTGAGGATCTTGGTAAAGGTCTCCGCAGCCAGACTGGTACACTTTATGGTACTGTAGCCAAAGGAACTCGCTATCTTGAACTTACAGAAGGTTACATCACCAAGATGTTCCTTGACAAAGATAACCTCGTTTGCGGTTATGAGTATGTACACCTCGGCAAGATGATGGAAGCTATCAAGAACGGTATGGACGCTAACGAAGCTGTTAAGAAATTTACAGGTCGCTACGGACGCACCACCGCTGAGCAGGGAATTGTTAAATCTATTGATCCACGTAAAGAATAATAAGGAGACACAACAATGATTAGAAAAGTTCAGTTCGAAAGTGAAGAGCGTCGCATGAAACAAGTGCTGGCAGCTCTCAATGAGAATGGTATCAAGTCTATAGAGGAAGCTAATCAGATTTGCGAAAACGCAGGTGTTGATCCTTATAAGATTTGCGAAGATACTCAAGGTATTTGTTTCGAGAATGCAAAATGGGCATACGTATGTGGTGCCGCTATCGCTATTAAAAAGGGTGTAAAGACAGCTGCAGATGCTGCGGAAGCTATTGGTATTGGCTTGCAAAGCTTCTGTATCCCAGGTTCTGTAGCAGACGACCGTAAGGTAGGTTTGGGCCATGGTAACTTGGCAGCCCGTTTGCTCCGTGAGGAAACAGAGTGCTTCGCTTTCTTGGCTGGCCACGAGTCTTTTGCAGCAGCAGAAGGTGCTATCAAAATCGCAGAAATGGCAAACAAAGTACGTAAAAAGCCATTGCGCACTATCCTGAATGGCCTTGGTAAAGACGCTGCACAGATTATCAGCCGCATCAATGGCTTTACTTATGTAAAGACTCAGTTTGACTATTATACTGGCAAATTGAACATCGTTGAGGAGATTCCTTATTCTGATGGTCCTCGTGCAAAAGTCAAGTGCTACGGTGCAGACGATGTACGTGAAGGTGTTGCCATTCTTTGGCATGAGAATGTAGATGTTTCCATCACTGGTAACTCTACTAACCCTACTCGTTTCCAGCATCCAGTAGCAGGTACTTACAAGAAGGAACGCGTATTGGCTGGCAAGCCTTACTTCTCTGTAGCTTCTGGTGGTGGTACAGGTCGTACACTTCACCCAGACAATATGGCAGCAGGTCCTGCTTCTTATGGTATGACCGACACAATGGGCCGTATGCACTCTGATGCTCAGTTTGCAGGTTCTTCTTCAGTTCCAGCTCACGTAGAGATGATGGGCTTCCTCGGTATGGGTAACAACCCAATGGTAGGTGCCACTGTTGCAGTAGCAGTAACCGTAGACATGGCTCTTAACAAGAAGTAAATAAAATATTTCATAGCATATACCAATCCTCCATAGTCTTTAATGACTATGGGGGGATTTTTATTGATTTCTGTTAGGAAACTCACCTTAGTTGCAACCCATTTGGCAAAATATATAAAATGGCTGCAATTGTACGCTAATTACGTAATGTACATCTACTTACCTTAAAATAAAGATAAATCATTCCGCAAGGATTTACTTCTTTGTGCTTAATCCCTGATTATCGGGTGAACCATTTCTGAACGCCAAGGAAACAGAAAAAGCTGGTAGAAAAAAAATATATTCCAAACCACGTACTATGGTTTGGAGCATAGTAGAAAATTACTGACAGAGTTTGAACATCTACAAACTTTTAATTTGCTATTTTAATGGCTTCTAATCCCGCTATAGAGTCAACCAGCAAGTGCAAAATTAAGAATAAACTCTGAAGAACTCTTCT
>CALCVP010000024.1 GCA_937907705.1 uncultured Prevotella sp. | reverse complement strand
CAAGAAGTTCAACAAGTATTGTGTAAACGTTTTGAAAATGTACAACTGCGGACGTGTAAATGTTCCAGTTTAATAAACTTCGATATTTAAATAACTAAAAGTGGATTGGCTTTATTTTGACATAAAACCAATCCACTTTTTTTGTTTTTAATTGTATCTTAAAATTCCAATTGATTATTTATTATTACCTTTGCATCCATATATTATCATTTAGAACAGCGGAACAAAAGATGAAAATAGCCAAATTATTTGCTTTTTCCTACATCTGTACCATACTTACAGCATGTAATCTCAACAATAGTCATAAAACATTAATGGGCGGTATTGCTGCTGATGCCACAAATAGCAACATCGAATCATACAATACTGCAAATGATGTATCATCTCTTCAAAGCCCTACCCATGAAAAGACTGCCGGCACTAACAGCACTGAACTTGAGCTGCCTGCGCCACTTAAAAATACACATGAGCAAATATTAAAACGCACAGGATATACTGTATCATACAATAGCAACACACTATTGCCCAATTGGGTGGCATGGCATCTTACAGCCAATCATACAAAAGGAAATGTAAAAAGGCCTCAACGGGCTTTTCATGAGGACGAAGACGTAAAACAGCCCAGAGCCACAGACAACGACTACTACAATTCCGGATATGACCGTGGGCACATGTGCCCCGCTGCTGACAACAAATGGAGCGAAAAAGCCATGATAGAGTCTTTTCTGTTTACCAACATGTGCCCACAAAACCACAATCTAAACGTGGGCGATTGGAATGAATTGGAAAACGCATGCAGAAAATGGGCACAACGCTATGGTGACATTTATATAGTAAGTGGACCCGTTATCTATAAAAAAACACGCCACAAGACAATTGGCAAGAATAAAGTGGTTGTGCCAGACGCCTTTTTCAAAGTAATACTTTGCATGAAAGGTTCGCCAAAAGCTATTGCTTTCATCTACAAGAATGAAGCAGGCAACAAGCCAAAAAGTGATTATGTCAACACCGTAGACGAAGTAGAGCGCATTACGGGTATAGATTTTTTCCCCGCCTTGCCTGATCACATAGAGCGAAAAGTAGAAGCTAAATACAGCCTAAGCGATTGGGGACTTTGACAGTTAAGCTTCCAAACGGTGCTTAAACGCCATTCAAACACTGTTCAAACGCAGTTTGAAACAATACGTGCAAGCAGGTGTTCTCATTCATTTACATACTTTTGAGCACCTGCTTACATTCTAATTTCAAGTATTGATGCCTATAAAATGTAGAAAAACAGGAAATAAGTTTAACATACATTTTGCTTTTTAGACAACTTGCAGTACCTTTGCATTCCATAAGAAATACTTCTCATGGAAAAAATACTCAATACTAACAATGGTCTTATTTACAATGTGGAAGATCGGCCTTCTTTCAAGGATGCACTCTTTGCAGCTTTTCAGCATTTGCTTGCCATCATTGTTGCATTAATTACTCCCCCGCTTATTATCAGCAAAGCCATTGGACTGGATATAGCTACCACCAGCTTTTTGGTGTCCATGTCGTTTTGCATATCAGGCTTTGCTACCTTTATACAGTGTAAACGCATGGGGCATGTAGGCTGTGGCCTACTTTGTGTGCAAGGCACAAGTTTCTCTTTTATCGGTCCTATCATTGCTATCGCTGCTGTGGGAGGCCTGCCGTTGGTGTTTGGTGCCATCATCATGGGTGCCCCAATTGAAATTGTCGTAAGTTATACATTCAAGTATCTGCGCAAAGTTATCACTCCTTTAGTCAGTGGAATCGTAGTAATGCTCATTGGCCTTACACTCATCAAGGCTGGCATTACCGCCTGTGGAGGTGGAAATGCTGACGCTGCCGACTTTGGTTCTCTTCAAAACTTGGGAATAAGTGTTATGGTTATGGCTTTTGTTGTCTTTTTCAACAACTGCCGCAACCATTATTTGCGCATGAGCAGTATTCTGCTCAGTGTTGTCATTGGCTATGTAGTATCTTTTGCCTTAGGCATGGTAGATTTCTCCGAACTGGGCAATACTGCCAATTCCACCGTCAATATTCCCGTTCCGTTCAAAATGGGAGTAGACTTTAGCTTCTCGGCTTTTCTCTCTATAGCCCTTATCTATCTTGTTACCGCCATAGAAGCAACTGGCGATATTACAGCCAACTCCCTTATTTCGGGGCAGTCCATTGAAGGCGAGAGCTATGTCAAGAGAGTATCCGGAGGTATCCTTTCTGATGGTCTTAGCTCTCTCGTAGCAGGCATCTTCTGTTCTTTCCCTATTTCTATATTTGCACAAAACAATGGCATTATCCAGCTAACAGGTGTAGCCAGCAGACGTGTAGGCTATTATATTTCAGGTATGCTTATTCTGCTGAGTATCTTTCCTGTTGTAGGCATGGCTTTTTCTTTGATGCCATCACCTGTTTTAGGCGGTGCCACATTATTGATGTTTGGCACGGTAGCAGCGGCAGGCATACGTATCATCTCGTCGCAAAAGCTTACAAACCCCGATTTGTTGGTATTAGCTGTCAGCTTAGCATTAGGCATGGGAGTTGAGCTGATGCCACAGATATTAAACCATCTGCCTGATAGCATACGCACTATCTTTGCCAGTGGCATTACCACAGGTGGTGTTACTGCCATTGCATTGAACACTATTTTAAAATTCTTCAACAAGCAACATCATTCTAAAACTGTAACACACATTAAAATAAAATAATCACTATGGATTTACTGAAGGAACGCATCATGCAGGATGGCAAATGCTATCCTGGAGGCATATTAAAGGTAGACAGCTTCATTAACCATCAAATGGATCCTAACCTGATGATGGATTTGGCCAAAGAGTTTGTAAGATTATTCAAGCATCTTCCTATCAATAAAATCATTACCATTGAAGCCAGCGGCATTGCCCCTGCCATCTTGGTGGGATATCTCATGCAGCTGCCCGTTGTATTTATCAAAAAGAAGCGACCTAAAACCATGGACAATATGCTGACCTCTGTTGTTCACTCATTTACAAAAGACCGCGATTACACCGTTTGTATCAGCAATAACTTTCTTACCCCTGACGACCATGTGTTGTTCATAGATGATTTCTTGGCTAACGGCAACGCATCCAAAGGCGTGATTGACCTGTGCAAACAAGCCGGAAGTACCATCGAGGCCATGGGCTTTATCATAGAAAAAGCATTTCAAAATGGCGGCAACTTTTTGCGCAGTGAAGGCATTAAATATGAAGCCTTGGCTACTGTGGAGAGCCTTGACAACTGCACTATAAAGCTAAAATAATCTGCATGCCTTTACACATGGTGCCTAAAAGCACTGCAATGAGCACGCTAAAGCTATGTTTTTTGGAGGCTAAAGCTATGGTTTTGCCACACAAAAGCCATGCTTTTGAGTATCAATAATATAGCTTATAGAACGGTTTCTGTTTAAGCAACTGTTCTGTAAGCATTGACCTGCTACTAATACGATGCCAAAAGATGCTGTTTTTTCATCCTTGGTTTAAGGATATATACATAATGGAACAGCGTCTTTTGGCACTTTAAAACAGATGTTCAAAATTGGCTTAAATAAGATTGTACTTTATTTTTATACTGTATGTACCTGTTGAAAGAAAAAGTGCAGCACGGGCTACACTACCGATAACAACTGAACATACAGGCAAAAAGAAAGTGCAGGATTGTTTAAAAGCATCCCGTTCATCATGGCGGTTTCATACCTGCGTTTAATCTTGAACTCCTGCTTGTACTATTTCCCGTGTATAACTCAATAAGAAAAAACAGGCTATCACGTTTCTTTAAGTAGCTAAACTTCTTATGTTTTTGGCATTTCACTTTGTTTTTCAATCTGCTGTTAGCGGCAATCAAGTTTTTTTAGTATTTTTGCATAAACAGGTCAATATTATTTTTGTTTACCTTAAAACTTACTTAAAAATGAAATACAAAGCAACAAAGTGCATTTGCATGCTCAGTTTTCTGCTTATTTGCTTTTTAACATCTTGTCCAATAGCAGCAACTGACTATGTTCCTGAAGACTATGTGTGGACAACCCAAAGCAAGAACTCGTCAGAATCAATGCCCTGTGGCGGGCATGATATAGGCATGAACATCTGGGTAGAGAACGGTGATATACTCTTTTATGTATCCAGAAGTGGCATGTTTGATGAAAACAACACTTTGCTAAAAGCAGGGCGTTTTCGTCTGCATTTCAACAGTAATCCACTTAATCACAGCACATTCAAGCAGCGATTATGTCTAAATGACGGCGCCGTCTATATCGAAGCCAAAGATTTGCAAGTCAAATTATGGGCCGATGTCTACTCACCCAACATCTTTGTAACCATCCATTCCACAAGCAAAACAGATGCTACTATAAGTTTTGAATCTTGGCGATACAGAAACCGGCAAGTGTCTAAGGCCGAATGTCAGCAAGGCTCTTATAAATGGCTGATAGCTAAAGACTGCGTTACCTATGCAGATTCTATCAAGCCTCTATCAGACCGTATCAGCTTTTGGCACAAAAACCATGACTATACTGTGTTTGACTTTACCGTGAATAGAGAAGGATTGGACAATATCAAATCACAACTCTACAATCCAATAGGAGGTCTGAAATTCGGTGGCACGCTCTATCTGCCTCAGTTCAAATACATAGGTACATCTACGGGACAGTATGCTTCAACCGACTTTAAGGCATGGAACTATCAGGCTAAAGGCATCAAGAAAGCAACCGTCAGTATCAGCCTATATGACAGCCACACGCAGGAAATCCGTATAACAGCCCAAAAGTCAAGCTTGCAAAGCGCAAAATGGTGGCACCGATATTGGCAGCGTAGCTATATTATAGCTGAAGGGGATGCGGCACAAATGGCAAGAAACTATGAATTGTTCCGTTACATGTTAGGATGTAATGCGTATAGCGCATGGCCTACCAAATTTAACGGTAGCCTATTTACTTTTGACCCCATCTACGTAGACGCGAAATGTCCCTTTACTCCCGACTACCGTAAGTGGGGCGGTGGAACCATGACAGCCCAAAACCAGCGATTGGTATATTGGCCCATGCTAAAAAGCGGCGATGCAGACATGATGCAGGCTCAGTTTGACACTTACCTGCGCATGTTGCCTTCTGCCACGGCACGCACCCAATACTATTGGGGGCATCAAGGGGCTTCTTTCTGCGAACAAATAGAAAACTTTGGCCTACCCAATCCTGCCGAATATGGCAAGCACAAGCCTGACGATGATATGGGCATGGAGCGTAATGCCTGGCTCGAATACCAATGGGACACGGCTTTGGAATTTTGTTCCATGATGCTGCAAGCAAATCAATACAGTGGAATGGACATCAAGAAATATGAACCCGTTATTGAGCAAGTGCTTGCTTTCTTTGATCTCCACTATCAATATATAGCCAAGAAATTAGGTGTCAAGCCGCTGAATATGGACGGGAAATTAGTGCTTTACCCATCTTCCGGCTGCGAAACTTACAAAATGGCTTACAATCCATCCAGTGTTATTGCTGCCTTGCAGACGGTAGCCCGTCAATGGCAAGCATATAAGCATGACTCTATTGATTTGATAAAGAAATTGCCCAATATCCCGCTTCATACGATAAAAGGTGATACTTGTATCGCACCGGCCGTCGTATGGGCACGCATACAGAATGTCGAGACACCACAACTCTACCCTGTATTTCCATGGAGAGTGTATGGCTTGGGAAGAGAGGGATTGAATATTGCCTGCAACACTTATACAAAAGATGAACATGCACTGAAAATGCGTTCTACCACAGGTTGGAAACAAGACAATATCTGGGCAGCATGCTTAGGACTGACAGAAGAAGCCATGCAATTAAACAAGGAGAAATTGGCTAATGGCCCCTATCGCTTCCCTGCTTTTTGGGACCCGGGCTACGACTGGGCACCAGACTGCAACAAAGGAGGTGCATCAATGATTGGACTGCAAGAGATGCTACTGCAAGAAAAGCCCAATGGCGACTTGCTGCTGTTTCCTGCCTGGCCAGCACATATCAACGCTAAATTCAAACTGCATGCTACCGGCAACAGAACGATAGAAGCGGAAATCAAAAACGGAAAGATACAGGTACTGAAACAATAGCAGAAGATTCAGGCAAATCCGCTAAAAAGATACAAAGGTAAAGCAGCTTTATTAAAGGGCACATCTACTCACTCTTGCTTACTGTCTGCTATAATATCTATTGGAATATACCTAACAACAAACCCATTATATGAGATATACAACATTAGCATTGCTGACATTCGCAATGCTTCCCGTACAGGCAAAACTTACAGTTACACGCACTACTTGCAACTACCAGCAGGGACTTGCCGTCAGCAAAGGCGAACTGAATATGGCATGGCAAATGCGTGCAGAACGAAACAATGAGCAACAAACGGCCTACCAAATTATAATAACCGAGAACACCACTGGCAAAACAATATTTGACTCCGGCAAAAAGAAGTCTTCTAACAGTCAACATATCAAGCTGCCCACATTAACGCCAAACAGACATGGATATCTATGGAAAGTCAGAGTATGGAACAATAAAGGTGAGGTATCCAATTGGAGCACCTCTCAACCCATACGGATTGTAGGCTATGGCGCCAATCTTAGTAGCCCCAATATTATGCCGCAATGGATTGGAGCTATCACCAAGAAAGATGCTCACCTTCCAGAAGGGCGTTTCTCTAATGGTGAGTTCAAGAAAGACTACTTCAAGGAGAAGTGGAAAAATGTAGACACCTTATCTTCCAAAAGCATTATTCTCAGAAAAGAATTTTCCAATCACCAAAAAAGCATTGCAGATGCCACAGTCTACATAAGTGGTATGGGACACTATGAACTGAACATCAACGGGAAAAAAGTAGGTGACAGCGAATTTACACCATTATGGAGTGAATACAGCAAGACCATCTATTACAACACTTATGATGTTACCTCATTGCTTAACAGTGAGAATAATGCTATAAGTGTATTGTTAGGCAATGGCTTCTTTAATGTGCAAAGAGGTAACCGTTACAGTAAATTGATGACCAGTTTCGGTGCGCCACAAATGATTATGCGCATGGAAATAAATTATAGTGACGGGTCTCAACAAACTATTGTCAGTGACTCTTCATGGAAGTATGCACTGAGTCCTATTACCTTTAACAGTATTTATGGAGGCGAGTCTTATGACGCCCGGTTAGTGCAAAAGGGCGCAAATCTTCCAAACTTTGATGACACTTCGTGGAAGAAAGCCGTAATGGTAGAAGGAGCAGGCGGCACTCTGGAACCACAAACGGCACCACCTGTAAAGATAATGGAGCACTATGCCGTAAAAGAATGGAAGCATATACCTACCGACTCTTTGGCAGCAGCCTCTAAAACTACTAAACGCACAATTGATTCCTCTGCTTTTGTAGCTGATATGGGACAGAATTTAGCAGGATTTCCCGAAATAACCGTAACAGGCAAGCCTGGACAAAAGATAACTCTCCTTGTATCAGAAACACTCAACAAGCAGGGAGCATGCGACCAAAGACAAACGGGACGCCAGCATTATTATGAATATACTATTGGCAGTGATACCACTGAAACGTGGCATCCTCGCTTTTCATACTACGGATTTAGGTATATCCAAGTAGAAGGAGCAGTACTTGAAGGGCAGCCTAACCCAAAGCAACTGCCTGTAATATCTCAGCTCAGTAGCTGTTTCGTTTACAATTCTGCGCAGGAAGGGTCTTCTTTTGAGTGTTCCAACCCTCTATTCACAGCTACACACCGATTGATAGAGCGCGCAGAACGCAGCAATATGCAAGGTGTGCTCACTGACTGTCCGCATCGCGAAAAGCTCGGATGGCTGGAGCAAGACCATCTCTGTGGCCCCAGTCTACTCTACAACTATGACATGACTTCTTACATTCCTAAAATCATAAAAGACATTGCCGATACGCAGAAGTCTAACGGCATGGTACCTACCACCGCTCCGCAGTATGTATCTTTTGGCAATCTTTTCGATGATTCTCCTGAATGGGGCAGCACACTCATTATATTGCCGTTCATGTATGATGCACACTACAACGACAATGCACTCATCACACGCAATTATACTGCCATGAAACGATATGTTGATTATCTCACTTCACGTGCCAACAACGGTATAGTCAACCACGGTTTAGGAGATTGGTACGATTACGGCCCTTGGAAAGCTGGCTTCTCCCGCAATACCCCTATCAGTTTGGTTGCTACGGCACATTACTATTATGACTTGCAGCTCCTCACTAAAGCTGCTAAAATGATGCATAGCCAAGCTGATGCCAAGAAGTACGGTAAGTTAGCCAAGGCTGTTGCCCGGCAATTTAACCATACATTCTATAAAGCTGACTCTTGCACCTATGCCACAGGAAGCCAGACTGCCAATGCCCTGCCCCTCTACTTGGGACTCACAGGCAAACATCACGCAGCTGTGCTGAACAGTTTAATCAACGATATCTGTCAACATGGCTGCCGCTTGACAACTGGCGATGTAGGCAACAGATACTTGTTTCAGGCATTGGCCAATAATGGGCAAAATGAATTGCTGTACAAAATGCTCAATCATGATGAAACACCAGGCTATGGTTTCCAACTGAAATATGGAGCCACTACACTCACGGAGCAATGGGATCCACGCCAAGGGTCATCACGCAATCATTTCATGATGGGACAGATTGACGAGTGGCTGTTCAAGACTTTGGCAGGTATAAGAAACCTGCCAAACTCAAAAGGGCTGCAGCACTTGCTTATTTCGCCTACCTTAGTAGGCGACCTTACTTATGTGCGTGCTACGACAACGTCTCTCTATGGTGAAATAAAAGTAAACCTCACAAAAAGTCAACTCACCGTAGACATTCCTGTTGGCTGCGATGCCATTGTATTGTTGCCAAATGGAAAGAAGAAGAAAGTAGGAAGCGGACACTTCGTCTTCTACTACTAAAAACAAACAGGTGTTCAGAACTAATTTAATCTTGTTTGAATTAATTCTGAACACCTGCCTTCAAAAAGGAATACAAAAGTAATATTTGTATTTTTAAAAGCCAAAGTCTATCGTTGCTGCTGTTTTCTCTACACTGCTTTCTATCTTATCCGGCAGATTGCAAAAGAAATCTATCTTGTTTCCAAGCTTCTTCTCAAGTTCATTGATTGAGATAGCATATGCTTTCGGACTATCGTCATGAAATACCTTAGTGTGCTCGTACCAGAATGCAATGCCGGAATAGATATTCATATTTGAACGTTTCCATACTATTGCCGCATAAAAGTACTTCGGTACAATTATGTTGTTTTTCCTCATCAGAATCTGTGACTCATTGTCTATCGTTCCTCCCTTGCAGATGAACAGTGTGTCGGTGGAACCAAAACGGTTGCTCTGTACAAAATTATATATCCAGTTCTCCATGTTAATCCATAGTCCCTTGTATTTATGTTCGCTGCTGCTCCCGTTAAACTCCTTGTATTGTGGCTGCATGTTAGTTAAATAGAAAGTTTGTTTGTTCACATCTGAACTATACAGGCGGTCATTAGACGGGCATAAATGACCGTGGTCAAAACCAGAACCGTAAATACAGTCCTCACCGTTTGACTTGGTATAATAGTCTGACATACTCAAATTGCTTGTATCAAACGGATATTGCAGCTCTCCCTTGTCGGCATACCAACGCGAAACGTTTTTCTTGCTGTTGCTGCTTGTCATTATATAGCAGGTCCAGCGGTTTGCTTTCAATTTCCTGTCCCATTCAACACAGTAGTTTACACCATCCTTGTCAAATGCCTTATTGGATGTTCTATACACGATAAACTTGCTGTTGCCACCTTGCAGATGTGGCACTTCAATACGTGTGGCAGCATTGTCTGTATATGCCGTATTCTTGTTGTCGTTGCGCTCAGATGTTCCTCCGTTGCCATTCTCGTCGTCATCACCGCCACAGGCTGTAAGCGAGAGGAACATCAATGACAAATACAAGAAGGATTTTAAATTTATATTTCTCATAAGGTTCATTATTGCATTGCTTTTAATAGATAGTTTTATGAATATCTTCAAATAGATATTCCTTTCATAAGAATTGCACAAAAACAAAAAATGTGCTCATGCGCATATGCAACTACGCTTGAACACACTTTTATTCTTTCCTTTAATATATAATATGTATATATTATTTGCGGGCTTTTCCATAGCGGCTCATGAACTTGTCCACACGACCTGCGGAGTCAACGAGCTTGCTCTTACCTGTATAGAACGGGTGAGATGTGCTTGAGATTTCGACCTTTACCACTGGGTAAGTCTCGCCTTCAAATTCTACTGTATCTGTTGTTTTGCATGTAGAACGTGTAAGGAACATATCGCCGTTGGACATATCTTTGAATACGACGGGGCGATAGTTTTCAGGATGGATACCTTTTTTCATTTTAATCTAATTTATTTACTTGTTTATAAAATTACTTTGCTTTTCAGCATTTGGCTGTAAAGGTAAGAAGTTTTTTTGGATTAGGCAAAAATCAGGGAGTTTTTATTATTATTTTTAAGGATTATAAGCAAATAAAGGTTATAGAACTGATATATAAGTGATTTAAGACAAAAGAAAATCCCATCATCCGAAACTTTGGATAATGGGATTTTCTTTATCTCTTTATTGCTTACTTGGCATAAACAATCTTTATGTTCTTTACACGAAGCTGAACACCACCACCAGATGTTCCAGTAAATACATTGGTATAAATAACATTATTGCCTGATATTTCAACCGTTGCAGTGTTGTTGCCTACATAATCAACGCCATTGTATGAGTCGCAAGTCAAAATAATTCTTGCTATCTTCTTTACTCCGGCAAATGTCAGTTTGTTATTCTTGTAGATACGGAATCCTCCTGTTGCAGTATAATACTTAGGACCGTTTGTCTCTCCATTTTTGTCAAATGTGAGCGTTGTACCATCAGAGAACTTCACTGTTTCTACCTCCTGTGCATTAGTATAGCCAAGTGTCGAGCAGTCTAAAGAAACACTTTCTGTACCTTCCGTTGCACTTGTGTTGGCAAGCGTTACTGTCGTTCCGTCAATTGTCAATGCATCACTGACAGGAGTTGTCGGAGTATCACCGCCTCCAGTTCCGCCATTGCTCTTCAATGATACGAGGTACGCCTTGCTTGTTGCGGTCTCAGGAGTATTGCCTTTATAGTTAACTACTTTACCGCAAACAACCACATCATCACCAACATTGATGTCTGTACCGGAAGTATATTTCTCATTATTCAAATAAAGAGCGCGATAGACACAGAATTTATTAGCGTCCTTACCGTCGTCAGAGATATAGAAGGTTGCCGTTCCGTATGTTGTAGCTGCGTAATTCTGTGTTACAGAAACGACCTTGCCCTTAATATACACATCTTTGTCTGATTCAACATCAGCAGCCAAAGATGAGGCATAATTGTTTGCGGCAACGCTATTGAACGGATTAGCCTGTGTACCGTCGCCTGTGGCAACACCGGTTGAAGGTTGGTCCGGATTAGGCTGGTCGCCACCGGTACCCTCTGTGATAGAGAAATTCTTTATCTCCCATGTTGTAGAATTGCTTGAACCGCATGTAAACTTAAATGCCACGACAACCTCTTTGCCAAGATATTCCTGTGGAACAGCTATAGTGTTGGCAGCATAGAAGTCCCATGTATTTGTTGCAGAAGCAACAGGCTTGTAGCCGAGTTTCGTCCAAGTGGCAGTCTTTACATCACCTGAGTAGTCGCTGCTGATATACATTTCATGATTGTTCAAATCAGACTCATTGAAGACATAGCGGATAACATGGTCAAAATTGATTACTGCGCCAGTTGCTGAGCCCAGATTTATTTTAGGTGATACAAGCCAAGCTTCTGTCTCGTCGTAAGCGGTACCATTGTAACCAGTTGCTTTGGCATAGGTACTGCCAAGGCTCCATGCCGCACCCTTGGGGGTTACGGTTTCCCAATCTGAAAGATTGGCATCTGTATAAGGAAGAGAGCTTTCGCCCGGTGTTTCTCCACCATTTTCTCCCGGAATCTCATAAGGTGCCGGAACATCCTCGCAGCTTGTAAGCGAGGTGAACGAGAATGTAAAGGCTGCTATTGCCATCACCGAATATAATATCTTTTTCATAAAGTTATTCTTTTACGTTTTAATTGTTATTCTTTTATTACTTATTGTTCTCACCGGTAAGAATGTCTATATCCTTCTCGCTGCGAAGAAGAATTTGCCAGGTATAGCCATATTTTGAAGGGTTGGTGGCATAAACAGTAAAGATACCTGTCAAGTTAACCTTTCCCGTAGGCATTGCCTTTGCAGCAAAGTCGGCATAAGTGCTGCTGCGCACAACCATAAGCGACTGAGCCTTTCCGTTTATTTTCACCGTGCGGCTTACTCCGTTACCGGCATCCTTCTCTGCATCAGGAGCCCACGTAAGCTTGCCGTCAGCCTTGTCCATCTCTACATTCTTCAGCGTCATCAGTTTGCCGCGGTGCGACTTTACATACGCTTCATTCTTCAACATAGATACATCAAATTCCTCTGGTTGTACCTTTGAAGCATCTGCCGTACCGAGAATTTTGAAGTGCTCGTTCCAAGTATTGAAACTCATGCGGCTCGGAAAAGTTCTTCCGCTGGCATTTGTATAAGGTGTACCTATTTGCACATTGTTTCCGTATATGCCAATGTACAGACCCTTCAGATTAACAAGTATCTCCTGCCCTATTGGCAGGAAGCCATAGAGACCGCCCTTTTGGATGCAAATGAGGATGCCCTCGCCGCTCTCGTCCTCCACGGCAACTTCGTTGTAGATGTTGCCGGCAATGTCATTTCCGGTAACACGTACTTTCAACTGCCAATCTTCTGTAATGCGGATGGTGTCGTTGGCAACCGATGAAGCAAGCTTATCCACAGTATTAGCCTTCAAATCCTTGATAGATACAATCTTGCTGTTATCCTCTTGGATATTATTGTTGCCGTAAGGTGGCACTGTGTTTGTAGGGGCGCTCCAGTCATCATCCATACAAGATGTGGCAATACCGCCGAGCAGCATAGCCGCAATAATGATTTTTATATATTTTATCATTTTCATTTCTTGATAATTTATTAGAATTTGTATGCGATGTTCAACATTCCGTTAGTACCGTAGGCATAAAACTTCATAGGATTCTTGGAGAACTTGTAGGCACGTGTCGTAGCAGTTCCGTCAGCCTTCGGAGTGCTGTAATCGCTTCTGCTCTGCTCATATCCTCCTGTAACAATACTTGTGTTGTTGAGTATATTTGTAACAGAAAGATTGACAGACAGTGAACCATGTTTCAAGTAAATGCTTTTACCGATAGAACCGTCTATCATGAAACCACCGTGCCCCTTAGCCTGAGCTAAATTGCTGCGTATAGGCTCGTTGTTGAGAATATCGCCGCGCACCTTGCATGAAGACAGGTATCTGTAATTGGGTGAATACGACAGGTAGATGCGGTCGTAGTAGTTGGCATTGAGGTCAACAAACCATCCGCCACTGTGATAGCTCAGTCCAAGACTGGCCGATGTCAGCGGTGTTCCGCTCTCGCGCATGCCTTTATTATAGATGTGATCCTCAACGAGTCCTTCGGCAACATCACCGTAAACAGTGGCATTCTGCGACTTCATATATTCAAGCTTACCGTCATTTATGATTTTGGCATCGCTGATCTGTCCGATAAGTTTAATGTCGAATGCACTCGTAACCTTGAACTTCAGTCCAGCCTCAACACCATAATACTCTTTCTTCATGTCAGAGATAGACACATAGGTAAATGAGTTGATGTCGTCCATATAGAAGTTCTGCCAGTCTGTAGCATTTGTTACACGACTATAATAAGCATTGATATTGGCGTGCAGCCAAGAGTTCTGCAATTGATAGCCAACCTCTGCGTTAAGCACACGTTCGTTCTTCAGGTTGCGGATAAAGTCGTTGTTGATTTCAGGAGAAATGAATGCCGCCTTTGCTTGCGGAGCCCTGTACTCATAGCCAATACCGAGCGTAAAAGCATTTCCTCTGCCCACGTTTACATTGGCGCCGAACTTTAATCCTCCGTCAAGAAACTGTGCCGTATGACTTTTTCCATAAGAGTTGTTTTTAGCAAGACCGTTGCGCATTTTTCCTTCGCGCTGCATGGCGGTATAGCCCACCTTTCCGGCAACCATATAATGCAGTCTGCCAAAGTTTTCGGCATAGCTTGTCCACAGTTTGCCGTTGTTTACAAACAGATTGTAGTTATATCCAAACTTGTCGCCTTCTTTCACAATGCCGTTAGGATTGTTGAGGTCATACTGTACCTCGTCAGCATCCGGAGCATAAGTGCCTATGGCATACGTATTCACATTGTGGAACTGGGTTGCACCAAGCAAATCATCCATAGTCTGATAGTGCATACCCTTGTTTGTAGCCCCTATAATACCTATATTCCAGGTTTTGTTTTTGTCTATCTGCTTGTTGAAAGTAGACGAAAGAGCTATATTCAACGCATTGTTGTGCTTAGCCTGAATATAATACATGGCATCCTGTCCCTGAGTGGCAGCCTGTTGGTTGCAGTAGTACAGGCGGTCCCAATCAATCTGTCGGTTCGCCTTGGAGCCTGACCAGTAGCTGTAAGCCTCCTGCCAAGCGGCAAGAGCCGATGCATTGCGGTAAGACGTATTGCTCTCGTCCCAAATATCATAATAACTGCTTGGCATATTCTTCCAATAGTTAGGATGAGGGTTGTCGGCATTGTTGTAGTTTAGCTTCGTGCTTTTGTATATGCTGTATCTGCCGAGCAAAGAAGTTGTCAGTTTGTCGTTGTCTGAAATCTTCCAGTCCCAAGTAAGGAGAGCCGTAGGGGCAAAGTCGTTTATGATGCGCGAGTTACGTTTCTTCCCGTTTTGGTAGCCCCAGTATGGGTTGTAATATCTGTCGTTTGCCATCCAGTACATCTCGTCCGTACCGGCACCCTGCGATGCACGCTCGGTAGGATTGCCCCAAGTGGTGAACGAAAGGGAATGGGCACCGTCGCCAAACACTTTCTGCACACCGAGAAAGTAAGACAGTGAATTGTAGAAAGTTCCCTCAACGTATCCTTCATTAGCCCAACGGTATGTAATGTTCCCGGAGAAAGCCCATCCGCGGTTGCTCAGTCCGGTGTTGAAAGTATACATGCCGCGCAAGGTGTAACTGCGGTTTGCTCCAGTCAACGTGATGCGATGACCGGCAGGCATGCTTGCCGGACGGAAGTTATAGTTGTTGGAACCCGCCATTCCCGGCATAGCAAAGTTGTTAGACTCAAACGGCAGTGCAAACTCCTGGTTCTTGGTCTGCTGGTTCAGTCCGCCGACATTGGAGAAACGGAACTGCCCCGTTTCCATATCGTTCATCGGAGCCCCATTGACATAAACGTCATTGTACTTCTGGTCGAATGCGCGGTAGCGGAAGCGCACCGGCGAAAAGAGGTAGCCCACTTCACTTGCGTAAATGTTGTTGTTGGAGTTGACGATAGTAACATTCTGCGACATATCGTCATCCTCTCCGAGCTGTGCCTCAGTGAACGTAAAAGCCGACTCCGAGAGAGTCGATCCTCGCTGTCCGATAGAATCGGTAGGATTCTGTGCCTGAGCCAAAGAAGCGGAGCATAATGCCATCACGGCTAATTTCAGATTCTTTTGCTTCAT
>CALCVP010000023.1 GCA_937907705.1 uncultured Prevotella sp. | reverse complement strand
TCGGGAGGGCTACTCTCTATATGTAAAACTGTGCACTTCTATCTTGAATGTTTAGCTTCTAATCCCGCAAGCTGGGCAGCAATGTATTCCATCTGTTTATCTATCGTCTTGTCTCTTCAACCGACACTTGGATACTAAAATTAGGATTTACATTATACTTTACCATTGCCCCTATGCGGTCACCACAGTTGCTCATATTATACAACGGTAGCGGCATGCGTTTGTTGACAATAGACTTCTGCCCGTAAATATAACCCTCCCATTGATCGTTAAACTTATAGCCCAACACCGCATTGACGCCAGCATCGCAATAGTTGCTGCCTCCCCACGACATACGGTTCATATAGCCACCAACAGCCAAAGACACCTTACTTGATAGTGGTGCGGCATACATAGCAGATATGTTTTGAGTAAATCCTGCGCCATGATACACATTTTTACCAAACGAAGCAAATACAGATGCACCTATGTTCACATTCAGTCCACGATGTAATTGCCAATCATAAGTGCCAAACCAGTTTAATGGATACAAACCTACACAAGGCATTTGACCATAAGCATTAAGTGCTGGCAGATGAAGAGAATCAGCAGCTGTGTCTGCTACATCACCCTCTACTGGTACATAAGACACATCAGGATTTCCATAACGCTTGTCAAAACGCGGTGCCACTACATCAGCTGCAAAATCAACAACAGGGCTATCAACATCTTGCTGCGCTATTTTAGGCTTTGTAGAAGTAGGGTAATTATCATGAGCAAGCGAACCCTTGTTTGCTTCTATAGAGTGCTGGGCCATTACTACCAAAGGCAAGCACAGAAGGCTAAACGTTAATATGACAAACTTTTTCATCTATTTATTTCTTTCAACAACAACATCTCTACATGCCATGCAAGCATGTAGCCAGACAGCTCACACCACAAGGCACAAGATTGTTATGCAAAAATACTGCAAAAACGATGAAGAACAGTATTTATGCAAAGCACTTTAATTTTTATTATCTTAAATATCTGAGATATTAAATTATTTTCATATTTTTGCAAAAGCAATAACCAGCGAAATGGTTATGCCGGTAAGTAGATGTTCAAAATTAAACATGTTATGAAATTATTTTCAATAGCAAGACACTCTTAAACACCTACAAAGAACTACTTTTTTACTAATCTATTTTACATTTAATTACACATGAATTTTTTAAAGACATTATTTGGCGGAAAATCCAACAAACCAGAAGAGCCAAAGAAAAGCCAAGAGAAAAAGGACTTTGACATATTAAAATATGATGGTGTCAGAGCGTTGAAATCTGGACAGGTTGCTTATGCTGTGAAGTGTTTTCAACATGCGCTACAAATAAAAGATGACTTACAATTACACGACTGCCTGTCGCAGGCTTATATAGCTACCGACCAACTTCCGCAAGCCTACGAGCAACTACAAAAGTTAGCTGATGCACAGCCTAACAATCTTGATATATTTCTACGCATAGCTCATGTGGCTTATATGATGGAAGACTACTTGTCCATGAGCAGTGCTTGCGAGAAAGCCGTGCTCATAAACAATAGCCATGCTGAAACCTATTATCTTTATGCCAAGGCTTGCAAAGGGCAAGATGACTCAGCCAATGCCATTGCCATGCTTACAAAGGCCATAAAACTGAAGGATGATTATTTGGAAGCATATTTAAATAGAAGTGAAATATTATTGGAAAACAATGATGTGGCAGAAGCAGAGCAAGACGCCAATGTACTCATGCAACAAGTACCCGACAATGAAGATGTACTGATGCTGAAAGCACGCATAGAGAAAGCATATCAACATAATGAGAATGCCATTGTATTTTACACAAAGGCAATTGACCAAAACCCATTCAGAACAGATGCATTCAGCGAAAGAGCTGAAGCAAGAAAAGCTGTCAATGACCTAAAAGGAGCACAGGAGGACGAACAGAAAGCCAAGGAATTGTCCATACAACAGCAAAAAGGCTGCAATGAACAAGAGGTAATCAACAAGCAAAAGGAAAGCTACAAAAATGTAGATCCATTCGGCATATTTGGCTTCTAAAGTCCATACAAGAAAACTATACTGTATTATTCAAATAGCATTCGAATACAGTTTGAATGCTGTTTGAATGCGTACTAAACACAGGTTCAATTATACATCATTATTTATGAACGTCAAACTTGTAGCAGCAGTAAAAAGCATAACAATTTGAAGTTTTATCTTAAATTTTTCTTCAATATGTTTGTTTGTCTGAAATAAATAATATACTTTTGCAGTAATAAAGAAACAATAAAAAGCAAAAGAACATGAATATTTCATACGCATCTTTCTTTTATTTTTACTTTTACTTTGCAAGGAATTGTGAAGCGGGAAGTTGCGTATAGATTTCAACTTAAGACAAGACAATCTCTTTAAAAAAGATATGTAAAGTCCCGCTTCATTCAATAATGAGGTGGGACTTTTTCAATTCTATAAACCAAAGAAACAATAACAAAGCGTGCACCCAAGAGAACCACGCAAACAGACAATAGTAAAAAGAAAATATGAAAAGAATAGCAATACAAGGTGTAAGAGGCTCTTTCCACGATATAGCAGCACATGAATACTTTAAAGGTGAACAAATACAGTTGATATGCTGCGACACTTTTGAAGAAGTGTTTGAAAATATCAAGCGTGACCCCACTGTTATCGGAATGTTAGCCATTGAAAACACAATTGCCGGTTCACTGCTCCACAACTATGAGCTGCTCAGACAATCTGGCACAACCATAGTAGGCGAACGGAAGTTACGCATCGTACACAGCATCTGCTGTCTGCCCGAAGACAACTGGGACACGGTAAAAGAAGTACACTCGCACCCTGTAGCCTTAATGCAATGCAGAGGCTTCTTGGCCAAACATCCAGACCTGAAAGCAGTAGAAGCGCCAGATACCGCTGGCTCCGCACAGTTTATAGCCAACCAACAATGCAAAGGATGGGCTGCTATCTGCCATGCAAAAGCAGCCAAACAATACGGAATGAAAGTGCTGCAAGACTCTATTGAAGACAACAAGCACAACTATACACGCTTCTTAGTGGTGACCAATCCCAATAAGGCCGATTTTCTTAGAAACATTCAAAAGGTCAATAAAGCCAGCATCGTATTTTCGCTGAGCCACGAGGAGGGTAGTTTGTCAAAAGTACTCAGCATTTTGTCGTTCTACCACATCAATTTAACCAAGATACAGTCATTGCCTGTTATCGGACACGAATGGGAATACTTATTCTACATAGATGTTACCTACGATAACCTGACACGATACAGGCAAAGCATTGATGCCATTATGCCACTGACAAAAGAACTTAAAGTTTTAGGAGAATATAAAGACAATGGAACACACCCAGAATAACCGGATACAGCCTGCCAATAGGCTGGCAACAGTACAAGAATATTACTTTAGCCGCAAGCTGAAAGAAGTGGCACAACTCAATGCCGAAGGCAAAGACATCATTAGCTTGGCCATAGGAAGTCCAGACATGCCGCCGTCAAAAGCTACAATAGACAAGTTATGCGAAGTGGTACGTCAAGATAATGCACATGGATACCAGCCTACAATGGGCACTCCAGAGCTACGGCAAGCCATGGCACACTTCTACAAAAAATGGTTTCATGTAGATTTAGACCCTAATACCGAGATACAGCCACTCATTGGCAGTAAAGAAGGCATACTGCACGTAACGCTGGCTTTTGTAAACCCTGGCGAAGAAGTGTTAGTGCCCAATCCCGGTTATCCTACCTATACATCGCTTAGCAAAATATTGGGAGCTAAAGTAGTGAACTATAACCTGAAAGAGGACAACAACTGGCAGCCCGATTTCGATACACTGGAACAAATGGACCTCAGTCATGTCAAACTCATGTGGACCAATTATCCAAATATGCCTACTGGAGCCAATGCACAAATAGAGACCTATCAAAAATTGGTTGACTTTGCCAAGAGACACAACATTGTAGTAGTAAATGACAACCCCTATTCTTTTATTCTAAACGAACACCCCATCTCTCTGCTTCAAGTGCCAGGAGCCAAAGACTGTTGCATCGAATTCAACTCCATGAGCAAGAGCCATAATATGCCTGGTTGGCGTGTTGGCATGTGTGCGTCTAACAGCACCTTCATACAATGGATACTAAAGATAAAAAGCAATATTGACTCTGGTACATTCAGAGGCATACAATTAGCTGCTGCAGAAGCATACAATAACACAGAAGAGTGGCATCATCAAGCTAATATAGTAACCTACAAAGAGCGCCGAGAGATAGCAGAAGAAATCATGAAAGCACTGCATTGCAGCTATGACCCAAAGCAAGTGGGAATGTTTCTATGGGGAAAGATCCCCAACCATTACAGCAATGCTGAGGAACTGACAGAAAAAGTGCTGCACCAGGCAAGAGTATTTATTACGCCTGGCTTTATCTTCGGCAGTAATGGCGAACGTTACATCCGCATATCGCTCTGCGCAAAAAAAGAGAAAATGACAGAAGCACTTAACAGAATAAAAGAAATGAAATAACATACACAAACTAAAAACATAAACGCATTATGGAACTCGAATTAGAACCCCTTAACCTGCCATGCGACAATGAGAAGCTCATGGTGATAGCTGGCCCTTGCTCAGCTGAAACGGAAGAACAAGTGATGACTACAGCCAAAGAACTGGCTGCAAAAGGATGCCATATATTTAGAGCTGGTGTGTGGAAGCCCCGCACAAAACCAGGAGGTTTTGAAGGCAAAGGGGAAAAAGCCCTGCCATGGTTGAAGCGTGTAAAAGAAGAAAACCACATGCTGGTAGCCACAGAAGTGGCTACTCCTGAACATGTGGAATTAGCATTAAAATATGGTATTGACATCTTATGGGTAGGTGCACGCACCTCTGCCAATCCCTTTGCCATGCAAGCCTTGGCAGACAGTTTGAAAGGTGTTGATGTACCTGTATTGGTCAAGAACCCTGTTAACCCAGACCTGGAACTCTGGATTGGTGCCATGGAACGTATCAACCAAGCAGGCATCAAGCGCATGGCTGCTATACATCGAGGGTTCTCAAGCTATGACAAGAAGATTTACAGAAACCTGCCTATGTGGCAAATACCTATTGAACTGCGCCGCCGCATACCTAACTTACCCATATTCTGCGACCCCAGCCATATAGGCGGACGCCGCGAACTCATAGCTCCACTTTGCCAGCAAGCAATGGACTTGGGCTTCAATGGCTTGATAGTAGAAAGTCATTGTAATCCTGATGAAGCATGGAGCGATGCCAAACAGCAAGTAACACCAGAGGTATTGGATTATATTCTCAGTCTGTTGGTCATCAGAGACGAAACTACCACAACTGAAGGAATCAGTAATTTAAGAAAGCAAATAGACGAACTGGACAACCAGCTGATGGAACTGCTTGCTAAAAGAATGAGAGTATGCAGAGAAATAGGACAATACAAGAAAGAACACAACATGACTGTATTGCAGGCTGCACGCTATAATGAAATACTTGACAAACGTGGTGCACAAGGTAGTCTTTGTGGCATGAAACCCGACTTTATCAAGACTGTATTTGAGGCCGTACACGAAGAATCTGTAAGACAACAAATGGAAATTATCAATAAATAATTGATGATGAAGCAGGTATTCAAAGAGGATGCTTTTGGATACCTGCTTCATTCATAAAAGTATAAAAAGACACAAGCATGAAAATATTAGTTTTAGGCGCAGGAAAGATGGGGAGTTTTTTCCTTGATACACTCAGTTTTGAACATGAAACAGCAGTCTATGAGAAGAACCCGCAACGGCTTAGATACACATATAACACATTGCGCTTTACAACCATGGAAGAGATAGAGCAGTTTCAGCCAGAACTTGTTATCAATGCCGTTACTGTAAAATACACCATTCCTGCCTTTCGAGAGGTGCTGCCATATCTGCCAAAAGACTGCATCATTAGCGATATATCATCTATCAAAACTGGACTAAAAGAATTTTACGAAGCCAGCGGACACAGATATGTATCTACACACCCTATGTTTGGTCCTACCTTTGCCAATCTAAACCAGTTAAGCGAAGAAAATGCCATCATTATTACAGAAGGAGACTATATGGGCAGAATATTCTTCAAAGATGTCTATCACAAGTTAGGACTCAATATCTATGAATATACTTTTGAAGAACATGACAAAACAGTAGCCTACTCATTAAGCATACCTTTTGTCAGCACATTTGTGTTTGCTGCCGTGATGAAACACCAAGATGCACCTGGCACGACCTTCAAGCGGCACATGAAAATAGCCAAAGGGGTACTTAACGAGGATGATTTCTTGTTACAAGAAGTACTGTTCAATCCCTATACCTCAGGACAAGTAGAAAAAATCGGGCAAGAGCTCAAAACGTTACTTGAGATTATTGACAATAAAGATGCTGACGCCATGCACAACTACTTGACAAAGATACGCAACAATGTAAAACAAGACATTGAGATAAAACAATAAAAATTTATACCATGAGCCTTTCGCTACTATTAGTATCATTTCTCACCTTCGTAGAGTTTAACTGTGAAAATCTGTTTGATTGCCACCACGACAGTCTAAAGCAAGACTATGAGTTTTTGCCAGAAGGCCCACGGAAATGGAATCAGCGCAAGTTTTGGAACAAGCTCAACAATATATCCAAAACTATCATTTCATGTGGCATGAAAGGCAATGACTGGTTTATGCCCGACTTTATTGCACTGTGCGAGGTAGAAAATGACAGTTGCATGCAGTATCTCTGCAAGCGTTCTGCATTGAGAAAAGCTCAATACGAGTACATCATTACACAATCGCCAGATGTACGGGGCATAGATGTAGCCCTTATGTATGCTCCAGGCAGGTTTCTCCCTATCAGCCACTACTCTCTTAACATTCAGCCAGTAAAAGATATGCGCCCTACAAGAGACATTCTATATGTATCTGGACGCATCATGACAGACGATACGCTCCATATATTTGTTGTACATGCGCCCAGCAAATATGGAGGTAGCAAGCAGACTCTGCCATACAGAAAGGCTGTAACCCATCGGTTGGCAATGGCTATCGACTCCATAAAGGGCAAACACAAGGAGCCTAATATCATCGTAGCCGGCGATTTCAACGACTATGCAAATTCGCCTGCACTACGGCCACTTTATGATACCGGAATGGTAAATGTATCAGAAAAAGCAACGGGAACACATGGCACACCAGCCTCTTACAAATACAAAGGTGAGTGGAAAAGTATTGACCACATATTTTTCAGCTCTTGGTTGCTGCCAGAACTGCTCTCTTGCCACATCAATGATGCTCCTTTCTTATTGGAAAAAGACGAGAAATATGGTGGCGTTCAACCGTTTAGGACATACAGGGCTTACCATTATCGCAATGCATACAGCGACCATTTACCCATCGTGGTCAGGTTTACCATGCCTCAACCATAAGAGAACTTGTCTATTACTGCAAGGAGCAACAGTATTTTACTCTATATTTGCGATTATGACATCCTGAAACTCATCCATATAACTAAGTAGATTTTCTGTTTTTGTCTTGCTACGTTTAAACTTCAGCTCTATATTGGCATAGTAAATCACTCCCATTTCATTGCGACTTTGCTTCAACTCATAAGAATATAATTCCATACCATCATGCTTTATTTGACTCAATACTTTTCGTACGCTCTCTCTTGTGGGTGCTACAAAAGAAATGGTCATCGTAGAGGTACCCATCTTTGGCAAAAAAGCATTTAATATTTCCAATCCTAACAGTACCATTAATGTTGATACACCTGCTGCCACATACATGCCAGTGCCACAAGCCAATCCTATTGCGGCTGTTACCCATAAGCCCGCCGCAGTAGTAAGTCCACGCACTACATTCTTCTGAAAAATAATTGTGCCTGCTCCTAAAAAGCCTATGCCAGACACCACTTGAGCTGCCACACGCGAAGAATCTTTCAAATCAGTAGAGAAACCATATTGCGATACAATACAAAACAATGCGCTGCCTAAAGCTACAAGAAAATGGGTACGGAAGCCCGCCTCTTTAGCACGGTATTCACGCTCTATACCTATTA
Source organism: uncultured Prevotella sp. (assembly GCA_937907705.1). GTDB lineage: Bacteria > Bacteroidota > Bacteroidia > Bacteroidales > Bacteroidaceae > Prevotella. Next base: position 9,850 of record CALCVP010000023.1, on the reverse strand, counting down.
ATCCGCCTAAAAGCAGAGCAAATGCAAGTCGTAAAATCAATTCTATCACCATAACACAAAATATTTTCTACGTATAAATACTTAAGCCTTTATCTTGTCAAGAATTTTACACATCTTCATACTACTAAAAAACGAGTAAACTCCTGATGGCAAAGCAAAAATACGAATAATATATGAAAACCACTCCTCTTCCGATGGATTATTCTTCACAATGAAACATTATTATTAAAAGACATCTTAGGATCAGTAACAATCGTATATATGCGTTGCACTTTAAACACCTACTTATCGCCTTGTCAAAACAAGAACAAGCCATTAATTTTATAATAAAGAAAGAATCGTTTTCATATTTTTCTTTTTTTACACAAAATATGTATAATTTTGCAATTTATGTTTACATCGTATAACACTAATTATCCATTACAAATGAAAAAAATAATACTGCTGATAATAGCAATGCTACTTTTTACAAAGACGTATGCACAGACAAATGCCCAGTTATTTTATGATTTCGGCTCTGACAGAAAATTCTACACGCTCACTTTAGAGATGTTCAAAGCTGACAAATGGGGTAATTCTTACTTCTTCGTAGACCATGACTTTAACTATGATGACCATGTATCAGGACCTAATCTTTCGCCAGGAGGAAGCTATCTTGAAATTTCACGCTGCTTAAACTTTTGGCAGAAGTCTGCTATCAAAGCCTTCAGTCTCCATATTGAATACGATGGAGGCATTACCAAAAGTTATCCTATCAATACTGGTTGGCTGTTCGGTGCAGATTATTTCTTGCACGACAAGCAATTCAACAATACGCTTAATATCAAAGCTCTCTATAAAAATATCAAGAAAAAAAGTAGCACAATACCTATGCAACTCACTTTGGTTTGGACGTGTAAGGATGTTTTTGGAGTGTCTGGATTGACCTTCGATGGCTTTGCTGATTTTTGGTGGGAAACCCACGATTGCGCAAAAGAAGGTAGCAATGACTTTAAGACAAAACACAATATATTTATTACAGAGCCTCAATTATGGTATAATGTAGGCAGACATTTTGGATGCGAAAACTTAAATATAGGAACAGAAATAGAGCTCAGCAATAATTTCGGCTCCACAGAAGGCTTTAAATGCCGCCCATGTTTAGGTGCAAAATGGCAATTCTAATAAACAAGTCCAGAATATCTACTTAATATTAAATTATAGAAAGAGCATGATCCTTTCTCAGCATTTTTTTGTAAATTTGCACACAACTAACTTTTTGCCACTGGCAATAACATATATCAGTAGTCAGCAAAAGTTCATTATGCTGCATTTAACAAGAAAAACATTCTTGACTTTACATCCGCTTAAAGTCCATACAGGCTTCTTTAACAAAGGATAAAACATATACAAATGCTCAAATCAAATGAGTGAACAAATAAATATTTTACTATTAATTATAAACAACAAAAATGGAAGAGAATAAAAACAAATACATTGCAGTAGCATACAAGCTGTATACTAACAAAGATGGTAAGAATACAATGGTAGAGGAAGCACCTGCCGACAAGCCATTTCAATTTATCAGCGGATTTGGCTTTACATTAGATGCTTTTGAAAAAGAATTGGTAAACCTTGAAAAAGGAAATGAATTTGATTTTACATTAACCAAGGAGCAAGCTTATGGCGATTATGACAACGACCACGTTATAGACTTGGACAAGAACATATTTACTATAAACGGAAAATTTGACAAAGACAATATATTTGTTGACGCCATTGTTCCACTACAAAATGAAGACGGTAACAGATTTTTTGCAAAGGTAGTGGCTATCGGTGATGATAAAGTACGTGTAGACTTAAACCATCCATTAGCCGGACTTGAACTCAACTTCAAAGGCCATGTGGTAGAATCGCGTGAAGCTACAAAAGATGAAATTCAAAGTTTGATTAACCACATGAATGGTGGCGGTTGTAACTGTGACAGCTGCGAAGGATGCGGAGGCCACAAAGAAGGCGAGCATGAATGTGGTTGCGGACACTGCCACTAAACATTGATATAACCCGCAAAACAAAATATATTGCTTTTGCTGTCTGCATATAAGTAGGTGTTCAGAATTGAATGAAAGACAGTTCTCTGCACCTACTTATTTATATATTCTATTTTATCTCTACGTTTACCTTATCATTATGAGGTAAACATACAAACTATAACACAAACAAATTTTCATCTACATTATGAATACATTTGGCAAGATATTTACATTAACCACCTTTGGTGAAAGTCATGGTTTGGCAATAGGTGGTGTAATAGATGGATATCCGGCAGGCATTGATATTGACATGAACTTTATCCAAGAAGAGCTAAACCGTAGAAAGCCAGGACAAAGCGCTGTTACCACAGACAGAAAAGAAGCAGACAAAGTAACATTGTTAAGTGGAGTGTTTGAAGGCAAGTCAACAGGCTGCCCCATAGGATTTATGGTTCAAAATACAAATCAGCACTCCAATGATTATGACAATATGCGCCAAGTGTTTAGACCATCACATGCTGATTTTACCTATTATAACAAATATGGAATACGAGACCACCGGGGCGGAGGAAGATCTTCCGCCCGCATTACTATCAGCCGTTGTGTAGCTGGAGCTTTGGCCAAGTTAGCATTGAAGCAGCTCAATATATCCATACAGGCTTACACCTCCCAAGTAGGTAACATTGCACTGAACAAAGATTATACTCTATACGATCTTAGCAAAACTGAAACAAACATCGTAAGATGCCCTGACGAAGCCAAAGCCAAAGAAATGGTAGACCTAATTACACAAGTAAAAAAACAAGGCGATACCATTGGCGGTACTATTACTTGTGTCATAAAAGGATGCCCCATCGGATTAGGTGAACCAGAGTTTAATAAGCTACATGCCGACTTAGGAGCAGCAATGCTTGGCATTAATGCAGTAAAAGGCATAGAGTTTGGATTAGGATTTGACTTTGTTAATCACAAGGGCAGTGAAGTAAACGATATTTTTACAGTAAAAGATAATGTTATTACTACCCTTACCAACAATAGTGGAGGCATACAAGGAGGCATCAGCAATGGTCAAGATATATGGATGCGCATAGCCTTTAAACCCGTAGCGACCCTTCTTCGCGCACAAGATACTGTAGATATCAATGGACGCACTACACAATTAAAGGCACGTGGCAGGCATGACCCCTGTGTGTTGCCAAGAGCCGTGCCAATAGTGGAAGCAATGGCCGCAATGGTTATATTAGATGAATATCTACTGCATAAATGCACCCATCTATAATAATAAATGTTAAATCGGGGGGGGGGAAAAATCAAGAACCTTCCTTTGATAAAACTATATTTTGTACTTTTGCAGTGATATTCTACAGTTAGAGATAATAGGAGGATATCTAATTAAGTCTAGTTTAGTTTTTGTGTTGGTTGAGAGCGGTCAATTGGCCGCTCTCTTTTTTGAAGGAGATACCGTAAATGTCAATTGTTGTATTCTGCAACTAAAACAGATGACAGACACGCCTCTTGCATGTGCCAAGAACCGTTTCAATGCTAAAATAGTGACTGCAATGATTATATTAAACGAATATCTACTGCATAAATGCACCCATCTATAATAATAAATGTTAAATCGGGGGGGGGGAAAAATCAAGAACCTTCCTTTGATAAAACTATATTTTGTACTTTTGCAGTGATATTCTACAGTTAGAGATAATAGGAGGATATCTAATTAAGTCTAGTTTAGTTTTTGTGTTGGTTGAGAGCGGTCAATTGGCCGCTCTCTTTTTGAAGGAACAACATGCATTAAGCCCCCAAGGCATTTTCTTATACAATTGTCCATAATTTAATTAAATAAGTTTGGGCTTAATTTTGAGCACTCACTTATCATCATTTTTAGGTATAAGAAGAAACCCTACTTTTAGGTATTGCAGCAGTCTTGAATTTGCCATACCTTTGCAATCGTAAAACAAACAAATAATTTAACGATATGAATAAGACTTGCATAATTTATGGTTCTTCGACAGGCACCTGTCAGGGAATCGCAGAAAAAATAGCTGATAAACTTGGTATTGCAGCAGCTGATGTATATGATGTTTCAAGCATAGATGCTCAAACTGCTGATGCTTATCAAAATCTCTTGTTAGGATCTTCAACATGGGGCGCAGGCGAATTACAGGACGATTGGTACGATGGTCTTGACAAGTTGAAAGAAGCAAACCTGTCAGGCAAGACAATTGCTCTCTTCGGTTGTGGTGACTGCGAATCATACAGCGACACATTCTGCGGTGCTATGGGAGACATTTATGAAGGTTTAAAAGACAGTGGCGCAAAATTTATCGGTGCTGTATCAACTGACGGTTATACTTACGATGACTCTGCTGCTGTAGTAGATGGCAAATTCGTTGGTTTGGCTCTCGATGATGTCAACGAAGATGATAAAACAGACGAGCGTATTGATGCATGGCTTAATGAAATCAAGCCAAATCTTTAATTTTATTCAGTACACTTATATAATAGAAATGACTTAAACTATTAAGAGGAAGCAGTTATGCTAAAAGATATTTTGCCTACAGACATGAAAGTACTTTGTAATCATATTTACGAATACAAAAAGGGCGTACGCCAAATGGTACTTTTCACTTTCAACAGAAAGTATGAAAAGTATGCACTCAACAGACTGCAACGACAAAATATCAGCTATATCATACAGCCAATAGGCAATGATAGAATAAACCTGTTTTTTGGGCGGAAAGAATGCCTTGACGCAATTCGCTTAATAGTAACCAGACCCCTCAACCAGCTATCACCGGAAGAAGATTTCATCCTTGGTGCCATGCTTGGTTATGACATTTGCTCACAGTGTGAACGATTCTGTGAGCGCAAATGCAAATCTTGCGCACAAGCGCAATAAGATTGCACCACACAAACACAAAATATTAAAGCTGTAGACTTTCTGCTGCAAGTGTGCAGTAGCTAAAGCAATATATAGATAAACTTTTGTATAAATCTTGTTCGCTAAATAAAATTCATAATGTTTTTGTATAACAATATAGGGCTGGCTGTGAAGTCAGCCTTATGTAGTTTTATAAGGTTCAGTAATTTTGGCTCAGACAAAGCTCTGCAAGCAAAGCAATGGCACTGCTTAACCTTAGTATAAATATTCAACGAAATGTTTGTACGGCTCAATAATAATTCTTATCTTCGCATACCAAACAATGGATATTTATGATTGAATATTTTGCGGAAAACTTATGGCAAATGTGGTCTTTAATTGCTGTCATTTGCTTGATATTGGAAATTACCAATGGCGACTTCTATCTTATGTGCTTTGCCATCGGTGGTATTCTTACAGCCATCATTACGGTTACCGGATTAGAATTTTATGCACAATTACTTTTGTTTTCCATATTTTCTGTAGCTTGCATTTTCTTTGTACGCCCTGTAGTGATAAAGTATCTACACACCAAAGACAGTTATAGACCCAGCAATGCAGATGCCATTATAGGGCGCTACGGCCATGTAAGCCAAACCATTGTTGAGAACGGATATGGACGCGTAGCCATTGACGGAGACGACTGGAAGGCAATATCTGCGGACAACAAAAGCATTGAACAAGGGCAAAAGGTAAAAGTATTAAGCAGAGACAGCATTATCATTACGGTTGAGCAAGCATAACATGCACAATCTGTTTTCATCAATCATACAAAGCCTATTATTATTAACTTAAATACTTTATATTATGAACATTCTTCTTATAGTAACCGCAGCTATTGTGTTGTGTGCATTAATGCTTGTAAAAAAGAGCCTTGTCATTATCTCACAATCTGAAACAAAAATAATAGAAAGATTAGGCAAGTATTATGCCACCTTATCACCAGGTATCAATATCATTATTCCGTTTATTGACAGGACAAAGGAAATCGTAACCTTACGAAATGGACGCTATGTTTACAGTAATACGATAGACTTAAGAGAGCAGGTGTATGATTTTGACAAACAGAACGTAATTACCAAAGACAACGTACAGACACAAATCAATGCCCTACTCTATTTTCAGATTGTAGACCCATTTAAAGCTGTTTATGAAATCAGCAACTTACCCAATGCCATAGAGAAGTTGACACAAACGACTTTAAGAAATATTATAGGTGAACTTGAGTTGGACCAGACATTAACATCGCGTGATACCATCAACACAAAACTGCGTGCCGTACTTGACGATGCCACCAACAAATGGGGTATAAAGGTAAACCGCGTGGAACTGCAAGACATTACGCCTCCTGAAAGTGTATTGCAAGCTATGGAAAAGCAAATGCAGGCAGAACGCAACAAACGTGCTACCATCTTAACCAGTGAAGGCCAAAAAGCTGCTGCTATATTAAAGTCAGAAGGCGAAAAAACTGCTATCATCAATAAAGCTGAAGCAGACAAACAAATGGCCATACTGAATGCTGAAGGCGAAGCACAGGCACGCATACGAAAGGCTGAAGCCGAAGCCATTGCCATTGACAAGATAACAGAAGCTGTAGGCAAATCGTCTAATCCTGCTAACTATCTGTTAGCACAAAAATACATCCAAATGCTTCAAGAGCTTGCTTCCGGCGATAAGACAAAGACAGTATATCTTCCCTATGAAGCCACTAATCTTTTGGGTAGCATAGGCGGAATTAAAGAATTGTTTCAATCAACAGAGAAAAAATAATATATACATCAAGGTATTCCGCAACCACCGCAAGTGATAAACGGTTGGTGATGAATACCAACCAATACTTATATAAATTCTATAATAAACAAAACATAACAAGATGTTGAATATTTGCATTGTAGCGGGAGCACGTCCCAACTTCGTTAAAATAGCCCCACTAACCCGTGCCATTACGAAAGCCAAAGTAGAAGGAAAATCAATAGATTATAAATTAGTGTATGCCGGTTCAAAAGAAGATGCAACAATTGAACCTTCATTATTCTATGATTTGGAAATAAAGCATCCTGACGCATACTTGGGCGTAGATTGCATCAATCTGAATGAATTGACAGGCAGGGTAATGGCAGAATTTGAAAACTACCTTGAAACACATGCCACAGACGTAGTAATAGTGGTTGATGATTTGGCTTCTACCATGGCAGCAGCTATCGTAACAAAAAAGAAGGGGCTGACACTTGCCCATCTCGTTGCGGGCACCCGCTCCTTTGACATCAGCATGCCAAAAGAAATCAACAGATTAGTGATAGACGGATTGTCAGACTTATTGTTTACTGCTGGATTAGGCAGCAATAGTATTGTCAGCAGAGAGGGAGCCGAGCTGTCTCAAGTATATATGGTTGGCAATATACTAATGGATACCTTACGCCATAACCACAACAGATTAAAATGCCCTGAAATCTTTGAGGAACAAAAACTTGAAGACAAAAAATATTTTGTATTTACACTCAACCGAAAGGCTCTCTTGGCAAATGAGGGCAATTTAGCCTCAATGATTGATGCATTGTGCAAAGCGGCAGGAAATACTAAAATAATAGCCGCTCTACGAGACAATGCACGAAAAGTAATAGAACCAATTGCCAACGACCAGCACAACTTCATTATCATCCCTCCCTTGTCGTATTTGGAGTTCGGGTATCTTACAGCTCATGCCATGGGCATTGTTACCGACTCTGGCAATGTAGCAGAAGAGGCCACTTTCAACAGCGTTCCATGCGTTACACTCAATAGCTATACGGAACATATAGAGACTGTAAAATATGGTTCAAATGCACTTGTAGGAGAAGATGCAGACAAATTGTCTCATGCTGTTCAAGACATTATAAAAGGCACATGGAAAAAATGTTCTCTTCCAGACAGGTGGGATGGAAGAACGGCAGAACGCATCGTACAAATTTTACTTGATTTATAAACTGAAGCCTTCTTGTTTGATAAAACAATGCGCATGACAGCATAAAACTGCCATGCGCATTGTTTTGTTTTCCGCACAGCAAATATATTCTAAACAAATTTGAACATCCACTTATAGTTTTCTTTACCTGAAGTATTGTTTTTACATCTATTTCCGATTTGTGATGAACGAATTAAGCTTGGGCTTTGTCGTTTTCATTCTTTTGATGTAACTTTGCAGTTTTAAGCAGACGTTCAAAATTAAGCGTATGTATGAAATCATTATTAGCAATATTGTTTAAATTAATTCTGAGCACCTGCTTACTTATATTCACCCTATAATTTCAGTTAACAATGATTAGTAAAAACCTTGTCAAATATATCAACTCTCTTGAACTCAAAAAGAACAGGACGAAAGAAAAAGTATTTGTGGCAGAGGGTCCTAAAGTGGTAGCCGATTTGATGAAAAGATATGAAGTAAAACGCTTGATTGCTACAACAGATTGGTTCACTGAGAATAAAATACATCCAGAAGATGGAGATGCCATAGTAACAGAAGAAGAATTGCGAAAGATAAGCTTTCTGCAACACCCCCAAAAAGTAATGGCTCTTTTCACAATACCCAATCCAAGCACGAACGGTTGCCCATATAACAATAACTTGTGTTTAGCCCTTGACACAGTTCAAGACCCCGGCAATCTGGGCACTATCATCAGAATAGCTGATTGGTTTGGCATATCAACTATCTATTGCAGCAAAGAAACTGCTGACGCCTACAATCCCAAGGTAGTGCAAGCCACGATGGGCAGCATTGCACGGGTAAACATCATTTATACAGACCTAAAGGCATTTATAGACAGTTTGCCGTCTGATACACCAATATATGGCACAGCTCTTGACGGAGAAGACATTTACAATACGCCGTTAACCCAAAATGGGATCATTATCATGGGCAATGAAGGAAACGGCATATCTTCTGACATATTACAGCGTGTCAAACACAAAATTTTAATTCCTTGCTATCAACAGCAAAAAGGTATCGACAGCCTCAATGTAGCAGTAGCCACAGCCGTTACCTGTGCCGAATTTAAAAGAAGAAGCATATAAACTACCCAAAAGCACATGATTGCCAATAAAATGTGACTGTCAGGCGCACATTTTATTGGCAATCATGTGAATTATATTAAAAAAAACGTAACACGCTAAAAATCAGCAATTACCACTTCTATACCATTTCGTAAAGTTTCTTAATCGTGCATCAGATTTTTCTCTCGTTGCCGAAAATTGCCGAACAAATTTGCTGTATTTTTTAATTGTCAAATCCTAACTTGTTCCAGGCTTCGAGAACGAGGCGCTTGGTGCGGTATTCACCGTATTGGCGTATCTCGTTGTCTTTCAGCACACGGAAGGTCTCGTTGATACAACCTTTGCCACAGACATCTTCCGGGTCTAAGATGTAACGGAGATCCTCCGTGTTTAGTCCATAGAGATGTGCAAATATGGCATCAAGCTCGGCTTGAAGGACGGCCCTGCGCTCCGGATTGTAAATCCATGGCTGCTGTGCGCCCAACTGTGGCAACTCGGCACGCTGCTCCTCGTTCATCTCTTCCCATAGTTCTGATGCCCAGCCATCCATATCGTGGTTGAAATAGCATAGCTCGGCTACTCGCTTCACGATTTGCCATTGCATGGCTGATGGAATTTGGTCGGGAGTGAGGACTGGAAATTGTTTGACATAGTTGATGCTAACGTGAGTACCACCGATTTTTTGTCTTGTGGTATAGTCAAAAATCAAAGATGCAAGCATTCCGTAAAGCACAGCCCCGGGCATACAGCCACGCTCCGCGTAGAGGAGCGTGGCTGTATGCCCGACGCCTACGGCGTCGGGAATAGGCGCAATGATAAATGTACGCATATCGACTCCACGTGCAATGTCACGGAATGCAAATAGCCACTTATGCTTCCACTCCCACAC